>JAZNJB010000032.1:0-24126 GCA_045577815.1 Acutalibacteraceae bacterium
ACCATTTCTTGTCTGGAGCATATAGAGTTTACCAGCTTCAACTGTAAATTCCATATCCTGCATATCTCTGTAGTGATCTTCAAGAGTAGCACAAACTTTTTCGAATTGTGCGAAAGCTTCTGGGAATTTTTCAGCCATCTGAGCGATTGGCATTGGAGTTCTAACACCAGCAACAACGTCTTCACCCTGTGCGTTTACAAGGAATTCACCCATAAGTCCGCGTTCACCTGTAGCAGGGTCACGAGTAAATGCAACACCTGTACCACAGTCGTCACCCATGTTACCGAAAGCCATAGCCTGAACGTTAACAGCTGTACCCCATGAGTAAGGGATATCGTTGTCACGACGGTAAACGTTTGCACGAGGGTTGTCCCATGAACGGAAAACAGCTTCAACAGCACCCATAAGTTGTTCTTTTGGATCTGTTGGGAAATCTTTACCGATTTTTGATTTGTATTCAGCTTTGAACTGACCTGCTAATTCTTTAAGGTCTTCAGCTGTAAGCTCGATGTCCTGAGTTACGCCCTTAGCTTCCTTCATTTCATCGATAAGCTGTTCTTTGGGATCTGAGGGGAAGTCTTTACCGATTTTTGCTTTGTATTCAGCTTTGAACTGACCTGCAAGTTCCTTGAGGTCTTCAGCAGTAAGCTCGATATCCTGAGTTACGCCTTTAGCTTCTTTCATTTCATCGATGAGCTGCTCGAAGTATTTCTTACCAACTTCCATAACAACGTCGGAGTACATCTGGATGAATCTTCTGTAGCAGTCATAAGCCCAACGAGCGTTGCCTGACTTTGCAGCCATAACTTCAACAACTTCTTCGTTAAGACCAAGGTTAAGGATTGTATCCATCATACCGGGCATGGATGCACGAGCACCGGAACGAACAGAAACGAGAAGGGGATTTTCTTTGTCGCCAAATTTCTTGCCAACAACGCCTTCCATTTTGTCGATGTATTCCATAATCTGTGCCTGGATATCATCATTGATTTTTCTGCCGTCCTCATAGTACTGAGTACAAGCTTCAGTTGTGATTGTGAAACCCTGAGGAACAGGAAGACCGATGTTAGTCATTTCTGCAAGGTTTGCACCTTTACCACCGAGAAGCTCACGCATTGAAGCGTCGCCCTCTGAGAACAAATAAACGAATTTCTTGCTCATAATTTACCTCCAATAAATTTTTTGCGCATTTTGGCGCAATTAGAGTTATTACACCATCGCTCATTGTAACACATATTTTCAGAATTTTCCATAGTTTAAAGATAAAAAACCTATAATATAACAGGAATTTTTTTGGTAAAGATTGACAGAAAGCACCGCAAGAGCGGTGCTTTCCATTTAATATTTGTCTTTTATCTTCTTTTCATTTGAATATACACTTGTATTGTCGCTCTTATAAGCCTTAATCTTATAGGTGTAGGTTTTGCCCTTCTTTGCAGATTTATCTGTATAAGTTACCTTTGTTGAGCCTTTTACAGTTGCAATCTTTTTATAAGAGCCACTACCTGTTTTGCGGTAAACTCTGTATCCTTCTGCACCAGTAATTTTATTCCATTTAAGAACAATACCCTTCTTTGTGCTTGAAGGTGTTTTCAAGGTCGGGTCAGCAAGATAAAGAATTGACTTTGAGCTTGAAGCATCAGAGCTACCTGCCTCATTTACAGCTTTTACGTAATAGTAATACTTTTTACCTGATTTTGCTGTCTTATCAGTATAGGTCGTTTTGGTTGTTGTGCCGATTTTTCTGTAAGAAGAACCACCTTTTACCTTGCGGTAAATGTTGTACTCATCAGCACCTTTAACCTTACCCCAAGTGATTTTAACACCGGATGTGGTATTAGAAATTGTTTTGAGGGATGGCTTTGAGCATTCAAGCTGTTCTATTTCTGTAATGTCATATGCTTTTCCGCACTTTGAACAAACCTTATGCTTGTAGCCTGCCTGATAAAGAGTTGCCTCTTCATCAACAATCCACTTTGAGAATTTATGAGAGCATGCCTTTTTAAATGTTATTCCGTATTTATCAGCATATTTTTCAGCAGCACTACCGGGCACACCATATATTACAAAATCAGGGTCAACAATGCTTTGATATTCTGTGTAATCCCATTCCTCGTAGTAAACTTCACCATAAATGAAGCCAATAGCATAGGTTTCAATTTTCTTTACACTTTCTGGAATTTCGATACTCTTAAGATTCTTACAGTCGTAAAAAGCATATTCTCCGATATACTTCATTCCATCGGGAATAACAACTTCCACAAGATTTTTCTGATCTGCAAAAGCACCGCTTGCAATACTTGTTGTTCCCGGTTTTGTTATAAGCTTGAAATTCTGGGGAACTGTTTCAGTGTTTTTACTGTTTTTGTAGCCGTATAAAACATGCTCGAGATAGATAACGCCTCGTTTTTGAGAGTTAAGCCAGCCTGTGCCGTAAACAGACCATTTATCCACCTTGAGAACAGATTTGGGAATATCAATTTCATTAAGAGATGAGCAATTTGCAAATTCCTTATAAGCAAGCTTTGTTACTGAATTTGGAATAGTAACATCCTTGAGCTTCGGACAATCACTGAATGCCCACATACAATCGCCGTTAAATCCATCACCGAATTTTACGGTCTCCAGATTATCGCAACCCTCAAATGCGGAAATAGCTTCCTCTACACCCTTGCCGATATAAACAGATTTCAGATTGTCACAATTAACAAATGCACCATTAATAGTTTCCACATTGCTTGGAACCTTAACAGAGGTAAGACCGGATTCTGTAAACGCACCAGAATAGATATTCTTTATATTTTCAGGAATTACTACTTGCTTTAGGGATTTGCATTTATAGAACACATTACCATCTATATATGAAATTCCTGAGCCCAAATCAACCTTTGAAAGCTTAGAGCAACGTGAAAATGCACTCCAATCCAACGCTTCAACAGAATCAGGAATATCAATCGCCTTAACTCCTGCATATTGGAAACAACTTGAACCAATCCATTTCAACCCTTCATTTAACTCCACGGTTTCCAAAGAAGTACATTTATAAAAGGCTGTTGAATAAAGCGCTTCTGTTGTCGAGGGAAGCTTAACGCTTTCGATAGCAGTTCCGGCAAATGCAGCCTCACCAATAGAAACAAGCTTCTTTGGTAAGGTAACGGTCTTAAGTGATGTACAACCTGCAAATGTAGCATAAGAAATATCGGTAACCTTGGAAGAGAGCTTTACACTTTCAAGTGTTTTGCATTCTTCAAAGGCTGCAGTTCCAATCACCTTTACTGTGCTTTTCATTTCATAGTTTTTGGATGTGGGACGACCATAATAAATCTTTGTATATTCTTTATTATAGATAACTCCGCCTTCCTTAACCATAACAGGATGATCGGATGCTACTGAAACCTTTTCTGCCTTTTTCAAGCTTTTCCATTGATAATCTGTAAGCTTTTTATTGCCTGAAGGAATTCTGACTGTTCCCCTGAAATCGTTGGGGATTATAACAATTTCATTTCCATCCTTGGTAAAAACAACACCATCAACAGATTTAAAGTTGGGATTTTTGCTGCTTACACTTATCCATCTTAATTTGTCACGATATGCAAATGTTTCCGGATAAAGTGTTTCAATAGTATACGGCAGTGTGATTTTTGTTACATCACTGCTACACCATACATATTCACCAAAGCCAACAACCTTATAGCCTTCGATTTCAGAGGGGATTGAAATCTCTTTTTCTTCACTATAAATATCATAAATAATGCATGCATCCTCTGAAACAATCTCAGCATAAAAATCATCCAAATAAATTGTTTCTCCGATTCTGGAATCATCATATTCGTCCTCCGGACTATAGCCACGGTCCACATACATTGTTACCATATCCCATTCCGGATCACCGTCGCGGATACCAACCTTACCGGTAATAACATCACCTTGATACAGATATAAAGTGCCATCAAAATTCAGACCATTTTCATCATCAAAATAATATGAACCTTGATTATCTGTGTAAATATCAAGGTATGTATCAAGTGATGATTCTTCTGCATAGAAGCGATACTCGCCTTCCTCTTCTATCACCATATAGAAGATTTCATCCATAGCAAAGCTATAAACTTCGTCAGCCACAACTTGTGTTGCGCCTATTTCTTCGCCATAGCTACCGTTATAACTTCTAGCGCCTGAATAAGTTGCTTTTACCGTGTCTGCATCAGCAGCAAATGAAACTGTAGAAATGCAGGACAATGTGCTCAACAGCATAAGCACAGACAAAAGCAAAGAAAGTGCTTTTTTCACATTAACCTCTCCTTTCAAAGTAAAAAGTGAACATAATTCCACAAAAAATATTATACCACTTAACCTTTTTTTGTCAATAAAAAACAAGAGAGATTGAACATCAGTCCAATCCCTCTTGACTACATTCATTACAAACTTCAGGCAATTTATTATGCACATAATACCCTCTTCTTGTATTTTTACAATTTCCACCTTTCAGTTTACCGCTTTTTTCACAATAAACCTCTGAAATCACGCCATTTTTATGGGGAAACACTTTGTTTTCAGATTTTACATTTTCAAAAACATCTGCAAAAATTTCCGGTGCTACATTCCCTTTTTCTGAAAAAGAGTGCCACACGGCACAAGTGTAATCAGGAGTAAAGCCCACAAACCAGTTATCCTGATTTCCGGAGGTTGTACCGGTTTTTCCGCCGACCTTCAAGCCTTCAACCTTAGCGTTCTTTCCTGTACCACCCTGAACAACCAATTGAAGCATTCTGTTCATTATTTCTGCTGTTTCTTCTGAGAGAACCTTTTTGTTTATGTATTTTCCTTTATATAAAATTTGGTCATCATTTAAAATTTCATCTACTGCAACAGGTTTAGTGTATACACCACCATTAGCAAAAGGCTGAAAATTACCTGCCATATCAACAACTGTTGCACCATTATACAAATAGCCCAAAGCGATGTTACCAAGAACCTCTGTTTCATCAGTAGATTTAATCTTTTGACGTTCATAATCAAGGTTAAAACCATATTTATATTCCAGGGCATCCATTGATTTTGAAACGCCCACACCCTGCAAAAGCTTTACTGCAACAGTATTTGTGGAATTCATCAAAGAGTCAACAATAATTTCCTCTTCATATGAATAGGAGTCATCCGCATTAACAGGCCAATCTAATAGTTTACCATTCTCTTCCTGAACCTTTGAAACGGGTGAATCGACCACCATACTTGACCAATTATATTTCCCTGACTCTAACGCAGGCGCATAAACACTTAATGGTTTAATGGCTGAGCCTACATAATTCCGGGATAAGGAAAGCGGGTTTTCCTTATTACCCACTGAAAACACTGCTATCAGCTTACCATTCAAATCACTTATTGCAATTTCGCAGCTTGTATTTTCAAAGCCTTGTTGCTCACAAGCAGCTTTCAGCTTTAAAAAAGCCCCTTTATCAAAATTAGTTTTAATTTCTGTCACATTATTGAAAATGTATTTATTTATTTTCTTTTCGGTAAGCTTTTCTTGTTCTGCGACAATTGATTGAACCTCTTCAAAAGCCAAGGAAGCATAGGTTTGCATAAATTGGTTATCGGTTTCAAAGGTTTCCTTGACGCCGTCCCACTTTGCAACAGCAAAAACTTCACCCTTATTGTCCTTTATTAATATGCTTTTCTCTGTTTTTAAAACAGTCACCATAAGTACGGCAACCAATATTACAACTGCCAGAATACCGCCTGCTACCGCAAAAACGGCACTTTTATTTTTTTGCTTCATCCACTTCACACGCCTCAAAAAATTCTTCATATTCCTGTGGGAAATCGAGATCAGGTTTATCGTAAATCTTCAAGCCTAATTCACTTGTTTTATTTTTTGTTTTCTCTGCCTTTTCCCTTACAGAAAGCAGAGCTTTTTTGCAAGCTGCAGCACTGTAATCATCCCCTGCGTTCTCATAAAGTGAAACACCCACAATCAGCTTATCGCAGTAATCAAGGTATTCTTCTAACGAATAGGGTGCACATTCCAGAGCCTTATCTTTATACTCCATAACCATTTTGAAATCACCATCGGAATAAGCACTATTGGCTTTAACATCATATGCTATGGCAACATTTCCGTTATTCTTTATAATTTCATCGGCATACTCATTAAGTAACATTCCGTCTTTTTCTTGGGTTATCAACTGAATTTTGGACATTGTATCGAACCCGTAAATTTTCTCTACGGATGTGTATTCCCCTAATAAATAAAGAGTATTTACAAATGCGAAATATACGCTAAGCAACATCAATACACCTGAAATTGTTGCTGTGGCAAATTTATTTATTGAAAAAACAAATTTTTTACCAGACTCAAAATCCATGGCGAGAACAAGAACAAAGAATACTGCAGTAAATTCCAAATCAAAATCAAATAAACTGTGTCCGAAAACTATCAGAAGAAGCATTTTTTGTCTTAAATTTGTTCCTTTCGAGAACAAGGATACCGCCAGCGCAACAACAAAAGCTATTGCAGGAACAAAGCCTACATCTAACAGAAATTGTAAAAATGAATTGTGGACAAATGCAACGGAATACACGCCTGTCTGGAAAGTACCCTGAGTAAAATAATAGCCATAATAACCCAAACCGAAAGGATGTTTGAAGATAACCGGTATTGCATCCTTATAATAAAGCAATCTGCCAAGAAAAGTGCTTGATTCCAACGAAATTGTAAGATATCTGCCCACAGTCTGAACACTATCGGTTACAATAACAACAATAACGCTGACCGCAACAGCACCCACCAACAACAGAAGAATATTTCTTTTTGTTTTTTTATTTTTAAGTGTTACAACAAAAATCAATACTGTAACAACAAGGAATATAAATACCGTACGGCTACCTGTAAGGAAAATCAACAAGGTAAGAACTGCCGTAAGCAACCATTTTTTAAAATCAATTTTTTCAGATGTAAGTAAAACTATTATTCCTGCAAGGCAGAAAATTGCAAACGCGTTGGGAGATTGAAAGAAGCCACCCAATCTTTCTGCCACAAGAAAATAATCCGTTAACACGGGAACAAACGACAAACCATACGCCAGAACACCATTGACCACCGCCGTTAAGGGAACGCAATCAAGAATGCTCATACGCTTTTCTTTTTCAAAAGAGGACACTATCAAAGAAAGCAACGCCACAGGCAAAAGCTTGAAAAAGCCATAAATTGCCGAACCGCTATCCACCGCCCAAATGCACACAACCAGATATGACAATGTGAGAAGAATTATTGACCCCACAGTCAGACCAATCTGCATTTTTTGCTTTTCACCATCAGTAAACGCACTATACAACATATAAAGCAACAACAAAACAGAAAGGAAGCAGGACACCGCAACGTGATAGCCACCTATGAGAAAGCTGCTTAAAATTATTACTATTTTCAAAAAAAGTGTATCATCTTTTTTCAATAAAGCCATAAACAAATCTCCGTAAATTTTATAGGCTCATTTTAACACCGGTATATATAAATGTCAAACAATTGTAAAGGTTTTACTTTAACTCAATCTAAACAAATACGGACCGCTGATATCGGTCAGCCAAATAAAAATGCCCCCATTCTTAAAATAGAATGAGGACTTTTTATTATTGATATTCGCCTACCGTAACAGCCATAACAGAAATAAGATTATAGCCTGTTTCGGTTTCTTTGAGGGTGATGTCGGCATATTTGTCGGGCTGGGTTGCGGCAATTGTTCCGTCAGGAGCAACCTCAACATTATTGGTTCCTACATAGCCAACACGAATAATTGCAAGACCACCTGTTTTTTCAACAGATTCAATTCTTACTGTAAAGGGTGGAGTTACACCGGTAAGAGGCACTGTATAAGTATCGGCACTTGCATCGTAGGTAAATTCATAACCATAACCCATAACGCTTGAATGCACTATCTCAACATCGGGTCCGAACATTTTAAGATAATAACCTGCAACATCCTCTGCAGGAACTATAAGGCCTTTTTCAGTAACATTGTAATCCCCTGTTTTCACCTCATCAGTAAGGAGAGAGCAGATTGCAATATTAAGAAGAGCATTTTTATCAGCCTTGGTTATGTCGGAAAATGAATCAGGGTCAACGCCCACTACCCAAGTTAAAAACTCTGCATAGCCTGAATAATCAACTACCTCTTCCTCACCCGAATAGAATTTATCTATTGCGAATTTACCGATGCTGACAGCACCTGTTATTGCAAGGGCAAGAACCAAAAGACCGATTATAAAAGAACCAACCTTTTTCTTTTTATTAACGGTAACAATTTCACTCATAATTTTTACCTGCTGTATTTCTTTCTTGTTCTTTCTGTGCGTTTTTCAAGAGCTTCTTTTCTCGCTCTTTCCTGCTGACGTTTTTTCTTCTCTGCTGCTTTCTGACGAAGAATAAGGTTGATTCTGAAAACAACAATTGTTCCGCCGATTACCTGAACAATATGGCAACCTGTTGCTTCAGAAATTTTCTGCGCAATCTCTTTGGGTCCTTCAGGAGAGGTTTCAAGATGAACCTTAATTTTAAAAAGCTCTCTTGTATTAAATGTATCTTCAATCTGTGCAATAACTGCATCGGTTACACCCTCTTTACCAATCTGGAAAATCGGGTCGAGTCCGTTTGCTTCTGCACGAAGCTTTGCTCTTTCTTTACTTGTCATAAAATAATCCCTTTTATTCTTTAGTCCATTTTGTGCCTTCTCGGGTATCAAGGAGTGTAACGCCCTTTGATGCCAATTCGTCACGGATTCTGTCTGCTTCTGCAAAGTTTTTAGCCTTTTTAGCCTCAACTCTCAAAGCAATCTGTTCTTCAACATATTTTGCAAAGTCATCAAGCTCTTCAACTTCCTCTGTTGTTTCGTTAAGCTTCTTTGCACCCTCAACCAAATCAAGAGAGAGAACCCTGTCAAAATCATTAAGAAGATAAATCTTTGTTTTATCGTTTGTTTTCTCTTTGAGAACATCATAAACTGCAGTAACTGCAAGAGATGTGTTTATATCATTATCAAGAGCAGCTTTGAATGAGCCTTGAAGCTTTTCAACTGCAGCCATATCGAGCTCATCGCTATCGCAAGGCTTAAGGCCTGCAATTTTCTTAAGAAGCTTGTCATATGCAGTTGCTGCACCATCAAGATTTTCGTAAGAGAAAACAAGCTGTTTTCTGTAATGAGACTGCAAACAGAAGAATCTGTATGCAAGAGGGTTATAGCCCTTTTCTTCAAGAAGCGAAACTGTAAGGAATTCGCCCTTGGATTTACTCATTTTACCTGAATTTGTGTTAAGGTGAAGAACATGAAACCAATAGTTACACCATTTATGACCGAGGTATGCTTCACTCTGGGCGATTTCATTTGTATGGTGGGGGAAAGCATTATCAATACCACCACAATGGATATCCATATATTCACCAAGGTGCTTAAGGCTAATTGCAGAGCATTCGATATGCCAACCGGGATAGCCTACACCCCAAGGTGATTCCCATTTAAGTGCCTGATCTTCAAATTTTGATTTTGTAAACCAAAGCACGAAGTCATTTTTATTGCGCTTATTGGAGTCCTCTTCAACGCCCTCACGAACACCAATCATTAATTCGTCACTGTCGTGCTTGTTGAAAACATAGTACTCATCAAGCTTTGATGTATCAAAATATACATTTCCGCCTGCAACATAAGCATAGCCCTTATCAAGAAGCCCCTGAACCATTGTAATAAACTCATCAATACAATTTGTTGCAGGTTCAACCACATCAGGAGTTTTGATATTAAGCTTTTTGCAGTCCTCAAAGAAAGCATCTGTATAGAATTTTGCAATATCCATAACAGACTTATTTTCTCTTTTTGCACCTTTAAGCATTTTATCTTCGCCTGTATCAGCATCACTTGAAAGATGACCAACGTCAGTAATATTCATTACACGTTTAACGTCATAGCCACTGTAACGGAGGTGCTTTTCAAGCACATCCTCCATAATATAACTACGAAGATTTCCTATATGTGCAAAGTGATAAACTGTAGGGCCGCAGGTATACATATTAACCTTGCCCGGCACATTTTCTTTGAAATCTTCTTTTTTTCTTGTAAGAGAGTTATAAAGTTGCATAAATTCACCTTATTTCGAAAAATCTATAAGTTTAATGGACTGTTTTACATAAATTACGCCTGAAACAACACAAAGGGCGGCTGTAATCCATAAAAGTCCGTTTGACACTGCAGAAATGGGGAAGTTTTCACCTAAAACCCCAATATCATTAAGCTCCGCAAGAATCATAATCACAAGAGAGAAAACCATTTGTGAAATAGTTTTGAGTTTACCATAAATATTTGCAGGAATAACAATTCCTTGTGCTGTTGCAACAAGTCTGAATGATGTAATTGTGAATTCACGGAGTAACACAATCATAATAATCCAGATATTACAAAGCCCAAACTGCATAAACGCAAGTAGTGCGGCAGTTGTTAAAATTTTATCTGCAACAGGGTCTGCAAGCTGTCCGAAAACTGTTACGATACCTTTTTTTCTTGCAATTTTACCATCAAGAAAATCTGTAAATGAACCAATTGCAAAAACGATTAAACCGATTAAATAATGATGGGGCATATCGCTTAAAAACAATGCTAAGAATATGGGAGTAAGAATTATTCTTATAACAGTCAATTGGTTAGGTATATTCATGTTTTTCATACTGCTTCACCAATGAGTGAATACTCATCCTTATCAAATATTTCAACAGGAACAATTTCACCGTTTTCAATTTCATATCCGCAAGTAAAAATAATGTTATTATCAATGTCGGGAGAGTCCATATATGTTCTGCCGTAATAGCTATCCGTATAAGAATCATAGCCCTCAACAAGAACATCGTAGGTTTTACCCATACATTCTTCCATTTTCTCTTCAGAAATTGTATATTGCTGAGTCATAATTGCTTCAACACGGTCCGCCGCAATTTCGGGGTCAACCTGATTTTCAAAATCGTATGCAGGTGTACCTTCCTCACGGGAATATGCAAAGCAACCTACTCTGTCAATTTTAGCTTCGTTAACAAACTCGGAAAGCGTTGTAAAAGCATCTTCCGTTTCGCCCGGAAAACCAACAATAAAGGTTGTTCTCAAAACAACATCAGGTATTTTTGCTCTGATTTTTTCAACAAGAGCAAGCAGAGACTCCTTGTCGCCCTTTCTGTTCATAGCCCTGAGAATTTCGCCGTCTGCATGCTGAAGGGGAATATCGATATAATGACAAACCTTTTCATTTTCTGCAATGGCTGTTAAAAGTTCATCTGTAATTCTGTCAGGATAGCAATAAAGAAGACGAATCCAATGAAGCTTTTCAATTTTATTAAGCTCACCCAAAAGCTCAGGAAGCTTAAGCTCACCATAAAGGTCTTCACCATAACGGGTTGTGTCCTGAGCCACGATAATAAGCTCTTTAACACCTTTCTCGCAAAGCATATTTGCTTCTTCAAGAATATCTTCCATTTTCCTGCTTCTGAAACCGCCTCTGATAGAGGGAATTGCACAGTAAGAGCAACAGTTAGAGCAGCCATCAGCAATTTTAAGATATGCTGTATATTCGGGAGTTGTAAGAATTCTGCCACCATCAAGAGGCAAATCCTCTTTATCAGGAAAACTCTTATACTGCTCATCATTTTCAAAAACAGCATCGCAAACCGCAACAATATCTGCGTTTGCACCGATACCGATTACACCGTCAACCTCGGGGATTTCGGCAAACACCTCATCATTGTATCTCTGAGCAAGGCAACCTGTTACGAGAATTTTCTTAAGAAGTCCGTCCGTTTTTAAATCTGCCATTTCAAGAATTGCTTCAATAGACTCTCTTTTAGCATCCTCAATGAAGCCACAGGTGTTAACAATAACGATATCAGCTTTCTCCGCTTCCTGAACAAGAATATACCCTGCATCAACAAGCTTTTTCAGCATCAATTCTGCATCCACCTGATTTTTCGGACAGCCTAAACTAATCATTCCGATTTTTCGTGACATAAATATTCTATCCTTTCGGCATTTCTAATTCACATTCATAAAATGCGGATTTTATATCAGAATAGGAGTACCCCATTCTTACGAAACGGTTGACAATTCTTTTTCTGTCTTTTTCCGTTTCCAGTTTATTTTCGTATTTTGTCCTTAACATTTCTATAATACGCGAAATTGGCTCATTGTCAAGTGTTTTCAAGGTATTGTTAACAGTTTCGCCATCAATACCTTTCATTTTTAATTCATATGTAATCCTCTTTATATCATATTTTTTCACTTCAAAAAGATACCTTGCATATTCCTTGCAAAAGGCTTCATCGTCAATATATCCTCTGTCCAGCATTTTATCAACAGCCTTGCGTGAGCTTTCTGCACCGAATTTTAATTTCAGTTTATCGTAAAGCTCTTTTTCCGAATAGCTACGCATAGAAAGATATGCTATACCCTTTTCATAAGCAGAGCGAAAGCCTGCCTCCTCTTTCAAGGAAGCAAGCTGTGTCTCTGAAATTTCCTGACCATCCTTAATACCGCAAAGGTACCAATAGTCGTCATAAAGTGTCAGGGTATATTCTCCGTCAATATAGATATGAACCTTATTGCCGTTACCCTGTTTAGATGTGATTTTCATTATTCGTCGTCAACTGCAATATCAATTTTTGCTCTTGCGGCCGCTTTTGAAACGGGTTCAACGGGTGTGGGTACGGTCTGCTCTCTTCTGGAAATAGGGTTTCTTGCAGAAATAAGATTCTTGATACCCTCGCGAACCTTTTCTTCAACCTCTGCACAGAATTCGGGTGTGTTTCTGATATATTCTTTTACATTGTCTCTGCCCTGACCCAGTCTTTCCTCACCATAGTAAAACCAGGCACCACTTTTTCTGATAACCTCCATTTTAACAGCCAAATCAAGAAGTTCGCCGTATTTGGAAATACCTTCACCATACATAATATCAAATTCCGCCTCTTTAAAGGGTGGCGCAACCTTGTTCTTAACAATTTTTGCTCTTGTTCTTGAACCGATAAATTCGTTGCCGGGACCTTTAAGCTGTTCTACTCTTCTTACATCAATACGGATTGTTGAATAGAATTTAAGAGCGCGACCACCTGTTGTAACCTCAGGGTTACCATAGATAACGCCAACCTTTTCACGAAGCTGGTTAATGAAAATAACAACAGTGTTGGATTTCGAAATAGCACCTGTTAATTTTCTCAAAGCCTGGGACATAAGGCGAGCGTGAAGACCAACGTGCGAATCACCCATTTCTCCTTCAATTTCTGCCTTGGGAACAAGAGCTGCAACAGAGTCAACAACAATAACATCAAGAGCTCCTGAACGAGCAAGGTATTCTGTAATTTCAAGTGCCTGCTCACCATTATCAGGCTGAGAAACAAGAAGTGAATCAATATCCACTCCCAGAGCCGCTGCATAAACAGGGTCAAGCGCGTGCTCAGCATCAATAAATGCGGCTTCACCACCCATTTTCTGTGCTTCTGCAACAACATGGAGGGCGAGAGTAGTTTTACCTGAGCTTTCAGGACCATAAATTTCAACAATTCTGCCACGGGGAAGACCACCGATACCGGTTGCCGCATCAAGAGCAATTGAGCCTGTAGGAATTGCTTCAACATTAAGCCCTGCATTTTCGCCAAGGCGCATAACTGCACCTTTACCAAAATTCTTTTCTATCTGAGAGAGCGCTGTTTCAAGTGCTTTACTTTTTTCGTTTTTTTCTGCCATTTTCGAGTAAATCCCCTTTTATATAAAATTTGGTATATGCAAAACAACTTCTACCTCTGTTACTTCGCACAAATGTTCGGTTACAAGTAGCATTATATAGCATCAATTTGAAAAAATCAAGCAATTTTGAAAAAAATATTGGAATAATACCCTTAAATATATGTGAAAGTTCATAAAAACGGACAATTTCAAAAAAAATACTTGCATTTGACGAAGAAAGGTGATATTATACATTTCGTTGTCTTATGTTTAGACTTATCGAAAAATTTAGAAGGAGGTGCAGCTCAATGGCAAAATGTGAATTTTGTAACAAAGAAGTTGCTTTCGGCATCAAGGTTTCTCACTCACACAGACGTTCAAACAGAACCTGGAAACCCAACGTAAAAAGAGTTAAAGCAATCGTAAACGGCTCTCCCAAAAGAGTATATGCTTGCACACGCTGCTTGCGCTCCGGTAAGGTTACCCGCGCTATCTAAGTAACTTAATTGTTAAAAAGCATACGGCTCCGAAGTTCGCTTCGGAGCTTTGCTTTTTATTATCTTTCTTTGATACCAATTAACAAAAATTGACTGTTTTTTTGTATAAACAGACCTATTGCAATTACATTCTGATTATAATATAATTACATTAGTATATTACCGCTTGAAAGGACGTGTTCTTTTGAATAAGAAAAAGCTGTTAAGTTTTATTTTATGCTTTTGCATTCTTATATCTTGCTTGTTTTTCTATGATACTGTTCCTACAGCAATTGGTGGAACAACAGGTGTTTATGAAAGCAAGGAACCTGTAATCCCGCCCGAAAAAGATTTTACATACGAATATTGTTCTGATATCCCTGAGGATGGTGTTATTATAACTGCTTATTCAGGAAAAGAAACTAAAATTATTATTCCCGAAACCTTAAATGGCGCACCGGTAGTAGAAATTTACCCTGAGGTTTTTCAAAAAAATGAAAAAATCACTTCTATTAAGCTCCCTTCTACTCTTGCTTTTATAGACGGAAGTGCTTTTAATCTTTGCTCTTCTCTCACAGAAATACTTGTGCACGAGGATAATCCGAGCTTTATTTCAGTAGACGGCGTTCTCTATTATAAGAATGATGATGAAAGCTCGCCTTATTTCGGTAAACCTTACTATCTCTCTAACTTCCCTGCAGGAAAGGGTGGCTGTTTTACTGTCCCTTACGGTGTTACAGTTATAGGCGGATATGCTTTCAGTCATTGTTATAAACTTACCGAAGTTAATATGTATAACACGGTTACCAGAATTGACAGCTACGCTTTTTCACATTGTTGGAATCTTAAAAAAATCCGTTTAAGTGATAACCTTAAGATTTTAAGAAAAGAAGCTCTTGCTTATTGTGATTCATTAAAACGAATTGATTTACCGTCAACTCTTAAAGAAATCGGCGCAGATGTTGTTTTAGGTGGTATCGATTCTGACGACAATAAATTCTATTACTTTGTTGATGGTATTTCCTGTACGAAGGATTCCTACGCACATAAATACCTTGCAAAGTTGGCTCTTCCTGAGGACATTATAATTTTAAACAATCAATCAATTACCGATAATACTACCGGCATAAAATTAATCGATGCTTATGGCGTTCTTCCTGAAAATAAAACACTTGATATTTCTGTTAAGCGCGTAAAAATTGACCAGGTAAAAGAGCTTTTCCCCACAAGATATTCAAAGGCACTGGCGTTTGATATTGATGTTGTAAATAGTGGCAACTCCGTCAACCTTGGCGGCAAAGTAATTTTCAACTTTGATGCTGTTTGCCCTGATGCAATTCCAAGCGCAACAAAGGTATATCAACAGATTGGTGATGAATTAATTCCTGTAAGCGGATCAGCTAATGCTCCTTTTATATGCGCCCAGACTGAAAAAACAGGTCGATTTGTTATTCTTATAAATAACGATTTTTCTCTTAAGGGTGATGTTGACGGAGATGGTATTGTTACCCTTTTTGATGCTAAAGCTGCTCTTTTTGCATCCACAAAAATGCTTGCTCTTACCCAAGAGCAAAGAACTGCTGCAAATGTATATAATTCAAGCAGTGACAAAATCACAACAACAGACGCCCAAAAAATCCTTCGTCTTGCAGGTGGTATGAAAATTAAATAAATATTTTGGAGGTACCGATTATGATAGGTATAGGCAAATACAAGGTTAACATTGACCATATGTTTTTCAAAGGTGAGGCTGTTTTTGAAATCGAATTTAAAAACAACAACTATGAATTTGAAATTGAAATTGATAATGCAGATTTTGATATGGATGTTACCATAACAGAATTTGAAGAAGATGATGATACCCTTGATGCAAAAGCCACAGTTGCCATTCTCCCCGGTAAAGAAATTGATATTCACCTTACCTTTGACGATGATGGTTGCAACGGCTATCTGAAAATTCCGTTTGTCGGAAAAATCAAAATCAAGGATGCTATAAAAATTTAAATTCTAATACCGTTTTACTCATATATAGTAAAACGGTATTTATTTTAAGGAAAGGAGTTTTGAAATTGGCAGAGTACAAAAAGCGTGAAACAAAAAGCTCAAATTTACCCGAATGGTTCAGGCTTGATAACGCAGCCTCTGTTTTTCCCGGACAGAATACAGGCACCTGGTCAAACATTTTCCGTTTTTGTATTGAATTGAAAGAAAAAATAAATCCGGACATTCTTACAAAAGCATTGGAAAATATAATGCCTCGTTTCCCCGGATTTGATGTGAGAATCCGCAAAGGTCTTTTCTGGTATTATTTTGAAAAAAACCCCAATGTTGCGCCGGATGTTAAACCCGATATTCAGAACCCCTGCCATCGTGTTAAATTCAAAGAAAACAAAGGCTTCCTTTTCAGAGTTTATTACCATGGAAAGAGAATTGCAGTTGACACATATCACGCTATTTCTGACGGTCATGGTGCTGCTATATTCTCCTGCACTCTTGTTGCAGAATATTTAAAGCTTTGCGGTCACAGTATTTCTGTGGGCGGTCTTGTGCTTGATGCAGATGAGCCACCAAAAAGAGAAGAGCTTGAAGATACTTTTTCAAAAATCGCCAACTCAAAAGGCAAAATCAAGCGCAGTGATAAATACGTTTACCACGCAAAAGGAACAAAGCTTCCGAAGCATATGGTAAACATCATTTCGGGCACAATGTCCTTCAGTGAGATTCATAAATACACAAAGGCTCACGGTGTAACCATAACAGAGTTTTTTGCCGCTCTTCTTATGCAGGTGCATATTGAAAAGCAACGCAAAGAAGAAAAAAAGCAAAAAGAGGTTTCTGTTCAGATTCCCATCGATTTAAGAAGTGTTTATAAAACAGAAACATTAAGAAACTTTACTATTTGCCTTCGTGCAAAGGTTGACCCTCAATTAGGTGATTATTCTTTTGAGGAGCTTCTTAAGCAAGTAGCATATCAATTGCGTCTTGCAAATGATGAAAAGAAGCTTAATGCAATGGTAACTGCCAACTTAGGTCTTGAAAGAAACCCCGTTTTAAAATTCTTACCCTTGGCGGTAAAGGATTTGGGTGTTGGTATTTCGTTCCTCATTACAGGTGAGCAAACAACATCTGTTCTGCTTTCAAACTTAGGTGCGGTAAAGCTTCCCGAGGATATGCAGCCCTTTGTTGAAAAAGCTTTCCTTATGCCCGGTCCCGGTGTTCGTAACGCAGTCCGTTGCGGTCTTGCAACTGTTGGAGACAACCTTGTTCTGACAATTGCAGGAATACACAAGGAAACCGATATTGAAAGAGAAATTTTCACAAAGCTTGTTAAAATGGGCTTCCACGTAAAAATTGAAAGCAACAGAGATTAATTGATTTTACACATATTAATAAAGGATGTTTAAATATGTCATATTGTGTTAATTGCGGAGTAGAATTAGATAAAAGCGCTCATAAATGCGCCCTTTGTGACACTCCCGTATATAATCCAAATGAAAAAAGCGAGGAAACCTCTCTCCCCTTTTCTCATACACCTGATATCCCCGTTGGAATAAAGCAGAAGTTTATTGCCCTCATCGTTACATTCATACTGTTGATTCCCAACATTGTTTGTATGTTCATAAATATCTTTCTAAACCCTGAAAATCTGTGGTTCGTTTTCGTAGCATCGAGCTCATTTTTGTGTTGGATTTTATTTGTATTCCCATTCTTCACAAAAAAACTTCACCCATATTTAATGTGGGGATTTGATACCTTGGCGGTAGCTCTTTACACTTTAGTTTTCTATGCCAACGACCCAAGCGATGCAAAATGGTATTTTAATATTGCGGTACCGATTATCGCAATTACAAGTGCTTGTGTATTATATTTCACCTTCTGGTACAGAAAAAGAAAACGCCATTGGACATCAAAAGTCCTTCACATTTTCATTGACCTTGTAATTTGCCTTAGCATTTCAAGCCTTTGCTTCTTCCTTGGTAATTACATTATTGCTTGTGAGATCGCTTTGGTTTCAGCCGTTTGTTGCTTGGCTCTCGTTTTCTTCTGGCTTTATGCCAATAAAAGTAAAAAGGTCAGAGCTTGGCTTGCTAAGAAACTCTTTGTATAAAAATTTATCACTCCATTGAAATTTATTCGTAAATTTCAATGGAGTGAATTTGTTTTACAATCTTACTACAGGAGCTTTAAGTATACCTGTTTTTCTTAACACATACTCATAACTCCAATTTTTTCCACTACTTCTCCAAGCATTTGGTCCGTGCCAGGATTCTTTTTCATTTACAAGGTGGATAGGACCAAAGGAATTATATCTGTGTGTATAAAGTTTAATGCCAATTTCGTGTTCCCCTTTGGCAAGGTCTTTGATTTCAAGATTATATGGCGGGTAAATAATTCTGCCTTTTTTCTCTCCATCAACCTCAACAGCTATAAGACCACCGCGATAGTCGGATGCTTCAACCTCTACGATACCATTCTCAACATTAACAGGAATTTTATAAGTAATTGCACCGCTATAAAACGGGAAGCCCTGAGAAAGAATTTCACCGAAGCCGATTTTTTCGGGAAGGGCAATAATTGTGCTTTCAGTACCAACAACCCTTACACCGAAATAGCCAAGAACAAATATATTCTCAAGATTTGCAGAAGGTCCGAAGGGATAAGTGATAATAAGTTGATTTTCGCCTTTTCTGATATTACCAAGCTTCACCTTATAGATTGAGAAGTCAACATAATTATCAACAATTTCGTTGGAAACCTTTTCTCCGTTGAAAATAATTTCTGCTTTATCTGCATCCTCAAGACCAAGATATGCACCCTCATAATCGATTTCACTGTTAAATGTATATCTGAGAGTAACCTTGCTCACATCGGGCATTTCCCCATAAACCCAAGGCTGAACAATTGCTTCACCACGATGACGAAGACCTAATCTCTTACGGCAGATATTATCAAGCCTTAAAATTTCTTCTTTGGGTGAAAATTCTTCTTCGCCCTCCACCTTGAATTCTGCCATATCAAGAACAAGAATATTCTCTTCAGAAAGCTCATATTTCACCTGAGATGGAACACGGATTTCTTTCTTTTCTGTTCCTTCTTTTTCGGTTGCAGATGTAACCTCATTTACATCAACAAGCTTATAAAGTCTTGATTCGTAGCCGTAAATATGGTCAAAAATTACTGTTTTGCCGTTTTTGATTTCGTAATCTGCAGAAACGATATTACCGTTTTCTGTGTCATATATAACAACGCCATATTCACCATTTATGGTAATTCTTATATCATCGCCATTGTCAATATCCTTGTTATGGGGCTCTTTATCGTGACAAACGAAAAGCCATCTGCAATCCTCATCCTGACGAAGCTGATAAATAAGGTCATCAGTAAGATTACCGTCATCATATCTTATTGTGAGAGTTCTGTCCTTTTCCATAGCGGTGATAAGTGCAGAACGGGTATAGTCAATGTGTTCGCTCATATCATAAAGAGCTTTACCTCTTTCGGAAGCGACTGCATCGCACAGTTCGGGTGCAGCACCGAGGAAAATAAGTCTGCCACCATTTTTTCGGAATTCTTCAAGACGCTCTAATGTTGTTGAACGAAGAGTTTCACAAGCAGGAACAATAATTGTATCATACTCCATCTGACCAACCTTAAAGGGTGCTGTACCCTTTTCGCAAAGAGTTGGTAAAAGAGATTCGCAGATAAAGTTAAAGTCTATGCTACCCTCAAGAAGCCATTTGGTAAGGCTAAGGAAGTTTTCGTCAGCGCCATCGCGGAAGATTGCTGATTTATCATTAGGACCCCAATGAAGCCAGAAGCTTTCAACGGGATGAATAACGCCAACCTTAACTATTGGTTTACCTCTTGTTAGGGCGGTATTAACTCGAGCAAAATGGTCTTCAATTGCGCCATATTCTTTATACCAGGGTGACTGATAAGAAATTGATGCAGGGTAGTCACGCTTTGCTTCGCCTGCCATTGCATACCATGAAAGATGAGGCACACGAACAGTTATACCTAAAGCAGCCTGCCAATCACCCTGATGCTTATATGTTCTGAAATCACAATCCCAGCCTGTTACACCATAAAGCTCGGAAAGAACACCCTCATAACCAAACTGATGGGCGGCAGACTGTGCCTGCTTTGCGGTAGTGAATTCATGAGAGTTGCAAAGCAAATCTATACCGGGAAGCCGGAAGCTTCTGTAAGAGCGCATTGCTTCACCTAAAGCGGCTGTCTGGCTATGTAATGTTGGCTCTTCCATCATATGACCTGTAAGAGCAATTCCGTTTTCTGCACACCAAGAACCAACAGTATCTGCAAAGGACTGTGCAAAAAGCTCAGCAATAAAATCATGATAACGATAGCGATGAATTGACGGAGCACTATCTTTTAAATCCCAGAAAATTTCGGGAAGTGTATCAAGAATATCTGCACCATAAGCCTCTTTATAAAGCTCGGGAACCTTATCGGTCCAAGGCATTGTAACATCCTCTGTATCAAAGGAGTTATCGAATGTCTGCTTTCTTGTAAACTGAGGCTCGTCTGTAAAAATTGCAGGGACAGTTTTATCAAACTCATAGCCTACGCTTTCTTTGTACCTATCGTGAGTAACCTCAATAAATCTGTTTATTGCATCTTTGTTGAGTGTATCAACATAAGTCTGGTCATTGTGCCAGCTATTTTTTGTGTAAACATCAAGAAAAGCATACCATTTTGTACCCTTTGCCTCGTCGCTTTCGCCTATTCTTTTATAGCTTTCAAGGTAACCATCTTCATCAAGAATAACATCGTAACAAGCAATAAGAGTTTCGTTACCTGAACGACCTGCATCAGAACGGCTTATATCACCCGACGAGAAAGCCTCACCGTTTTTATTTGCAGTCCATAGCAAATCTCTTGCGCGATATCTTTCATCGCAAGTAACAAGACCGCCTGCCGCACCTGAGGGCCATCTGTCCTCATCATAAAGCCAAGCAAGCATTTCCTCGCCCTTTGCCTTTTCAACGCATGCCTTAACAAGCTCCATATATTCGTCACTTAAATATTTGTTTTTAAGACCTGTTCTTACATGCATATGAAATCCGCCCAAGCCCATTTCCTTGAAAACATCAATCTGACGGCAAAGCTCTTCCTTTGTGAGCAAATTGTTCCATGCCCAGAAGGGTGTTCCACGGTATTCCGCAGTTGGATTTTTAAATAACTCCTCTGTTAAAGCAGGAGCAGAATTTTTCTTATAAAGCATAGGAAAACCTCCTGAATTTTTATTACAATAATTCTATCATAGGCATTTTTTAAAAGCAACAAAAACAACCTATCAGGAAGATACAATTTCACGGTTGATATATGTGCAAATTGTATGATATAATTGCCATATAAACTTTGTTTCGGAGTAGTTTTTTATGAAAAAAGTCGGTAGAAAAGTTCATTTAATGGCACCTGCAGATTCAATAAAAAGAATCGGAGAGGGTTCATTTATTCGTTTGAATGACGGTAGTATTTTATTCGCCTTTACTGAGTTTTTAGGCGGAAGAGAGGACGAAGATATTGCCCGAATTTCTTTTATTTCTTCAACTGATGAAGGCGAAAGCTGGTCAGAAAGAAAGGTGCTTTTTGAAAAGACTGAGAATGATGTTAACATTATGAGCTTTTCATTTTTGAGAATGGGAAATGGTGATATCGGTGCTTTTTATATTGTAAAAAACGCAGACGGCTCCGATACTATTGTAATGAGGCGTTCTTCTGACGAGGGTAAAACCTGGAGCGAACCGCAGAATTGCTTGGACGCTCTCGAAAGACCTGATTATTTCATTCTCAATAACGATAGAGTTTTAAAGCTTAAAAACGGCAGAATCATTCTCCCCTTAGCCCGTCACACAATTTATGACAACTCCCAGGAATTATCTGTTGGTGAGCTTGTGTTTTTTTATTCCGATGATGACGGCTACACCTGGAATAAAACCGAGCAGGAATTAAGAACTCCTTTCCCCAATGATAAAATCGGATTTCAGGAACCGGGATTATATGAGCTCCCCGATGGTAAAATATGGTGTTATATCAGAACTCTTTTAGGATATCAGTACGAGTGTTACTCCGAAGACAATGGCGAAACCTGGTCAACACCTGAACCCAATGTATTCTTTTCATCACCTGCTTCGCCTATGTCAGTTAAGGATTTCAAGGATTTGACCGTTGCAATTTTCAATCCTATTCCCGAGCATATTTTAAGAGATGACGATGCAGAATTCTGGGGCAGAACACCCTACGTAATGGCAACAAGGAAAAAAGATGAAAGCAATTTCACACAAGAAAAGCTTTTCTATCTTGAGGATGACCTTAACAACGGCTACTGCTACCCAGCCACCCTTGAGGGCGAGGATTACCTTCTTATTGCCTACTACCACTCCAACAACACAGACTGTTGCCTTAACAGTACGAAAATTATTAAGATCATGTATGATGAATTAAAATAATATCAGGTGAATTTATGTCAAAAGTATATTTAATCTGTGGTAAAATCTGCAGTGGAAAAACAACCTACGCTAAAAAGCTTTGCAGGGGAAACAATGCAATTTTGCTTTCGGTTGATGAAATTATGCTTTCTCTTTTTGACCAATGCTGTGGCGAAAAGCTACATCAAGAATACGAAAGAAAAATAAAAGATTATCTTTTCGCAAAATCCTTAGAAATTATTGAAAAAGACTTTGATGTTGTTCTTGATTGGGGCTTCTGGACAAAAGAAGAGCGCGACTCTGTAAAAGAATTTTATAAATCACGTGATATTAAATGTGAACTTCATTATATTGAAATTGACGAAGAAACATGGAAATATCAACTGAATAAAAGGAACAATGAAATTCTTGAAAATAAAACAAAAGCATATTATCTTGAACATAATCGTGCTTTGGAGTTTGTTTCTATGTTTGAAGAACCTTGTAAAAACGAAGTCGATATTATCCATTTTGGATGAACAAACATTGTTTTAGTATATCAATCTTGCCAAAGAACAAAACTGCCGTGTGGTTTTAGAAACAAAAACCATTGACGGAATGAAACAGTCTGTTGAATGGTTGAAAGGATTTGAATTGTGAAATTAATTTTATCATCCTGTGATTTCAGAAATGAGAAATCACAGAAAGTAATCATGGACAATCTGCCTTATCCTATAGATAAGTGTAAGCTTTTGTTTATCCCTAATGAAAAAGCGACGGCAGAAGCTATTTCAGGCAGCATATATTATGACCGTATGCAAGAGTTCGGTTTCAAAAAAGCTAATGTTTATGTTTTTGACCATAATAACCCCGATAAGTTTAGGAATCTTGATATTGATGTACTTTATATAAGCGGTGGTAATACCTTTGGAACACTTGATAAAATCAGAAAATGTGGTTTTGATAAAGATATAATCAGATATGTAAAATCAGGTGTTGTTTACATTGGTGGCAGTGCAGGTGCTCATATCGCATCTAAGGATATTGAGCACGTTACAAAATACGATGACAACAATGTTGAAATGACCGATTTCAGAGGATTGGGTTTATTTGATGGAGTACTTGTTTGTCATTATACTTATATTCGCAAATATGACTATGACAATCTATGTAAAACGAGTAAATACAAAGCTTATTATCTAACAGATTCAGATTCTATTATTTACAAAGAATAAATCAAGTAGAAAACATCATTAGGTAAAGAAATTATATTTAATAGCGATATGGAGTAATTAAAATGTTAAGTCCAAGAATAGAAACAGACAGACTTATTTTAAGACGATACAAAGAAAGCGATATTGATGCCATTTATGAAATCATCACAGATGAAAGATTGGCTAAATATATTAAATATCCCAATTTGACAAAAGACGAAGAATTGGAATGTATTAAAAAATGGATAAGCGAAGCTGACGAAAA
>JAZNJB010000033.1:0-26284 GCA_045577815.1 Acutalibacteraceae bacterium
TTCGTGGCTTATAGGCAATGTATATTCACATCCATCTTCAGCCCACGAATCCCACGTTTCTGAATTTATTTTTGTGTAGTCAAACATTTTCTTACCTCATTTTGTTTATATATTCTTCTGCTTCTTTTCTGCTCTTGAAAACAACAATATCTTTTTCACTATATTTCTTCAAAAGTTCCAACACCTTTGGCTTGCTTTGGGTGTTATAGTTTCTGATAAACTCCAAAAGTTCTTCATCGACCTCTGTTTCTATCCACGGCATATCAGAGCGTGTTTTTCCTTGTCTTTGCATAATGCCATCAATACAAACTTCAACAGGATAGTCAAGGAAGAAAACTGTATCGCATTCTTTCATACGGAGTCCTATTGAAGAGCCGTAGTTACCATCGATTATCCATTTATCAAGTGCAATAACATTCTGCAACCTTTCAAGAAAAATTGATTTATCTACTGTTGTTTTATCACTGTTCCAATTTAATAAATCAAGGTGGTATAAAGGTAAGTTTGTAAGTTCGTGTAACGCTCTTGAAAATGTGCTTTTACCTGAACCTGGACAACCTATTACAATTACTTTGTTCATTTTACACCTTCAATAACTTTAAATTCCTTTTGTGTGTTCGTCAAAATTAGCTTTTACAACTCTTCTTTCTGTGTCATTCAAGTTCCAAATATGAATACCTGTATCAGCGGTGTTGAAGAAGTTTATACAGTCAACAGGCATATTAAAGAATGAACGGTAGAGCTGATTTATCATACCACCGTGTGAAACAACAGCTATAGTTTCATCTTGCTCGGATTTACTCAGGATTCTTGAAAGCGCTTTTTCTGCTCTTTGTCTAAACTCAACCTGGGATTCCTGACCGTAAACTGCTTTATCAATCGGTAAATTAGGAACTTCGGGATATTTTTCTCTTACAACCGCTCTTGGCAAGCCTGCAAGAAGTCCGTTGTTGAATTCCATTAAATTTTCATCAAAAGTAATAGGTTTGCCTATTTTATCTGATAAATGTTGTGCTGTTTGTTTTGCTCTTGTTAATGTACTTGCATATATTTGGGAAATGTCAAAATTCTCGGCAACATAATTTGCCATAGCTTCAGCTTGTCTGTGACCTCTTTCGGTTAATGCAAAGTCTGCTCTGCCTTCGTGTACATCAAGCAAATCTGCTTCTGATTCACCGTGACGGATTACTAAGAGTTTCATTGTTTGTTCCTCCAACAAAAAACAGGCACCTCCGAGAATACGGAGATGCCTTAATTTACAAAAAGATAAAAATTATATCAATCGCAAACGGACAAAACGGCTCTCCTGTTTCGGAAATTAAGATTCATTGTCATTTTGTCCACCTGCCTTTCGTTTTTTGTCATTTTATCAGTTGGTTTGCGAGTTGTCAATAGGCTGTTTATTTCGCAAGACTTTCGTTATTCTGCCTTACATATTCATAAACCGGCTCAAGCTTTTCTTTTGTAAGAGGGTAGAAGAACTTGTAAAGTATGAATACGAGGGTATATGTAATTGCAGGAATAAGGGTGCAAACGGTTAAAATACCTTCGCTGATTCCGTCAACGAAGCCTGCGTTTGCCATTGTTTCTGCTTCATAACCAACCTTACCGAGAAGCACAAGTCCGCCGTAGTCTGCGGCAGTCTGACCAAGCTTTCTGCAGAAGGTGTAAACTGCGTAAACAGCACTTTCGTTTTTGATTCCTGTTTTATAAAGCTGATAGTCAATAACATCTGCAACAATTGCCCAGTTTGTGATAGAAACAAAGGAATAACCGAAACCGATGATAAATTGCATTACAAGGAAAAGCCACGCTTGGTCAGGTGCGGGTTTAATAAAGAATGTGGCAACTGCTGCCGCTGCTGCAACAAATGATGTAACACCGCAAATTTCTTTTTTGCCGTATTTCTTAACAATTTTTCCTGAGAAAGGAAGCATAAGAACAAGGGGTGCATACTGTGCGATTGTTCCCATAACGGAAAGAGATGTGTCGCAGAAATAGTTTTTGTAAAGGTATTGGTTAAGGGAGTTGAACTGAAGCTGACCACTGATAAGAATACCTGTAACAGCGAGAACCACGAAGGGCTTGCTCTTGAGCATGCCACCGTAGATTTGCTTCATATTTACCTTGGGTTCTGCTTCTGAGGGAACTCTTTCCTTTGTCATACCGAAGCAGGCATAGTAGAAAATGATGGAAAGAACGCCCATTACAAGAGCGAATTTAAACATACCCGGACCATCGGCAACATCGTATGTTGAGCCATCTGCTGAGGTAACGGTTGTGTAAATAAGGAATGGTGCCAGAAGAGCAGGTGCAGCACCGCCGACACCGCTACCGATAGTACGGAAGGTGGAAAGTAAAGTTCTTCCGTCGGGGTCATCGGTAATAACAGATGCAAGTGAGCCAAAAGGCACATTCATACCTGTATAGAGCATACCGAAGAAAATATATGTAATATATGCAAAAACAAGAAGCAACAAGGGATTTGATGTATAAGAAGAAACATCAATAAAGCACAATATCTGTGAAAGTGCAAGAGGAATTGCCAACCATTTGAGATAAGGGCGATATTTTCCGTCTTTAGTTGGCTTCTTTTTAGCTACGATTGCACCCCACATAGGGTCATTGATTGCATCCCAAAGACGAGTAAAAAGGAAAAGGTTTGCAACCTTGCCTGTGGGAAGCTTTAAAATATCGGTATAGAAAACCTTCAAATAAGAAGAAATATATGTGAGCAGGAAAAGGTTTCCGCCATCACCAAGCATATAGCCGATACCTTCACGAATGCCTATTTTATTTGGATGCTCATTTTTTACGGTTTCTGTTGCCATAACTTCAACTCCTCAAATATTTTAATTACCCTGATCAATCCAAAGCCTGATAATTTACTGCAAGACCACCTTCACTTGTTTCGCGATAGTGATGCTTAAGGTCTTTGCCGGTCTGATACATTGTTTCAACAACTGTGTCAAACTTTACTTTTCTTGTTGATGTAAGGAAATTTGCAAGTGAAAGCGCATTAATTGCTCTCATTGCTGCAACTGCATTTCTTTCTATGCAAGGGATTTGCACAAGTCCGCAAACAGGGTCGCAGGTAAGACCGAGATAATGCTCCATAGCATTTTCTGCGGCATATTCAATCTGGTCAAGGTCCATGAAATGAAGCTCTGCAAGAGCTGCCGCAGCCATTGAACAAGCTGTTCCGATTTCTGCCTGACAGCCTGCCTCGGCACCGCTGATACTTGCATTTTGCTTAACAACATTTCCTACAATACCTGCTGCAGCAAGTGCTTTTGCAATTTCAAAATCTGTGAAACCCTTCTTTTCCTGCATATAGAAAAGAACTGCGGGAAGAACGCCTGATGCACCACAGGTTGGAGCGGTTGTAATTGTTCCACCACCTGCGTTTTGCTCACTTGCAGCGTAAGCATAAGCACAAACAAGTCGGTTCTCACGAGTTTCGGGAGTTTCGTCCATATGGCGTTGAGCATAAAGGTATTTTGCTTTTCTCTCAACCTCAAGTCCACCGGGGAGAATGCCTTCCATTGAAAGACCTTCTCTTACAGTCATTTTCATTTGCTCCCAAACAGATTTTAGGAACATAAAAATAGCTTCGCCTTCATAGTTTGCAACATAATCGCTTAAACGAAGATGGTGCATAAGGCAGTATTCTTTGATTTCGTCAAAGTTCTTCTGAGGGTAAATTTCGGGAGCAGTAACTGCAGGAACACCCTCAATTCTGATTTCGCCGCCACCGATACTCATAGCTCTTACTTTTGCGATTTCATTTTTATCATTATCGTAAACTACAAAATCAAGAGTGTTGGGGTGGGGAAAATCCTTGGCTTCGGTATCAAGTACAATTTCGTTAGGAACAGCAATTGTCTCTTTTAAAACCTTATCTGTGCCGTGTCCTTCACCTGTAAGAGCAAGTGAACCGTAAAGAATAACTTTAACAAAGGATGCATCAGGGTAGTTTTCGTTAATATATTCTGCGGCATACTGAGGGCCCATTGTATGTGAGCTTGAGGGACCTTTGCCGATTTTATAAAGCATTTTTAAGGATTGCATATTGTACCTCCGCCAATTAAGATGTCGTCAATATAAATTGCTGCGGTTTGTCCGGGAGCAGCAGCTCTTTGGGGTTCCCGGAATACAATTTTTCCTGTGTTCCCCGAGAGTGTTATTGTTGCCTTCGCAGGTCTTGCTGCGCAACGGATTTTAACTTCACATTGAAATTCATCGTCAGGGGCTTTACCCGACAAGAAATTGATGTCTCTTACATATATTTCTTCTTTGAAAAGCTCGTTGTTATCACCAATAATTACGGCGTTTTTCTGAGCATCAATGGAAAGCACATACATTGGTTTACCGAAAGCACCAAGACCCTTTCTCTGCCCTATGGTGTATTTATAAATACCTGAATGAGTGCCTAGTTTTTCGCCACTTGAAGAAAGGAAGTTGCCGGGAATAGCTTCGGGCTTGAATTCTCTTTCGATAAATGAAATGTAATCATTATCGGGAATGAAGCAAACCTCCTGACTATCTTTCTTTTCGGCAACGGGAATGTTGTGGTCGGATGCCAGCTGGCGAATTTCAGGCTTTGATAAATCTGCAATAGGGAAAATAACGTGTGAAAGAATATGCTGATTAAGACCACATAAGAAATAACTCTGGTCCTTACTTGACGGGTTCCTTTTTATATAATAAATTCCGTTTTCATCTTTAATAATGTTTGCATAATGACCTGTTGCTAAAAGGTCGCCACCCTGAGCGAGAGTGTATTCAAGAAGCTTTCCTAATTTAACATCAGGGTTGCACATAACACAAGGATTAGGGGTTCTGCCCTCAAGGTATTCTGTGCAGAAATAATCAGTAACCTTTTTGAATTCAGCTCTCATATCGAGAATATCAAGAGGAATATTCAATGTGTCTGCAACAGCTTGAGCATCTTCAATATCTTTGTCGGCAAGATTGTCAGGCTTAAGGCGCAAGGTAACACCGCGGACATTAAATCCACGTTCCTTTAAAAGTATTGCCGCAGCAGCAGAATCCACTCCACCGCTAATAGCTACAAAAACAGTTTTAGACATATTTGACTCCTGAAATTTGTTCTTTAAAAATAATAACATACGCACATAAAAAAATCAAACTATATGTTCATATTATGGGTGAAAAATCTAAAAAAGAAAAAGAAAATCCACTTGCATTTTTAAAATCTTTAGTGTAAAATAATGGTATTGATATATTAGGGGTATGTATGCTATTTTGGTGAAAAAACAAGGGTTTTATAAAAAATGACATATAGACTCCCTAAAACTCAGGTAAATGTGGGAAAGAATTTCGTTAGAGCGGATAGGCTTTATCCACTCTAAGCTGAAGTACGAAAGGAAGGATTTTTTTGTCAGCGGATTTGCATTGCCATACTCGATTGTCTAACGGCACACTTGGTATCGAGGATTTAATCATACTTGCTAAAAAACGCGGCGTTTCAACAATTGCAATTACTGATCACGACTGCCTTGCAGGTACAGTCAGAGGTAAGGTTATCGGCGAAAGACATGGTGTTACAGTTATTCCCGGCGTTGAGCTTTCAGGAACAGATAAGACCACAGGCCAGGAAATACATTTGCTTTGCTATAAGCCTGATTTCCCTGATAGACTCGAGGGTCTTTGCCGTCGCAGCTCGCTCATCAGAAAAAAATCCTCCCATATTATGATGCTCAAGGCAGCGCAGCGCTATCCCATAACTACAGAGTTTGTTGTTAAATGTGCATCAGGCTCAACAAATATTTTTAAGGTTCATATTATGCAGGCTCTTATGGAGGCAGGCTATACCGATAGAATTTACGGAGAGCTTTATAAAAAGCTTTTCAATTCTGATGTTGAAGGAAATATTAATAACGTTCCTGAATATGAGGATATTTTTGAGGTTCTTAAACAGATTCACGAAGCAGGGGGCATAGCAGTTCTTGCTAATCCTCAGCGTTGCAAGAATAAAAATCTTGTGGACGAGCTTGTTAAAGCTGGGCTTGATGGTATTGAGGTTTACTCTCCTGAGCTTTCTGACGAAGAAAAGGCAGAGTTTATCAAATACGCAAAGAAGAATAAAATTCTTGCAACAGGCGGTTCAAACTTCAAAGGGCTTTACAATAAGATGGTGGTTTCTGTTGGTGACTGCGATTTACCCGATGAATGTGTGCAGGAATTGAATACTTATAAAACAAGAAAGAAAAAAGCTGAGCGTAAAGCCGCAGCAAAAGCTGAATAAAATTTATCAGGTGATTAGAATTTCTGAAATTCTAATCACCTGATTTTTAGTTTGTTTTAATTTAAAATTTTTCCCAATCCGCTAACGAAGAAGCAGGAGATTTTTTCTAAAATATTATCTGCATTTTCTTTTTCGGGGTTAAAATGCTTTTCCGAGGAGGTTGCAGAGGCAGTGAATTCAATATTATCTAAACTGATATTACCGTCTGTACCTTCGGGAGAAGTAAAGCAGAATTTAATTTCTTTTACCTCGTTAAGCTTTTTATTTCCGTGACCTATACCGCAATCATTTCCTCTGAAATAAAGTCTGTTAAGATCAAGCGTTACGGTATGCCATACATTGTCGGCGGGGATTACAGTTGAATTACCTTTTGTTTGGGTAACTGCTGCAGAATACCACATAAAAGAATTTTTATATAGCTTCAAGCTATCAAAACATATGTCCTCTGTGCCGTTATTGCGAACAGAAAAGGTTATAGTACCGTATGTGCTGTAATCCGTATCAACATCCTTGAAGTTGAAAACCTTATTCTTTTCATTTGCATTTTTAAAGGTAAGCATGGGTTTTACACAGAATTCCGAAGCAGAGCCTTTTATATCAATGAAGCCCTTTTTATTGAATTCAATTCCTGCATTTTCGGCATCCCAAGCGGGATAAAAATCTGTGTAGGTATCATCCTCGTTGTGCCAAACAGTTTCGTTCTCGCACTCCGCCCAAGGCTTTTCAACCCAATAATGCGTGCCGATAGCTTTATCTGTAACAAAGGGGCAAACAGGGAAAAGCGCCTTACCGTTTAACGAGGAGTAAAGATTGGCATTACCATTAGTTAAATAGTAAGCATAGGTTGCGGATTTCGGTTCTTTAACAGAATCACTCCAAATCCTTACTGTGTCTTTGTCAATTATTTCTGCATTAGCTTTAACATAAATGCCGTCTGCACCGCAAATTGCAAAGCCTTTTAAAGCTTCACTATTTGAAGTGAGAGTGTCGCCGTAGTTTTCCATTGTTACATAAATACCGTTATCTTTAATCTCTGTTTTCTTTGGTGTTGCGGTAGTGTATGTATCGGATTTTTCGTAAACAAGACCCAAGGCTGCAGAAGCCATTCTTTCGCCAACCTCAAGTTTGTTTTCGGGATGAATATAGCCAACTTCCTTAAGGTATGTTATTGGTATATCATAAACAGAAACTACCGCACGGGAGTCTTTTTCCTGTTTCTGCATTTCGGTAAAAGCGATGTTTCTGTTAATGAAATAATTGTTATCACCATAATTATATGAAGCAAGTTGAGTGTAAACAATGGGCAATAATCCGTTTTTGTAAGAGAAAAGCTCCGTATAAGAATTTTGCAAAAGCGAAAAGGCGTCTGCATAGTTTTCATCGGTTAAGCCGAACATTAAATCGGTCTCACCCTGATACCAAACCATACCCGATAATCTGAAATGCTTAAGTGCCTCAATTCTCAGATTATAGTTTACGGTCATATCGTGATAAAGGCTTCGGTTATCATCAAACCATTTATCCTTTTCGATATATCTTTCACGGGCTATAAGGTCGTCCTTTACCTTTTTGTCAGAGTCAATTGCTTCTCTTGAAAGCCAAGAGGCAATAGATGTGCCACCCAAGGAAATATTGAGAACACCAACGGGCATATCAATTTCTTTTTGAAGCTTATCGGCAAAGAAATATGCTACCGCACTCATACCGTAAATTTCTTCGCTTTCACCGGTAATCCATTTGGAATCGGGAATATCTTTAAGAGGTGAGGAAGGAATTTCTTTAGTTCCGTCAAGTTCTTGATAAAAAGGTGTAATAAGAACTCTCAAATTTTTTGAAAGAGGCTTTTTTTCTTCCATCCATTTTCTTCCGATTTTTGCTTGACCCAAGGGATATTGCATATTGCTTTGCCCTGAAGCCAACCACAATTCACCGAAAACAACATTTTTCAGTGTTGCAAATTTCTTGCCGTCTTCCTTCACAATAATGGTGTATTCTTCATAACTGCCTTCGGGCGCGGTGAAAGAAATTTCAAAATCCCCATATTCGTTGACTTTTTCGGAAGCTTTTGCAACAATTTCTTTTTTGCTGTTAATAAGCTCAACAGCTATTTCTTTTTTTTCGGTACCCGTACCTGCAATAACAACCTCATCTTTTTGTTTAAAGAGCATGTTATCTGTATAAAAGCCACGAAGGAAGGGTGGCTTTTGCGGTGCTGTTGCAAATGCAGGGGTAACACAAAGAGTAGTTAAAATTATAGCGAGTATGACTGATAATGATCTTTTTTTCATTTTTTCACCATCTGTTTTCTACATATTCGCAGAAGGCGTACATATCTTTGATTTCAAGCTTTGTTCCGTCATCGAGAGTAACATCACCGCTCCAGAGTCCGTGAACCTGATGGGTGTGCATTCTTGCAACACCAACATTCATATCGGAATGCTGGTCGAAGAAAGGCTTCATTGTAAGATTAAATCTGCCATCCTCGGAAATGAATTTCCAGTCATTCATATATTTATCAGGCTTGGGGAAGGTTTCAACGTCAACAGCACCGAACTTGTGAGCTTTTCCGTCATAGAAAAGGCAGGTTTCGGTTGCGTTGCTTTCATCGCCGATTGCCCAGGTAATTTCAAAGCCGAAAATATGCTTTTTGCCTTCTTCATCAGTTAAATAGGTTGAGCCGTTGCCCCAATACCAGACCATTCTGTGGGGGGTGTTAACGCGACCCCAGTCAAGAGCACAGAAGGTGTTTTCTTTTGAGAATTCCCAAACCTCGTCACCATATTTAAAAGTACCACCGCAAGGCATGCAGTTCTGCTTTGTTGTCATAAAGTATTTGGTTGGTGCATTTTCAAAAGGAAGAACGGTTGTGATGTTTTCAAGACCGGGCATAATATCCATCTGGAAATTGCATTCAACCATTTTACCTTTAACAGGCATTTTAAAATAAAGAGTTCTTGAGTTTTCTTTGGTATCAAAATCAAGCTCAGCCTTGCCAACCTTTGCTTTGAAGCGGTTAGGGGCATCTCCTCTTTTAGGAAGAATATATTTATTATCGCCACCAAGGAAAAGAGCAAAAGCATCTGCAAGAACCTTGCCGTTTTTAATATCAATAAGCTTTGCTGCAGCATAACCGCCAACAGAAATATTAGCAAAGCTAATCTGTACAGAGTAGTCCTTATTACCTAACTGGTAGAAATCCCATTCCTTTTTTCTTTTATTGGGTTTTGAAAATGAACGCTCGTAATCAAAAACATTATGTCTTGCCCAACCTTTTACAAGTAGCTCACCATCGGGGGAAAGAAGCGGTGTTCTTTCTGTGTATTCAGTTTGCTTTGAAGGTTCTTTCCATTCGTTAAAGGGGATATAAGTTCTTTTTGTTTCGTTACTCATAATAACACTCCCAAAAGAAAAATTATTTTACAATAGCATTGTAGCAGATTATAACAATGATTTTCAATTGTATTTATGCAAGAAAAGAAAGGCGTTTTTTTGAATATATTACCTAATGATAGTGAATCTGCTAATGAATTTTATTATAATCGGCTTTGCCCCGAAACTTTCCACTTTCCATTTTCAACTTGCAACTAAAAAACCTTGCTCCGAAGAGCAAGGTTTTTATCAATTAATACATTCCGCCGCCCTGAGCTGCTGCCATTGCTGCTGCGTTAGCCGCATCTGCTGCGGGGTCGGGTTTGTCTGTAACAAGGCTCTCTGTTGTAAGAACCATTGCTGCAACGCTTGAAGCGTTCTGAAGAGCTGAACGGGTAACCTTAGTGGGGTCAAGAATACCTGCTTTTGCCATATCGGTGTATTCTTCTTTAGCAAAGTCAAAGCCGTAGCCAACCTTTTCGGAACGAAGAATGCCGTCGATAATAACAGAGCCTTCAAGACCTGCGTTAGCTGCAATCTGACGAACGGGCTCTTCAATAGCCTTGCGAACGATTTTTGCACCTGTTTTTACATCTGCATCTTCAAGAGAAGCGATATATGCATCAAGAGCAGGAATTGCGTTGAGAAGAGCAACACCACCACCTGCAACATAGCCTTCTTCTACAGCGGCTTTTGTTGCTGCGAGAGCATCTTCGATACGAAGCTTCATTTCTTTCATTTCTGTTTCTGTTGCCGCACCAACGCGGATAACAGCAACACCGCCTGAAAGCTTTGCAAGTCTTTCCTGAAGCTTTTCTCTGTCGAAATCAGATGTTGTTGTTTCGATCTGTGCTTTAATCTGCTGAACTCTTGCGCTGATTTCGTTGTTGTCGCCTGCGCCGTCAACAATGATTGTGTTTTCTTTAGAAATCTTAATCTGACGAGCTCTACCAAGCTGAGTAACAGCAGCGTCCTTAAGGTCAAGACCAAGCTCTTCTGTGATAACCTCGCCACCTGTAAGGATTGCGATGTCACGGAGCATTTCTTTTCTTCTGTCACCAAAGCCGGGAGCTTTAACACCAACACAGGTGAATGTGCCACGGAGTTTATTTACAAGAAGAGTTGCAAGAGCCTCGCCCTCAATATCTTCTGCGATAATAACAAGCTTTTTACCTGCCTGAACAATCTGTTCAAGAAGAGGAAGGATTTCCTGAATGTTAGAAATCTTTTTGTCTGTAATAAGAATGAAGGGGTCGTCGATTACAGCTTCCATTTTATCGGTATCTGTTACCATATAAGGAGAAATGTAACCACGGTCGAACTGCATACCTTCAACAACATCACAGCTTGTTTCTGCAGTTTTGCTTTCCTCAACTGTGATAACGCCATCTGCAGTAACCTTTTCCATAGCTTCTGCAATAAGAGCACCAATATTTTCGTCTGCAGAAGAAACAGTTGCAATTCTTGCAATATCATCTGTGCTTTCAACAGGCTTTGAGTTTGCTTTGATTGTTTCAACAACATTATCAACTGCAAGCTTGATACCTCTTTTGAGTACCATAGGGTTTGCGCCTGCAACAACATTTTTCATGCCCTCGCGTACAAGTGCCTGAGCGAGAAGAGTTGCGGTTGTTGTACCGTCACCTGCAACATCATTTGTTTTAGTGGAAACTTCTTTAACAAGCTGAGCGCCCATATTTTCAAAAGCATCGTCAAGCTCAATTTCCTTTGCAATAGTAACACCGTCGTTTGTAATAAGGGGTGCACCGTATTTCTTGTCAAGAACAACGTTTCTGCCCTTGGGGCCAAGTGTGATTTTAACTGTATCGCATAATTTATCGATACCTGCCTGAAGAGCTCTGCGAGCTTCTTCACCGTAAATGATTTGTTTAGCCATTAATATTGCCTCCTGATTAATGATTATTCAACAATAGCAAGAATGTCACCCTGACGAACAACAATAAGTGTTTCGCCATCAATTTTAACTTCTGTGCCTGAATATTTGCTGAGAATTACTTTGTCGCCGACTTTTACTTCCATTTTAATTTCTTTGCCGTCAACAATACCACCGGGGCCAACAGCGAGAATTTCTGCAGTCTGGGGTTTTTCCTGAGATGCGGCAGCGAGAATAATGCCGCCTTTTGTGGTTTCTTCTGCTTCGCAGAATTTGGGAACAACTCTGTCTCCTAAGGGTTTGAGTGTCATAGTATTGCCTCCTATATGTGAAGTGATTTAATTCTGTTTTTAGCACTCTCTGTTATCGAGTGCTAAATATATAATACCTCTTATTTATGAACAAATCAAGACTTTTTTGTAAATTCCTCCATATTTTTCCGTAGTTTTTCTTATATATCATAAATAAATATGCAGTGAAAAAATCATAAATGCATTAACAGTTGAAAAAATAAGTTGCATTTGATAAAATATTTCAGATATTGATTTTCAAGGGTGACAAAATGTTTAATTTTTTTGTTGATAAAGAGAAAAGAGTGGGCGATTGTTATTATATAACGGATGCGGATTATAACCATATCGCCAATGTTTTAAGAATGCAGAAGGGTGATAGCTTTCTCGTTAGCGAAGATGGTGTAAGTAATCTTTGTTTTATTGAAGCAATAAACAGTGACAGTGTTGTTGCAAAGATAATCAAGGAAAATTATCAGGACACAAATCTGCCTATAAGAATTGTTCTTTTTCAGGGTCTTCCCAAAAGCGATAAAATGGAGCTTATAATTCAGAAATGCGTTGAATTGGGCGTTGATAGCATTGTTCCCGTTGAAATGAGCAGATGTGTTGTTAAAATTGAGGAAAAGAAAAAGAAAAGCAAGGTTTCCCGCTGGCAGGCAATTGCTGAAAGTGCCGCAAAGCAGAGCAAAAGAAGCATCATTCCGGAAATCAAAGATATAGTTTCTTATAAAAACGCTTTAAAAATTGCAGAAAAGCTTGATGTTGTTCTTGTTCCTTATGAAAATAAAGACGGAATGAAGGCCACCAAGGAAGCTCTTTCGGTGATAAAAAACGGTATGAGTGTTGGTATATTCATCGGTCCCGAGGGTGGATTTGATGAAAAGGAAATTGAATCCGCAGTTTCAACAGGCGGAAAAACAATTTCTTTGGGAAAAAGAATTCTTAGAACAGAAACTGCCGCAATTACCTCTGTTGGTATGTGTATGCTTTATGCAGAAACAGAATTGGGTGACGAATAATGAAAAATTTACCCGTTGAATTTGCCGAAAGAATGAAAAAACTTTTAGGCGAAGATTTTGATGCTTATGAAAAAGCGGTGAACGATACACCTGTCAGGGCATTCAGAGTCAACACCGATAAAATAAGTATTGAAGATTTTGAGAAGCTTAATACATTTTCAAAAGAAAAAATTCCCTATGTGGAAAACGGATTTTATTTTGATTATGATAAAATCGGAAATCACCCATATCATCACGCAGGTATGATTTATGTTCAGGAGCCCGGGGCTATGGCACCTGCGGAATGTATTGAAGTCAACCCTGACTGGATTGTTCTTGATATGTGCTCTGCACCCGGAGGCAAAAGCAGTCAGTTGAGAAACAAGTTGGGTGAAAAGGGAGTTCTTGTTTCCAACGAAATTATTCCCTCGAGATGCAAAATCCTTACGGGCAATATGGAACGACTTGGTGTAAAAAACACTGTTACTACTTGTACCGATACCGGTAAGCTTGCAAAAATCTTTCCTGAGACATTTGATTTGATTATGGTTGATGCACCCTGTTCGGGTGAGGGAATGTTCCGTAAGGAAGATATTGCAATTGAGGAATGGAGTCCAGAAAATGTTCTTAAATGTGCCGAAAGGCAGAAAGAAATTTTAGAAAATGCTTCAATTTGCCTTAAAAATGGTGGTTATATTGTTTATGCTACCTGCACATTTTCTCTTGAAGAAAATGAAATGATGGTTGATTGGTTTTTGGAAAATCATCCCGAATTTGAGCTTGTAAAAGTAAAAAAAGCTGTTGAAGAAAATACCGAGAACGGCATTTTCTTTGAGGGCTGTAAATGCGAAAATATTCACTTTGCAAGGCGTTTTTACCCTCACAAAAACAAAGGTGAAGGACAGTTTATGGCGGTTCTTCATAACAAAAATCAGTGTTATGGAAAATATGAAACGCTCAAAAAGAAAACAGAAAAAATTGATAAAACAGTTTTCGATTTTCTTGATGACACATTAACCGAATACAATGGAAATAATGTTTCAATGCATAAAGACACACCTATTTATTTCACACCTGATTTTGATGTGAAAAATGTTACGGCATTTTCGGTGGGTGTAACAATCGGTGAAATAAAGAAAAATTATATTCAACCACATCATCAGTTTTTTATGGCTATGGGAAAGGATTTTAAACGAAAAATTCAGCTTACCGCACATAGCGAGGAAGTGAAAAAATATCTTCACGGAGAAGAAATTTCTGTTGATTGCCCTAATGGTTGGGCTGTTGTTATGGTTGATGGATGCGCTTTGGGTGGAGCGAAGGTTTCAAACGGCAGAGCAAAAAACCATTATCCCAAAGGGTTAAGGACGAAATAAAAATACTGTGAGTGATTTTCACTCACAGTATTTTTCAAGTTCAGCCGCTTTTCTTAAAATTTCAATCGACGGACCGGGAATTCTTCCAAGGTGGTCCGGTCCTACATTAACGAGGTAGTTAATTCCCAAATCGTTAAGATGCTTTTTGTTTTTATAAAGCTCTTCAGGAGATTTCCATTTATGGTCTCTGTATGAAAAGCCCCAGGAATTGTTAAGAGTGCAAGCAGATTCATATAGACCATAGGGACTGGGCTTGAAGCCGTCAATGCTTTGATAATTTATATTTTGCGGGTCAACTCTTGAAAGCTTTTCCCATTCTTCCTTTGTTTTGGGGATTTCATTGTCACCCAAGGAAACATAGTCATACATACCATTACCCAAACGGGAGTTAATAAGGCAGTCGGGCTGTAAAGACTTAACAGTATCATAAATAATCTTACTTTGCTTGTCGCTTAAGGTCATAGGTACATCGAACCAGGCGAGAAAAATATCGCCATAGTTTGACATTATCTCTTTTATCTGAGGAAGAATTTTATTTTCAAAGCAGATATCAAAGTTCTTCTCGGATGGGTCAGGGAAATCCCAACTGTTGTCCCAGGTAACACCTGAGCAACCCATATGATTTGAAAGATAACCGCCACCATGCTTTTCGTGCCAGTCCAGGTCTTGAGAATAGTAAAAACCAAGCTTAACATCGTGCTTTGCACAAGCGTTTGCAAGGTCTTCAATTATATCTCTGCCGTAAGGTGTTGCATCAACAACATTATATTTATCAACCTTGGAATGAAAGAGTGCAAAGCCGTCGTGGTGCTTTGTTGTAACAACAAAATATTTCATACCGCAGTCTTTAGCGAGTTTGATTATTTCATCTGCATTAAAATAAATGGGATTGAATGCAGTTGCTAATTTTTCATATTCTTTAATTGGAATTGCAAAATGCGAGCCAATCCATTCTGCGTAATTATCACCGAATTTGCCTTTGTGTTCTCCACCAAGAAGAGAATAAAGACCAAAATGCATCATCATACCATAGCCTGCATTTTTAAAAAATTCAACATTGTTCATAGTGCCACCTCTTTTGTAGTTTAAGTATATAAAAAACTAACAATTAATGCAAGAAAAATGTCAGCCAAAAGAAATTATCTTCTGACTGACATTTTTAATTATTTATACTCTATAAAATTATATTTCTCTAAAGTCTTGAAATATTGTGAGAGTCTTTCGTAAATGGGATTGGCTTTTTCGCCGAAATGCTCTTCAACAAATTTGCCGATTTCAAGAATATCTCTTTCACCATCCATAAGAGGCCAAATAAAGCTGCCCATTTCATCAAGGTGAATATAACTGACCTTGGGCTTTTTAATAAGCTTTTGCATTATTCTGTTGGCGATGCCTTTGTTCTCCATTTCCAGAGTAACATTGCCGTTTTCGTCCTTTGACCAGTTAAGACCAACCTTGCAAATTGGCTTTTTTTCAAGATAGTTTTCGTCTTTTTTATTTTTTTTCATGCTTTTTTATCACGCTTTTTCCAAATTGTGAATTTAAGAACTGTGAGAATAATCAAAGCGAAAAGAAGTAAACCGCCAAGGTCTGAAACTGATGCGGGAATACCAAGCTTTTCGGAAAGGTTGAGAGCCTTATCTACACCAAATACTGCAAGAAGGGCAAGAACAATACCAACAAGACCTTCACCGGCAATCATACCTGAGCAGAAGAGAATACCATCGTTAACAATTTCTTCCTTGTGTTCTGCCTTTTTGCCTTTGATTTTGTCAAGAGCAAGTCTGATAAGACCACCAACCATAATGCAAGCATTAAGCTGAACGGGAAGATAAACACCAATTGCAAAGGGAAGAACGGGAATACCGATAAGTTCAACTGCAACAGCAATAAACACGCCGATAAATACGAGAACCCAAGGAAGGTCGCCACCCATAACGCCTTCAACGATAAGCTTCATAAGAGTCGCCTGAGGTGCGCCAAGCTCATCAGAGCCGAAGCCCCAAGCGGAATCGAGAAGATAAAGTGTACCACCGATAGCAAGAGCGGAGGCAACAACACCGATTAATTCACCCGTTTGCTGTTTTCTGGGAGTTGCACCCAAAATGTATCCTGTTTTAAGATCCTGTGATGTGTCACCGGCAATAGCGGAAACGATACAGATAATTGAACCGATTGCAATTGCACTGCACATACCGTCAACACCGTCTGCACCTGTAACCTTAAGAATAAGAGTTGCAATAAGAAGTGTTGCAATAGCCATACCTGAAACGGGGTTGTTACTGCTACCAACAAGACCAACCATTCTTGAAGAAACGGTTGCGAAGAAGAAGCCGAAGATAACAATAATAAATGCACCAAGAAAAGATACGGGAATTGCGGGGATGAGCCAGATGAGAATTGTAAGAACAAGAATAGCAATAATAACTATTTTAAGGTTAATATCTCTTGCTGTACGTTCTGTTGAAGTAGCTCCTGCACCTTTCATACTCTTCATAGCACCTGTAAAGGTTTTAACAATAAGGGGAAGAGATTTAACAAGGCTTATAATACCGCCTGCTGCAAGTGCACCTGCACCGATATAGCGGATGTATGTGCTCCAGATAGCACCTGCGCCACCCTCTGCGAAAATTTCACCAATGGGAGCAGTACCGGGGTAAAGAATCATTTCTGAACCGAAAAGCACAATCATAGGAATAAGTACGAGCCAGCTTACAATACCACCTGCAAACATATAGGAAGAGATTCTTGCACCGCAGATATAACCAACGCTCATAACAGCGGGGTAAATCTGAGTACCGATTTCACCTGCAAAGCCTTTAACGCGGAAAGAAATTTCTCCTGATACAAGCTTAAGACCATCAATGATGAATTTGAAAAGTGCCGCAAATCCCATACCTGCAAAAACAGTGCCAGCATTTGCACCGCCCTTTTCGCCTGCAAGAAGAACCTCTGCACAAGCAGTTCCTTCAGGGTAGGGAAGAACGCCATGCTCTTTAACAATAAGAGCATTACGAAGGGGAATCATAAAGAATACACCTAAAAGACCACCGATAAGAGCGATAAGAGTGATTTCAACAAGGTCAGGCTTGTCCATTTTGCCCTCTGCTGCCCAAAGGAAAAGGGCAGGAAGCGTGAAAATAGCACCTGCGGCAAGAGATTCACCTGCAGAACCGATAGTCTGAACTACGTTGCTCTCAAGGATTGAGTTTCTGCGCATAATAATGCGAATAACACCCATAGCAATAACTGCTGCAGGAATTGAAGCAGAAACAGTCATACCAACTCGAAGTCCAAGATAAGCATTTGCCGCACCAAAAACAACCGCCAGAATAATACCCATAACAATGGAGGTAACTGTGATTTCGGGAGTTACCTTTTCTGCCGGAATGTAGGGCTTAAAGTTAGATTTGTTGTCCATATTTTCTCCAATCTGTACAAGGGAAGGTCCTTATACCCAAAATTATCGGTTTATTCTATCACAAAACCTTGAAATTTACAATATAATAATTATTGTAATTTTTCCAATATCTCCAAAAGTATGTTAAATACATGTTCTGTTGAGGAAATACTTAATTTTTCATTGACTGTGTGAACATCGTAAAGAGCAGGACCTATTGAAATGCAGTCAATTCCCTCAATTGCATCTGCAAAAACACCACATTCAAGACCTGCGTGAATTGCTTCCACTTTAGCCTCTTTTCCGAAATAGTTGTTGTAAACTTCCTTATAAAGCTCACGGAGCTGAGAAGCTTCCTTGTATTCCCAAGGGGGATAGTGACCATTTGTAGAATTTTCAAAATTAACAGAATCAAAAAACGCTGTAAGCTTTTCCACAAGGAAAGAAAGCCCTGATTTTTTGTTGCTTCTTAAACCGAAATGGAAGGATAAATAGTCGTTTTCAATTTTAAGAATACCGAGATTTAAGGATGTCTGAACAAGACCTTTAATTTCAGCACTCATTTCGAGAACACCATTGGGAACACAGGTGAGAGTGAAAATGAGATTGTTTTTTATTTCCTCCCTCAAAACCTTATAAGAAGCCTGTTCGCCTTTGTCAAAAGTAAAATCAAAGCTAACTTCTCTGTCGGAGATTTCTGCTTTTATAATATTGAGATATTCTTCTGCGCTTTTGATAAATGAATCAACATCTGTAACACAAAGCTCAATTGTACATTTGTTGGGGATGGCATTGTCTTTATCACCGCCAAAAATATTTATAATATCAAAACCACAGGATTTTTTAATGTGGTTTAAAAATCTTCCTGCAAGAATGTCAGCATTTACTCGGTTATTATTAATTTCAACCCCTGAATGTCCACCCTTAAGACCCTTGAGAGTAACCGTGATTTTGGTACCGATTTTCTCTTGGTATTCCACGGGCGTTTTTGCAAGAAAATGGCATCCACCTGCGCAGGAAACTGTAACAGTATCATCCTCTTCTGAGTCAAGATTAATCATTTTTTTAGCAGAAAGGACAGATTTATCAAGCTTACCTGCACCAATAAGACCGATTTCCTCGTCAGAGGTGAAAACTGCTTCAATTGGGGGATGGGGGATATTATCGCTTTCGAGAATTGCAAGAATCATTGCAACAGCAATACCATTGTCAGCTCCTAAGGTTGTTTCTTTTGCTTTCAAAAAGTCGCCGTCAACAAAAAGCTCAATGCCTCTGTTGATAAAATCGGTTGTTGCAGCGTCTGTTTTCTGGCATACCATATCTGTATGTCCCTGAAGAATAACAGGTTCACTGTTTTCATAGCCTGCTGTACCATCTTTGTAAATAACAACATTATCTGAATCATCTTTTATATATCTTAAATTATGATTAATTGCGAAATTTTTGCAGTAACGAGCTATACCCTCACAGTTACCTGAGCCTCTCGGTACATCGCTTATCTGCTTGAAATAATAAAATACTTTTTCGGGTTTTAAATTAGTCATTATTTTTCTCCTCGGTCTTTTCTGCAATTTGTTTTGAATAAATACAACCGCAATAGTTTTGTCTGTAAAGGCTATATTCTCTTGAAAGCTCGCAAGAGCGTTTGTAGCCCTCTTTCTTTTTGAAATCGGAATAAAGATAGTTTACACCATATTCTTTTTCGAGCTCGCTACCGATTTCATTGAGCAACTGTGCGTTTTTATATGGGCTTACTGAAAGGGTAGTAGTGAAATAATCAAAGCCTTTTTCTTTTGCATATTCTGCAGTATTCATAAGTCGCAGGCGATAACATTTTTTGCATCGCTTGTCACCTTCGGGTAAATCTTCAAGACCTTTTGCAAGCTCTTCAAATTCAATATTGTCATAAGGGGGAACAACTATTTCAATATCGCTATAATTCATTTCAACAATGAGACGTTTTAATTCTTCTAGACGGTAAATGAATTCACTTTCGGGTGAAATATTAGGATTATAAAAAAATAAAGTGATATTAAAATGCTCATATAAATATTCAAGCACCGCACTTGAACAGGGCGCGCAACAGGCGTGAAGTAAAAGGGTGGGCTTAATATTTTGTTTTTTGTTTTTTTCGATGACATCATCAAGCATTTTTTGATAATTAATTTTCATAAAAGAACACCAAGCAATTAGATAGAATAGGTATAATATATAATAGAAATGCAATAAATGCAAGGTGATTACATGGTTTAGTTTATGTTAAGACAGTGTTTTAAAAAACTTTTTTAAAAAAATAAAAATTTCTATTGACAACCAAAATCTTTTGTGATATAGTAGTCAAGCATTAAGTCGCTGGTGTAGCTCAGTTGGTAGAGCAGCTGATTTGTAATCAGCAGGTCGGGGGTTCGAGTCCGTCCACCAGCTCCATTTTTTTGAATAGTGAATATGGGAGTGTTCCCGAGTGGCCAAAGGGGGCAGACTGTAAATCTGTTGGCACCGCCTTCGGTGGTTCGAATCCACCCGCTCCCACCAAGAAAAAGACGATTGCGAAAGCAATCGTATTTTTCAGTTATATTCGCCTTGCGGCGAGTGATATTGCTATGCAGTGATATTCGGGCTTCGCCGAGTGATATTGCCCTTCGGGCAGTTATTGGCGAATATAATATCACTGAAACCGCAGGTTTCAATATCACTTTCGCAAAGCGAAAATATCACTGTGCCGTAGGTACAATATCACTAAAATCTCCGTCAAGATGGATTTGAACGACCGAAATAACCGATTATGAAACTATTGATTTTTTGCGGTCATAAATAAAGTATTGAATGTCAAAATCTTCTTTTATGTTTACGAACATATTTATTATCAAAAAATATACCACGAACTAAACCGTATGTTACTCCGCCGATGAATAAACCGATCCGTCTGCCTTTATTTTTTTTTAGCCATTTTGTTCACCTGCAACTATTAAAGCTTATATTCGATTTCAAGAGTAGAGGAATTTCCTTTTGGGGGCTGAAATAAAATTATATCTCTTTCTCCCATACAGTCTCTCATAGCATTACAAACCATAGGATATCTGCTTTTTAAGTTTAATTCTCCATGAATGTCTCTTGCAGTTAATATCAATTTCTCTTTGCCTGAGTTTTTTGCATTGTTCTTTAAAACTTTAATATATTCACGAATATCATTTGTTGTCATTTTAGTAGTTTCTTTTTTTTGTTGATTTTCTTTGTCTGTCATAAGAAAAGCCACTTGTTCCTCGAGTGTTTGAATGCGGGATAATAATTCAACAATAATTTTTTCATAATCCATAGAATTGTACCACCTTTTCTTTGGGTTCTATTAGAATTCTAACACACATGCAATAGAATGTCAACAGAATTATTTCTGTGAAAATTCTCTGAACTTATAACAATTAGTGTGCATAATTGTTGTTACCAAAAAAGAAAGGTAGTAATAATATGAGCACAGAAGAATTGCGAGAGGAAATACGGTTTTTATACGGACTTTGGTACAGATATTTTGACCTTTATCATTTCCTTAAAAAGAACAAAAAAGGTTTAGAGTTGATACCAAAGCTTCGTGACGCACAAAATGAACTTTTAAGACTTGCAGAATTTGCAAAAGACCAACTTTAAGTCGGTATCTAAATTGTTCGTAACAGCCAAAAATCCTCGTACGATAGTACGGGGATTTTTACTTTTTCACTATTACCTCTTCACTCTTCACTTTTCTATTGAATACTCAGATTTTTGGTAAGTAAGATGTAATAGTGAATAGTGAAGAAGTTTCTGCAAGGCTTTGCCTTGCATTTTTTATTCATACAAAATATAATAAAGTAAAACGTTCATAAAAATAGCGAAAGAGTTGATTATATGAGCATAAAGAATTTATTTGCACAGTATAAGGAATATAAAAACGGCATAAGTCATTGCACGTTTAATCCCGAAGGTCCGGGTGTTGTGAGAATTCATCTTGTACCGCCAAAATTCAGGCTTTTCGGGGACAGAGCTTACATAGTTATTTTAAATGGTTATTATCTTTTACCTCTGGGTTATTCCTGGGCATTATTGCTTTCAAATTTTATGAAAGAGGTAAATGTTTTTAACGGAAGGCCTATAACCGAAAGAGATGAAGACCGTATTTTTAAGAACACGGTTAAAAAGACGCTTTCTGTATATCCTTCAATGAGCAAGGAGGATATTGAAGGGGATCTTGAGTTTATTTTAAGAGTTCTTTTTGCTGTTGCAAGAGGCGATGACCCTGAGGTTGAGATTGAAAAGCTTTCGCTTCGTCAATACAGTAAGAATATGACCGCACCTCACAGAATGGATTTGCTTGTCAGCGCCATGACGGATGAAAACGGCAAATGGCAATGTAACCAGAAATGCACATTCTGCTATGCGGCAGGGCAATGCAAAAGCCAAACGAAAGAACTGGGAACAGAGGAATGGAAGAAAATAATTGATAAGCTTTACAGAGCTAATGTTCCCATGGTGACTTTTACGGGTGGAGAGCCAACAATTAGAGGTGATATCGCTTCTCTTGTTGCACATGCGGAAAAAATGGTTACCCGCCTTAATACCAATGGTATAAATTTAACTCCCGGGTTAGTAAGTGAACTAAAGACTGCAGGGCTTGACAGCGTTCAGGTTACTCTTTATTCTCACGATGAAAATATTCACAACTCTCTTGTGGGTTGCCGGCATTTTGAAGATACGGTAAATGGCATAAGAAATGCAGTTAATGAAGGTCTTGACGTAAGTGTAAACACACCTCTTTGTAAGAAAAACGCAGACTATTTAAAAACTTTGGAATTTATAAAATCTCTCGGAGTAAATTTTGTTACTGTAAGTGGCCTTATATGCACGGGAATGGCAGAAATTAACCACGAAGAATATGACCTTTCTGAAGATGATTTATTTGAAATCGTAAAACAGGCGAAAATGTCCTGCACCCTTAATGAAATGGAAATGGATTTTACTTCTCCGGGACTTATTTCAAAAGAAAAGCTGGAAGCAATCGGAATCAATGTTCCTATGTGCGGTGCAGCGCTGAGTAATATGGCAATTGCTCCCGATGGCGCTGTTGTACCATGTCAGAGTTGGCTGAATTCCGATGCGGATTTAGGAAATATTCTAACAGATAACTTTTCTGATATATGGAAAAACAAAAAATGCATAGAGTTAAGAAAAATGACAGATGAGGAAGCTTTGAGTTGTCCTTTCAGAGCAAAGCGGGGTGAATAAAAGTGAAGCTGAAAAAAGATACCAATGATTATTCTGCAAAAACTATAGAAAATCGCAGGAAATTTCCCGTAAGGAACACAGCAATAATTGCAGTTTGCATAGTTGTTCAGATGTTTTTGGCATATTTTGCCATAACAGCAAAAGCAGAACCACAGGATATTATTGAAAAATACAGCGTTAGTGTTGAACCCTTAGAAGACGGCTCTCTTGATATTGAATATTCTTTCTTATGGAAAGCTATTGACACAACAGAAGAGTTTAGCTGGGTTGAAATTGGTATGCCTAATTCTATGTTTGCTGTTTATGAAGATTCAATTTCGGGAAACATTAAAGAATATACCGAAATATATGAGGACGGCTATACTGGAGTAAGACTTGATTTTCATAGAGGCTATAAGGGCGGAGAAAATATTAAATTTTCTTTTAAAGTAAATCAGGCGTCTATGCTCTGCAAAGATAATGACAGCTATTTTTATGAGCTTGTTCCTTGTTGGTTCAATAGCACACCTGTGGAAAATTATGAGTTCCGATGGAAAAAGACAGATTCTACATTTGGGGTAGACGGAGCAAAAGTGGAAAACGGTTATTATACATGGTCCGGCGCCTTTGACTGTGGCGAATATGAAATAATGCAGGTTTCCTATGATTTAGGCGCTTTCGGAGATGTTGATGTTGTGGAATATGAGCCTTTCAGCACCAAAGGAGCTTTCAATCAGCTTGCAGAGGACAGAATTATAAAAATTGTTGTTTTTTGTGTTGTAATTGCAGGTCTGCTTGTTGTTGAGATTTATCTTTTAGACAGCCACGTTTCCTATCGTAGAGGAAGAGGATTTCTTGTTGGTTATGGATACCCCATACATACTTACGGGTATCAGAATCCAAGATATATAAGAGCATATAACAGAGCCCATACCTCTACTTCAACAAGAGGTGGTAGTGGCGGCTTCCGTGGTGGCGGTTGCGCCTGTGCCTGTGCCTGTGCTTGTGCCGGTGGTGGTAGAGCAGGTTGCAGTCAAAAAGATACCTATACAAATATTGAACAAATAAAAAAATATTAGAAAATTTTTGTAACCGATAGTATTAAATATAACTGTCGGTTACAATTTTTTACGGATGAGTCACTGTTTGGGGGTGTGTGGTGTGCTTTTTAACAAATAGAAGATAACTTTTTTGTTAGAAAAACACATTGAGAAAAAAGCTAATATTATGATATAATTACTACGTATAGCGTTTAAATAACGGAGGTTGTTTATTGTATGAAAAAAACATTGAAGCACATTTCGGTTTTATGTGTTTGCGTGGTATTGCTTGCAGTAAGCTTTTTGACTCCCGTAGCATATGCGGCATCAGGTGTTTACGAGCTTGCCTTTGATAATTTGTTCGTTTTTGAGCAATGGGCAAATCATGCTAATTTAAAGGTACTTGTAGCGGATAGTTCTACAACCAGTACACTGACGACAGATGTTTCCAATGGTAGCTTTGTGTTAACAAATAATTCGACTAATGAAGTTTACACAAGCTTTTCAATGGGTTCAGTAGGTGCTTTTTATTCAATGCCTGTTGAGGAAAATACAGAATATATGTTTTCCTATGTTGCAAACGGAACAACAACCAACTTTGAAACCTTTGTTTTTTATTTTGATAAAAATGGTAATTATGTTTCCCTTGAACAAAAGAATGCATATCAATATGGTCTTAATGAATGGAGCTTTACAACTCCTGAAAATATAGGCTATATTCAGGTCAGATTTGACAACAATACCCCTAACTCCAATGTAACTGTATCTGATATAAAAATCCGTTCAAAAGCAGTTTATGATTATGCAAAAGACAATACTCATCGTAAAACATTTACATACTCTGCAGGTGCTACCTATGGTGCTCTTCCTGTTCCATCAAGAGAAAATCTTGTTTTTGCAGGTTGGTACACAGGCCCTGACGGAACAGGTGAAAAAATAACCTCAACTACAACAATGACCCCTTCAAGTAAATGTCTTTATTCCAAATGGGAGCCTATTGTAGAGGGCGAATTGGCAGTTTCTTCCTTACCCTTAAAAAAGGATTATTGTGTTGGTGAAGCCCTTAATACAAAAGGCTTGGTTATTAATGTTACATATCCTGACGGAACAAGCGAAAATATTGACGAAGGCTTTTCGTGTTCTCCAACAACATTAACAACTGCAGGAAATCAGACCATTACCGTTAGTTATGGTGGTAAAACAACAACCTTTGACGTTAATGTCAAAGCTTCCGAAGACAAAACAATCAGCATAAACGGTACTCAAAAAACAGTTCAGTGTGCTAACAATACGTATACGTTTAATTACAGTGGAACAGCATTTAACCAATATGTGATTAAATATTCCTCTGATGCCTACGTTAAAGGCGAATTGAGCTTTAACGGAACAATTGAAGAATTCTTTTTAGAGCCTAATGAAAACGGCGAGTTTTCAGGCTATATTGACGGCTTTATAAGTGGCACAACTCAGACCACAATTACAAGCGCAACCTTTACACCTCTTGATAAAGAGGGTATGGATTTCACTTTAGAGTCCATTAATTTATCCAAAGCAACCAATCCCGGTGACTCAAGCGGTATGGTTTACCTTTCAGACAGTAATTATAAAATCGGTATCGATTTGGACTGGGGCGGTGCGCTTACTTATATGGAGGATTTAACAAACTCTGTTATGTCTTCTGTAAGTAAATATGGTTCATCAAAAATAACCGAGGTTGACTTTAAATCGAAAGTTGGTACATCAAGCTGGATATATAACACAAGCAGTAATGTTAACCTGATTAATGCAAATGACACAGGTCGTCTTGTTCAGCAGTCATATTACGGCACAGGTTCTTATCCCTATGAACCGGGTATGTATGGCGAGGCAGTCTGGAATTATAACCCTGTTCAGGGCGGTAACCTTTATAATGATGCAAGTAAAATTGTTGACCTTCGCATTTCAGATAACGAGATTTATATTAAATGCCGTCCCCTTGACTGGGCAAGAGAAGCAAAATACATAACTCCAACATATATGGAAGCCTGGTACACTCTCGAGGACGGATTAATGAGAGCAAACTGCAGATTTGTTGACTATTCCGGCTATCCTGCATTAACAACAACTCAGGAGCTCCCTGCATTTTATTGCGTAGAACCCCTTAAAAACTTTGTTTACTATAGCGGCAGCGATGCATGGTCAGACAGTAACAGTAAAATTACAAGAAGCGACTTGCAGTTCTGGAGCGGACGCACCGACCAAACTTTCCGGTGTAACGAAAACTGGGCGGCATTCGTCGGTAATGGCGCCGGCGGATACGGAATCGGACTTTATGCTCCGGGTCAGACTGAGTTCTGCTCAGGTCTTTTCCAGAGAGATACAATAACCAATTTACAAGACAGTTCAGGCAATAAAATAGATAAGCAGGACGGAAC
>JAZNJB010000034.1:0-4860 GCA_045577815.1 Acutalibacteraceae bacterium
AGCAGAGATTCTTGTAATCCAAAGACGACGGAAATCTCTCTTTTTCTGCTTACGGCCAACATAAGCATAGTTACCGCTTTTCATAACAGCCTGTTTAGCTGTTTTGAAAAGCTTGCTCTTTGAGCCATAATAACCCTTTGCGAGTTTAAGAACTTTATTTCTTCTTTTGCGAGTCATAATCGCGCCTTTTATACGTGCCATTGTAAGTTACCTCCGTGATTAATTATTTGTAAGGAACGAGACGTTTGATCTGCTTCTGATTTGTAACGTCTGCAACATTAGTCTTACGAAGACCTCTTTTACGTTTTGTTGTTTTCTTGGTAAGGATGTGTGACTTATTTGCGTGTGCGCGAATCGGCTTACCGTTTTTAGACATTTTGAAACGCTTTTTAGCGCCTGAGTGAGTTTTAATTTTAGGCATAATAATATCCTCCTTAAATTTTACTTGGATGCTTTGGGAACAAGGAACATAAGCATTTGACGACCTTCAAGCTTAGCAGGTTTTTCAACTGAACCGGTTTCGGAACAAGCTTCCGCAAAACGCTGCATAATTGTAGTGCCGTATTCGGTGTGTGCCATTTCCCTGCCTCTGAAACGAATTGACACTTTAACCTTATCGCCATCCTTTAAGAAGCGGAGAGCGTGGTTAACCTTTGTGTTAAAGTCACCTGTGTCGATATTCAAAGATAAACGAACCTCTTTGATATCCATAACCTTCTGTTTCTTCTTTGCTTCCTTTTCACGCTTTGCCTGTTCGAATTTGAACTTACCATAGTCCATAATTTTGCAAACAGGGGGAACTGCGTTGGGAGCAATTTTAACAAGGTCAAGATTTGCTTTTTCTGCTAAAGCGATAGCGTCTTTTGCGGACATAACACCGATTTGCTCACCATCTGCAGAAATAACTCTGACTTCCTTATCTCTGATTTCTTCGTTGATTTGATTCTCCTTGCTGATACCTAAGCACCTCCAAAAAATAATGAAAAGCTCGAACAGAAATTCCGTTCGAGCCTCAAAACGCACCTATGGCGTCAATCATTGAAACTATTGACCAAACAATACTCTCGGTTGGTGAGAACGGAACAGTTCTGCTTTATTGCCTTGATATAATACCAACTTTATTCTTGTTTGTCAAGTGTTTTTTTAATTTTATACTTCTTCGGCAGAATCATCCGCATTTTCTTCAACGACAGGTTCATTTTCAACAACTTCTTCGGTTGTTTCTTCGGTTGTTTCTTCAGTTGTTGACTCGGTTTCCTCCACATATTCTCCGTAGTAGTAAACAATAATTTTATCGCTTACGGAAAGATGTCTGTCATCAGGAATTTCAACCCAGTTATCTGTTTCGGAATCTTCACAAACAACGCTGTAAACCTTCATAGAATCATCTTGCTTATCCGCAATGTTTCCTGCAACTGTTTCAATCTTTTTAAAACCTGCTTTTTTCAAATCAGAAACTGCATCCTTAAGAGTTTTACCCAAAACATTGGGAATCTCTTGACCATTGCTGACTCTCAGAGTTATAGTTCTTTCTTCAAAGACAATTGTGCCCTCAGTTATATCCTGAGAAATAATTGAACCTTTTTTCGCATCACTGTCTACATACTCTGTTTTAAAAACAAGGAAACCTTTATAGGCATCGTCATTTTTTATATCGTCATATATTTTGCCTCTGAAATTAGGCACGGATATGCTCGATACACCAATTTCGCCATCAGAATTCTCTTCAGAAACGTACTCAGTTGTGGATTCTTCAGTGGTGCTTTCTTCCTCTTTACCGCTTGAAAAACCCTTTATACCCCAAAGGGCAACAATAAGTATTCCAAGACAAAGAATAACACTTATAATAAAAACTGCAATTGTGCTTTTCTTGATTTTATGAGAATCAGGAATATCATCAGCTTCGTCCTCAAAGGCAACCTCTTCCACAACAGTTTCTTCAACCTCGTCTGATTGAGAAGCATACATTGAGGAATAAGCCTCGGAAGCAGTTCCGGCTGCCGCAGGAGATGCAGAAAGCTCATCTCTTAACTCTTCTGCAGTTACAGTTCTGTCATTGGGGAGAATCTGCAAGCCATTCACAAGAGCATTTATAACATAAGCAGGTAATTGCTCGGCAAATTTACCGGGAATCATAAGCTTATCATTAGTAAGTCTTGAAGCAGAACTCATAGGAACGCTACCTATAAGAGTTCTGTAAAGAACAGCAGAGAAAGCATAAATATCAGTGCTTGTGCTTAAGCCCTCACTGAAGCCGTATTGCTCAACAGCTGCATAACCCTCAAACAATTCGCACTCCATAGTGCTTTTCTGACGGCGCACAGCTTCAATTGAATAGCCCGAAATACGAAGCTTGACGTTTTTATCAAGAATAAGAGTTTCAGGGCAAATACCACCGTGAATAATACCTGCATAGTGAAGCTGACCCAATGCAGAAAGAACCGGCATAAAGAGAATTCTTGCCTCTTCCCAGGAAATATAGCCTGTTTCCTGTTCTAAAAGGAATTCTCTTAAGGTTTTACCATCACCAAGATATTCACTGACTGCATATACAGTACCTAAATCCTCTACAAGCTCATAAACCTTAGTAAGCGCAGTAAAGCCTTTAATTTCTGTCAGAGCAGTCCAAAGCTTTACAAACTCTTCTTTTGCATCGATAAACTCTGAAGCTTTGCCAATATTTACAAGGCAATAGTTACCCTCGCCTCTTGAAAGAATTCCTTTAGGGAAAAGCTCTCTCAAGGTAACGGGAGCTTTCTTCTCCATATCGAAGGCATAATAAGTTGCACCTTCACTGTTTGAAGCAACAAGTTTGCCCACAAGATACCTTCCGCCTACAACTGTTTTAAGAGGTAAAAAAGGATCCTTCTGGGGTTCGCTGTTTTCCTTGCGACAATAAGGGCAAAAATCATTATCACCTATTTTTCGCATACAGCGCAAACAAAGTTTTTCTTTTTCCATTAATCAGTTCACCTTATTCAAAATCGGGTCTTGCTGCATTATTGTGAGCAAGTGCATCCTTAACGCTCTGGCGAAGTTTTCTGATATCATTAACACTGTTTGTGAGAGTTTCGTCAGTATCTCTTATAATTGTTTCAACATAAGAGCTTGCATTTCTTCTGATATCATTTGACCATTTTTCTGCTTTAAGAGTCATCTCTTCAGCACGCTGTTTTGAAGATGCAAGAAGTGCATCTGCCTCTGCCTTTGTCTGACGGAAAATATCCTCCGCAGCACTTTTAGCTTCTTTGGTAATCTGATGCTCTTCAATCATAAGGTCTGCTCTCTGACGAGCTTTGTTTATGATATCTTCTGCTTCAAGCTGAGCCTGGTCGAGAATATCACGTCTTTCCTGAGCAATTCTCTTTGCCTGAGTGATTTCTTCAGGCATATTAAGACGAATATCTTCAATAAGTCTTGAAAGCTCCTCTGTGTCCATAAGTGTTTTTGTTGAGAATGGAACTGATTTCGCCTCGTCAATAAGCTGCTCCATACCGGCAAGAGATTTTTCTACAATACTTGTAGCCATTATAAAAACATCCTTTCACTCTTGTTTTTTATTTTTGGGATAATCGTTCTACTATATCAGCACAGATTTCTTGGGGAACGAATGTGGAAACATCCCCACCTAATCTGCAAACCTGTTTTACTACGCTAGAGCTTAAAAACATATGCTCTGCGTTTGAAACCATAAAAATTGTTTCCATTTCGGAATTAAGCTTTTGATTTGTCAAAGCCTGACGGAATTCATCGTCATAATCAGAAATAGCCCTCAAGCCTTTAACAACTGCCGATGCACCTTTTTCACGGACATAATCCGCAAGAAGACCAGCGTAGCTGTCAACGTACACGTTGGGCAAATCCTTTGTGCAACGCTTTATAAAATCAACGCGCTCTTCTGTTGTAAAGCTACCAATATCTTTATTGGGATTCCTCATTACAACAACAATAACCTTATCAAAAAGCTTTGCGGAACGAGTTATTATATCAAGATGCCCTATGGTAAGCGGATCAAAGCTACCCGGGCACACAACCGTTTTACCCATATTAAGCATCCTTTCTGTAAACAGTCAATGCAATTTTGCCGTATTTATATCGTTTTGAAGTAAAGCCCTCAACATCTTCAGGAAGCTGCTCTCTTTCACCTGTTTCGCAAACAATTATACCACCATCGGCAATATGGGGCGAAACCCTTTCAATTGCATCTTCCATAATTCCGGCATGATAAGGAGGGTCAAGGAAGGCAATATCAAAAAATTCCGAAGTTCTGTCAAGATACTCAAGAGAATTTGCAAGAACTGTTTTTGAAATATTTCTGAAGCCAGTTGTGGTAAGGTTTTCTTCAGTGACTGCAATTGAAGCACGGGAAATATCAACAAACACTGCGGAAGCCGCACCTCTGCTCAAAGCCTCAATTCCCAACTGACCGCAACCGCAGAACATATCAAGAACTCTTCTGCCCTCAATATCGAATTGAATAATATTGAAAATTGATTCTTTAACTTTATCGGTTGTAGGTCTGACACTATCACCCTCAAGGGTCTTTAATTTTCTGCCACGAGCAGAGCCTGTTATCACGCGCATCAGCCAACACCTCCGTATATATAATCTTGATTACAAGTCACACCTTGACATATATAATCATTATATTATTGCATTTATTTTATATGTTTGTCAAGTTTTTGAAAGAAATTTGAATATCATTTTTATTTCTGGTATAATACTTAAAAACTAAAAAATGGTGTTTATATGAGTAAAATTGAATTAACAAATATGATTATGATACAAAATCCTGAAACCCAGGAGGTTGTAGTGCAAAGACGTGTAAAATACTGGTGTGGTTGCACTTTTCCTGGTGGT
>JAZNJB010000035.1:0-146996 GCA_045577815.1 Acutalibacteraceae bacterium
TTCGGATAAAAATTACATTATTTTGCAAGAAAACAGTTTCGATAATTTTTTTGTAATACATGATAATAACAAAGATATAGCTATTGAATTAAGAAAATTACAAGAATTGAGTTTTATAGCAGAATGAAAGGAGAATAATTATGATAAATTACAAAGTTTTATCAGAAGATCAATTAAATCAAGTTCTTGAATTGAATAAAGAATATGCTGAAATGCTTTTAGATGTTCAAGAAAAACGATCTGAAATTATAGAAATGTACGATAATTTCGAAAAAAGTATTATCGAAATTCACGATCGAGAATTGAAAGAATTATATAAAAGTTTTAAAGAGAGTGCTTAATGCATTCTCTTTTTTCTTTTACAAAAAATTTCTATCATATTGATATTAAGTAATAAGAAAGGAGAGATTTGTATGGAAAATTTAGATAGTATCGAATTTTTGGATGAAAAGAGAAAAGCTGTTGAAGCTGAAATTGATAATGCTATTTTTTTCTTCGAAAATTTTTCAAAACAATCATAATTAAGTTAAATTAAATTAAATAGAAAGGAGAATTATTATGGAAAAAGTAATTTTAGATAAGTCAAATTACGAAAATAAAAATGGAGAAGTTATTTTCGTTTATACTTTAATAAAACCTAAATATGATTTCAATTTAAAGAAATTTGACGGAATCGAATTTTTCAATGTTCGTTCAAAAACCGAATATAATTTACTTGATAAAGTTGAAATTGTATATAATAAACAATCAGGTTATTATGAAATAGTTAATTAAGTGTCTTATCCATTATCCTTTCAATATTTTTCCGAAAAGAGATCCCCGAAAAAAATCGGGGGTTTCTTTTTTTCTTTCGATTTAATTTTTAAAAGTTCATATTGATATTAACTAAATAAGAAAGGAGAAAGAATTATGGAAAACATAGTATCATTTTTTACAGAAAACTTTTGGCTTATAACAATAGCATCAATTGCTCTTTATACTTTAGTTAGTTTTCTTGTAAATAAGAAAGGGGCTAAAAAAAATGGAACAAACGACAGAAGCGATGATAGAAACAACGACTCAAGTACTGACGGAAAATGAAAATATATTACAAAGTTTGACAAATATTGAAATATTTTTAGATGCAATAGTATCTTTATTGCTTATTATTGTTATTTACGGATTGGGTAAGGCATTGTATAAATTTTTTAATTCGTTTTTTTAATGCATTAAATAAATAAAATTTTAAAGAAAGGAGAAAAAGAAAATGCCAACAGTAGTAATGACAGCAACCGCAGCAGGTAATGTTATCGCAAATGCATTAACTGAAAGCAATATAAGCTTCACACCAATTTATCAAGAAATCGTTAGTTTGATTCCCGTGCTTGTGCCCGTTATAATCTCAGTTCTTGCAATCAAAAAAGGCCTTGGATTTTTCCTTGGTTCACTTCGTTCACTTTAATGAAGTATCGGGAGAGTCTTCGGACTCTCCTGTTTTTTTATATCTAAATTTTTAAAGAAAGGAGAATTAAATATGTTTAAAAAAATAACTATTACTTCAATTTGTATTTTGATAATAGTTTGTTTCGTTATGCCTTTTTCAGCTTTTGCAGGAACAGAAGAAGATCTTTATATTGTTGATTTGTCAGACGAAGAAGTTGAAGATCTAAAAAATCAATTTTTCGGAAGTACAAGCACGATAAATATAGCTCAATGGGCCCTTGGTGTTGACAATTCGCTGTCTGAAACTTACGGATTTTCAGTTCAATATTATGTTCCTTTGTACAATGGGGTTTTATATGATAAATACACGATTTTTGAATGTAATGGTGCTTATCGTTTGGTTTATTATACTCAAGATACTGTATTTGCGGCAGACAATACAGAACATAGAGCTCTTGTAAATGGAACGATTGTTGTTATTTCCGATCGTTCGCTTGATAATATAAAAAATTATCTTTTCGATCAAGAATTAGATCGATTAGAAGTTTCGGCTCAAACTTACACAGAAACCGCGGCGGATGGATATTATAAATGGTTAGGTGCGATGTATGCAGCATATTATCAATTTAATTCAGAATCGCATTTCGATACTTATTATGCTTGGTATTCAGCAAAAACGGGCGAGACTCCGCCCTTGATAGAAATTGACCCTCCCGAAGAAGAGGAGAATGATGACGGCATTTTAGCAAGTATAAAAGAATTAATTGACACTCTTAAAGAATACATGGGTGGCAGAGTCACACTAAGTGGTGGTGCAATAGTATTTAATCATGCAGGTAATTTAATCAATGAAAAGCTTGCTGAAAACAAATTTTATGGTTCAATCACTCAAATCAAATATTTAATTGAAGATCTTGTTAACGAAGATTACTCGGACAGAAACGGATTTTATGAATTAGGTTTAACTAAAATTACTCTCGGAAGGCCTGAGCAAAAAATCTATTATAATTACGGAAACGATATAATAGGAGATTTCGAGCAATGGCAAACTGTAAATACCTCTCTAATTGATTGGGGTTTGAAAGATGTTCAAATATTAGATTTTGATTGGTATTTCGGAAAAGATCTTGGAAATGGTTATTATACAAAAGGAGTAAAAGATTATTCAGATAAAATTGTTTCAGGATTCCTTTGGTTAGTGTTCGCTTGGTATTTGTGGCATAACTTACCGGATCTTCTAATGGGTGAAATCGGTTCTCTTGCTGATCTGTCAGGAAGAGCTATTGAAAATTACGAAATAAATGAAGAAAGAATACGAATCAATAACGAAAGAGAAGCTCGCGCGGCAGAAAGACAAGCTCAAAGACAAGCTGAAAAAGAACATCGAAAATCTTATTCTTATTATAAAGAAAATAGAGCTCGAAGCGAAGCATATTCAGCTCGTTATTATCAAGAAAAAAGGGAGGCTAAAAAGAAATGATCGATATAGATGTTTTAGCTGAATTAATTGCAAATATAGTTTCTTTTTTCTTTTCTTTTTTAAATGATGTTGATTTATCGCCTATCGCAACCGCTTTTGAAACTATTACTCCATATTTAAAAGCAGCTTTATATTTTTTGCCAGTAAAAACGGTAGCTCAAATACTTTCTATAATTTTTTCAATTTGGGGATTGAGGTTCGTGATTAAGACAATTCGGGCTCTGTGGGAATTAATTCCAATTTTATAATTTTGAAAGGAGTTTAATTAATGATACTTGATACATTTAAATCTTTATTAGAAGTTGCTTGGAATTTGTGTAAATATCCAACTTACATATTAATTGTAGTTTTAATTCTTTTTTTGTTATCTTATAGAACATGGTATCTATATTTAAAATATCACGATAATTTGCAACCCTTGCCAAATAATGGCGGACATGTTCGATTAAAAAAAGATAACATTGTAAAAAAATTATGGTTAGCGAGTAAACAATTAGCATTGGACCGTCTGACAATGGATCCTTCAAGATTCAGACCCAAAAGCGGAAGAATAGTTTGTTTTGTCGGTAGACAAGGTAGAGGTAAAACGATAGCTGCAACAAGAATGCTAATGGACTTACAAGCTGAATGGCCTAAACTAAAAGTTGCTACAAACTATGAATATGAACATCAAGATTATGAAATTAACCATTGGGAACAATTAGTTGATTTGCAAAATGGAGCACAAGGCATGGCGATTGCTTTGGATGAGGCTCAGTTATGGTTCAATGGAAGAGACTTCCGTAATTTTGACATTAATATGCTGCAAGAAATCGTATTTCAAAGAAAACAAAATAAAATGTTGCTTTTAACAACACAAGTTTTTTCAGCATTAGACAAAAATATAAAAACACAAGTACAAGAGATTCATTATTGCACTACAATTTTAGGAGTTTTTACTATTGTTCGTGTAAAAGAACCTGACATCAACTCTTCGGATGGCACAATCGAAAAAGAACATTTTAGAAGAATCTATTGTTTTCCTCATACACCTGAACTAAGAAATGCTTATGATACTTTCAAAATGATTGACAATTTAAAGAAAAAAGGTTTTGTTGACAGAAGCGAACAGTTAGGTAGAGTAAGCACAGAAAATAATATTAATGTTCAAATTGATAAAAAACTAAAAAAGAAATAATTTAGCAAAAAGAGACGTTGAGAACTCACAAGTTTCTCAAACGTCTTCTTTTTTGCTTAAAATTCATTATTCTTTTTTAGTTTCATTTTAAAAAACAATATTTCATAATTTAAATAAATAAAATTTTAAAGAAAGGAGAATGAAAATGGAAATTAATATGCACGAAATAGCAATAGAATTTATGAATAGCGAATATTTCAGAGGTCCGAAAACATTGGAAGAAGATTTAAAAAAATATCTTGAAGAAGTATATTTGAAAAAGCAGAAAGGAGAATAAATTAATATGGAAGAACAAGAATTATTAAAATATCTTTTGGAATGGTTAATACATTTACCAATTTCATTTATTCTATTATTATACTATCTTATATTCACATTAGCAGAATATTTATTACAAACAGCATTTGAAAAGCAATGGCGAAGAAAATCATTTATAAAATATCTTGATAATGAAGATATAGAAATGATTAATTACTATTTATCTGATACATATTTAACATCAATTAATTGTCAAGAAACTGTAATAGGAAGAGTAATTCTAAATGCTTATAATAAAGACATTGAGTTAAAAAAAATAAGAAAAGAACAATGGAATAAATTGAAATTTTGGAAAAAGAAGGACTCTTAATTGAGTTCTTTTTTTATTTTCTGATCCACCCGAATCCACACGAAGTATATACACTTTAAGCCTCGCAGAGCAAGTTTCGAAATTTGCAAAAATTTCGGTAGAACTTGCTACACCCAAAATTCTTTTGAATTAATAACTTATCTTTCATATTTATTTCAACTTAAAAGAAAAGGAGAAATTTATATGAAAAAAATAGTAATTTTAGGAATTGTAATAACAATGTTGTTTGGTCTATGCGGATGTACAACAACAATTGAAGAAGAAAAAGGCAATGTTATTGACACAGGAACAAGCGAAATTAAAGGAAAAGGATTTTTAATTGACGACGGACAAGGCAATGTTGTTGACATAGGAACAGGCGAAATAAAAGAAAAAAGATTTATAACAGTATATACACAAGGAAAGTTTTACATAATAGCAGATAAAGAAACAGGAGTTCAATATCTTGTATTTCAAGACATACAAGAGGGCGGAATGACTGTTTTAGTAGACGAAAATGGAAAACCTTTACTTTATGAAGAAAATTTTGAGGAGTGATAACATGGCACATATTGAAAAATATAAACAAGGTCAATGTTTCCATTTAATTAATCACGATAACAGAACAAATACAAATGATAAAGAGGATATAGATCATTCAAGATCTCATTTGAATTATAATTTGTGTTCGGTTAAAAATGAAAATGAATATTTATCTGAATTAATAAAATTAAGTAAAAATAGCGGTGGTAGATTTACAGATAAAACTAATGTTTTAGTTTCTTATGTTATAACTTTACCTGAAAACTTTCCTCAAAATGAAGAATTAGAAAAGCAATTTTTTAAAGGTTTTTATGATTTTGTCAAAGATGATGTAGGAGAAGAAAATATTATTTCAGCATGGGTCCATTATGACGAAAATTTAAAAAATTCAAATCGTCCAAACAAACCTCATATACATGTAAAAGTGGCACCGTTAAAAGAGAAAACAAAAACTTATAAAAACGGAACAGTTAAAAACATTCTTCAGTTTGATGCTAAAAATACTATTACTTTAAATTATCTTCAAACTTTTCATAAAAGATTAGAAGATTATATTGAAGATTACATAGGCTTTAAAGCTGAAGTTCTAAATGGGGCTACCAAATACGGAAACAAAACTATAAAAGAATTAAAAGAAATTTCGGCAAAAAAAGAAGAATTAGAAAAAATTAAAAGTTCTTGTTCTAATAAAGATTTAGAATTATTTGAACTTCGAGAAAAGGAAAAACAAAGGAAAGAATTAGTAAATTCTTTTTGGAGAGAGTATCAGGAAATTTCAAACAACTATTGGAAAAATTACAAATCAGCAAAACAAAATATTAATAATGATATTTTTGAAATTAAAAGAAATGTTAAGTCAGCTGAATATCAATTAAGTAAAGATTTAGATTTTTTTAATAATTTAAATAGAGGTCTTTTATTTGCGATTGTAAGACTTTTTGTTGCTTTAATGACTTATCATATTAAAGACGATTTAAATGCTCAAATAAGGCATTTAGAAGGCGAATTAGAAGAGTTGGAGAAGGTAAGGAGAAGTTGTAGTAGTTATCAAAACTCTTCTAAAATCGCCCTTAAAAACGAAGATTTAGATAAAATAGAATTAAGCTTGCAAAAATGGGAAAATTCTGTTAGAATTTCAGACAATATTATTAAAAGTTATTTTGAAAAGCCAAATTCAACTTTGAAAAATTTTGTAAGAAATAAAGAAAAAGAAGAAGAACGTTTTTAACGTTCTTCTTCCCTTGGTTTTGTGTCCTAATATAATGATGATTGGTCCTCCCGGATCGGGTAAGAGTATGCTTGCAAAACGCATTCCAACAATTCTTCCTGATATAACAGTTGATGAAGCTCTTGAAACCACAAAGATTTATTCACTTTCGGGAAACCTTTCAAAAGATGAGGCAATAATCAATTACAGACCCTTCCGAGCACCACATCACTCGGTTTCCCCTGCCGGTCTTTCAGGTGGCGGAACAATTCCAAAACCGGGTGAGCTTTCTCTTGCCCATAACGGTGTACTTTTCCTTGATGAGCTACCCGAATTCAACAGAAGCACTATGGAGGTTTTAAGGCAACCCATTGAAAATGGCACTATAACCATTTCCCGTGCAGCTTGCGCATTAACCTACCCATGCTCTGTTATGCTTATTTGCGCTATGAACCCTTGCCCCTGCGGTTACTATGGACATCCAACAAGAATGTGTAGCTGCCCCAAGGGTGCGCCTGCAAGGTATCTTTCAAAGGTATCGGGTCCTCTTTTAGACAGGCTCGATATACATATTGAGGTTCCGCCCGTTGATTATAATCAGCTTTCTGACAAGGAAGATGGCGAAACCTCTGCATCAATAAGAGAAAGAGTTAACAAAGCACGACAGATTCAGATTGAGCGCTTTAAAGGTACAGGAATTACCTGTAACGCGAAAATGACATCCTCTCTTACTAGAAAATACTGTCAACTTTCCCCTGCTGCAGAAAAAACTCTTCAGGTTTCATTTGAAAAGCTTGGTCTTTCTGCAAGGGCCTATGACAAGGTCTTAAAGGTTGCAAGAACAATTGCCGACCTTGACGAAAGCGAAACAGTTGAAAACAGACATATTCTTGAAGCTATTCAGTACAGAAGCCTTGACAGAAAATTCTGGAAAAGTTAAAAAAATATTGACAAAAACTTATCGGTCAGGTGCAAATCCTTTGATTTGTATCTGACCAAATTTTTCAAATTAATATTTATCTGTAATTGCTTTGGTATTTGAATATGCACTATAAGTTTTGCTCTTGTAAGCTTTTACCTTGTAGGTATATTTCTTGCCCTTCTTTGCAGATGAATCTGTATATGAAAGGTTTGATACACCCTTTTCTGTTTTTAGCTTTGTGTAAGAGCCTGAGCCTGTTTTGCGGTAGATTATATACCCCTCTGCACCTGTTACCTTAGTCCAGGTGAGCTTAACACCGCTCTTGGTGCTTGAAGGTGTTTTCAAGGTTGGGTCTGCGAGATGCAAAATTGATTTTGCGCTTGAAGAAGCAGATGTAGTAGAGCTCTTAACAGCCTTCACAATGTAATAATACTTCTTGCCTGACTTTGCGGTTTTATCGGTATAGTAAGCATTTTTGGTTGTGGCAAGCTTACTGTATGAGCCTCCGCTTGTTTTGCGGTAAATATAATATTTTTCTGCACCACTTATCTTGCCCCAAGTAATTTTAACACCATATTCAGTATTAGAAATTGATTTTAAGGTTGGGTCTGCAAGGTGTAAAATTGATTTTGCATTTGATGATGCAGATGTAGTAGAGCTCTTAACAGCCTTCACAATGTAATAATACTTCTTGCCTGACTTTGCATTTTTATCAGTATAGTAAGCATTTTTGGTTGTGGCAACCTTACTGTATGAGCCTCTGCTTGTTTTGCGGTAAATATAATATTTTTCTGCACCACTTATCTTGCCCCAAGTAATTTTAACACCATATTCAGTATTAGAAATTGATTTTAAGGTTGGGTCTGCAAGGTGTAAGATTGATTTTGAGCTTGATGCAGGTGAGGTTCCTGCTTCATTTTCAGCTTTAATGTAATAATAATATTTTGTACCTGACTTAGCCTTTTTGTCGGTGTAGTAAGTATTTTCGGTTGTGGCAATCTTGGTATAAGAGCCACTACCTGTTTTGCGGTAAACAACATAAGTATCGCCACCCTTTACCTTACCCCATGTGATTTTAACACCGTATTGGGTATTAGCAATTGATTTCAAGGTGGGCTTATCGCATTTAAGCTGTTTAATCGGTGCGGTATCAAGCTCTTCGCCACATACAGTACATTTCTTAACCTTTTTACCTGCGCTATTTACAGTTGCTTTCGTTACAGTTTCCCAATCACTTGATGTATGTCTGATTGCTTCTATTGCAGTAACATCTGCTTTATCTCCACAAATTGTACAATGGCGAGATTTTGAACCTTCTTCTGTACAAGTAGGTTCAACATCAATCATCCATTCTGTTGAATAGTTATGACCACTTGCAAGAATAGTTTCGCTTTCAAGAGTTGCTCCACAAACTGTACATTCTTTATGCTTTGAACCACTCTCAGTACATGTAGCGTTTGTGTCAACAATCCAATCACTTAAAGTATGACTAATGGAATTATAATGAATTACAGAATTTGTCAAATCGCCATTGCCACTACCTATTGATAAATTTGTCCAATCACTTTCAGTTCCATTAAAGAACACATATTTCAATACATGGCAACCAGAGAAAGCAGAATCACCTATAATTTTTATACTATCCGGTATTGTAACAGAAGTAAGGCTTGTACAACCTTTGAAAGCTTCGTCATCTATGTAGATTACACCATCAGGAATAACATAGATTGAGTTTGTTTTTCCACTAGGGTATTGTTCAAGAGAAGTTTTCTCTTTATTAAATAAAACACCATCAACTGAACTGAATGTTTCATTTGCCGAATCCACTGTTATTGATGTAAGACTTGGGCAATTATAGAAAGCGTTATAATCTATACTTGTTACACCTGCAGAAATCTCGATTGATGTAAGGTTTGAACATCCAGCAAATGCATAATTGTTTATATCCACAACACTATCAGGAATTGTTACTGATGTAAGACTTGTACAATTATAAAATGTCATATCACTTATACTTGTTACACCATCAGGAATAGCAATATCAGTTAACAGTTCTCCATTTAAATATAAATTATTAGCACAACATAGTGGATTAGAATTAAAAGAGTAATAATCACCCCAATCATCGCCATCCGTATAAAAATCTATTTTACACCAAGCCGACAAATCTGTTATATACACTGCCTCAAGATTATGGCAAGCACCAAAAGCATCATCACCTATACTTGTTACACCATTACCTATTGTGACTGATGCAAGGCTTGTGCAACCATAGAAAGCATAATCACCTATTCTTGTTACACCATTACCTATTGTGACTGATGTTAAACTTGTGCAATCAAAGAAAGCAGAATAACCTATACTTGTTACACTATCTGGAATAGGAACTGATGTTAAGCTTGTGCAACCAGAGAAAGCAGAATCACCTATACTTGTTACACTATCTGGAATTATAATTGATGTAAGGCTTGTGCAATTATAGAAAGCTTCATCGCCTATTCTTTCTATACTATCCGGTATTGTAATAGATGCAAGACTTGTGCAACCATAGAAAGCACTAGCACCTATACTTGTTACACTATCTGGAATAGTAACTGATGTTAAGCTTGTGCAATTATAGAAGGAATAACTTATACTTAATACACCATCAGGAACAACAATGTCTGTTACCAATTCACCATTTATATAAAGATTTTTTGCATAACATAAGGGATTAGAATATTTGCCATAAAAATCAATACTACACCAAGTAGCGATATCATCAACACAAACAGACTCCAAGCCAAAGCAACAATCGAATGCCCCCTCACCTATACTTGTTACACCATTACCTATTGTGACTGATATAAGGCTTGTGCAATTATAGAAAGCATCTTCACCTATACTTGTTACACTATCGGGTATTTCTATTGATGTAAGGCTTTTGCAATTACGCAAAGCACCAGAACCTATACTTATTACACTATCAGGAATTGTAATAGATGCAAGGCTTGTGCAACCAGAGAAAGCATAACCACCTATACTTGTTACACTATCAGGAATTGTAATAGATGCAAGGCTTGTGCAACCGTAGAAAGCATAACCACCTATACTTATTACACTATCAGGAATTGTAATAGATGCAAGGCTTGTGCAACTAGAGAAAGCATAATTACATATACTTATTACACCATCAGGAATTACAATATCTTTTGCCAATTCACCATTTATATAAAGACTTTTTGCATAATATAAAGGATTAGCATCGTAACCTTCAAAATTGATACCACACCAAGTAGCGATATCTTCAATATAAACGGATGTAAGGCTTGTGCAATTATAGAAAGCATCTTCACCTATACTTGTTACACTATCAGGTATTGTTATTAATGTAAGACTTGTGCAATCAGAGAAAGCACATCTACCTATACTTATTACAGTGTCTGGTATGATAACTGTCGTAAGTTTTGAGCAATAAAAGAAAGCATTACCAGCAATTGTTTTTGTTCCATCTTTTATTTTATATTCACCCGATAATGATGTTTTTGCTTTTATGAGATGATTATCAATATATAAAACACGTTCATTCCAATTACTGCTATCGTTATAGAACCCTGTATTATAAAAAGCATTATAACCTATACTTGTTACATTATCGGGTATTTCTATTGATGTAAGGCTTGTGCAATCAGAGAAAGCAAAATCACATATACTTGTTACACTATCAGGTATTGTTATTGATGTAAGGCTTGTGCAATTATAGAAAGCATCTTCACCTATACTTGTTACACTATCGGATATTTCTATTGATGTAAGGTTTGTGCAATTACGCAAAGCACCACCCGCAATCGTTCTGGTTCCTTTTTTTACAGCATAATTACCTGATACATTACCTATGTATTCATTATTTTCTTCATCATATTTATTTGCGGCTATAAGATGATTATTTATATAGAGAACACCATTCTCCCAATTACTTTCATCATTATAATAACCCGTATTAAAAAAAGATTCACGACCTATACTTGTTACACTATCAGATATTGTTATTGCGGTGAGTCTTGTGCAATTATAGAAAGCTCTATAACCTATACTTGTTACACTATCAGGTATTTCTATTGATGTAAGGCTTGTGCAATAGCTAAAAGCACCAGAACCTATGCTTGTTACACTATCTGGGAAATTAATTGATGTAAGGCTTGTGCAAGCAGAGAAAGCACCATAACCTATGCTTGTTACACTATCTGGTATTTCTATTGATTCTAGGCTTGTGCAAGCAGAGAAAGCATTTTCACCTATAATTTCTACACTATCGGGTATTGTAACAGATGTAAGGTTTGTGCAATCAGAGAAAGCACCGAAACTTACGCTGGTTACTCCACTATTGATAACAACAGACTTTATATCCAAACTTAAACTTTCCCAAGGTGTATCGATATACCTGTAATCAGTCATCTCCCCTGTACCGTTTATTGTCAAGATTCCACTATCTTCAAGGTTCCATCTGAGATTATACCCACAAGTACCGCTCTCGGCAGCATTTGATTTTACTGCAAAAGGATTTTCGAGTTTAATCCCACTGAAATCAATTTCAGCAAGCCCTACATAAGCAGAGCTGAAAATGATTGTAATAGCGAGAAAAATTGATAAGCTACTTTTCAATACTTTTTTCACAACGCATCTCTCCTAAATTTATAAATTTAACATTACATCTTATGTTACCATAATTTTATATAATATTTAAATAGCACTAATAAACAAAAAAAGCTCAACTCTTTTGTGCAACAAAAAACTACCCTTCTTACGAAGAGTAGTTTTTTGATTTTAATACTTATCAGTTATAGCCTTTGTGTTTGAGTAGGCACTATAAGTTTTGCTCTTATACGCCTTGATTCTGTAGGTGTATTTCTTACCCTTCTTTGCAGATATGTCTGTATATGAAAGATTTGATACACCTTTTTCTGTTTTAAGCTTTGTGTAAGAGCCTGAGCCTGTTTTGCGGTAGATTATATAACCCTCTGCACCTGTTACCTTGCTCCAGCTAAGCTTGATACCGCTTGTGGTGCTTGTGGGAGTTTTCAGTGTCGGGTCTGCGAGGTAATATTTTGAAAGTGATGCAGACTGACTTGATATACTGTCATCCCTCTTTGCACGGATTGCATAATAATATTTAGTACCTGATTTTGCGTTTTTATCGGTGTAATATGTATTACTTGTTGCACCGATGTATTTATATGAGCCATCACTTACTTTGCGGTAAACATTATATTTTTCTGCACCGGTTACCCTACCCCAGGTAATTTTAACACCATATTCGGTATTAGTAATTGTTTTGAGCTTTGGCTCATCAACATGCTTTATAGCTTTACTTGCGCTATATTCAGAATAACCATTCTCATTTTTAGCTCTTACGATATATCTGCATGTTTTTCCTGCACCGGCTTTTTTATCGTAAAAATACTTATTGGTTGTTGAGCCGATACATTTATAATCCCCTGTTCCAGTTTTACGATAAACATAATACTTATCTGCACCTTCGACTGCACTCCAGGTTACTTTAACATATCCATTAATATTGGTAACCTTCTTTAGTGTGGGCGGAGTCAAATTCTTCAATGCAGTAAATGTAAATCCATTTTCTTTTGCGTACTTTTCAGCAGCTGAACCTTTATATCCGAAAATTGTAAAACCACTTATTTTTTCCCCGTAGTTATAACCCAGCGCATCTTCTTCAATAACTTGCACACTCTCAGGAAGCGTTACTGATTTAAGACTTGTGCAACCGATAAAGGCGGCAGCAAGTATCTCTTTTACATTATTGCCTATTGAAACTGATGTAAGCGCCGTACAATTTTTAAAAGCCCAAACACCAATTGATGTTACACTATCAGGAATTATAACAGATGTAAGAATCTTGCTAATACCGAAAGCATAGTATCCTATACTATTAACTCCATCTGGAATTGTATAAGAAGTAGATTTTTTCCCTATAGGATAGTGAATGAGTTCCGTTTTATCTTTGTTAAACAATACTCCGTCAAGTGATAAAAAATGTTTATTGTTTTCATCAACTGTTATAGCTTCAAGGCTTGCGCAATTATAGAAAGCCTCTGTACCTATAGCTTTTACACCCTTGCCAATTGAAATTGTTTTAAGACCATTACAATTTTCAAAAGTATAATACTCTATTTCAGTTACAGCATCCGGAATCTTAACTGCTTCAAGGCTTTTGCAACATGAAAAGGCAGCGTGTCCTATGTATTCTACACTATCAGGTATCTTTACTGTTTTAAGGCTTAAACAACAATCAAAAGCTTGACTATCTATAACTGTTACGCTATCAGGAATTATAATTGATGTAATATTTTCGCAAGTCTGAAAAGCGCATGTATCTATACGTGTTACAGGCTTACCTTTATATGTATCTGGTATTATGACCTCACCAGATATAGAATTATCACACCTGGAAACACAATAAGACTCACCATCTTCATTCAACTCAAACTTCAAATCACTTGTACTTGCTGCACTTGCAGTAACAGACGCACTTGTAATAATGCTTATTACCATTAATAACGATAATAATAAGCTTACTGACTTTTTCATAAAACTTTCACCTCAAAAAAATTTATGTAATTACAAGGACATATTACCATAAATTTACATTATATTAAAACAGCATTAATAAACAAAAAAGCGCTTGCAGTTTTGTTTTTTTGTTAATTAAATTATTTTCTTTCAGCGTTGAAAACAGTTTCTACTGCTTTTTTGAAGAGCATATAGTCATATTTTGGCTTCCAGTCGTCGCCTACCTCAAGGTTGTTGAACTCCTCTTCAGAAACTGCAACATACATTTCTGTTACGCCTTTAAGCTCGCCATCCTCTTTATACACAGTATCCCAGAATGCGTGGTGACCGATACAGGTAACGCTATCGGGAATATACACATAAGAAAGAGCCTGATTATAGCTGAATGCATCAGAGCCGATAAATTCAAGACCCTCGGGTAAGGAATTGTAAACCTCGCCCAATTTCTTTTCGCTTGTGAAACGGGTGCTCTTAACATTATCTGATTTATATGTATAAATATTTGTAAGTGACGGTGATGTGCCCCATTGGTCAACTCTTTCGTGAAGCTTGAAAACTGCGAGTGTTTCAATTCGCTTTAAGCCTTCGGGTAAATAAATCACGCGAAGATTTGCATAGTTGAAGCACATTTCATCAAGCTTTTCAACAGTTGAAGGTACAACATAGGTCTGAATATCTCTTTCGTATTCGGGAGTAACCTCATCTTTATAAAGCTCTTTTTCGTAGCCGTATTTCTGACGGAGATATTCATCGTGGTCACAAGGGTAGCAAAGAATTTCGGTTTTATCTTTATTATAAAGAACACCATCAACATCGCAATAATTAGGATTGTTTTCATCAACCTCAATATTCTGTAACGCCCAGCAGGAATAGAATGCTTTTGTATCAACATCTGTTACATTTGCACCAATTCTGATGGTTTTGATTTTATCATCACAGTTGAGAGTAAACTGTCTTACGGATGTTATAGGCTTATCTTTATCTTTAACAACCTTAAAGTTTGTTGCAGGGTCATTGTTACCGGGAATATATTCAATATCGCTGACATAATCAATGTCAAGCTCATAAAGATAACCTGTGTTACTGAATTTGGAAAATTCAATTCCCTGAGCTGTTTCAGTGTATTCAAAGGTATCATTCTGCAGAGCCATAACACTGAAATATATTGAAAGTGAAACAGCAACAATAATAACAAGAACAAACACTATTTTCTTCAAAGTATAGTATTTATAGGGCTTGTTGATATGAGGTGCTGCAAGACCGGGAACCTGATAAGTCCATATTTCGTCCTCGGGAATATCAAGCTGAACATCGGTCTGCCAATCGTTAACTTTTTTCTTTTCTTTTTTACTCATTCAACACACCCCCTTAACCTTTATAGCCGCCTGAAACAGAGGCGCCCTCTTCCTGAGCTTTCTTATCTGTAACCTCTGCGCGACGTTTAAGAACTTCCATAACAAGATTCTGTTTCTTGTTGTCATAATCCCAGAAGAGATACGGAATTGTCATAAGGAAGAAACCGATTGCATCAACAATTATGGGAACAACAACAATGTTTCTTCTTGAACCGTCAAAGAAAAGAATTTCCCAGTTACTGTTGAAACCGTATTTAAGTAAGAAAATGGGAATAATAAGACCAACAAATGATGTGATAGGTCCTGTAAACCAACCAAAGATACCTGCAAAGCTTTCAAGACGTTCACCTGACAAATACATCTGATAGTCATTGATACGAACACCCATATCGTGACCTGCGGTTGTGGGAACTGTTTTTGTCATTTCCATAAAGAAGAGAACAACAACGCAGATTGTTCCGCAAAGAGCAAGGTTATCACCTAAAGTCCACATAGCAACCGCAATAATAACATTACCTATTGCTCGGCTTAACTGATAGAAAATCATAATCTGCTTATATGAAAATCTCTTCAGGAAATATGGTGATAATAAATCAGGCGGAGTACCCGCAAAGGAAATGAGGGCAACCAATAATGAATATGGCAAACCACTCAGGCGGAAGGTGTAGAAATAAAGAATAGTTGCAAAGGGCAGCATACCATTACCAAGAGAGTCAATAAGACCAACGATGGTGTTGATAAGAAGATATTTATTCTTCAGAACACCAAGCATACCATCCCAGAACTTAATCTGAACCTTCTTTTCAATGGGTGGTTGAGGTATTCTTTCTTTAATTCTGCCTGCAAGACCCATTGTGAATGCGGCAGAAATAATGAATGTTATAGGAATAACCCATCTGTAGAAATTAATATCTGCCCATTCGTGACGGAGTGTGCCAACAATTGCGGGAAGAATAATTGCAAGAATTGAGTTGAAAATATGTGATATTTTAACGGGATAGCTACGAACAAGAATTCTTTCCTGAAGATTGGGGCTGATTCTCTTTGAGCATTCCTCAAGAACATTACCAAAGCCAAATACGTTATATGTAGCAAATAAAAGGTTTGCAACCCAAACTCGTGTTGCAACATCACCGATATTATATACGGGAAGCCAACCGATAAGAATTACCATTATAGCCTTTGGTATAACATCGCAGTAAAGGCTATATTTATACCTGCCGTATTTGGGAATAAGCTTTTTACGCCAGAAAATGTTACGGGCGCCAACCCAACCTGTATACAGGAAATGAGTACCAAAGGTCTTAAAGCACGCCGTGGCATTCATACCCTCAAAGCTGTTGAGCATAGTAATAAACGAACCCGATTGGTTAAATAGCATTGAATAGTCAAAAAGTAGCGTTGAAATACCAAACGCCATCATAAGACCATAAACTAAATAAACCTTTCTTTCGGTCTTTTTTGGTAAGAAACCAAGGTTATCACACACATACCACCATATAAGCGCGGAAATATAGCCCAAGGGCATATTTAAAAGACCGATAACCGAGAATGTAAGATAAGGTAATTTATAGTGGTGCATAATAAGGAAACAGCTTGACCAGAAACCTATGTATTCAAGTGTTTTTGAACCTGTGTAGTTTGCACCAACACCAATAACAACATCTTTATACTCCTTATAAGGAACATATTTACCCTCTGCAGGAACATTCCAATGGTCTTTGATTTCGCCCGCAAACCACTTGACTTTATCAACAGCAGAATTGATGTTGCCTTTACCCATAAAAACTCCCCCTTTTCCATATAATAAAGTAATTTTATCATAATTAAGCTTAAATAACAATGCAGAAAATTTCTTTGAGGTGTAGAATACTGTGGCAGTTTCTTGTTAGAGTTGAACAAAAGCACCAACTACAAGTTTGTTATGATGGACTATGGGTTCAAATCCCAAATCCAAAAAATACTTTTCACTATTCTCTCTTATCTTTTCTTTGGAAAAGTCGCTATTTTTAGAGAAGCGAGAAAAGTGAAAAGAGAAAAGTTAAGAGAACAAAAAGAAAAAGCCGCTAACGCGACTTTTCTTTTTGGCCCGCCCAAAGGGATTCGAACCCCCGTTCTTCAGAATCGGAATCTGCTGCGTTATCCAACTGCGCCATGGACGGAAATATGTGTTACTATTATATACAGATATGCAAATGTTTTCAAGTAAAAACAAGAAAAAAGCGAGGTTTTGACCCTCGCTTGAATTTATTTAGCATACAACATTCCGATAATTGCGTTTCGTATTCCGCAAGGGAACACCTTGCAAAGCGTACTTAAAAACTTGTAAGTTCCGCCTATTGCATAAATGGGTTTAACTTTCTTTTTTAGGGCAATTTTTGCTATGTAGTTACCTGCAAATTCAGGGCTCATACCCCTTTGCTCATCTTTTTCCATACCCTCAACACTTCGGGAAATTCTGCCTTCATAAACATCGTCACCATCAAAGGATTTCTTTCGTGCCTGAGTGAACTCTGTACAAATATCACCCGGCTCAATTGCAGTAACAGTAATACCAAAAGGCTTTACCTCGTTAGCTAAACAACAGGTATAGCTTTCTGTTGCTGCTTTTGAAGCGGAATAAAAAGTCTGAAAAGGTATATGAGCAACTGCGGCAACAGAGCTGATATTAACAATTCTGCCATTACCATGTTGTCTCATAAAAGGAATTACGGCTTTATTAACGTTAACCATACCGAAGAAATTCACATCAAACTGCCTTTTGGCATCTTCAACATCAGTAAACTCAACCGCACCCGAAATACCAAATCCTGCGCAATTTATAACAATATCAATTCTGCCCTCGTTTTTAACTATTTCATTAACAGAAGATGTAACGTTGTTTTCGTCTGTAACGTCTGTTTTAAGGTGTTTTATGCTTTCCTGAGAAATATATCTCCTGCTTAAATCATAAACGATACAGCCCATTTCAGAGAGGGCTTTTGCTGTGTATCTTCCTATTCCGGAACTTCCGCCTGTTACAATTGCTACCTTTTTCATTGTATCACCGCCATAGATACATTTTAATTTAAACTTATACTTATGTCAAATGGGTTTTTTTATTGAAAAAGGTTGTTACAAGTGATATTATATTTTCAATAAGGAGTTGATTTTATGCTCAAAGAAATGATTAAAGAAAGAAATGTTCCTGAACTTAAAACGAGAGATGAAATGCTCAGTTTGGTTTATACCGATTTATTCGGCTATATGCCACCAAAACCCGAGAAGATTACCTTTGAGGTTGAGGAAGCTGTAATTCCTAAATTCTGCGCAGGTAAAGCGGTTTGCAACAGAGTTACTGCCAACTGCATTATAAGCGGAAAAGAATTCTCTTTCCCCTTTTTAGCAACTCTTCCTACTGATAATAAAAAGCATCCGTTTTTCATTCACGTAAATTTCAGACCTGATAACCCTGACAGATATATGCCAACAGAGGAGCTTATAGACAACGGCTTTGCGGTTTTATCTTTATATTATGATGATATCACAAGTGATGATGGTGATTTCACAAATAAGCTTGCAGGTATTTTATACCCCGATGGCAAAAGAAATACCACCGACTGCGGTAAAATTGCTATGTGGGCTTGGGGCGCACAGAGGGTTTTGGACTATGCCTATACAATCCCCGAAAAGCTCGACCTTGACTGCGTTACAGTCTGCGGTCATTCAAGGCTTGGCAAAACTGCTCTTTTAGCTGGTGCAACAGATGAAAGATTTACATTCTCATATTCAAACGATTCGGGCTGTAGCGGTGCAGCAATTGCAAGAGGCACATCCGAGGGTGGCGAAAGAGTTGCAGATATCTGCCGTAACTTCCCCTTCTGGTTCTGCGAAAATTACAAGAAATACTGCAACAACGAGGAGAATATGCCCTTTGACCAGCATTACCTAGTAGCATCAATTGCACCAAGAAAGGTTCTTATAGGTAGTGCATCACTTGACAAATGGGCAGACCCACTTTCAGAAATGCTTTGTTGCGTTGCTTCAAGCGATGCTTTCAACAACGGCTTCAAATATGAAGACAGACCGCCACAGGTTGACGACAAATTCTTTGATGGAGATATCGGCTATCATATGAGAGACGGTCAGCACTATTTCAGCCGTTTGGATTGGCAAAGACTTATTGAGTTTATAAATCTTCACAGGTGATTAAATGGCAAATAAATACAGAAGAAAACCAGAACCTATGAATAGATGGATTGCTTTGGTTATGGCTTTGATTTCAATTTTTATGGGTACGGTGTTTTCATCTATGCTATATCCAAATCAACCAATCACACGAGAAGAAGCAACACAGATAAGCGGTGATTTCAAGGAAGCTGAAGGTTATAGAAAACTAAAAGGTGGATATACTGAAGTATCTTTATTTTTTTACGATGAGCAACGACAATATATAAGTAGCTGTTGCGTTACAGATGAATTACTTGAAGCTCTTAAAAAGACACCAGTTGGAACTGAATTTAAAATATTAATAAATCCAAATAATGATTATGTTGTTGAGTTGATTGCAGAAGATGTAATTCTTCTTGATTTTGACTATGCACAGAAAGCATTAAAAAATAATTCTATTGGATTTTTTATTTTTGGTATTGTAATGTATTCTTTTGCATTAACTTTTATCGTTCAGGCTGTGCTTGATTTTAAAAAGAAGATGAAACGAGCAAAAGCAAAGAAACAAGATAAAGCAATACGTTAATTGAAATTTCAGCCATCCGTCAGAGAAAGATGCAATTAAAAAATATATTTAGAACAATCGTAGGGTACGGTCTTGACCGTACCGCAAGCTCTTGCAACGAATTATGTGGCGGAACGGTCAAGACCGTTCCCTACATTGCTATCTGCTATTTGCTGGTAACTGGCGATTATATAATGCTGACCGCAGGTCCCTAAACTTGCCACTTGCCACTTTCAACTTGCCACAAAAAAGCAAAGCTCCCCTTGCGAAAGCAAGAGGAGCTTGTTTTTTATTTCTTAATTCTGTTAAGTGCTGCGTTGAGCTGGAGGAGTTCTTCTTTTGTAAAATGGAGATTTGCTGCGCCCATAAGGTTTGCAAGACGGATAACTGTGAAACCGCCCATCATCTGCATCATAGGTCCTGAAAGCATTTCTGCGCCCATATCACCCATCATTGACTTATCGCCATGGTTTTTCATAGCGTTTGCCATAAGACCCATAAAGAGCTGTCTGCCCTCTTCAGAAGCCATAACATCGCTCATTTTATCGTTAAGTGAGAAATAGCCATCAATTTCGGTAATATCGAACCAGTTAAGAACTGCGCCTGTTTCACGAAGTCTGTAAGATTCATTGAAAACATCAACCTTGCGGATTACAGATGTATCTGTAAACTCGCCTGCAACAGCTTTAAGCTCTGTTTCGCCAACATTGGGAACATCGAAATAGAAGAAATGAACATCACTTGTTTTCTTGCCCAGGCTCTTGCCGTTTGCAAAAAGCTCAACCTCAGGAAGATTTGAATATACAGTAACCTTTGTTACATCTTCGACTCTGTCAACATATCTCTTACCGCAGATATGAACGAATTTTTCATCGGAAAGCCATGCTTTATATGCATAGAAGGAGTCTTTCTTATACTTACGGTCAAAGGTTACGAGACCCTTATGGTTCTGTCCGTTTTCGCCACCCTCGTTACGGCTGTCTGCACCAAAGTCAAACATATTCCATACATGAGTTGCCCACATATACTTTCTGCTGAAGAACTGTTTAATAAGCTCTTCGTGATAATATGCCTGATATTCCTCTGTGTAGTCACCCTGCTTTGGGTCAGAGGTGTGCCAGTCAAGAGCTTCACAACCATATTCACTGCAACCAATTGGAATATTGGGGTATTTAGCGTGGAAATTATCGAACCAAGGCCCGTTCATTGTTGTATCTCCGCCGTACCAACCGAAATAGTGGTTATAGGAAACAACATCGGGAATCTGAATATAAGGACTGTCAATATCGCACATTGAAACTGCGGCGATGGTTGTAAGTCTTGTTTTGTCCATTTCATGAACAAGGTCATTAAGAATTTCGTGATTTTCAAGCAAATCGGGGTCGGAATCGCCCTTCATTGTGATTTCGTTTGAAAGACCCCAAACAACAATTGAGGGGTGGTTATAGTTCTGAACAATAAGCTCCTTCATCTGAGAAATTGTGTTCTCCCTACCACCGGGCATATGGTTTGAAATATAAGGAATTTCTGCCCAGATTACGAGACCTCTTTCGTCGCAAAGGTCATAGAAATACTGATCATGCTGATAGTGAGCAAGGCGGATTGTTGTTGCACCAACCTCGCAGATTAAATCCATATCTTCCTTGTGATGTTCGGGAAGAAGAGCATTACCGAAGCCCCATCTGTCCTGGTGACGAGATACACCGCGAAGAGGATATTCTTCACCATTGAGAATAAAGCCATTTTCAGGGTCAATTTTAAAGGTACGGCAACCAAAACGAGAAGAAATGTTATCAATTACATTTTCGCCATCAACAATTTCAATTTCTGCGGTATAAAGATAAGGGTCTTTTTTACCGTGCCAAAGGTGAACATTATTGATTTCAAGATTAACTTTAGTATCAGTTGTTTCTTTTTCTGCAACAACCTTACCGTCAGCTGCTTTGATTACATAACGAAGCTTCTGATTTTCTTTAAGGTTAACAACCCATGTTTCAATTTCAACAAGTGCATTAATCCCTTTGATTTCGGGTGTGATTTTAAGACCGGGTCCACCATGGTGCATAAGCTCAAAATGAGAATCATTTACGCAGATAATATTAACATCTCTGTAAAGACCGCCATAGAAGGTAAAGTCTGCCATCTGAGGATAAACCTTGTCATTTGCAGCATTATCAACTGCAATAACAAGAAGATTTTCTTCCTTTATGCCGTTTGTTATATCAACTCTCCAGGTTGAATAACCGCCATCATGGTGAGCGAGAACCTTGCCGTTAAGATAAACATCTGCAGAAGAGTTTGCACCCTTGATTTCAAGGTAATATTTCTCAGCTTCGGGAAGCTCAAACTTCTTAAAGCTCTTTACATAATAGCAGGTGCCACGGAAATAGTCGTTATCGCCATCCTGACCATCAATAGCATTCCAGGAATGAGGAAGATTAACGAAGCACCAATTTGAAGGCATTTCTGAGGGTACTGTTGTTGCCTGCTTTGAGAAAGCCCATTTTCTGTTAATGTTTAAAATTTGTCTCATAATTTTCTCCTTTAAGAAAATATTGGATTTCTTTATAAAAACTGCCGACAGATTAATTGTCGGCAGTTATGTTTTTATTTATTCATTTTCTGCCGTTTTTGCAAAATTATTATTCTGCAATCTCTGCTTTAGCTGAAGCTCTTCTTTCTTCAAGTTCAGAAGTCATCTGAGCAACCTTTTTCTTGTTAAGGTCATAAACAAAAGCGATAGCAATGAACATAACTGCTGCACTGAAGGTATAAAGACCTGCAACAAGCCACTTCATGTTTTCAGCTACCTCAAAGGGCTGATTTGCACCGAGAGCACCATTGTAACCAAGCTGTTTCATAATAATAATAACAGCAGATGGTCCAAGACCCTGAGCAAGCTTACGGAAGAAGGAGTGAAGTGAATATACTGTACCCTCTTCTTTTGTATGGTTTTTCCATTCGTTATAGTCAATAGCGTCTGCCATAAGAGCCCATGAAACGCAAGTATAGAAGCCAAGACCAAGACCAAAGAACACCTGAGCAATAATGTAACCGATTAAACCTGCGGAACCGTTACCGAGAGGGAGGAAAAGAAGAGCTGCACCAAATGTGCTTACTGCTGCACCTGCTGCACAAGCTTCTTTCTTACCAAACTTGTTAACGATTTTCTTAATGAAAGGCATAAACAAGAACATGGGAAGATAACTGATAAGCATAATGATACCTGATGCTTTAGCATTTCCGAAATAGGACTGGAAAAGAACTGTTGTTGCTGTTGTTGAACCCTGCATACCAATAAACATTGCCATTGCTGCAAGTGTTGCGCCAACTGCTGCGCGGTTTTTCATAAAGTTACCCATAGCTCTGAAAACATTGAATTTCTGTTTTTCTTCGCTGATTGTAACTGAATTTTCTTCAACACGGATTGTTGTCTTTTTAAGCATAAATATAAAGCATGCAAGACCGACAACACCCATTATTGTTGCAGCGATGAAAACAACCTCACCCTTAAGGTTGTTGCTTGCATCGTAGCAAAGTATGGGAAGAAGAACCATAGGAACAACATTACCAATCATTGAACCGATTGAACGCCAGGTTGAAAGCTCAGAACGCTCAGCACCATCTGTTGTGATAACGGACATCATCGAACCATAGGGAACGTTTGCAATTGTATAGAAAGCATCCCAGAGAACATAACCCAAAACGAACAATACGCATCTCATAAGACGAGGAGCGTTGGGAACGGGAAGGAAGAAGAACAAGCCTGAGAAAAGAAGACCCATTGCACCAACAAAAATGTATGTTTTGAATTTACCATGCTTGTGGAATTTCTTGTCAGCATCAAACAAAGAACCGAGAAGCGGGTCATTGATTGCGTCCCAGATTTGAACAATTACGAGCAGGAAAGCATACATTTCCTCGCCCAATGCCATAAACTGTGTCCAGAAAATCGCCATAATAGAGCTTTTAAGAGCAAAACTCATATTACAACCGAGGTCACCTGCGGCATAAGCAACTTTATCGCGCATACCGAACTTGCGGAAACCTTTTGAATCTAATTGAACTTCTTTTTTAGCCATATAGATTCTCTCCTTTTTCTATATTTTTCCGATTTTGTCAGTAAATTTTGGCAAATTTACACAAAACCTTTCAACAATTCAATTTTATAATAATTTCGCTATTTTCGTGAGTAATTTTTTTGCATTTTTTAGTAATATTTTTTGTGTACTATTGAAATTTTATAAAAATTGTACGATAATAAACCCATAACGTATAGAGGTGTATTTATGTTTTATGAGCGTGAATTGAATTTTTTCAAAAAATCTATGAAAAATCTGAGAATCAACAGTTCAGTTATTACCCAAAAACAATTACCCGACAATATTGATATGGGCATAAGAAAACTTTTTGACTTAGAGGGAGAATACAACAGATTTTTTACACAAAACGCTAATTTTGACAGTAATAGTATTACTGTGGTTTCTGATATGTTTATGTGTAATTATATTTTCATTCCCCTCCTCGGAAGCAAGCCCTCATCAATACTTGTTCTTGGACCATACACAAAAGAACTCATAACTAAAAACACTATAAACAAAAAAACTGTTGAAAGTTCTCTGCCTGCCTATATTAACATTCAACTTGAAAAATTTTATTCTGCTATACCCTATTACCCTAATGACGATAGTATTATTGCTCTTGTTAACTGCTTCGGTGAATTAATTTATAATTCCTTAGAGAATTTTTCTGTCAGTAATATCAACTGGCAAAGAGATACCGATGTAACTTTCACTCCTAAAGCCACACAACAAGCAAAAGAAGTTGAGCCTTGGTTGGCTGTTCAGTTCTTAGAAAGGCGATATGCCATTGAAAATGAACTTATTGAAGCAGTATCAAAAGGACTTACTCACAAGGCGGAAATGTTTTTCAGTAATATAAAGCCTGAAACCGTTCTTGAAAGCCGACTGACTGATTCTTTGAGAAATGCCAAGAATTATATGATAATTCTCAACACACTTTTGAGAAAAGCGGCAGAGCAAGGCAAGGTACACCCATATCATATTGATGTAGTTTCCTCTGACTTTGCTTTACGAATTGAAGCAATGCAGAATGTCAGCGAATGTGAAGAACTGCTTAAATATATGGTAAAAAAATACTGCCGACTTGTTAACAAACATTCTCAACGCAACTATTCACTTCTTATTCAAAAGGTAATAACACAAATTGAAACCGACATTTCTTCGGATTTGAGCCTGAATAACCTTTCAAAAATCTTTGATGTTAACTCCAGCTATCTTTCCACCCTCTTTAAAAAGGAAACCGGAAGCACATTAACAGAATATGTAAATAAAATGAGAATTGAAAGAGCAAAAGAGCTATTAGTTTCAACAAATGTTCAGATACAAAACATCGCCCAACGATGTGGTATGCTTGATGTAAACTATTTCACTAAAACCTTTAAGAAATACACAGATTTAACGCCGAAAAAATATCGCGAAAAATACGCAAAATAAACTTGATATCCATAAAAAGCATTGCGAACAGAAAAATCTCTGTTCGCAATGCTTTTTTGAAATCAAAATCCGCAGTCCTGCAGCTCAACTGTTGCAATTCTCGGCTCAAAGCAACAAGTTGGTCGCACACACACAATCCTTACACCGCTCGCTCTTTGAGGTCCAACCTTCATAAATGTTGCAAGCACCGAAGTTTTTCCACCCAAGCCAAGAGGCCCGATATTAGCTTTATTAACACGGCTTGTAATCTCTTTTTCCATTTCGGACTGAACATCATATTTACCATCTACTTGTGCCTGAAGCATCATACAAGTAGCTTCATAATGGCTTCGTCCGACACCTACAGCCAAAGTGCACGGAGTGCAACCAAGCTGAGCAACACCTTCTGTTGCCCATTTTACAATCTCATCAAGCACTACCTTTGTATCATGTTTATGGAAAATTCTATGGGTCTTGCCTCTGATTGCAGGTCCGCCTCCAAACATCAGAATATGAAGTCTGATAACATTTTCTTCACACCTGCGCAAAAGAATAGGTGCAGGCTCTACCCCTGCACTATCGGAATCGAGACCTCCACTCTGGTCAATTCTTTGGGAATCTCCACCCATTATCCCCATCGGGCGCCCGGGAAGAGCCCGTAGCCCCTGCTTTACACCCTCTTTAATCTCATCAAGCATTCTGCCGGTTACCGCACAATCCTGCCCTACCTCAAGCACTAAATGGGGTATTCCGGTGTCATCACACAAAGGAGAGTGATTTTTTTCTGCAACAACGGCATTATCCAATATTGTTTGGAGCACCCACTTAGCTTTTTCATTGGTTTCATTTTCAATGGCGCATTTATAAGCATATTTTTTATCCTCGCGAAATACGCTACCTGCATTCACAAGTGTATCTCTGACAAGCTCTGTAATACTATTTTTCATATATACTCCTTCCATGCGCCGCTCCTATAATAGCCGGATATCTGTCAACCTTTATCAGATGAAGTGCCTCCATTCCCAATTCCGGAAAAGCGATAACACGCGGTTCGCTTGTTTTGGATTGCAACAATGCGGTCACCGGAGGAATTACTGCATACACACTATTATATTTTTCAAGCGCTTCAATAGTTTCAGGATGTATTTCACCTTTTCCTAAATGGAGCTTTACTCCTGCCTTGCTGAGTGGTTCGATACTGTTTTCAATTTCAAGCTTATTGGAGCTGGTGGGACCAACACCTGCAGGGCTAACTGCTGTATGAAACACAACCTGACCACGCAGTTCTATTCCCAACTCACTAACGTTCCCCTGTTCAATCATTTTCAAAATTTCAGGCAAAACCGCATCACGACCACACAGAATATAGCCACTGATTTCAACGGTATCGCCTACATTCAATTGAGACACAGCTTCTTCTGATATAGGCGTTTTTAATTCAATCACAAATATTACCTCTCTGTTCTTTATTCATTATCGGTTATATTACAAATACAATACCTATAATCCACAGCATATATCTGCAAAGTTTATTATTCATTTATGGCGAAAAGGTCTATATATGAGGCTTCGTTTTTAATAACACCGAATGCTTTAGCACGGTTATAAACCTTTTGTGCCCAATTGGTATGCGGTTTAATTTCGTTCATTTTATTTCCACCTGCACCTTTTACTACACCTGCGCTTGTACCGAGAATCTGACAGGCATCGTCATACTCTTCCTTTGTAACTGCCATTAAAGCGTTAACAAATTTTATATGTGTAGGATGAATAACCGTACGGCCAATAAAACCATTAGCCTTATCCAGAATTACTTCCCTTAGCAATCCGTCAATTTCATTATTCACAAGGGTTTTTCGTCGCAAAAGATAATCCTCAAAGCCGTGGGTAGGAAGCTTCTCAAACATCAATTCCTTTGGTGCACGGAAGTATTCCCACACCGGTCCTGAAATAACATAATCATTATTGCGACCGCAAATATTAATGATATCTGACAAGCATTCCCTTACAGTCATAATATCATATAAGCTATATTCAACACCTCTTCTTACACCGAAAACCGAACTGAAATCCGTGCCACCCACACGAACCTGTAAAACAAGCTCATAATACTTATCAAGAATTTTTCTTATTCCTATAAGCTCGGACAATCTGCTTTCTTTATAAGCAACCTCAGGATCTTCTATAATGGGCATTCCGTATAAAATCTCACCGAAACGGTCATTTAAGTCCTGCAGATAAGCAAAATATTCATACCCGTTTTCAGCATTGAATTTGGGGAAATTAACACCACACAAAGACTTAACCTCTTCCTTTGTAAGCTTTTCGCCAAACTCCTTAAATTGTGCCAGATTGCGAACGCGCACAAAAATCAGGGGAACCGCATCGGAATCAAGATTACCTTTTTCAACCTCTGCAGTTACCGTTGAAAGTAATTTATGCACATTTTCCATAGCCTCAGGAACTCTTTCCTCAGGACAGGCATCTTCAAAGCAAAGCACCATAGATGTTAACCCGGGCATTGTACAATTTAAAATTTTAGATGTAAAATCCTTAAATCCGGGCATATACATAGTAGCACCAAGGCAGTATCTCAACAAGTTGCGGTCAGTATATTTGTTGAAATGCTCCGGTTCAACCTCAAAATGAAATGTTGGATTATATAAATGATGTCTCATTTTTCTCTCCTTTCACCTCAAACAAGGCTTCCTTTTGGGCTCCATACTGCCTCCGGATAATACATATCAATCATTCGTTTCACCAAGCTGCATTGTTTTGCACGCTTTCTTGCATCATCTTCCGTGGAATCCCAGGAGTGTGTGGCAGCAACAGAACCACCGGTTTTAAGATAAATAGGTGCGGCAACACGAATCATCTCAGGAACCTCGTAATGACGGATGAAGCCACCGGTAGATTTCGGATTTTCTGTATGAATATCAATGGGACAATCTACCGCCTGACGCATAGCAGAAAGCATCTGCAGCTGTATATCACGCACAGGATTAATAGAATCTGCTCCGATATTTTCCAAAAGCTTTGCAGAACAAGGATTTCCGTGACCTGCGTGTGCTGAAATTTTGAAGTGGCAATCTTCGGGAAGCTCACCGGCTTTGCGCATTTCATTGAGAATCCACAAGCAACCCTCATCATAAACCAAAAATCCGCGACAACCGATATTAGCAGCACGTTTTACATCTTCGATAGCACGAACAATCTGTTCCTGACCACGCAAGCGGTACCCCATTCTAACACCTTCATCTGTATGCACCGATGCAGATGTATCTGTTGTTGCTCTAGGTCCGATTGCAAGTACAAGATCGGTTTTCCACAAATGTGAAAGCTCAACCATATCGCTGATTTCTTTGTCGGACAAACGCATAATACCCTGCGTTTGTGTTACGCGATGCAAATACAGCCCGTAGCCATCCATTGCTTCCAGTAGCGCCTTCATAACCTTAGGTCCCTGAATACCCGGAACCTCAAATCGATACTGACCGCCATCCTTAAAGCGTTTTTCAGAGGTAGGCAGAGAATATGCATCTCCGCCGGGGAGTCCCACTGATTTTAAAAATTCTCTTGTTTTATCCATACTGTTCATAAAATAATCCTTCCTGTTCCCTTACATGTAAATCGGAAACAAACATTATTAATTATTCAGATTCACAATAAAATCATCAATGTACTTTCTGTGGTCAAAAATAATCGGTGGTAATTTTCTATGGAGACCTTTGTGAATACGACATTCAATGAAAGAAGCTTTGCCACAATTCTGCAAGGTCTTTATAGCATTAATCAACTCCTCTGTTGTTTCCACCGCTTTATCTACTGTTTCATAGCCGCACGCCTTAGCCACAGAAGTAAAATCAACCTGATATCCTGCTGAGGGTTGTCCACCCACAGACTCATGAGCACCGTTGTTCAGAACGATATGCATAAAATTCGGACATTTGGTTTTACTTACCATTGTCATTGCACCCATATGCATAATAAGTGCCGAATCTCCGTCCAAGGCAACTACACATCTGTTAGGGTTATTCATAGCAATACCAAGCGCAACCGACGAAGAATGCCCCATAGCACCCACATTAAGAAAATCCTTATCTTTTGCTTCATTGCGTTTTTCACGTAAAAAGAACAATTCTCTTGTTGCTCTTCCTGTTGTTGCCGTATAAATTGTGTCACCGGGCATATTATCCAGAATAATTTCCATTGCCTCTTCACGACTCATTGGATATTTTGAATCTATATTATTATCTTTATCCGCGGAAGCCATTACACCTTTAGGTGAAATCAACGCAAATGGTCGTCGTGTTGTTTTGCAATATTCTGCCGCATTTTTCAGGATACTTTGAAACTCTTCTTCATTATCGCTCAATACGGAATACGGAATATTAAGAAGGTCTAACATTTTCGTTGTAATCTCACCCTGAAGCTTATGCTGAGGATGATTTGGTTCTGTATTCCCCTGCCCACGCCAACCAATGAGAAGAAGAAGAGGAACTGCATAAACATCCTTATCTACAAGGCTGGCTATTGGATTGACAATATTACCTAAGCCACTGTTTTGCATATATACTAACGGCACCTTCTGAGTGGAAAAGTAATAGCCCGCTGCAATTCCTACCGCATTACCTTCGTTTGCTGCGATAACATTACACTCGGAGTGTTTTTTCAATGCATAGTTACAAAAACCATTCAGATAAGAATCGGGAACACCTGTAAAAAAATCAATACCATTATCAAAAAGGGTTTCGAATACTTTTTGCTGATCCAACATTTATTTTTTTCCTCCTACAGAACCTGCACCTTTATATAAAGTGAAATATTCAGGGCTGTTTTCCCTGGTTAATTGCCACGCAGTCTCAAAGGAAGCAACAACGTCCTCCGGTAAAGGTCCTGCTTCAAGGCTTGCCATATTCTGTTTTAAATGCTCAAGCTTACTTGCACCGATTAAGATACCATCACCACGTTCACCATTTAGCATGGAATGATATGCCATCCATCGATATGTGGCTTCTATGATAGTGAGCCCATACTTTTTAGTTGCTTCTTCAATTACTTTAACAGCATCAAAATAAGATTTTTTCCAATAACGACCCTGATAGTTTGGTCTATGGGTAAAACGACCATCACCGGGTTTATCCTCGAAATTTTCATAACGACCTGTCAAAATACCACCGGCAAGAGGATTATAGGCATAAAAGCGTAAGCCAAAGTGATTGAGCGCCGCATTAAGCTCTGTTTCTGCTTTTCTTGTCAAAGGATTATATATTCCTTCATACACTGTGGGCTTCACCCAACCGTTTTTGTCACAAATATGCCAGACATCGGCAACCATCCAGGCAGGGAAATTAGAAAGTCCAAGTTCTTTAAACTTCCCTTGTTCATGCAAATCAGCCATAGCCGATAAAACAGAAACCACAGGTGTAGCAGGATCCGGAAAATGAAGATACACAGTATCAACGCTTTCAATATTCATTCGTTGTAAGCTTTCATTGAGTTGTGTGTATGCCGCATCAGCATCTAATTTACCGCTGATGCGAGGGTTAATTTTGGTTGCAATCTTATAAGGCTTATGAATATTAACCATCGCTTCACCCAGTAAACGCTCACAGTCACCGTTATTGTAAACATAAGCTGTGTCCAGTTCATCATAGCCTTCATTTAAAAACACGTTTATAAACTCTTCAACCGCAGGATTGAAGACTGACTCACCAAAAGTCATTGTACCTAAAATCAGTTTTACTTCGCTCATAATCAACATCTCCTTTACAAACTCTTTATCAGTTCATCAATTGTTGCATTTTCTTTGTAAACGCTATTAAATATTTTTTCGCTAACGGGAGACTGAACACCGGAATATTCCATCAAACCGTTATACCGTGTTTTAAATTCCTTATCGGTCAGTGGGTTTTCAGGTTCTCCTTTGGGGAAATCAACTCGTTTGGTATATTGATTGTTACCTGCACTAATGCTTACAACTGCTGCCTGCACATTCGGAAATGCTGCGCTCAACTGTGCATCAGAAGTTACTCTGACCTTTTGCGTTAAAGCCAAAACCCGCGGATTATGCACAATTTCCTCAGAAAACTCCTGAAGTCCGGCTTTACCGTAAATCAAGGCTACAGCTGTGGCATAAGGTGTGCTCATTTTTGCACTGTAGCTTCCGGGAATTTCGATATGATCATGACCCGAAACTGCCAAATCATAGGTTTTGATATCAATTTCCTCTACTTCCTCAATTGGAAGTTGTTCTCTTAAGCTGATTGCCGCCTCTACTGCAGGATGGGTATATCGACAGGAAGCGTATGGCTTTGTATAAGTTTTCATAATTGCATAAGTGCCGTTAAGCAACATCGGCTTCAATTCAATAGTTTCTGAACCATACATCATCTTTAAAAAGCCCCGTCCGCCAAGAGGATCTGCGTGACCCTTAAAGCCGCTTTTTGCTAACTGCAAAGCCGAAAGCGAAAGCAACGCCGTTTTTGCCACATTATATGGCTTAAGTTCACTACCATCATCCAAAACCTTAAGCATTCCCGAAGCAGAAACGCAAGCAATTGCAAACGCCTGATAGCGTTCTTCTTCCGAAAACCCCAGCATATAGCTTGCGGCTATTGTTGCTCCAAGAGTTCCGCAGGTTCCCGTGGCATGGTAACCTCTTGCTTTGTGCTCAGGCTGAATAGAAACAGCCATAGTGTAGGATACCTCGTAACCGATAATTGCAGCCTTGAGCAAATCTCTGACACCTATTTTATATTTTTGTGCCAAAGGAATCAGCAGCGAAAAAACAGGACTTCCCAGATGAATAATTCCGGAATTGGTTCCATCATCAAAATCCAGCGCATGCCCGTTCAATCCGTTTAAAAAAACAGCTTCTTTCAAGGAAACATCCCTACCTGTACCGATGGCCTTGAATTCTCCCTTCTCAGGTTCTGCAAAATCGAAGTATTTCTCAAGCTTTAATTTTTGAAATTCAGCCCCCGCACAAGTGACCGCTATATAATCAAGAAGGCTTTGCCTCGCTCGTAATATTACTTCATCAGGAACAGGTTTATTCCACACATCGTTTATGGACTTAAAAAACTCTATAGATTTATTCATATTATTTTTCCTTTCTTATAGAAATCATTTTCTATTTATCAGCCACATATCAAATTTTCATATCTTATATTCCTTTTTGGTTATAACAGCTATAACCATATGGTACATCAAAATTTAAAAAATGTCAATATATTTACTGCACTAAAAAATAATTGCTATGGCTATTCAGCAAATAATATATTGTACTGCGATAGAAAAACCAAAATTTTCATCACAATTATCGGGTGGAAAAAGAGAAAACGGTGTCTCCCTCACAGGGTACACCGCTCCTGAATAGTTATTTTTACCTTGCAAGGCTATTTACAACAAGTACGTTTATTTCATTTTGTGTGCTTCTTCTCTAACAATTCAACATTTTCATTAACCTGTTTTTTATGGAGCGGATACCAGAACCACAGAACTAATGCAAGCAATATAAACCCGGCTGCCGGAACAAGGGTTGAAATATCGAATATACCTTCTAAAACATTTTTATCAAAGGCAGTTGCTTCCGAATAGCCGATAGCCGTTAAAAGACCACCTGTTACACCCGATGCCGCCGCCTGTCCTAATTTACGGGCAAAGGAATAAAGAGCATAAACAGAGCCATCCTCTCTTATACCGTTCTTTATTTCAGAATAGTCTATAACATCGGTAATAAGCGCCCAGGAAACCATTGAAAAAACACCTAAACCAAGCCAACATATTGTCTGAATTGCAATATAAACCAAAACATTCTGTGGTCTTATGAAATAAATAAGAAAGCTACCAATACCTGCCAACAGATTGGAAAAAGCACTTAATTCCGCTTTACCGAATTTTCGAGCCAGTGGCTTTGCAATAAATGCGGCAACTATCATACCGCCTGACATTGCAAGGGTTGAAACGCTTTGCATACTTGCATTTCCGTAGTAATTAGGGTAAATATAGTTTGTCATTTGTTGAAGCGTAAGTTGGGCTAAAAGCATAACAACAGATGCAGCAATAATCGAAATCAATGCTCTGTTTTTTACTGCATTACCAAGCATTCTGAAAACGTTATTATCCGTATGCTTCAAGGGTTGGGAATTAAAGGTTACTCTCTCTCTTACCAGACTGTAGCAAAGAAGATAACAAACAATGGCAAGAACAGAACAAACACCTGCAATAATTGTAAATCTGCCACCGTTCATTATTTCCTTACCATTGACTTTATCATAAACAATAAGAGGAATTACTGCAGTTACAAAGGCACCTGCAAGCATTGCACCCATTGACCTGAAGGTTGAAAGAGACTGCCTGTCGTCAGGGTTATTTGATATGGCAGATGCCATTGAACCATAAGGAATGTTAACCGTAGTATAGAAAACAGACCCCCATAAAATATAGGTAACAAAAAGATAAATAACCTTTGCTGTATATGGCAGATTTGCTAAAGAAGACTGATACATTAAGAATGATGAAATTGCAACAGGTCCGCACATTCTTAAAAGCCAGGGACGGAATTTGCCGTTTTTAGTTGTTTTACTTCTGTCGCAAATGCGACCCATTGTAACGTCTGTAAAGGCATCAACAAATCGTGCAATCGCCATAATCGTTCCCACAACCGCAGGTGAAACACCCATAACATCCGTATAGAATTTCATAAGAAACGAGGATGATAATATAAATGTGAAATCGTTACCGAAATCACCGAACAAATAGCCTAATTTATCTTTTATTCCGAAAGGTCTTACATTGGAATTTGTTTTCATAAAAAACATCGCTCCTTTTTTCTTAATTACTTTTCCTAATAATCGGAATAATATACAATTATTGATTTTATTATTGTATTGTGTTATATTTATAAAGAAAAAAGGAGGTATTTATATGGAACTTTTAAAAGAAATCTGGACGGCAAATCCACCTGCAGCATTTGCAGTTATTTGCCTTATCGGTTATTTCTGGGGTATGGCAGTTGTGTTTATTTCAAAGCCATTGAAAAATGCAGAAAGCTTTTCAATTAAGCCTGTTGACAATGCAGGTAAAACAGAAATCCGAGTTTACTATGGTGGTATTTCATTTGCTTTAGGTGCTTTCCTTTTATACCTTGCCCTCAGCTTACATACTGCAACCTATTCCCTTGTAGGCGGCGTTATTTTTGCAACAACTGTTCTGGTTACAAGAACAATCTTCCTTTGCGTTGATAAGGGTTGGAAATGCCCTTATACAAAGCTTGCAATCCCTGCAGAAAGCGCTTTCGTAATTGCTTTATGGATATGTTTTTTTCTTTCCAAAAACTATTAAAAAGCTCTCAACACAACAAAAAAACTCTCGATGCCAAAAACATCGGGAGTTTAATTTTTTATTTCTTATAATCCTCTACCATTTTTGCAACATGTCTTGCGGCATCGTGCATATAGCGGAGCATTGAGGGATAAAGCTCTGTGGGGATGTCTGCAAGAATATTATCACTTTCAAGAGTTATGTATCCCTTATAATCAATATCTGCAAGAGCTTTTGCTATTTCCGTCCAATTCAAATCAAGTGTAAAGGGTGGAAAATGCCAATCATCAAAGGTATCATTATCGTGAACATGAAGGCAACCTACCCTATCACCAAGACCGCGAAGCATTGCTTCGGGAGTTGAGCCAACAAGTGCACAATGACCTATATCAACGCAACAGGTAAAATACTCTCTTGGAAGAGCATCATAAAATTCTGCAAATTCTTCAGGCAGACTGCAAACATTTGGTGTTTGCTTTCTTGTTACAGGGTCTTTTTTGCCAAACATATTCTCAAGGGCAATTTTCACTCCTGCTTCCTTTGCAACGGGAAGAAGCTCGTTGTACATTGCCATATTTTTTTTAAATTTATTTTCTGCAAAGAAAACCGGATGAACAACAATATTTTCCACACTAAGCATACCTGCAATTTCAATTGAACGCTTAACCTTGGGCATCATATTTTTATTATATTCCTCATCACCGTCTCTCATTGTGGGGAATGGTGCGTGCGCCTGGCAGAAAGGTTTACCGTAGCTATCTGCAATATTTTTAAGCTCTTTAACGATATCTTTATATGAAGCGGTATTTAAAGGACAGTCGTCCTTTGCCATATGGAACATTGAAAAGTCAATGGCATCAAACCCTGCTTCACATACCATTCTAACTGCCTCATAATCATTCAAACGAGCAGAAATATATTCTGTCTGACTTGCTATTTTCATATTATTACCACCTTTTTTATTATTCCCATTCATTTCCTGTAACAGTATTCAAATCAATTCCCGTAGTATCTTTTGTTTTCAGCATTAAAACTACAAGAGCGGCTATAAAACCGGGAACTGCAAAGCAGATACATAACGTTCCGATGACAGCATTACCCAAAACCGTAATCAAAGGAATACCCACAACATAAGAGAATGCTATACCCGCACCCATTGCAATAAATTGGGTTGAAAGAATTGAGGATCGAAGATTTGTGGGCGAGGATTCACTAATCATTAGGCTTGTTATATCCCCTGCTCCCCAGAAGCTACCAATACAAGCGCCTGAGCAAAGACCTACTATCCAGGTTTCCCATCCCCAGGATGAGCCCAGAGCAAAACCGAGGAAAGAAAGAACACATAAAACAGACATTACAATTGCGGTTTTCTTTCTTCCGAAAGAGTCACCGAGGAAACCAACCAAAAGCTGAACAATTGCACTACCTATAGGGAAGAAAAACAACGCGGATGTAACTTCATTAAGGCTTACCTGATTGAGTATTTCTTCTGTAATTTCTCCGTATTTACCTGCATAGCCATAGGAAATAACAACCTGATAATACATTGTTATCAGATAACCTAAATTCATAAGAGCCATACCTACGTAAAGCCATTTTAACTGCTTATGTGACCAAACAAATTTTAGAGCATTGATAATACCACCTTGGGCATTTTCAACTTTCTTTTCTTCTTTTTCCTTTGCCCTCTCTTCATCCGTCATTTTCAGGAAATTCAGACGAGCTTCGATAAATGCATCGGTTTCCCTTGCAAAGAAAAGGGCAACAAATGAAGATACAAGACCAATTATTGCAGGAACAAGGAAAACATTGCGCCACTCGTACATATTATCCATAAGCACCCTGCGAAGAAGTGGCACAAGCATTATTCCCAAGGTTGCAAAGCTTTTTATGGTGAAATAAATCCTTGCTCTGTGCTTACTTGGAACAGATTCCATTATGTAAACCACCTGCATATCGTGAGGAACAAAGAACTGAATCATACAAGTGCCGATAACATAAAGAGGAATGTTATTGGAAAGGAAAACAATGAGCATTGCTGTACCGAGACCGAATGTGTTTATAAACAAAAACTTCTTTCTGCCGAATTTATCGGAAAGAGGCTTATAGAATATTGCAAGGCACTGAAATGGTATTGCTATCATATTAAGAATTTCAAGAATACCAACAGAGCTGTCACCTGAAAAAAGACCGTTTGCAATTTCTGTTTTCATTAAAGGTCCTATTTGTGATGCAACCTCATCCGTAAGATAAATAAGGCTGATAATAAAAATCAGATAAGGGAGATAAAACTTTCCTTTGGGTCTGCTCTTCTCCTTCTCCCATTTGGCAATTTCTTTTTCTCGCTTCTGAGAAAGTTTAATCTGTTTTTCGGGAGTTAAAGCTTTAGTTTTCATACAATCACCTTATCCAACTAACCACTTGTATTTTTCAACGCTATACAAAGGAATGAAAGGTACCATAATCGGAACACTTTTTACATATTTCTGATATTCGGGGTCATTGCCATAGTTTTTGTTCTGACGGATTTCAAGGCGACGAGCACCGCTGAACATAACAAAAATTATGCCGATGTAGCCAATGGCAACTATAATCCACTGCCAACCTGAAACTGCACCGATACCCGAAAGAAGAACACCCGTCCAGAAAATCATTTCGCCGAGATAATTGGGACAACGAACAAGGCGATAAAGCCCTGTATCAACAAAACGACGAGGATTTACCTTTTTAGCATTGTTTTTCTGAATATCTGCTACTGATTCAAGAACAAGCCCAAGAACCATAACAACTGCACCTATGTAAACAAAAATGTTATCTTCAGCATTGTTATGCAAACGATAGAAAACTCCCGAAACCTGGGTTACATAAAGTAAAGCGCAAGTTACCCATATCGCAATTTTCACTCCGAAAGGAACAGATTTACCATCCTTGATTTCGCCTTTCATATTCTTCTTATATGAACTGCCACCAAATTCGCGGATTGCAAGATACCCACCCAGACGGCAACCATAAATGATAAATAATATGCAACAGATTATTGTACCGATAGTCAGTTCTTTGCCAAAAAGAAGCAACATCAAAATACCTTCACCTGCAATAGAAAAACCATAGCCAAGTGAAATGAACCAAACATAATTTTTAAAGCCGATTGAGCTGATAACCATCGCGGCAATAAACAGCCACAAAAGTTCAATAGTGAAAACCATAATCTAATTTCCTTTCTGTTTTTACAGATATGATTTTACTACAATATTATAAAAATGGCAACTGATTTATTAATTTTAAAACCAATCAATATACCAATAAAAATCTTTGTATTATCAAAAAAACTCTTACAAGTATCAAAAAAACTCTTGACAATAAACAATGTTAATATTATAATCTAAGAGCTGTGCCGGTGTGGCGGAATAGGCAGACGCAAGGGACTTAAAATCCCTCGGTGGCAACATCGTACCGGTTCAAGTCCGGTCACCGGCACCAAATATAGAGTTATCACTTTTGTGATGACTCTATATTTTTTAGCTTTGTTTAAGCAACAACGGAACGGTCAAGACCGTTCCCTACATTGCTATCTTCTATTTGCTGGCAACTAAAAAGACGACAGGCTTTTGAGCCTATCGTCTTTTTGACTTCACACTGTAATTGTATTTAACATTATAATTGATGCTTTGTTTACATTCTGACCGAATGCTTTGAAGTTATTCATACTTATCTCAACTGTGTATTGCCATGTACCACTGATAATTTCACCGTTTTCGTTAACACTAACTTTTACAGTTGGATTTGTGTAGTAGATATAGGTTTCATCTTCGGAAAGTTCAAGTGGCAGACCTCTGTCAGATAAATCCTTAACAACAACGCTGATGTCACCTACTGCGGTAATAGCGTGGCCAACGCTACCGCTGTTTGCATCTTCTTTGGGGCCTGATGTCTGCTCAACCATTGTCATTTCTATAACAGTATCATTTCCGCTTTTATATGCCTTTGCAGAGCTTACATCTGCGGCAACAAGATTTTCGAAGCCACCTGTGATACCATCTTTTTCCGTTGAGTTGCTTTCAAGGAATTTTGAAATAATAGTCTTTATAAAAGACATTACATTTTCATATTCCCCGTCGTTAACGCTAATTTTTTCAATGGTTATACGCTGATTTGATTTAGCTGTTGAATTGGATTTTGTTGCTGCTTTTTTATATTCTTCAACAATTCTTTTGGTTGACCAATCAGCAGGGTCATCAATTTTTTCTGTTATTTCAGGCTCTGTTTGAGCTTCTGTTTGAACTTCTGTTGAGACTATTACCTCTTCAACGGTTACAGTCTCAGTTGTAGAAGCAACAACTTGTTGAGAAGTTGTTGCCGAAGCGACTACCTCTGATACAACTGCTTCTGTATTAATAACACTTTCTGCAACAGTTTCGTTTATTACAGTATCAGTAAGGGTTGTACTTTCTTGAGTAACAGGAGCATCATCATTCCCTTTACAAGCAGATAAAGAAATTACAATAAGTAAAGTTATTACAACTGATATATATCTTTTTATTTTCATAAAACATTCTCCGAAATCGAAACCATATTTTATATAATTATAGCTTTCTTTAACGGAACGGTCAAGACCGTTCCCTACATTGCTATCTGCTATTTGCTGGCGACTGGCGACTAAAAAATACGACAGACCTTTTATGTCTGTCGTATTTTTCACTTTATCTTATTCCAAAATTCTCGATAACATAGTCCATATCCTTGTCGCCACGACCTGAAAGGTTAATGAGAATTGAACCGTGGTCCATCTCTTTAGCCATTTTCATAGCGTATGCAACTGCGTGAGAGCTTTCGATAGCGGGAATGATACCTTCAAGACGAGAGAGCTTATAGAATGCATCAATTGTTTCTTCATCGTCAACAACATCATATTTAACTCTGCCGATTTCCTGCAAGAAAGCGTGTTCAGGACCTGATGATGGGTAATCAAGACCACTTGCAACTGAATAAACGGGAGCAGGCTCGCCGTTTTCATCCTTAAGCATAATGCTGTTAAAGCCGTGCATTATGCCCTCTGTGCCGTATTTAAGGCTTGCAGCGTGGTCACCAAGCTTTGGTCCTCTGCCGAGAGGCTCAACACCGTAAATATCAACAGGGTCATTAAGGAAGCCTGCAAAAAGACCTGCAGCATTTGAGCCACCACCAACACAAGCAACAATTGAATCGGGCAAATGACCTGTCATTTCAATAAACTGTTCTCTTGCTTCAATACCAACTACACTCTGGAAATCTCTAACCATCATAGGGAACGGATGAGGTCCGAGAACCGAGCCGATACAATAGATACAATCCTTGTATTCTTTACTGTAAGCATCAAAAGCCGCGTCGACTGCTTCCTTAAGAGTCTGAAGACCATGAGTAACCTCAATAACATTTGCACCAAGAATTTTCATTCTTGCAACATTAGGAGCCTGCTTTTTAATATCAACAGAGCCCATATAAATATCACATTCAAGACCGAAATATGCAGCCGCAGTTGCAAGAGCAACACCATGCTGACCTGCACCTGTTTCAGCAATAATTTTCTTCTTACCCATATATTTTGCAAGAAGAGCCTCACCCATACAGTGATTAAGCTTATGAGCGCCTGAATGGTTCAAATCCTCTCTCTTTGCATAGAGCTGAACTCTGCCGATGCTATTTGAAAGTCTTTCAAGGTGAGTAATAGGAGTGGGTCTGCCCTGAAACTCCTTTCTGATTCTTCTGAGCTCTGCAATAAACTTTCTTGACTGGCAAATATCATAATAAGCTTCGGTAATTTCCTGCATAGGAGCTTTCAATTTATCGTCAATAAAAACTCCACCATATCTACCAAAATAGCCCTCTTTGGTAGGATAATCCTTATAATAGGTATCAAAATCGATGTTGTTAAAAATCATAATAATTTCTCCTTTTTTATTTTCTTGGAGCAATATAATAACCTGCCCCATAAACAATGGGACAGGTTTAATAATCCTGCGGTACCACCCAAATTCGTGTAAAAACACGCACTCAACTGTGTACTGACATACACATAGCACTGTAACGGTTGCTTACCGTCTCCCCTACTTGATTCAGTTCGCCCTCAAAAGTCCATTCAATAAAAATTCCACTATCGGCATTCCACCACCCCCGACTCTCTTTAAGCTTCTGTTTTCATTTACTACTCTTCGTCATAGGTTTTATTTATGTTGAAAGTTTATCACTAACACTTTAAATTGTCAACTATTTTTTAAAATTACCAATTTTTAGTGGTATTTGGGCAAGAAATCGCCATGAGCATCAATAAGGTCATCAACCATTTTCTTGATTGTATCAATATCAAGCTCACTACCTGTATGCGGGTCAAGCATTGCTGCCTGATAAATATGCTCAAGCTTTCTTGTTTTTGCTGCTTCAATAGTAAGAAGCTGAACATTGATATTTGTCATATTCATTGCTGCACACTGAACAGGAAGAGCACCAACATATGTACCATGAACGCCTTTACCATCAACAAGGCAAGGAACCTCAACACAAGCTTCAGAAGGAAGGTTTGTGATAAAGCCGTTGTTAAGCACATTACCACCGATTTTGTAAGGTGTGTTTGTTACAACAGATTCCATAATATGAGAAGCATATTCGTTTGAACGCTTATGCTCTTTTACGCCATTTTCAAGAAGCTCTGCATATTCCTTTTTCCAGCCTGCAATCTGGTTAACGCAACGTCTGGGGTATTCATCAAGAGGAATATTATATTTTTCAATAAGCTCAGGGTATTTACTCTTAATATAGAACATATTGTATTCAGCATTATGCTCACTTGATTCTGTGCAGTAATAACCAAAGTTTTTAATATAATCAAGGCGAACCTTGTTTTTGAAATCAGGATCATCAAGCTTTGCCTGAACTCTACTCTTAATTTCGGGATAAAGGTCGTTACCGTCTTTATCAGAGATTTCAAGAAGCCAGCCCATATGGTTAATACCCGCAATAAGCTCTCTTCTACCCTCTAACTTATCCTGCATACCAAGGTCATTGAACAAGTCAAGCGAGCAAGTCTGAACACTATGGCAAAGACCAACAGTATTAACGCCTGTATATCTCTGCATATAGCCTGAAAGCATTGCCATGGGGTTTGTATAGTTAAGGAAAAGTGCATCGGGGCAAACCTCTTCCATATCCTTTGCAAAATCATCCATAACAGGAATTGTTCGAAGGGCTCTCATAATACCACCGATACCGAGAGTATCTGCAATAGTCTGACGAAGACCGTATTTCTTAGGTACTTCAAAGTCAATTATTGTGCAAGGGTCATAAAGACCAACCTGTATTGCATTAACAACAAAGTTAGCACCGCGAAGAGCATCCTTGCGGTTTTCAACCCCAAGATAACATTCAACCTTGCCATAGCCTCCCATTGTTTTCTGCATTGCTTCGATAATTGTTTTGCTTTCGTTAAGGCGCTCGCCATCAATATCATAAAGAGCGAAAACGCTGTCACGAAGAACCTCGGAGCACATACAGTCGCCAATAACATTTCTTGCAAAAACTGTGCTACCTGCACCCATAAATGTAATTTTCATATTATTACCCCCTCTTTTCAGGTTTTATAAATTAAATAACAAAACCGCCGTTAACGGAAAAAATCTGGCCTGTGATGAACTTCGCTTTATCACTTACAAGGAAGCTTACAGCATCAGCAATATTTTCGGGAGTTCCGAGAGCGTTTAAAGGTGTTTCTTCCTTTAACATTTCCTTATCGTTTTCAGAAAAAGAACTCATCATATCGGTTAAAACAACTCCGGGAGAAACTGCATTAACACGAACACCCGAAAGGCCCACCTCTTTTGCAAGGGCTTTAGTCATACCAATAAGCCCTGCTTTTGCGGCAGAATAATGAACCTCCATAGAAGCACCAACCTCGCCCCACATTGAAGCAATGTTTATGATTACGCCATATTTCTCGTTAATCATACTTTTAAGAGCTTCTCTTGAACAATAGAATGCACTTGAAAGATTAGTGTTAATCATTTTGTGCCACATTTCATCGGTAATATCAGTAAATAACACCTGTTCTGCGACACCTGCATTATTAACAAGCACACTGACATTACCAAGTCTTTGAGAAATCTCAGAAAACATTCCCTTAACTGCCACAGAATCAGAAACATCACATTTGAAAATTTCAACCTCTGTTATATCAGAAAGCTCGTTCTTCAACGCTGTTGCTTCTTTTTCTGAATTATTATAATTAATCGCAATTTTAAATCCATCTTTTGCAAGAGAACGGCATATTGCCTTGCCAATTCCTCTTGCTCCCCCTGTTACGAGAGCAATTTTATTCTTACTCATAGTTTAATAATCAAGAGTTAGTTTTTGCTTTTGTGGTTGTTGAAGCACTACTTGTTGTGGTAACTACTTCCTCTGTATAATCAGCAGGAGGAATAAATAAGCCTTCACCCACATTATCTGAAATCACATCATAATAAAGAACAGAGCCATCTGATGCTTCAGTCATAACAAGTGTTTTTCCATTGAAAAAGTCACGGGTTCCGTCATCGTATTCAATAACCTTATATTTTACACCATACATTTTTTCTGTGTAAGTATCAATCTCTTTTTTATTTGCATAAAGGTTGAAAACATCACCTGAAAGAAGGTCATCAAATTCTCCGGACTCAGCGCTTTCCTCTGCAACAAGATCTTTAGAAACCTTTGCATAGGTTTTTGTTTCAGGTGAAACAAGATAAACATATTTAGAACCAACAATTATACAGATTTCTTGGCCTTCATAAACACTTTTAAAGGCGAAGCGGCTGCCATCCCTTGCCATTTTATAGGGATATGAAACGCCATCTGCACCAACAACTCTGCCTTCGATTAAATATCTGCTTGATTTAAGAATCGCTAAATCATCCTGAACCTTTACATTTTCTTTATCAGGGGCAGTTGTAACTCTGTCGGGAGCAGGTTCTTTTGAAACTTCTGTCTCTTTTTCAGTCACTTTATTTGTTACTTTGGTAGTTTCTTTGTTAGTTTCCTTGTTTGTTTCTTTATTGGTTTCTTTACTTGTTTCTTTAGTAGTTTCTTTGTTTGTTCCTTTATTGGTTTCTTTGTTTGTTTCTTTATCGGTTACTCTGTTGGTTTCTTTATTTGTACCTTTGTTTGTATCTTTGTTTGGTTTTTTATTGTTATCTTTGTTTGTTTCCTTGCTTGTTTCTTTATCATCATCGTCGTTGAAGAAATCCTTACCCTGCTGAACTTCTTCAGGGCTGAGTGTAACCTTTTCTGTTTCAACGACCTTGCCTTTTTCGTTTGTTACCTCAACAATTGTAACAACAGGAACAGGCTCAGTTGTTATATAATGAACAACTGTTTCAATTTGAGTGCTACCCTCTTCATCAGTAACAACAACAGATTCAATTGATGTCTGGGTATTATTTTCCTCACCGTTTAAGCTTATTTCAAATTCACATCCTGTAAACGCGATTAAAATAACAACAAGTAAGGCGATAATTGTAATAATAGGTGTTTTATTCATAAATCCTCCGAGAGAAAAAATTTTTCTATATTTTAACACAAGATTTTTTTAAATACAAGAACATCATAAAGAACACAAACATTGTTTACAATTTCTTTATTTTTTAACGCTTTTTCTGTTCTTTTTATCTTCCTTTACAATTCTGCGAAGATACTCAAAAGTATATTCTTCGCCATAATCCTTTAGCATCATAAGTAAGCTTTCAAGCAAATCAGAGGTTTTCGGGTGAATAACTCTTCTGTGCTTTGCTTTCATAAAGTATTCAAGTGGTGAATCATCAGTATATTTATCACCATTATAAATTTTGCCTGCAGCAACTCTGTCGCAAAACATTTCTGCAACGTATTTCACAGGCATTTCAACCGGCTCAACAAGCTTAGAAGCAGGACTATAATCAGTCCAATATTCAAAATGGTGACGATTTCTACCTTTGTGATGAATCCATGCAAGAGAAAAGCCGTTTCGGGCTCTCTCACCTTCATTGGGACTGCGTTGACCTGTATAATATTTAACTCCCGGCAGAAACTCTGTTGGAGAATACTTTGACAAATCGTGCCTTAATCCCTGCCATAAAACCCCTGCTTTTTTACAGTGCTTTATAACAAGGTGGCGATGCTTTGTTATAGTTACAAAATGACCTACAATTTTATTCATAAAGCCTCTTTGATTATTTTGTTATTTTATATACGAAAAGATGCTCGCAAGCAACATCATCCGGAGCGCAGATATCTGTTCTCAACGCAAGCTTTCCGTCCTTATTTGTTGCAATTACTTCACCCTTAGAACCAAGAAGAGAAATATTAAAATCAGCATCGAAATCAATTTCTGCAAAAACTGTTTCTTTTGAGGGGAATTTTTCTGTTATTGCATAAATATTTCCATCTCTTTGAGTATAGTAAACGCCATCTGCACTCTTTTTGGAATAAACTTCACTTTCATAAATAGCTTCGCCGTTAACCTCAAGCCATTTTCCCATACCAAGAAGTCTTTCTTCCATAAGAGGAGGAATTGTTCCGTCTGCATCAGGACCGATATTAAGAAGGAAATTGCCGCCTTTTGAAACAAGGTCGCAAAGAGTTGTGAGAAGCTCTTTTACCGAAAGATAGTTTTCACAACCTTCCTCTTTATTAATACCAAAGGAACGACCAATACCACGACACTCTTCAAAGGGTCTGTCAAGCTCAACATCTTCAATTCGTCTTTCTGTTCCGAGATAAACATCAATAATACCGTATTCAGTTGTAAAGTTACCGCCTTTTCTACCACGGGTTTCCTTACCCCAACGGTCATTGGGAACAATTGTATCTTTAACAGAGGATTCATTATAAAGCCACTGTAAAAATTCTGTTGAATGCCATACAGAGCTTTCGTGCTCCCACTCACCATCGGTGAAGAGAGTTGCAGGCTGATACTTTTCAACAAGCTCTTTAAGCATGGGATGAAGATGCTCTAAAGCATATTTCTCAGGATCTTCAAGGTAGTAAGGATGCCACCATTCATAAACGGAATGGTAAACACCAAAACGAACACCTGTACCCTCTAAAGCATTTTTAAGCTCCATAAGAAAGTCACGCTTTGGTGCACATTCCATAGAGTTAAGGCCGGGTGCATATTCTGTTTCATAAAGGCAATAACCATCGTGATGCTTTGAAACAAAGTTTATGTATTTAGCACCTGCGCGTTTGAAAAGATCAGCCCATTTATTTGCATCAAAACGATGACCCGTAAATTCATCCTTGAAATCATAATAGGGTTTTGAGTTATAATGCTCTTTATGGAATGCTTTATATTTCGCCTGAGCTTCTGTTTCAGGCTTTTCCATATTACAAGAATATCCGTACCACTCGGCATAGTCTTTAATTGGAGCATAGGCAGGGATGCTGTAAAGCCCCCAATGAATAAATATACCGAATTTTGCTTTACCGAACCATTCAGGCACTTTTCTTGAATTTAATGATTCCCAATTATTTTCGTATATCATAATCAAATCCTCTTTTCATATATTTCAATAGCAAAATGAACCGTTGTTTCAAGGTTTTCTAAAGAAAGCAACCTTTCTGCATCTTCCCTGCCCGTTTTATAGTAATAGGGTGTCATTTTAAAAAGATTTTCAACATCTTCCTTCTTGCTCAGATTGATTTTATATTTAATTTCTTTTTGTGAAACCAAATTGAAAAGCTCATCATTTCTTTTTTCAGGTTTATTTTTATAAGGCTCTTTATAAAGAGCGCATTTAAGCTCCCATAAATGCTCCTCCAAGGGTATTGCTTTAATGAGTTTTCCGTCTTTTTTTAAAACTCTGTAAAACTCTTCATAAGCAGACGGAGCAAACACGCTCAAGACACAGTCTGCAGAACTTTCTGCAAAAGGCAATGAAAACGCACTCGCCACCGCAAAGCTACTGTTTTTCACGCTTTTAGAGGCATATTTTAAAGCATCTTTTGAAATATCTATTCCAAAAATCTCAAAACTATTATTTTTTGCAATTTCAGAAGTATAATAACCCTCACCGCAACCAACATCAATAACTGTTGATTTGTCGGGCAGGTTTTCTTTCAATGTTTGGCAAAGAGTTTGGCGGAGCTCACCATAAAAGCCTTCTTCCAAAAAATCCCGCCTTGCCCTGACCATAAGTTTATCATCACCATGGCGTTTTAAAGAAGATTGCTGGGACATCAGAAGATTCACATATCCATCTTTTGAAAGGTCGAAACAGTGATTATTGGAACATTTATAAGTTCTCTCAAAAAGGAAAATTTCACATTTACAAACAGGACAAATAAAACTTGACATAATTCTTAAATATGCACAAATAGACTGCCTGAAGACAGCCTATAAGATTATTCCTCTATTAATAATTTTTTAAGCTCGCTCATGAATGTGTTTATATCTTTAAACTGACGATAAACAGATGCAAAGCGAACATAAGCAACCTCATCAATATCTTTGAGCTTATCCATAACAAGCTCGCCGATTCTTACAGAGGTAACCTCTCTGTCAAGAGAGTTCTGGATTTCTGCTTCGATTTCATCAATGGCTCTTTCAATATCACCAACTGAAACAGGGCGTTTTTCACAAGCGCGCATCATACCGTTGAAAAGCTTATCGCGGTCAAACACTTCACGGGATTTGCCATCCTTCTTAACAACAACGATTGGCACACTTTCAATAATTTCATAAGTAGTAAAACGCTTGCAACAACTCATACATTCTCTTCTACGACGAATTTTCTCACCCTCATCAGTAGGACGGGAGTCAATTACCTTACTTTCTTCAAAACCACAAAAGGGACATTTCATACTGTCAGCCTCCGTAAACAGAATAGAATAGTGTAATTATACCAAGTCTTGTGTTACAATTCAATAGTTTTTCAACATTTTGTATGGTGTTTTATATAGCAACCACCTGAATTTTCCATTGAATTGTTTCAGGTTTTGTTATAGTATAATTCAGGTGATTATATTGACTAAATTGAAAAAATTCTACAAATCTTTGGGTAAAAAAACCCGAATTGTCATAAAATGCACTTTAGCACTTGCTTTGCCGTTACTGTTTATAAGCATTTTTTCAGGTTACGCTCATTTCACACCGTTTCAATATGAGCTTCTGTTGATTTCAGATGAATTATCATCCACTGCAAGGTCAATTCTTTCAACAGGTTTAATTAGTGCTTTTATATTCAATCATTTAGAAAAAACGGAGTGATGGTTTTTACACCACCACTCCGAAAATTTTATTTAATTTTAAGGCTTGAAAGAACCTCGAGAACTTCATCCTGATTATCATAGCCAACAAAAATCAATCGCATATTTTTATCGAGGTTTTCTTTTGATTGTATATCAAATGCATACATGCATCTTTTTTCGGATATCAGCTTTGTTCCTATGCAATAAAACTCACTGTTTTTAACTAAAAGGTAGCCTGAGCCTATACCCATAGAATCTTTAACACTGTAATAAGCAAGAGCTTTGGAATAGGTTTCAACTGAACAAAAGAAAGGAACATCCGGTTCAGGCATCTCCAGAATCATTTCGTAAAAAGACAAATCGTAACCCGGTGAAAAATCAGCATCATAACCCATATACTCTATTCCCCATTTAACAAATGGTCTTGCAGGGAAAAACACCAGATTCTCAAGATACTCAGACATACCCGACTTTAAAGAATGTTCATATTCAATAAAGTGAATATACTTATCTTTGCTTACAATTAACTTCTGACTATTGCCCTCTTCATATTTTTTGACCTTATATTTTTCGCCGACACAAAGAGCTGCGCTATCATTTTCATAGTCCTTTTTGTTAACCAAATCTATATCAACACTTTCGCATTCCTGACTGTAAGGGAAAGTGCTGTCATTATAAACCTCGTGATTGGCTTTAGCACCATACAGAATAAAACGGTACATACCAATAACACCAAAAAGAATTACAAGAATAAGTACAAGTGCAACTGTTTCAATAATAGTTTTTCTGTTTCTTTTTTTGATTCTGTTACCTGCACTTCTGACAGCCTTTTTCAAGTCTTCGTCAACCTCAGGTACAACAGGACATTCTCTTATTTTACGAAGCTCTTCGGAACATTCCGAGCAATCGCTTAAATGGTCTTCAACTGTTTTTGCAGACTTTTCACTACATACATTATCTGCATATAATGGCAATAAATCCTTTATAATTTCGCAATCAAACTTATTCATTAAAGTCACCTAACCTTTCTGAAATTTTTGCTCTTGCTCTGTGATATGTAACTCTTGCCCAGCTTTCAGTTTTGCCGAATACCTCTGCGATTACTGAAAAAGGCAGCTCACCCAAAGCTTTCATATAAAACACCTCTTTATAGGGTGAGGAAAGCTCTGTTGATATTTCAAGAATTTTTCTTGCACATTCTTTGTCATCGGCATTCTCAATGATATTGTCAAAGGATGCAAGGCTTGTATAATCCTCTATATTCTCCGTTTTCTTCTTTCGTTTTATTGAAACAAACTCGTTATGAGCAATTCGGCACAACCATGTTTCAATTCTGCATTCATTTTTGAATTTGTCAATATTCTTGAATGCTTTATAAAATGTTTCCTGTGTTATATCTTCTGCAAGAGCTTCATCATAGCAAAGAGAGAGTGCATAGCGTTTTACATACTTATAATATTTTTCAAATACAAGCTCTATATCTTCCATACCATCTCCCCTTTCACATTTTTTGAAGCTTCGTATATTAGACGAGGTTGGTTAAGGGTTTGTTACAAATAAATTAACAAAAAGCAAAAACAGCACATCTAAAGACGTACTGTTCCCATACTATTTCTTATTATTCTTTGCAGTATTAATAGAAGAAATCAACATGCGCTTAATTTCTTCCGCAAGCGAAAGCAAGCAATCGAAATCATACTCAATCAAATTAGTATTTTTTAATAAAGTTAACCAATAAATGCTTTCGCCTGTTTCTTTAAGCGAAATATGTAATTTAGATATAAAATCAGCTTTGCTATTGCCATAAACAGCCTCATTAATATTTGCACCCACACTGGTAGCAGAACGCAGCAATTGTTTTGCTATTGTAGTATCTTTTTTAGTTTTAGAAAAAGCTTCATAAAACAAAACAATTTTTGTAGCAAACTCTAACGATTTATCAAGCAACGGACTTCCCATTTACAACACCTCTAAGCACATTATAACACAAAATACAACCATATACAATATTTACAAAACAACAACGTTTTTCTCTATTCTCTCTTATCTTTTATCTGGAAAAGTCGCATAAATTATATAGAGAAGAGTGAAAAGTGAAAAGAGAAAAAAGATGAGAACAAAAAGAAAAAGCCGCTCAAAAGCGACTTTTCTTTTAGAGCAACATTATATCTCTTCTCTGTTCTCTCTTATCTCTTATCTGGGAAAGTCGCATTTTTTTAGAGAAGAGAGAAAAGTGAAAAGAGAAAAAAGAAGAGAACAAAAAGAAAAAGCCGCTCAAAAGCGACTTTTCTTTTTGGTGAGTCATCGGAGATTCGAACTCCGGACACCCTGCTTAAAAGGCAGGTGCTCTGCCTACTGAGCTAATGACTCATATATAAACCCTGTAAACAGGGTTTTTAATTATTTAATTAAAGCAAACACAACAACTGCAGCAAGAGCAACTACAAAGAAAACAGATGCAACAATTTTTGTGATTTTGGAGAGCTTTGCCTCCATTGTTCTGCCTTTGTTCTTATCAAAGAATGTATCAGCACCACCGGCGATTGCACCGGAAAGACCCTGCTGCTTACTCTGCTGAAGCATAACAGTAACTATGATAATGAGTGCTGAAACGATAAGAATGGCGCCTACAAGGTAATGATACCATAAAAGCTGATCCATACGTAACTTTCCTTTCATTCTGAACTGTGTCTCGTTCACAACGCCCGATTATATTAACACAACAAAACAAAAAATGCAAGTGTTTTTTTGAATTTTTTTAAAAAATTTTAATAATATGTATTTTGCATAAAAAATCGGGCAATATATAGTCAGCGAATAAACATTTTGTATGCGTTTGTATCGTTTTCAGGGTATTTGTGTTACACATCGTCTTTACGATTTACTCAAAACGATTATATTTATTCGCTCTCCCCGTTCGAAAAACGGGGAGTTTTTATTTTTTTACATTAACGACAACTGCTCTGCTGTGTCATCTGCACTCAAAGTTGCACCTGCAGCAGGAAGAGTTTTCGTACGATAGCGGTAAGGCTTTGCAAACTCGCCTTCTTTATAAAGTCTTACAGATTGCACTTTATGATACTTTTTAAGTGTCATAACATTAACGCCTGCAGTATCCTTTGCCGCTTTAGGTGAAATTGCACCTGTATTAACAAGAAGATGTCTGCCTGCAGTTGAAGAAAGCACAATTTCTGTATCTTCCTCAATATACATAGCCGCAACAATTGGTGCTTTGTCAGAATACGCTTTTATAAGCTTTTTACGATTGGTTTTAGTAGCATAACCTGACATTGTAACCTTTGCTACCTTGCCATTTTCAAACACAAAGAGCATATAACCCTTATAATCGCTTGTTACTGCCATATAAATGGGCTTTTCGTCTTTTTCAAACTCAAGCTTAGACGGAATGAAGTCACCCAAAGCACTTGCTTTAGTATCCTCGAAATCAGAAGCCTTGGCTTTATAAACCTGACATTTATCTGTAAAGAACAAAAGCTCTGCGGAGTTTTTGGAATTGAGGGCGCAGACCATCTCGTCCCCTTCCTTAAGCTTCTGCTCACCACCCATACGAAGTGACAATGGCGTAATTTTCTTAAAGTAGCCATCACGGGTAAAGAAGAGATTTGCTTCATAATCGGGAATTTCTTCAACAAATTCTTCCTCGTTATCAGTGTCATATATAATTTCACTTTTTCTGTCTCTTCCGTATTTGTCAGAAACTTTTGTAAGCTCGTCAACAATAATCTTTTTAACTCTTGATTTGCTGTTGAGAATATCTTCCATATCTTCAATGCTTTCTTTAAGGTCATCAATATCAGAAAGGCGTTTGAGAATATATTCTCTGTTCAAATGACGGAGCTTGATTTCTGCTACATATTCTGCCTGAATCTCATCAATACCGAAGCCAATCATCAAGTTTGGAACAACTTCACTTTCTTCTTCGGTTTCACGGACAATTTTAATTGCCTTATCAATATCAAGAAGAATCTTTTTAAGACCTAAAAGAAGATGGAGCTTATCTTTAGCTTTGGTTAAATCAAAATAAACTCTTCTCTTAACGCATTCTGTACGGAAAGCAATCCACTCTTCAAGAATTTCCGCAACACCCATAACTCTGGGCACACCTGCAACAAGAATGTTAAAATTTGCGCTAAAGGAATCTTCAAGAGATGTAAACTTATAAAGGCGTTTCATAAGCTTATCGGGGTCTGTACCGCGTTTTAAATCAATAGTAATCTTAAGACCCGACTTATCTGTTTCATCTCTGATATCGCTGATTTCTTTAAGGGCGCCTGCTTTAACCTTTTCAATTATTTTATCAATAATCGCTTCACAAGTGGTTGTTGCAGGAATTTCCGTAATATCAATACAGTTATTGGATTTATCATAAGAATATCTTGCACGGATTTTAATTGAACCTCTACCTGTTGAATAAACCTCTTCAAGAGCAGCTTTGTCATAAACAATCAAGCCACCGCCGATAAAGTCAGGTGCTTTAAGTGTTTCAAAAATATCGAAATCAGGGTTTTTAATAAGCCCGATTGTTGTTGCACAAAGCTCTCTCAGGTTAAAAGAGCAGATATTACTAGCCATACCAACCGCAATACCACTGTTCATATTAACAAGAACACTGGGGAATGAAACGGGTAAAAGAGTGGGCTCTTTCATAGTACTGTCGTAGTTATCAACAAACTCAACAGTATTTTTATCAATATCACCGAAAAGCTCTGAGCAAATACCCTCAAGCTTTGCTTCTGTATAACGAGCAGCAGCATAAACCATATTTTTTGAATATGCTTTACCAAAGTTACCCTTACTGTCTATATAAGGATGCAAAAGAGTTTCATTACCCTTGGAAAGACGGACCATTGTTTCGTAAATTGCTGCATCACCATGGGGGTTAAGCTGCATTGTTCTACCAACAATGTTAGCAGATTTAATTCTGCCGCCATTTATAAGCCCCATTTTATACATAGTATAAAGGAGCTTTCTGTGAGATGGCTTAAAGCCATCAATCTCAGGAATCGCACGGGAGATGATAACACTCATTGCATAAGGCATAAAGTTTGTTTCAAGAGTGTCGGTAATCTGCTGAGTAACAACCTCACCTGCACCGATAATATTAGCCTTAACCTCTTCGGTTTTAGCAACTTCCTGAGTTTCTTTTTTCTTTCTTGCCATTGTTATCCCCCCTTACGAAATATCTGCAAGGTCAAGATAAAGATGACCGTTTTCTGCAATAAATTCTTTTCTGTCCTGAAGATTATCGCCCAGAAGAAGTTCAAACTTCTCTGCAATCAACTCTTCAACATCATTTGGTTCAACCTTGATAAGACGGCGTGTCTGTGGATTCATAGTAGTAAGCCACATCATATCAGCATCGTTTTCACCAAGACCCTTTGAACGCTGAATTGTATATTTGGCATCGCCGATTTCTTCAAGGGCAATTTGTTTTTCTTTTTCTGTATATGCAAACCAAGTCTGCCCTTTCGATGTAATTTCATAAAGGGGTGACTCTGCAATAAAGACCTTACCCTCTTTTAAAAGAGTGGGCATAAGTCTGTAAATCATTGTAAGAATAAGTGTTCTGATATGGAAGCCGTCCACGTCCGCGTCAGTACAGATAATAATCTTATTCCAACGAAGGTTATCAAGATTAAACAAAGAAAGCTCCTTGTTGGATTTGCTTGAAACCTCAACACCGCAACCTAAAACTTTAATAAGATCTATAATAATATCACTTTTGAAAATACGATTATAATCAAATTTCAAGCAGTTGAGAATTTTACCTCTTACAGGAATAACCGCCTGGAAGGCAGAGTCACGAGCCTGCTTACAAGCACCCAGAGCAGAATCACCCTCAACTATAAAAATTTCACGCTCATTCTTATCTTTGCTACGGCAGTCAACGAATTTTTCAACTCTGCTTGTCATATCATTAGATGAGGTCAGAGTCTTTTTAAGGTTAAGCCTTGTGCTTTCTGCTTTTACACGGGAACGCATATTAATAAGCACTTGCTCACAAAGCTTATCTGCATCAAGCTTGTTTTCAATAAAATAAATTTCAAGCTGATGCTTGATAAACTCTGTTAATGCTTCCTGAATGAATTTATTGGTTATAGCCTTCTTTGTCTGATTCTCATAAGATGTCTGAGTTGAGAAGGAAGAAATAACAAGCACCAAACAGTCTTCAATATCCTGAAAGCTGATTTTAGGGTCACTTTTTGTATATTTACTATTCTGCTTTAAATATGCATCAATCTGCGAAACAAAAGCGCTTCTTGCAGCTTTCTCGGGAGCACCACCGTGCTCAAGAAAGCTTGAGTTATGATAATACTCTTTCATTTGCTTTTTATTAGAAAAGCAAAGAGCAATATTCATTTTTACTTTGTATTCGGGTTTATCTTCCCTATCCTTACCCTTTCGCTCTGCCTGCCAGAACTGAACAGTTGTAAGTCCATCGTCACCAACAAACTCGTTTACATAGTCAACAATACCATTGTCATAAATATATTCAAAGGTTTCGAATTTAGTTTCGGTAAGCTGATTCTTAAAAATAAATTTTATACCGGGGTTTACAACAGACTGTCTTTTAAGTATTTCCTGAAAATATTCAAGAGGAATTGCAATATCAGTAAACACTTTTAAATCGGGACGCCATTTTATACGTGTACCGGTATCTTTTTTGTCATAAGGCGTCTTTTTCATTTCACCATTAATTTTACCAGCCTTAAACTGAAGCTGGTAACAGAAACCGCCTGAATGAACCTCTGCTTCCATATACTCTGAAGCATACTGAGTTGCACAAAGACCAAGACCGTTAAGACCGAGAGAATACTCATAACTGCCACCGTCATTTGTATCGTATTTACCGCCTGCATACAAATCGCAGAAAACAAGCTCCCAGTTATAGCATTTTTCACGATTATTATAGTCAACGGGAATACCGCGACCAAAGTCCTGAACCTCAACTGAATGGTCAAGAAAACGGGTAACCACAATTTTCTTACCATAACCCTCACGTGCTTCGTCAATGGAGTTAGAAATAATTTCAAAAACGGAATGCTCGCAACCATCAAGACCATCCGAACCAAAAATAACCGCAGGGCGCTTACGAACTCTGTCAGCACCTTTTAATTTTTTTATACTTTCGTTACCGTATTCTTTTGGTGACTGTGTTGATTTAGCCATTTATAACCTAACCTTTCGAATTTTCGAAATTCCTAAAAAATACAATTTTTGGGGATTTTACCCTATATATTATACAATATATTGTGACTTAGTCAAGATTTTTATTTTTCAATAAAGTGCAAAGGGTGTTAAAAAGGACTATGATGAATTATCTTTTGCCTATTATGGTAGTATTCTCTTTATTCTGTGCAATTGCAACAGGAAAAATTACTGAGCTTTCAGGTACAATTGTGGCAGGTGGAACAGATGCAATTTCTTTGGTAATAAAATTATCAGGGGTAATTTGCCTTTGGAACGGCTTAACTGCAATTGCACAAAAAAGCGGTTTAACCTCGTTAATCTGCAAATTATTTTCACCTTTACTTAATTTACTATTCCCAAAGCTTAAAGACCAAAAAGCCAAAGAAGCAATCGCTATGAACATAACCGCAAACTTTTTGGGTCTGGGGAACGCTGCAACACCATTGGGACTTGAAGCAATGAAAAGACTTCAGAATATAAACCCAAGCCCTGAAAAAGCAACAAATGAAATGGCGCGATTTGTTGTAATAAACTCCGCCGCAATCCATTTAGTTCCCACAACAATCGCTCTTTTGCGCTCAGAATACGGCAGCGCTTCACCAATGGAAATACTTGCACCTGCATTAACAACATCAATTATAGCTTTGTCGGTTGGCATACTTGCCACAAATATTTTTAAAAAGGTGTTTAAATGAATAAAATAACAGATTTTATTTTACCCGCTCTTGTGGTTTTAATCATTCTCCACGGAGCATTTAAAGGAATAAATGTTTTTGATGAATTTATCAAGGGTGCCAAAAGTGGCTTCAACACCATTTTAGACATAACCCCCTCTCTTATTGCACTTTTACTTTGTGTAAATATGCTTCGGGCATCAGGTGGACTTGAAGTTATCTGCTCTCTGATTTCACCTGTCACATCACTTTTAGGAATACCAAAAGAAATAACGCCTTTAGCCATACTTTCCCCTGTTTCAGGAAGTGGTGCCTTAGGAATGTATGAAGTTATTTTGAAAGACTTCGGTCCTGACAGTTACATAGGCAGATGCGCTTCGGTTATTATGGGCTCAACAGAAACCACATTTTATGCCATAACCCTTTATTACGGCTCAATTAACATAAAAAAAACACGACACACTCTGCCAAGTGCATTGTGTGCCGATTTTACAAGTTTTATTCTTTCACCAAGAATTGTGAAACTATTTTTAATAAAATAACAAGTTATTTTAATAAAATAAAGCTGAAAAACGAGGATCAAGATGCATCGAATATGCCTCGCCTTGTTCGCCTACAATAATATGGTCTGCAAGAGCATAACCGATTTTGCGAAGTGTTACGCATACCATACGGGTAGAATCTATATCATAAGCAGATGGTTCTGCAGAAGAGGTTGGATGATTATGAGCAAGAACTGCAATTGAAGAATCACTATCAACAAGGTTTTTGATTACAACCTTCATATCAATTTCTGAAGAAACTTTATCACCATCAGAGATAATTGTATATCGTTTCAGTTTTTTCGTTTCATCGAAACACATAAGAATAACCTTTTCTGTGGTTTCACCGTGTAAAAGAGAAACTGCAAGCTCTTTCAAATCTTCAGTGCTTTTATACACTCGCTTCTTTGATGGCTTTGCTTTTGATATTCTGTAAAAGGCTTCCCCCATAGAAGCAAGCATTACTGCAGTGTTATCTCCAACACCTTCTACCTTTTTCAATTGCTCTATATTGGCTTTAAAAATCTCTTCAAATGAGCCGAAATGCTTTATAAGCTTATGAGCTAATTCATTTGTATCTTCTCTGGGTATTGAAAAAAAGAGCATCAGCTCGAGGAGTTTGTGCTCCTCAAGCTGTGAAAATCCGTTCTTTATTACATTTGCTTTAACACGTTTCCTGTGTCCTGAATGTATGCTTTTCTCTGCCATTTTCAACCACAATAGAAAGGTTTTTTATAATGCTGCAGCCGCATTTTTGAGAGTTTCTGCCATATCGGTTTTCTCCCATTTAACATCAAGGTCAATTCTGCCCATATGACCATACGCGGCAAGTGCTCTGTACTGAGGCTTTCTCAATTCAAGCTTTTCAATAATTGCAGCAGGACGAAGGTCGAAATATTTGTTTACAAGGTCTTCAAGCTGTGCATCTGCAATTTTACCTGTGCCAAAGGTATCAACGCGAACTGAAAGAGGACGAGCAACACCGATTGCATAAGCAAGCTGAAGCTCACATTTTTCTGCAAGACCTGCGGCAACAATATTCTTTGCAACATATCTTGCGGCATAAGCAGCACTTCTGTCAACTTTAGTGGGGTCTTTGCCTGAGAATGCGCCGCCACCGTGACGGGAATAACCGCCATAGGTATCAACGATAATCTTTCTGCCTGTAAGACCGCTATCACCAACAGGACCGCCAATAACAAAGTTACCTGTGGGATTCACATAGAATTTTGTGTTTTCATCAAGATATTTTTCAGGAATAACGGGTTTAATAACATTCTCAATAATATCTTTACGAAGAATTTCAATATCAATTGGATCATGCTGAGAAGAAACAACAACTGCTTCAACTCTTACGGGTTTATCGTTATCATCATATTCGATTGTAACCTGGCTTTTACCATCAGGACGAAGATATGAAAGAGTACCATTCTTTCTTACCTCTGTAAGACGAAGAGCCAACTTATGAGCGAGTGAGATAGGAAGAGGCATAAGCTCCTCTGTATCGTTACAAGCGAAGCCGAACATCATACCCTGATCTCCTGCACCATGAAGGTTATATGTATCCTCCTGACCATCTTTAAGCTCATATGATGCATCAACACCCATAGCAATATCTGCAGACTGCTTGTCAATAGTAGTGAATACCGCACAAGTGTTGCCATCAAAGCCACATTCATTATTATCGAAACCGATACCGCAAACAACTTCACGGACAATTTCAGGAATATTAACCTGAGCATTTGTTGTAATTTCGCCCATTACCATAACCATACCTGTTGTGCAGGTGGTTTCGCAAGCAACACGGGAATATTTATCCTGAGCGAGCATTGCATCAAGAATAGCATCAGAAACCTGGTCACAAACCTTATCGGGATGACCTTCTGTTACAGATTCGGATGTAAAATATCTTTTAGACATAATAAGCCTCCGCTAAATAATACATAAAATTACATAATAATTTTACACTACAAAAGGCTTATTGTCAAGTTATGTCGAGGGGTTTAACAAAAGATTAACATAAAAAGTGATTGCCCCTGAAGACAATCACTTTAAATCATTTATCAAGACCTATGCTTACAGACAAAGCATCGTTTATTCTTGACATATCAGTATCGGGAAGATTTCCCATTTTTTCTCTCAGGCGTTGTTTGTCCAGGGTTCTTATTTGCTCCAATAAAACAACAGAATCTTTAGAAAGACCGCAAGCCGCCGCACCCACACTGATGTGTGTAGGTAATTTTGTTTTAAATTGCTGACTTGTTATTGCGGCAGCTATAACCGTAGGGCTATATTTATTTCCTACATCATTCTGAACTATAAGTACCGGACGAACACCGCCTTGCTCTGAACCTACTACGGGACTAAGATCTGCATAATATATGTCCCCTCTTTTAATATTCAAGCTATCACTCTCCGAAAAGGCAAAAATATTGTTACACCCATATTCTTGCCCAACGGTAATTAAAATAATCACTTTTTTAAAAGGAATTATTGAAACATCGTTTCATTAATAGTATATTCAACCTTTGTCCAATTGTGAAAAAAGGTTGCCACAAAAAGTGACAACCTTGATTTTTTAGTTAACATATTCAATTTTAATAGATTTGGAATTATATCTTCCGGCAACATCAGCGGCTTTTGAGCCTTTTACGCATCTTATAGTAAGCTCGCCCTTTCTCTCGCCACCAAAAACTCCATTGCCGATATAGGTAACGCTATCGGGAATTTCAATGAGAGTCAAGGAGCTGCAACCATTGAAACAGTATTCACCAATAGATTCTGTACCATATTCAAGAACGAGTTTCTCTAAAGAGGTACAACCCTCAAAAGCGAAATTGCCGATTGTTTTAGCGGCAGGAAGATTAATGGTTTTAAGCTTGGGACAATTCTGGAAAGCATTGTTGCCTACTGTAATTGTGTATGGCGCGCCAAGGAAATTTACAGATGTAAGATTTTTACAATCCTGAAATGCATTATTACCGATAGTTCTTACTGTTTCAGGAATGCAAACGCTTGTTAAGCTTTGCTTCTGGAAGCATTTATCACCAATAGCAGTAACAGTATAACCACCAATTTCTTCAGGAATCCATACAGTAGCGTTATCACCTAAATATTTTGTAATTGTTATGGAATTACTCTCTTTGTTGATAACATACTTATATTCCTGCATCTCGTTATCATCAAAGCTATTTGTGAGTTTTTCTGTTGTGGGTTCAGTTGTAACGTATTCAGTGTAAACATAGACTATAGTTGTCAGAACAACCGGATCAACAGAAGTGGTAGTTTCTGTGGTAGTTTCTGTTGTTGTATCACTGGGGTCGGTTGTATCAGTTGCGGTAGCAAGCTCACTTGCCATCTGGTCAAGGTCCACCCAGGATTCTGTCACAGCGGTTGTAGATGGTGCTGTTGTTGCCTGCAAGGAATAAGCGGGCTTGGTAGTTTCTTCTTTCTTAAAAACATCGCCCTGCACAAGACTTACAACAAGCACAGATGAAACAATCAATAATGCAACACCCAGAGCAATAATAATTTTGGTATATTTATTCATATAATAACCTCGCAAGGATTTCATTCTTTGTCATTATACATTATATTTTTCAAAAAGTACATAGCATTTTTTAACTTAACTGTTAATTTTTTATTATTTTGTCGTAAAAACCCGAATTATTACACAAATAGATAAGCTTCATTTACTGCAAAATCACGATATTATAAACTTTTATTGTAATTTCAATTTGCTTTTGTTAAAATAAACTTAATTATGAAACAAGTGAGGTCTTATTATGAAAAAATCCTGGTATAAAGAAATGGTTGTATATCAGATATGGCCCCGTTCATTCTGCGATAGCAACGCAGACGGAATCGGTGACCTTGAGGGTATCTACTCAAAACTTGATTACATCAAAAGCATTGGTGTTGATGCTATCTGGTTTTCACCACTTTTCAAGTCCCCTAATGCTGACTATGGTTATGATATTGCAGATTACAGAGATATCAACCCCGAATACGGCGATATGGAAACCTTCAAAAAGGTGCTTGCAGGCTGTCATGAACGCGGAATAAGAGTATTTATGGACCTTGTTGTTAACCACACATCAACTGAGCATATGTGGTTCAAGGAGGCTTGTAAGAGCGTTGACAACCCCTACCACGACTACTACATATGGCGCAAAGGTAAAGGCAAAAACGGAAAGAAGCCACCTAACAACTGGCTTTCAACCTTTGAAGGCGGTGCGTGGGAATACGTTGAATCTGTTGATGAATACTATCTCCACGTTTTCACAAAAGGTCAACCCGACTTGAATATGGATAACCCCAAGGTGCGCCAAGAGGTTAAGGACATTATGAAGTTCTGGCTCGATATGGGGGTTGATGGCTTCCGTGAGGACGTTATTACATACATCTCAAAAAGAGAAGGTCTTCCCAACGCTATTCCGATTCCTGTTGCTGCAGGTATGGAGCATTACAACTGTGGTCCTCACCTTTATGAGTATCTTAAGGAATTCCATGATGATGTTCTTTCAAAATATGATTGCTATACTGTTGGTGAAGGTCCCCTTATCACTCCCGAAAAGGTTCTTCGCTTTGTTACAGAGGATGAAACTCAGGTTCTTAAAACAATGTTCAGCTTCGATCACCTTGAAGCAGACTGCTTTATGACCGACTGGATCAAGGTTCCCTTCAGCCTTAAAAAGATGAAAAAATGCTACCAGAAATGGTATGACGCTATGGACGGCAAGGGCTGGCATACCCTTTACCTCGAAAACCACGACCACCCACGTATTGTTGACCGTTACGGCAGCCTTAAATACAGAGAAGCAAGCGCAAAGATGCTTGCAACAATGTGTTACCTTCAGAGAGGTACAGTTTTCATTTATCAGGGTCAGGAAATCGGTATGACAAACATCGAGCTCAAATCAATCGACGAGTTCAAGGATATGATTACCTTCAACAACCAGATTCTGTTCAAAAAGCTTCATATGAGTGATGAAACATTCCTTAAATGGGCAAACAGAGGCTCTCGCGAAAACTCCCGTACACCTGTTCAATGGAACGATGGCCCATATGCAGGCTTCTCAACCGTAGAGCCCTGGTTTAACCTTAACCCCAACTATAAGGAAATTAACGTTGCTGCTTCAGAAGCAGACGAAAGCTCTATTCTTAACTACTACCGCAAGCTTCTTAAATTCCGTAAGGAAAATGAGGTTGCTATTTATGGTGATTTCAAGCAGTATTACAAAAACAGCAAAGAGCTTTTTGTATATGAAAGAAACCTTGATGGCGTTAAGCTTCTTGTTGTTGCTTCATTCACAGAAAATGCAGTTGATTTCAAAGCACCTGACGGAATTGACCTTTCTAAAGGTGAGCTTGTGCTTACAAACTACAACGATGCAACCCTCAACGGAAACGGCTTCAAAACAAAGCCCTACGAAACAAGAGTTTATTTGTTTAAATAATCGGATATAATACAATAAAGTTTATCGGACAGTTACAAATCTCAAAAGATTTGTAACTGTCCGATTTTGTTAATTAATATTTATCTGTTATTGTTTTGGTGTTTGAATAAGCACTGTAGGTTTTGCTCTTATAAGCTTTTACCTTATAGGTATATTTCTTACCTTTCTTTGCTGATGCGTCTGTATATGAAAGGTTTGATACACCCTTTTCTGTTTTAATCTTAGTGTAAGAGCCTGAACCTGTTTTACGGTAGATTATATACCCCTCTGCACCGGCTACCTTACTCCAGCTAAGCTTGATACCGCTTGTGGTGCTTGTAGGAGTTTTCAAGGTTGTATCTGCAAGGTAATACTTGGAAAGTGATGCAGACTGACTTGATATACTGTCATCTCTCTTTGCGCGGATTGCATAATAGTATTTTGTTCCTGATTTTGCGGTTTTATCGGTATAGTAAGCATTGGTTGTTGCACCGATATATTTATACTCTCCACCGCTTACCTTTCGGTAAACATTATATTTTTCCGCACCCGTTACCTTGTTCCATTTAATAAGAACACCATAAACAGAATTCTCTATTGATTTAAGTTTGGGCTCATCAATATGTTTTACAGCGAGGCTTGCACTGGCATCAGAATAGCCTGCTTCATTTTTAGCTTTTACTATATATCTGCAGGTCTTTCCTGCACCGGCTTCTTTATCGTTAAAATATTTATTTGTTGTTGAGCCGATATATTCATAATCGCCTGTACCTGTTTTGCGGTAAACTCTATACAAATCCGCACCTTTAACTGTACCCCAGGTTACTTTAACATAGTCATTTGCATTATATACCTTCTTAAGAACAGGCTTTGCGCATGTAAGTTGCTTGATTGTTGATGTTTTAAGAGTTTCACCACATTCGGTACACTCTTGATGTTTTGAACCTGCTTTGTAAACCGTTGCTTCTTGGTCGGTAATCCATTTTTTTGAAGGATGCAAGCATTCTTTTAATTCTTCAATTGTAATAGTATAGTTAATTTCTCTGCCCATATATTCAAAACGGACATCATATTCATTACCAAATTCAAGTGGTTCTGAATCTACAGTTGGTGCATTAAAATCAACTGAAATTTCTTCTTCATCGTTTCCAAAAACAACATTAAAGCCATCGCCGTTGCCACTAGACCAGGAACCATCCGAATAAAGATTTTTGAATTCAACCTCTTCACCGGTTTTGTATTTAACAACAAAAACACAATCTTCGGGTACAACTTTTTCGTAGCAATCCATCCAGAAATAATAGTCGGAAATCTCTCCCTCAGTTGCACTTATAGTAGTAGGCATATCCGTTTTAAAATAGATTTCTTCAACAGGGTTTTCGAGTATTTTTACAGGAACAGAGGTTTCTCTTTCAGAATAGGAAACTACAAATTTATAAGTTCCTCCTGCAGTCCATTGATTTTCTGAGCTTTGATTAGAATAAATTTCAACATCACAACTATCGATTTTGTTACCATTGGAATCGATAAAGGCTTCCTCGTCATTATCATAAGCATAATCAACACTTGAACCATCAGTATAATTTACTGTAAGAACATCACCGTTATGTATTGATATTGGATACAAATAACATTCTCCAGAATCCTCTTCTTCGTCCCAACTATCCCAATAGCCATCAACAAACTCCATAAATTCAATTGGTTCCGCCGGAGTGAAATAAATAGATTTAACGGGGTTTTGACATTCAACAACTGTTACGGTGTGGATAAACTCTCTGCCCATATACCTGAATGACAATTCATGTTCACAATCGAAAGGAACAGGTTCACCATACAATGATTCAGTCCAACACTCTACCTCAATTTCTTCTTCACCGTTACTGAAAATTACACTGAAACCGTCGCCTGCACCACTGCACCATCCACCACTCGAATAAATATTAGAAAATTCAAGCTCTTCACCGGTACGGTATTTTACTACTATTACACTATCTTCAGGAACAATTTTTTCAGAACTATTCCCCCAGAAAAAAGAGTCAGCAGCTTCACTCTCTGTCGCACTGATAACCGAGGGCAGAGTTGTCTTAAAGTAAATAGAATCAACAGGATTTTCAAGTATTTTTACAGGAGTGGATGTTTCTCTTCCTGAATAAGAAACTACAAATTTATATGCCCCCCTGCAATCCATTGATTATCATAACTCTGATTAGAATAAAACAAAACATCAAAAGGACTAATAACATCTCCGTTTGAACCAACAAAATCATAAACATCATCAAAAACATAATTTACACTGGTATTATCGGTATAATTGACTGTGAGTATATCACCATCTTTACACTCATATTCGTATTCAAAATAATCTTCATCGATAGCTTCTTCAGATTCTGTTTCAGTCCAATAACCATCAACAAGCTCCATTAATTCAATTGCTTCAGCAGGTGTAAAATAAATAGATTTTACGGGATTTTCAATAACTGTTACAGGAACTGTTGTTGAACAATCAGCATATGTTAGCGTAAAAGAATATTCACCTGGCACGGACCAATGCTCATCATATTGTTCATCTGAAGTAATAAGATCACCAAACGCAATTTCATTTCCATCGGTTCCTATAAAATAACCGTTTCCATTATATGTATAGTCAACTGATTTACCATCTGAATAGGTAACAGTTAAAACATCTCCCTCATTACCAAAAAGCGGATAATAAAAATAATCGAAGAAAACGCCATCACACTGTTCGCAATCAGAACGCCAACACTCGTATTCCCAGCCGTCAACATTTTCGATTACCTCAAGTGGTTGAGTCGGCTCAAATGAAATCGCAACAACATCGTTTGCTGCCGATGCGGTAAGTGTTAAACAAGAAAATGTTGAAAACACCATTATCACTACTAAAATCATACTTAATGTTTTTTTCATCAAATCACTCCTAAAAACTTATAACGATAAAATTGTAAAAGTATGATACCATAATTTAACAAAAAAATTAAATAGCACTAATTCACAAAAAACAACACCTCATTTTGTGCAACAAAAAACCACCCTTCTTGCGAAGAGTAGTTTTTTTGATTTTAATACTTATCTGTTATTGTTTTGGTGTTTGAATAAGCACTGTAGGTTTTGCTCTTATATGCTTTTACCTTGTAAGTGTATTTCTTACCTTTCTTTGCAGATGTGTCTGTATATGAAAGGTTTGATACACCCTTTTCTGTTTTAATCTTAGTGTAAGAGCCTGAACCTGTTTTACGATAAACCATATAGCCCTCTGCACCTGTTACCTTGCTCCAGCTAAGCTTGATACCGCTTGTTGTGCTTGAAGGTGTGTTCAAGGTTGTATCCGCAAGGTGATAGATTGACTTTGCACTTGAAAGAGCAGAAACAGTTTCACCCTTCTTTGCTCGTACTTCATAGTAGTACTTAGTTCCGGATTTTGCTGTTTTATCGGTGTAATAGGCATTACTTGTTGCACCGATATATTCATATTCTCCACCGCTTACCTTACGATAAACATTATATTTTTCTGCACCGCTTACTTTACCCCAAGTGATTTTTACACCATATTCGGTATTAGTAATTGTTTTCAAGGTCGGGACTGCAAGGTAATATTTTGAAAGTGATGCAGACTGACTTGATACGCTGGTATCTCTCTTACCGCGGATTGCATAATAATATTTAGTTCCGGATTCTGCAGTTTTATCGGTGTAATAGGTGTCACTTGTTGCACCTATATACTTATATTCTCCTCCGCTTATCTTACGATAAACATTATATTTTTCCGCACCTGTCACCTTGCCCCATTTAATCAAAACACCATAAGCAGAATTCTCTATTGATTTAAGGGTGGGCTCATCAATATGTTTTACAGCGAGGCTTGCACTGGCATCAGAATAGCCTGCTTCATTTTTAGCTTTTACATAATATCTGCAGGTCTTTCCTGCACCGGCTTCTTTATCGTTTAAATATGTGTGACTTGTTGAGCCTATGTATTCATAATCGCCTGTACCTGTTTTACGGTAAACTCTGTACAAGTCTGCACCTTTAACCGTGCCCCATGTTACCTTAACATAAGAATTTGCATTATACACCTTCTTAAGAACAGGCTTTGCGCATTTAAGCTGCTTGATTGTTGCTGTTTTAAGAGTTTCACCGCATTCGGTACATTCTTTGTGCTTTGAACCTGCTTTGTAAACAGTTGCTTCCTGGTCAGTAACCCATTTGGTAGAGCTATGTGTACAAGCATCATCATAACCCACAGCAATATCAGTAACTAAAAATCCATAAAGCTGAACACTGTCGTCGCTAACCAACTGAATCTTAACACAATCATCATTAACCTTAATGGTTTTACCGGCTAATTCTAAGCCACTGTATTTTCCGATAAGAGTACCATTGCCATCATAAATGTAAATGAAATCGCAACCATTTTCAGTTTCAGTATCTGCAGAGAATGTAATAGAAATACTCTTTGCATTTTTTCGGGAAATTGTCCAAGTCTGATTACTGTTGCTCTCATATGGATGTGAACTTTCAGCTTTCAATTCAAGGCCACAATATTTGCACACACCATCAACATAAATATGTCCCGTTGCAATTATTGTTTCTGTACCAAGCTTTTCTCCGCATTCGCTACATTCCTTGTGTCTTGAGCCATTTTCCGTACAAGTCGCTGCTTTGTCGATTACCCAACCACCGTAAGTGTGTTCTACTACGGGAATTTCTTCTTTTATTTCTTCTTTACAGAAATCACAAACACCATGTTTTGAACCTACGGAAGTACAGGTGGCTTCTACATCAACTATCCACTCGTTGACAGAGTGTGTATGAATATCCGGTTCAGTTATACAAACAATTGAACTGTTGTCATAATCGGCAGTTTCTGTTGTAGCACATTCCACTTCAACAGTTACATCATAAGAGTCGTTAGTTGTGAAATCCATAAGGCTTTCATCAAGCATGAATTGAACGTTAACCTTTGCTTTGCCCTCAACCGTACCAAGATATTGTAAGTACAGGTTTTCATCTGTTTTTTCACCAAGATATGCATTTACATATACATCCTCGGCTGATGTAAGGTTTTTGTTTTCAAGTACGCCACTCACGATATATTTACTACCAACCTGTGTAACAGTCAAATCATACATCTGAAGGTCGGGCTTGCCAATATCCGCGCTGGCTGAATTGTTGCTTGTATCAATATCACTGTCAATGTTTGTTGTTACGGTTATCGTATTTTCAGAAATTGTTTCAGGTACAGTATAAGTAAGCTCAACATCCTGTGACTCACCTGATTTCAAATTAACAGTTTTTTCAATTACCTGCGAATAACCTTTAGCATCTGTAACTGTAAAGGAAAGGGTTTCAAGCTTTTCTGTACCCTTATTCTTTACAAATACGCTTATGGTAGCATCCTGCCCTGCAACGAAGGTGCTTTCATCCACAGTGAACATAGAGAGAGCCACATCATTAAAGCCTGATGTTGTAAGCTGACAAAGGTCGGTTGTGCCGTTTTTGTAATATGTACTTCCGTCAACCTCGCTTGTTACCTCTTCAAGATGAGTGCGGTTGAAAAGACCGTATAATTTGTTGTCAAAATATGTAATAGCAACGTTAGAAAGAACCTTTGAGAAGCTTGTAATCTGTACGGGTGAGCTCCATTCTCCGTCTTTATAGCTACAACTATAAAGCTCTGCACCTACCTCACCTGCTTCAAGCCACATTGCGGTTGTTTCATTACCATTGCTTGTTACCTGAAGGTTGCCGTTTACAAAACGTGCATCCTTGAAAACCTCTTGTTCTGCACCATCTTTGATGTAATATAAATTGTAATCATCTGCATAGAACAAGGTCTTTTTACCATCAAGCTCTGCGTAAGTTAATGCTATGCACGAGGTTTCAGCATTCTCATAATCCACGCTTACCTGTGTGCCGTTGGTGTAAACCTTAATGTCAGTTGTTGTTGAAGTATCTCCGTCCTTATCCATTGTGTAGGAAACATCAGTACCGTTTGAATCCACACCATGAACATAGTTAAGTCCATCAATAACCTTTGTTGTTTTGCCGTTAAAATCACTCTTATTAATGCTCAATGTACCCTTTTGATAATCAAGAGTTGAGCTGTTTACCCAATAAACCTCGGCTACGCCATTGTTCACAGTAACCTTTGGAGCATAGTCATAGGTTGAGTTATCCGTTACGGTTTTTACATTTTCAAAAGTACCTTTAGCAGAATTGAATTTTGCAAGGCGGATTTCTGCATTTTCCATAATTATATCAACAGTTTCATTATCATCTGTTGAAATTTTTGTATCAATGTTCTGCCATGCAATATAAACATTTTCACCATCAGAAGCAAGTGAAGGCGCAGCGTCGCAAAAGCCGTTATCTGCCACAGGCTGAGGAGCTTTCCAAGTCCCTGATACAACATCATAAACAGAATACATAAGTCTCATTCTGTTGTATGCATCACGGTCTGCACAGTCCTCAATCCACACCATCATCATAGTATCGCCGAAATTCACAAGCTGAGTCTGTGAGTTTTTGTAAACTGAGGTCTGTAAATCACTTACGGTTACTGCCTGGGGTGTTGTTTTGCGAGTCAAGCTACGGCTGAAGGAAGAAGCAGATTTTCCTCCAATCCATTCTGAGGTATTTTCCAGATATGAACGGTCTGCAAGGTGAACCTCCCCTTCTTCAAAAATATCTACTGTCCCACTTGAATCATTTAATTTAGTTTGATACGACCTGCCCTTCGATGAGCCACCATAGTATTTATCTATCAGGTTAAATGACCCTTCAAGAAGAGTTTCATCTGCTGATAATACAAAGAATTCGGCTTCAAGGCCCATTTCACCCTTTAAATCAAGCAAAATATGATTTTTAGTAAAATTCCAGTTTAGGGGCATACTGCCCTTTCCCCATATACCTGCTGAAAAAGCATCCTTAACACCAACGCCGCCACCAATTTTTACCGAGGGCTCTAAAGAGGCTGAAAATTCCCAGGCAAAAGGCAAATTTTTGTCAGAAGTAGGTCTTGCACCCTGAACCTTTACGCCTGCTTCAGCACCGGCTTTTACATAAGCATAGAATGCAGGTATACCGGCAACAAGAAATTGTTGCTTGTAATTAAACATAAACTCAAGGGCAACGCTACCACATACATCTTTAAAAATAATCTCACCATCTATGATGTATGCCTCGATATATCCAAAGTATGATAAATCAAGATTTTTCTTTTTGGGCTTTAAATCATCATCATCTATGGGATAGAATTTTTTCATGTAATCCACATAATCTACCATATCATCAGTTGTTTCTTCAACCGTGCTGTTAACACCTTTACAGGCATTTTTGAAATTTTCCCACAGATAGGTAGTATCATCTTTGCCGTTTAAAGGGTTTTTAAAAAGATCCACACCCAAAGAAATACGGATACGGTCATTCATAACCTCTACACCAAAGGGAATAGAAAAGGTACCCATAGAAATATTGGTTCCCCCGATAAGAGGCATTTCATCAGATATGGTAAAGCCCATACCACCAAGACCGCAAAGTCTTATATTATCACTCTCTAATCCGTTTAAAAACTGAGCTGCTGCTTCGCTCGTTTCTTTTTTAGAGAGTTTAAGAGGAACTGCCTCAGTTACTTCGCCGTTTTTAAGAATAGCGTAAGCATAAATTGTTTCGCCCTTTCTGAACTTTGAATACAAGTCAACACCGTCAAACACACCATCGGCATCGCTGATTTTGTTATGCTCACCCTGCGAGAGCCAATATTCCTTAACAGGTGAATTCTGCTCAACAGCACTTACGATAACCTCAACATTTATTTTATTAAGTAAATTTACACTTGTGGTGGTTACATCCACATAACTCAAACCATCATCCGCAGTCTCATTACGTGCAAAAACAGATGAAATATATGTTTTTCCGTTCTTGCGGTCTTTTTCCATATATACAGGAAATTCTGACTCCCCTGTTTTTTTCCAGCTTTCAGTAACTGCCGATGGAATAATATAATCCTGAAATTCATCGTTTGTAACAATAACTTCACCGGGAAGCTTTGAATATTTAATTACAAAGGTATTCAAATCCAGCATTTGTATTGTTTTTCCATTAAACTTATACTGTGCATTTTTTATTTTAGCATTTGCAGAGTCTGTAACCGAGCTTTCAAAAAAAGGCTTTTTATCATATATATTGAAGGTTACCCCCCCTCCAACAAGGTCATCTGCGGCTAAACCATATTTATCAGAAGAATAGTGGATAGTTGCTTTTCCTAAAGTATTATCATTGCTGGTATGAATATCAATCATATCCCACTGTTCTTTTGAGCCTTGATAATATATATGTTTTGTTGGAATACTATGGAAAATATCTTTACCTATACTTGTTACGCTATCGGGTATTGTTATTGATGTAAGATTTCTGCAGTAAGAAAAAGCAAGAGCATCTATACTTGTAACACCATTGGAAATTGCAATTGCTTCTACTGAACAATCTTGAAAAGTAGTTCCTCCTATATTTTTTACGCTACCTGGAATTGTAACTGACTTAAGATTTTTGCAGTAATTAAAAGCATTAGACCATATACTTGTTACACTATCAGGAACGGTGTATGTAGCCAACTTTTTGCCTGCTGGGAAATATATAAGTTCTTTTTTATTTTTACTAAATAAAACATCTCCAAAAGTCATGTAGTTTGGGTTATTTTCATCCACATTTATTGAGGTAAGGCTTGTGCAATTTTCGAAAGCATTTCTACCTATACTTGTTACACTATCTGGTATTTTTATCGATGTAAGATTTGTACAATTACGAAAAGCATCATCAGCAATTGTTCTTGTTCCTTTTTTAATCGTATAATCACCGGATACATTACCTGTAGTTATCACAAAGCCATCCTTTTCTCTATTATATGCAGCTACAAGATGATTATTTATATAAAGAACGCCATTCTCCCAATTACTTTCATTGTTATAAAAGTGTGTTCCCCAAAAAGCATCCAAACCTATACTTGTTACACTATCAGGAATTTTAATTGATGTAATGCTTGTGCAATTTTCGAAAGCATACGAACCTATACTTGTTACACTATCAGGAATTTTAATTGATGTAATGCTTGTGCAATTTTCGAATGCAGAAAATCCTATACTTGTTACACTATCGGGAATTGTAATTGATATAAGGCTTGTGCAAGAAGAGAAAGCACGAGGGGCAATTGTTTTTGTTCCTTCTTTTATTGTATATGCACCTGAAAATGATGTTTTTGCTTTTATGAGATGATTTCCTATATATAAAACATCATTTTCCCAATTACTGCTATTATTATAATAGCCGGTATCATAAAAAGCCGAATAACTTATACCTGTCACACTATCAGGTATTGTAATTGATGTAAGGCTTGTGCAAGAAGAGAAAGCATAATCACCTATGCTTGTTACACTATCAGGTATTGTTATTGATGTAAGGCTTGTGCAACCATAGAAAGCCCATTCACCTATACTTGTTACACCATTACCAATTGTGATAGCGATAAGGCTTGTGCAACCATAGAAAGCCCATTCACCTATACTTGTTACACTATCGGGGATTGTGACTGATGTTAGGCTTTTGCAATTATAGAAAGCATCTTCACCTATACTTGTTACACTATTAGGGATGGTGTAAGAGGTCCTTGTATTACCCTTAGGATATAGTATAAGAGTCGTCTTATCTTCGTTAAATAACACTCCATCAACACTGGAATAACAATCATTATTCTCGTTAACATATATAGATGTAAGGCTTGTGCAACCATAGAAAGCCCGAGAACCTATACTTGTTACACTGTCGGGGATTGTGATTGATGTAAGATTTGTACAATAATGGAATGCATAATTACCTATACTTGTTACACTATTCTCAATAACAATACTTTTTATATTTTCACGTACACTGTACCAAGGAGCTTTAGAAGATGATGAATAATTCGTCATATCCCCCGTACCGCTTATGGTTAAGGTACCATTATCATCAAGGTTCCACGTAAGATTCTCGCCGCAAGTGCCACTACTCGCAGCCTGTGATTTAACAGAGAAATCCGGTATCAGCTTTTTTATAAACTGATTAAACCCACTTAAATTAAGCCCGTTATAATCAATTTCAGCAAGCCCTACATATACAGAGCTGAAAATGATTGTTATAGCGAGAAAAAGTGATAAGCTGCTTTTTAAAAACCTTTTCATCCTAATACCCCTTTTGTTCTATAAATATAAAATTACACTTTATGATACCATAATTTTACATATTATTTAAATAGCACAAATCAACAAAAATACACTTATTGTTTTGTGCAACAAAAAACTACAAACCTACCTCTACGGTAAGTTTGTAGTCTTTGCTTTTTAATGCTGTTTTTTCTTTTTTTATTCAGTTTAATTTTGATGTATCAAGCTTTTCGTATTTTTCGATAAAGGATTTAAAGAATGTGAGCATTTTTTCTACTCCGCCTTCTTTATTGCTTTCGCAATTGAGAACAAGAAGTGGTTCGTGGACGCTCATTCTTAAAAGCTGCCAACCGTCACCGAGACTTTCATTAAAGTTAACTCTGACACCCTCGTGGTTTATGGGAGAAACTGCTATACCATCGGTGTTTTCGCAAAGAGTTTTGAAATCCGCTATAACAGAAAGCCCGTAATCTCTGAAATCATCTAATTTTATTGTAAATCTGACCTCTTTTTCTTCAAGAGGAGTTTTGAGATTTTCAATAAGGCTTTCTATGGACTTTCCCTCTTTATTAAGCTTTGCAAGCTCAATAATAATTTTTGTTATAAGATACGCACCATCATCAAGATAATAGTTTTCTTTAAATGCTGCGTGACCTGAGGTTTCAATCGCAAGCGGTGCATTTTTCTTTTCTTCATTTTCAAGGCGGATTGCCTCGTCAATTACATTCTTATAACCTCTTTTAAATCTGTGGTGAACACCGCCTAAATCCTTTTCAATAAACTCTGCAAGACCATCGCTTGTTACGGAGTCGGTAACAATTATACCGCCCTTATTATCTTTAAGCGCGATATATGAAGCGAGAGCAACAAGCTTATTTCTGTTGATTTCCTGTGCATTTCTGTCAACACAAGCAGCTCTGTCGCAGTCTGTGTCAAAGATAACACCAAAATCTGCACCACTTTTTGCAACAGCTTCGGAAATTGATTTCATAGCCTCTTTATTTTCGGGATTAGGAATGTGATTCGGGAATCTTCCGTCAGGCTCAAGATAACGGCTTCCGTTAATATCTGCGCCCAATCTCATAAGCACATTTTCTGCATAGAAAGCGCCGACACCATTACCTGCATCAACAACAATATGAAGATCCTGCAAGGGTCTGTCATAATTTTCGGCATTAACACCCTTTTTAATCATATTCTGCAAATCAGCGCAATATTTTTTCATATTGTCAAGCTTTTCAATATTAAGCTTTGCTTCTTTTATTTCATAAGGGTTATTCTGTGCATATTCAAGAATTTCTTTAATATCGTTACCTGAAAAGCCTCCATCTTTTGTAAAGAACTTAAGTCCGTTCATTTCCATTGGCAAATGGCTTGCAGTAATCTCAACTGCAGCATCAACACCGAAATTAATAACGGACATAAACATTGAAGGTGTGGAAGAAAGACCGCAATCATATACTTTCACACCTAAAGAGGCAAGGGTTCTTGTAACAGTTCTTGAAATATGCTCGGAAGAAACACGGGAATCAAAGCCTACTGTAACAGAAAGCTTTTCCTTACCGAGCTTATTTTTTAAAAACTCAACAAATGATGCGGTAATGCTCATTAAACGGGCATCCGTTAAATCAATGGCTTTGCCATCCTTTTCAATAGCAGTGCCTCTTATATCTGTTCCGCTTTTTAAATACATTAAATTATCCATTATATTCTCTCCTGATTACATAATAGGCTCTTTGGGTATCTTTCTTCGGTTGACCACAGCTGAACTCCGCATACCTTTTTACAACCTTAAAGCCTGCCTCTTCAACTGCGTCTGTTATTTCTTCATCACCAAAGGCAATTTCCTTGAAATTCTCTGTAAATCTATGGTAACTGCCATCTTCATTCTTAACAAAAAAATCAAGATTAATACCAACAGTTACACCATCGGGATAAAGGCTGTTCTGCCACACGCAATAAACATTTTTTTCATCATAGATAAAAGTATTATTCCCTAAAATCTCCTGATGCTTATAAATAGTATTAACATCAAAAATCATTATACCGCCGTCATCAATAAAATTTTTGAGAACCTGAAAGGTTTTTCGCATTTCATCAGCAGAAGAAAGGTGATTTATACTGTCAAGAGAGCAAACTATTGCTCTTACTGTTCCGTAAAGATCTGTTTCCTGCATTTTCTGGCAAAGGAATAGTATATTTTCTCCCTCTTCCATTGCTTTTTCGCGGGCTTCCATCAGCATATCGGGCGATGCATCAATTCCGATAACCTCAAAGCCCATTTTTGAAAACTCAACTGAAAGCGAACCTGTACCGCAGGCAAGGTCAAGAAGAAGACCGTCCTTTATATCAAAATCTGCCAGAATGCTCGCAATATATTCTGCTCTTTTTTTATAATCTACATTCTGCGTTAATTCATCATACACAGAAGCAAAGCCTGAATAAGACATTTACAATCACCATTTTATAAAGTGTACCTATTAATCGGCGGTACAGTCAAGACTGTACCCTACATTGTATTTTAACACACTTAAGGTAATATGTAAATAATACCATTTATGTTGAATTGCTTAAAAAGTGGTTAGTAAATTTATAAGTTTTGCACACTTTAAAATATATTAATAATGTGTTAATATGGCATTATATGGAAATATAATAGGAGGAAAAACTATGAAAAAAATATTTGCTACACTTCTTGCGATTATTATAATTGCTGTTGGTGTTCTCCCCTGCTTTGCGGCTGATGGCAGCTGCACCTGCGGTCAGACACCAATCATTTATGTTGCAGCTTTAGGTAGCGGCTCTGTTTACCTCGACGAAGGCACAGAAAATGAAAAACAACTTTTCAGACCCGATGTGGGTGAAATGCTCGGCGAGTTCGTTCCCGTTATCGGTGCAGCAGCAGAACTTCTCAACACTAAGGATTATGATGCTTTCGGTGATGTTCTTATTCCTTGTGTAAATAATGCTTTCGGTATGCTTGCTATGGATGAGAACGGTAACTCACAAGAAAGAGTTACAACCGAGGAATTCCACCCCGACACTGCCGACCACGGCATTGATTACAGTTATTATTTTGGTTATGATTTCCGAGTTGACCCAATTGAAAATGCAAAGCTTCTTCACCAATATATTCAAGAGGTTAAGGAAATAACAGGTCACGATACCGTACGTTGCAGAGCTTCAAGCATGGGTGGCGTAACCTTTATGGCTTATTTAAGACTTTACGGCTCTGAAGATATTGAAACCATAATTTTCCAGAACTGCCCCTTACAAGGCACTGCAGTTGCAGGTGAGCTTTATAACGGCTTAGTTGAAATCAACAAAGATGCTCTCTTAAGATATGCAGAGTGCGCTCTTCCCTCAATGGACAGCGATTTCTTCGGTGCATTCCTTTATGCACTCCTTGAAATGCTTGATGCTGGCGGTGTTTTGGAAGGTCTTGTTGGTGTAGCTGATAAGCTCGTTGTTAATCTTAAAGACAGAGTTTTTGATGAAGCTCTTATTCCGATTTTCGGTACAATGCCCGGTATCTGGAGCTTTGTTCCCCATGAATACTACGAAACTGCAAAGGATTTTATGGGTATTAACGACGGTGAGCATCAGACACTTGTTGAAAGACTTGACTATTATCACTATGAGGTTCAGCAGAGTGCTGAGGAGCTTCTCAATCAGGCAAAGGCTGACGGCACTAATGTTTATATCGTTGCAGGCTACAATATGCAAAGAACTCCATTGGTAACTGCATATAAAAACACCTCTGACGGTACAGTTGACACAAAATATGCTTCATTAGGTGCAACCTGTGCATATATAGGTGAACAGCTTCCCGAAGATTACAAGCAAGCAGAGCATACAGACACCTGCTACATTTCCCCTGACAGAATGATTGACGCTTCAACCTGCATTCTTCCCGAAAACACATGGTTCGTTAAAGATATGCTCCACAGCACAACCCATGACGGACACGATGAATTCTATCGTATTCTCCACGAAAGCGAAGAACAGCTTACTGTTTTTGATATGGAGGAATACCCACAGTTTATGCAGAACGATACTGTTAACCAGACCTTCCACGAGGTGCTTCCATTAAAGGATTCAGCAATAGAAAACGCTTTTGCTCAGGCAAAGCAGATACCAAGCTTTATAAATGTTGCAAAACTTATCATTACATTCTTTGAAGAATTCTTCAACTGGTTTATAGGTTAAAAATATCGCTTCCTTGAAAACTTATTTGAAAGTTTTCAAGGAAGCGAATTTTTTTTATTCAGTTGTTTCGATGCCCTCAAAATAATCGGGATACTGCTCCATAACAGTTGACTGAACAAGGTTGAACACCAGCACACCCTCTGCAGGCTCGCAATTATAGTGGTCGCCGAGAATAAGCTGACCATTAGTGTAACTGATTTTTCTTTCAGGTGCGGCACCTATATGGTAAACATAATCGAGATTATCAACACTCTTCTCATATTTATTACCAATAAGGCTTTTCTTGAACCGCAAAACATAGTTTGTTCCTGTATCAGGAACAGAATAAATTGCAACAAGAGATGCAGGGTCGATATCGTACGTTTCGGAAATAAGCTTTATAAATTCATTATTCGGGTCATCTGTGAGATAATTATCACCGTTTTTATCGGGAATTATAACACCACCAATAGAGATCGCCTGTTTAAGAGCAAGAACTGCATCTTCAACAGTAATTGCCCCGTCAGAGTTCATATCACCCATTAAAAGCATATCATCAGTTGCTATTTCCATATTAGCAGCCAGACGGAGAATCAAACGGGCATCAGATGTTTCCACCTTGCCGTTTAAATCCATATCACCCAAAAGTATGGTTTCTTCTTCATTTGTTTCTTCATTTGTTTCTCCCTCGGCAAACGCAACTATTGAAAACGAGCTCAATAAAAGCACAAAACAGAGAACCATGGAAGAAATTTTAAGTATCTTTCTCATTTTAAAAATCCTTATTGTTTAAAAAATTCTGTGAATGCACGATATGCCATATACAAATCGAGCTTTGAAATAACCTCATAAGGTGCATGCATTGAAAGAACAGGAACGCCAAGGTCAACAACATCCACATCAAGATTTGCAATGTATTTTGCAACTGTTCCGCCGCCACCTGCATCAACCTTACCAAGCTCACCAATCTGCCACACAACGCCTGCTTTATCAAGCATTCTTCTGATTTTGCCCATATACTCGGCAGAAGCGTCACTTGTTCCACCCTTACCTCTTGCACCTGTATATTTTGTTATAACAACACCCTTATTGAGATAAGAGGTGTTATTTTTTTCGAAAACAGAATTAAATGTGGGGTCGTAAGCAGAGTTAACATCAGCAGAAAGGCATTCGCTCTTTGAAAGCACCTGATAGCCATCAATGCCATTTGCTTTAGCAAGGTCATTTATGAAATAAACAAGGTAAGAGGACTGAAGACCTGTGTTACCATCAGAGCCTGTTTCCTCTTTATCTGTGAGAACAGTAATTGCAGTATAATCGGGGTTTTCAATGCTGAAAATTGCCTGCTCTGCAGGGTATGCACAAACTCTGTCATCATGACCATAGGAGCCGATAAGACCTCTGTCAAAGCCGATATCATCTGCCTTGAATGCGGGAACAACCTCAAGCTCTGCGCTTAAGAAATCGCTTTCAACAATGCCGTATTTTTCATTTAAGAGCTTAAGAATATTAAGCTTAACAAGCTCACTACCCTCATCACTCTTGAAGGGACGGCTACCAACAATAACATTAAGCTCTTCGCCCTGAATACCTTCGGAAAGAGTGCGTTTTCCCTGCTCTGCTCCAAGGTGGGGAAGAATATCGGAAATAACGAATTTGGGTTCGCCCTCATCTTCACCGATTTTAACTGTTACCTTTGAGCCGTCTGCTTTAACAACAACACCATGAAGAGCAAGAGGAATTGCAACCCACTGATATTTTTTGATGCCACCATAATAGTGGGTTTTGAAAAGTGCAAGCTCATCACTTTCATAAAGAGGGTTAGGTTTAAGGTCAAGTCGGGGTGAGTCAATGTGAGCTGCAGCAATTTTTACGCCCTCTTCAAGACCCTTTTTACCTATAACAGCAAGAATTATTGCTTTATCACGATTAACATAATAAATCTTGTCCCCTGCTTTATACTGCTTTTCGGGGTTAAATTCTTCAAAGCCGTTTTTCTTTGCATCCTCTGAAACAACCGCAACTGCTTCTCTTTCAGTTTTTGCATTGTCTAAAAATTTCTTATAATCCTCTGCGAAGGCATCTGCTTTTGCAATTTCATTTTCCTCAACTACTGCACTCGCGTGCTGAGGCTTATAAAATAATTCCTTTTTAAGTTCTTCAACTGTTGCCATATATATCGTCCTTTCATTATTCTATATCATAAATCTTTTGATATCTTTCTTTAATTCTCATAACCCTTTTCACATACCCTGCTGTATCCTCATAAGGTATATTTTCAAGAGCTTCACCATCGGGTGAAATTCTCGGGTCTGCAAGCCATTCATTGACCTTTCCTCTGCCTGCATGGTAAGCGGCAAGAGCAGTTTCGATGTTGCCGAATTCTTCTAAAAGCATATCCAAAAAATATGCACCATAATAAACAGAAATTTCAGGTTCAAAAAGTGCATCTTCTTCATAAACCTCGCCTGTTTTGGTTTGCAACCATTGGAACGTATCAGGTGTAATCTGAGTAAGCCCCTTTGCACCAACAGAAGAAACTGCATCTTTATCAAATCCGCTTTCGGTTTTAATAAGCGCATACAGCAATGATTGGTCAATTCCAAATTTTTGCGCATTTTCTCCTACAAGCTCTGCATATTGCCTTGGGTAAACAGTCTGAACACCAAGCTTTACTGCGTTAACTACTATTATAATCAAAACCACCGACAATATCAATAGCAGAGATATGAGTTTTAATTTGTTTACATTTCGGTTTTCGCTCAATTAAAAAGCTCCTTTGTTAATGAATCAACTTGCTTTCTGAAGTCGTTATGCCAATAGTTAGAAATAATATAGGTTGCTTTTTTCAGATAAAAGGCGTCATCCTTCTGCCCTCTGATTCTTACAAGTGCATCTTCTTCAGTAAGATTATCTCTTTTAATGATACGTTCTTTTCTCACACTTTCAGGAGCGTGAACAACAAGTAACACATCACATTCATCTGCAAAGCCTGATTCTATTATTGCCGCAGCATCCACAATTACTGTGTTGTATTCAAAAAAAGCTTTTTCAACACGTTTTTTTATTTCTTCGTTGATTGCGGGGTGCATTATTGAATTGAGCAAGGCTGTATTTTCAGGTGTAGAAAATGCTTTTCGTGCAAGGGCTTTTCTGTTAAGAGAAACACCATCATTATCAAGAATATCCCAACCAAAGGCTTCGCAAAGCTTTGGCAAAAGTGATTTGTTTATTTCAAGAATTTCTCTTGCAATAATATCACCATCAATAATATATGCACCTTTTTCCTTAAGATAATCAGAAACAGTGGATTTCCCCGCCCCCGTTTTACCCGTAAGACCAACAAGTTTTTTCAAAACTACACCTCAATTACATTAAAGCCTGCGGCTCTTAAAAGCCGGTTGAGAACTGCAAGGTTATCTTTATTCTCATCGTCAGGGTATCTTACAAAGCACTGCTTTGCGCCGATTTTATCAAGCTCACGAAGAGAATCAAAAAGATTATGGGAGAGATTTTTATAATCTGCAAGCCCATATTTTATGTATGGTATTTTAAGACTTTCAACATTATCATCGTCGAAAACCATAGCATAAGTTTCGTTATCAAACTCATTAACCAATTTGCAAAAAGCATCAAAAGAGCCTTTTACAAGAGTTATTTTTGCATCGGGTGAATAATGCTTATATTTCATACCCGGTGAAGAGACAGTTTCATTATTCTTCAAGGGGTTCAGAACTGCATCGTCAACCTCAACCTCACCTAAAACCTCTACAAGCTCATTAAGGGTTACATTACCCGGTCTTAAAAGCCTCGGCTTATCACCTGCAAGAGTAATAACTGTTGACTCTACGCCCTCTGCACAGTCGCCACCGTCAATAATAAAAGGAATTCTGCCTTTTAAATCTTCATAAACATGCTCTGCCTTTGTGGGACTTGGTTTTCCTGATAAATTGGCTGACGGTGCTGCCAAGGGAAGACCTGAAAGCTTTATAAGCTTTCTTGCAATTTCATGGTATGGGCACCGCACCGCAACTGTTTCGAGATTTCCTGTTGTGCAATAAGGCACCACTTCTGCCTTGGGAAGAATTATTGTAAGAGGACCCGGCCAGAACTTCTCTGCAAGTCTTTTTGCTGTTTCAGGAACATCCTTAACTAAGCCATATATTTCTGAAAATTCGGAAATATGGACAATTAAGGGGTTGTCGGTAGGTCTGCCCTTTGCTTCAAAAATTCTGCTTACTGCAAGTGGTGAAAGTGCATTTCCTGCAAGACCGTAAACAGTTTCAGTAGGCATACCAACAACCTCTTCATTCTGAAGGAGTTCAACTGCTTTATTAAATTTTTCTTCACTATCCTCTATTGTTATTTTAACAAGCTCTGTGTTCAAAATTTACTCCTCTGATACTTTCAGTTTATCTGCAGTATCTGCAGTAATAAGCGCATCAATAATTTCATCAAGGTCACCATTCATAATAGCTTCAATTCTGTAAAGCGTAAGACCGATTCTGTGGTCTGAAACTCTGCCCTGAGGGAAATTATATGTTCTTATTCTTTCGCTTCTGTCACCTGTTCCGACCTGGGAACGGCGTTCATCCGCAATTTCGGCATTTTGTTTTTCACGCTCTGCTTCAAGAAGACGGGAGCGAAGAATTTTCATAGCTCTTTCACGGTTTTTATGCTGACTTCTTTCGTCCTGACATTCAACAACAGTACCCGTAGGTAAATGGGTTATACGAATTGCGGACTCTGTTTTATTAACATGCTGACCACCTGCACCGCTTGAACGGTAGGTATCAATCTGCAAATCTGTGGGGTCAATAGCAATATCAACCTCTTCTGCCTCGGGAAGAACTGCAACTGTTACAGTTGAGGTATGAATTCTGCCACCCGACTCAGTTTCGGGCACACGCTGAACGCGGTGAACACCGCTTTCAAATTTAAAACGGGAATATGCGCCCTCACCGGTAATCATAAAGCTTATCTCTTTTATACCGCCCAAGCCCGTTTCATTAATCGAAAGAACCTCAGGCTTCCACCCTCTGTTTTCTGAATACATTGAATACATTCTGAAAAGAGAATTGCCGAAAAGTGCGGCTTCCTCACCACCTGCACCTGCGCGGATTTCAATAATAACATTCTTATCGTCATTAGGGTCTTTGGGTAAAAGAAGTATTTTTAACTGTTCACTAAGCTCTTCAACCTTTTCCTTACACTCTTCAATTTCAAGTTCAAGAAGCTCTTTCATATCCTTATCGGGCTTATCAAGAAGCATTTCTTTGGCTGCTTCACCGTCGCTTACGGCTTTTTTATATTCTCTGTATGTTTCAACCAAAGGTGTAAGATTTTTAAGTTCTTTCATTAACGAAGCATATTTTGTCTGGTCAGAAACTGTTTCCGGCAAGCAAAGCAATTCATTTACCTTTTCAAAACGCTCTTCTACCTGTTGGAGTTTATCAATCATCGGTATTCTCCCTTGTTACTTTTTTTATGTTTTTTTCCGCCTTTGAACGAGGAATCAAAAATTCTCTGCCACAACCGATACAATGCAAACGAAAATCCATACCCGAGCGTAAAACCTTGAATTCTTTCGAACCGCAAGGGTGTTGCTTTTTCATTTCAAGAATATCGCCAACCCGAATATCCAACTAAACTCCCCCATTTTTTATTTAAAAGAATTATATTGAAATATTGTAACACACTTTTACATAAAATTAAAGAGTAGGTTAAAGAAATTTATAAATAAATGAAAAAGGTGATATCGAAATGACCAACTACCTTCCCGAAGGATTTTTAATTAACACGAAGGAAAATATTTTTGCTACCTCAAACTACGATGGTTTTCACAAGGCCTATCTTGAAAAAACACCTTTGGAGGCTCGGGCAGCTTACTGCGACAGAGAGCATAATTTACATATTGATTTGGGCTTTATTCACGGAATAATTCCACGCGAAGAATGTGCAATCGGAATAAAAGAAGGCACAACGCGTGATATAGCCATAATCTCAAGAGTTAATAAGCCTGTACGATTTATTATTGATGATATTAAAATATCGGGTGATAAAAAAATTGCAATTCTTAGCAGACGAAAGCTTCAGGAAGAATTCCAGAACCAAATAAATAACACCCTGTTCGCAGGAGACATTATCACTGCAAGAATTACACATTTAGAAAGCTTCGGTGCTTTTTGCGATATCGGTTGCGGTATAAATGCCCTTTTACCCATTGATAACATCTCTGTTTCAAGAATCCCACACCCCGATGTACGCTTTAATGTGGGCGACAACATAAAGGTTATAATCAAATCCTTTGATGAGGCAGGCAGAGCCACACTCACCCACAAAGAGCTTTTGGGAACATGGGAAGAAAACGCAGAAAAATTCCATATTGGCGAAACAGTAAGTGGCATTGTAAGAAGTGTTGAAAACTACGGCATTTTTGTTGAATTGACCCCTAACCTTGCAGGCTTGGCAGAATACACACCTTCTGTTTTTGAAGGACAACAAACAAGTGTTTATATAAAAAGCATCATCCCCGAAAAGATGAAAGTAAAGCTTATTATAGTTGACTCATTTGATGCAGATTATCCCAAGAAAAAGCCAGAATATTTCATTAAAGAGGGTCATTTGGATTATTTTCGATACTCTCCCTATCTTTCTGAAAAAATCATAGAAACATTCTTCTGATTTTGCTTGAAATAATGTGTTACTGTATTGTATAATTACTTCATACTACCTTTTAAAGGAGTGAATATTAATTATGCAATACAGTAATTTTGGTTCTATCAACAGACCTATTTCCAAATTAGGCTTTGGTCTTATGAGATTGCCTAAAAAAGAAGAAAACAGCGAGGTTATCGACAGAGATGAAGCATTCAGGCTCATTGACCTTGCAATGAAATCAGGCGTGAATTACTATGACACCGCTTATTTTTATCATGGCGGTGATTCAGAGCAATTTGTCAAAGAAGCCTTAAGCAAATACCCCCGTGAATCCTTCTGCCTTGCAACAAAGCTCCCAAGCGGTGTTATTAAGGATAAAGAAAAAAACACTGAAGAAATTTTCAACGGTCAGCTCGAAAAATGTGGCGTTGATTATTTCGATTTTTATCTTCTTCACGCAGTCAGCGAAGATAATATGTGGGTATTTGAAGAAGATAATTCCTATGATTATCTTACAAAACAAAAAGAACTTGGAAAAATCAAACATTTAGGCTTTTCATATCACGGAAATCTTGAATTTTTCTTAAAGCTTATTGATAAATACAAATGGGATTTTGTTCAGCTTCAGATTAATTATTACGACTGGGAAAATCAGAATGCAAAAGCATACTATGAAGCACTTGAAGAAAGAAACATTCCTTGCATTGTTATGGAGCCTGTTCGTGGCGGTTCTTTACATACTCTCAATGATGAGGCAAAAGCAGTTTTCAATGAATTAGGCGATGCATCTGCGGCTTCCTATGCTTTGCGATATGTTGCGCAGCTTCCCAATGTTCTTGTAACCCTTAGTGGTATGAGCACCTATGAGCAGGTTGCGGACAACCTTAAAACCTTTGACGAATGCAAGCCTCTTTCCGATATTGAAAAAGAAGCCATTGAAAAAGCAAATATACTTTTCAGAAAAAACTTTGCAGTACCTTGCACAGATTGTAAATACTGCGTTGAAACCTGCCCCGCAGGAATTAATATTCCCGCTTGCTTTACAGCATATAACGAATACAACAAAACAAGAGAGAAATCAGATTTTTCAAAGCATTATGAATTAATAAGCGAAGAGCAGAGAGCAAAGAATTGTCTTGACTGCAAGGCTTGTGTTGAAAAATGCCCCCAGAAAATTGATATTCCAAAACAATTAAGAAGGGTTTCCGAGCTTTCGGAATAAGGTACTTTTATGAAAAAAGTTTTATTTTCAATTACGAGCATTATTCTTATAATTTGCCTTTTCACTTCTTGTGGCAGTAACAGAATAGTTGATGTTGTAAGCACTGCAGAAGTTGTGTTAATCAACGGTGAAGCAGTTGACACTGTTGAAGCTTCTATGGGTGCTTTTCAAGGTAAGCAAGGTGATTATATAGAGTTCCGTTTTCCTGAAGAACAGACCTTTAACACAGTTTTCATTAATGAAAAATCAACATCAGTAAGGCAATATAATATATTTGCCGAGGTGGATGGTGAATTCAAGCTTATTTACACAGACAAGCTTATCATTAATGACAATATTGCAGTTGAAGAAACTACTGCAACTGCACTTAAAATACAAATTGTCAACACCGAAATCGGTAATGATAATTTTACTATTCAAGGCATAAGCGCATACAATATTGAAGAAACTCAGGTGAAATAATATGGCAATTAATTTTTGTAAAGAAACTAACACCTTCAAGCTTGATACATATAGTTCAACATATATGTTCGGAATTTCTGAAGGTAATTACCTTGTGCATTACTATTATGGTGCACCAATTCCTGACACAGATGTTGAATCACTTCGTATAAGACCCGGTTTCGCATCCTTCTGTCCTGACAGTCCGACTGCCCGAGTATTCAACTTTTCACCCGATGTAACACCTATGGAATATTCAACATTCGGTGCAGGTGATTTCCGTCTTTCTGCTTTTGCAGTTAAAAACAGCGAGGGCAACAAGGTTACTGATTTAAGATATGTAAGTCACGAAATTTATGATGGCAAAAAAGCTCTTCCCGGGCTCCCCTCTCTTTATGTTGACGAAGAGGGCGAGGCACAGACACTTGAAATCCTTACAGAAGATAAGGTTACAGGCGTTAAAGCTACTCTTATTTACACAGTTTTTGAGAAAAAGGGTGCTATTACAAGAAGTGTGAAGGTTGAGAACCCCTCAGACAAGCCCTTCCATATCGACACAATTCATTCTCTTTGTGTTGATTTGCCCGGTTATGACTATGATATGCTTGGTCTTTACGGCAGATGGGTAAAAGAGCGCGCGTTGGACAGATACCCCTTACATCGCGGTATTCAGTCCATTAAGAGCAAGCGTGGTTCTTCAAGCCACAACCACAACCCCTTCACAGCCCTTGTAAAAAAAGGTGCAAATGAAGAATATGGCGAGTGCTATGGCTTCAATCTTGTTTACAGCAGTAACTTCTCTATTGATGTTGAGGTTGATGGATTTGCTTCCTCCCGTCTTGTTATGGGTATTAATCCCGAGGGCTTCAGCTGGCTCCTTAATCCCGGTGAAGAATTCTATTCTCCCGAAGCGGTTATGATTTACACCGATAAGGGTATCGGCGAAATGAGCCGTATGTTCCACAGACTTTACGCAAACAACCTTGTTCGCGGTAAATGGAAAAAAGCAAAACGCCCCCTTCTCATTAACAACTGGGAAGGAACAGGAATGAACTTTGACCACGATAAGCTTGTTTCCTTTGCCCGCCACGCTAAAGATATGGGCATCGAAATGCTTGTTATGGATGATGGTTGGTTCGGCAAGCGCGATGACGACAAATCCTCTCTCGGTGACTGGTTTGTTGCTGAATACAAGCTCAAGCACGGGCTTTCAGGGCTTATTAAAGAGGTTAATGATTTAGGTCTTAAATTCGGTATCTGGTTCGAGCCTGAAATGATTTCACCCGATTCAGAAATTTACAGAGCTCACCCTGATTGGTGCTTGCACACAGAGGGCAGAGATAAATCCATCGCCCGTACACAATATGTTATAGACTATTCAAGAAAAGAAGTTCGCGACCACATCTATTCAATGATGCACAAAATCCTTTCTGAAAACAATATTGCATATGTTAAATGGGACTTTAACAGAAATCTTACAGAGGTTTCTTGCGCAGAGCTTCCACCTGAAAGACAGGGCGAGGTTTTCCACCGTTTTGTTCTCGGTACTTATGAGATTATGGACCGCCTTACAAAAGATTTCCCCGATTTACTTTTGGAAAACTGCTCCGGCGGTGGCGGACGCTTCGACCCCGGTATGCTTTACTACTCACCGCAGATATGGACAAGTGACAACACCGACCCCATTGAAAGACTTACAATTCAGTTCGGTACATCTCTTTGCTACCCCGCATCAACAATGGGCGCTCACGTTTCTGCAAGCAGAAGAGCAAACTACGAAACTAAAAAGAATGTTGCTCTCTGGGGTTCATTCGGCTACGAGCTTGACCCTGATAAGCTTACAGAAGAAGAAATAGCAGAAATCAAAGAGCAGGTTAAAGAATACCACAAATATTATGATGTTATTCACTACGGTGAGCTTTACAGACTTATTACCCCATTTGAAAATGAATTTAAAGTCGCTTGGGAGTTTGTAAGCGAAGATAAAAAAGAAGCTCTTGTAACCGTTGTTCACATTAAACTTCCTTACGATGATTTCTTCTTGTTAAGGCTCCACGGTCTTGACCCCGAAAAGATTTACGAAATCGAAGATACAGGCGAAAAATACAGCGGTGCTTTCCTTATGAACGCAGGACTTAACCTTACCCACAAGCCTAAGGGTGACGGAGTTTCGTATTTGATACATTTAACAGAAGTATAAAAAACAAGCACCTCTTGGAAAATCCAAGAGGTGTTATTTTTATGGATTATAAGTTATAGACCAACCGTTTTTGTTATAATCAGAGTAAATAGGTGTTCCACCATCATAAACAACAGCCTTTACAGTGTAGTAATATTTATTACCTTTCTTAACATTTCTATCTATATAACTTCTTGTATGTGAGGATATCGTACCAATTTCTTTCCATTTTGTTTCGCCAGGTGCTTTTCTGTATACCAGGTATTCGCTTACATGTTCTTTTTCCTCCACAACAACCTTTACACCATACTCCGTATTCTTTAATGATGTTATCTTAGTTCCGGAAATGTAACCCGCACTCCTGTACGAGGTTTTGGCACCATTATAATCTTCATAATATGCACGGATATCATAGTTCCTGACTTTGTTTATAGAAATATTGGTATCTGTGTAGCTGTTTTTTGTACCACCCTTGATTTTAATACTTCCACCTGATGAAGTACTGCCCGTCTGTTTAATTACATCATAGTCATAATATGTGATAATGTAACCATCCGCACCCGAAACAGGCGTCCAAGTCAATTTGTTTTGCTTTGACTTGCATTTAGCTGAAAATTTTGTCACAGGCGGAACATATTTCCACCTCTTAACAACTGTGCTTGGGCTCTTGTTACCATCAGCATCAATGGCTTTAACCATATACATATAGCTTTTATAATTTTTTATGTCCTTATCTTTAAAAATCCCCGCTTTGGTTGAACCTATTCTCGTCCAGCTACTATCCTTAGGCAATTTCCTGTAAATAAGGTATTTTTCTACTCTCGACGAATAATAGAAGTTTATATAAACATAGCCTTTGCCGTTGCTAACACTAATTTTAGGAGCACCCATATAGTTAAGCGACACAATAGGTCCACCACAAGTTATAAAGCCGTCTTTTTCGACACGAAGCTGATATTGATAAAAACAATTGGGTTTGGCTGATTTATCTACAAAAGAGGTTTTAGTTTCGGAAACCACACCCACAAGACTGTATTTATCATCAGAATCGGGCGCTTTTCTGTAAACATAAATATTATCTGCTGATTTGGTAGAATCATATTTCCATTTAATTGTGGGGTAATCGTTTTTTATGGAAGCAGTTACCGATGTTTCAGGAATATATTCAGAAACAAATTCAACGGTGAAATCAGGTTCATCAACAAGTGTGTAATCCCCTTGCGGCGTAATTTTAACAATCTTGAATTTTTCAACATTGGAAAAAGTTGAGGATTTTACTGTAATCTCACCCTTAGAATTGGGTTCAGCACTGAACTTTACCCAACTGCTATCAGTCAAATGATAAATCTGATACTGTGATTGTGCATCATAATCTTTAATTTTTGTTGTGAAGCTTTTATATTTGCCACCGCTATGTAAAGCTGTGTTATATGCAGCTTTTTCGCGCTCCACTTTAACAGTATTGATGCATAAGGGCTGTTCTATTGCAGCACCTTCAATAACCTTATCTTTGTATTTATAAGCTATTTTATAGGTGTATTTAACTCCTTTTTTTACAGATGAGTCAACTAAAGAGCTCTTTTGGGTTTCTTTGAGAATAGTATATTCCCCATCTTCAGTTTTCTTATAAACAATACTACCATCAGCATTGGTAGGAATCTTCCACTTAATATAGAAACCCTCTTGGGTAGCTCTTGAATCGGACAAAATCACCTTAGGATAAGCAGCATAAGAAACGCCAGTTTTATCAAAGCCACCGGAAAGACCGCCTCGTGTGGCTTTAACAGAAAGTGTTACTTTTGAAATCTTAGAATTCAAATCATATATGTAGTAATTATCGCTTGTTGTTGCAATTTTTTTCCAACCATCAGTAGTTTTTTTCATAACAACATACTGACAATCATTGGGGATTTTTTTCCAAGATAGTCTTAAACTCTGGCCATCCTCTTCGGTAATACCAAGCAAAACAGGTGCAGAAAGAATTGTGGCGCCAACACCTTTATCATTAAAAGAGCCTTTTACACCTTTGCGAACACTTCTTACTGTGTAATAATAATAGTCCTTCTTATTAGCGGTTAAGTCAGTATAAGAGGTGGTGGATTTGCCACTTACCTCGCCAACAGAAACCCACTTGTCATCTGTGTTTTTCTTTCGGTAAATTATATAACTGTCCGCACCATATACCGACTGCCAATTCACAGTAATACCGCCACCTTCAGGATATGTGCAGGCATCCAACTTAGGAGCTTCAAGGTAACGTAGTGCCCTGCCGTTGGTAAAATAGCCTGAATTAACACCTTTGACTTTAGCTACTACTGTAAAACGATAGGTTTCGTTATTCTCATAATTCTTTCCGTTTGTAACATAGTACAGTTTATCAGTGGTTCCAACCTTTTTCCACACAGAACTGTCACTATGACGGGAGTAAACTGTGTAAGAAGCACCGCTTTTCACCTTAGACCAGTTCACCTTAATTCTGTTATCAGAGATGGTTTCAACCTCTACCATGGGTGTTTTATAAGCCTTAACATTTAAAGAAAGAAGTGATAAAGGTGTTTTTGAAGACCCTTTATACGCCTTTACCTTATAATAAATTGAGGCATTCTTGTTCTTATACGCACCATCTGTGTAACCTGTGAATTTATTGCCACTATCTTTCACTGTTTTTATCTTATCATATTCACCCGTTTTGGGATTTCTTCTATAAAGATAATAGCCTGTTGCACCGGGAACAGAATACCAGTATATACGAGGACCACTCGAAGTATTGTCATACCCGTACATAACGGTGTTCATATCGTCAATGTCAGTACCGGATTTCTTAATTACAATTTTATATGTTCTTCTTGTATCCTCATCAACTTCACGAGGAACATAAGTATTTGGCAATTGAACTCCTGTCGGGCTACGAAGACATCTTTTATACACATAAGTTTCGGCATAATATGTTCCACTCTTCAAATCATCAAAAGACACGGATAATGTTATATATTTTGTTCCTATTTCACTGTATTCTGTAGAATAGCTTAAAATTTCTTTACTCTTTTTTGAATCAGAATACATCGTGAAATAAAATATATCTTTATAACCGTCTGTCTGTTTCAACTTTAAGCAGAAGTAATCCGCTCTACCGTAAAGGTAAATGGTTGATGCCGTTTTATGAGTGTTGCTGTCAACCAACCAGATATCGCTATAAGTATAAAAATTGTAATCTTTCATTGCAGAAACAATTGGAGCAATAGGTACCATGATACCGACAACTACAATTACAGCAAGCATAGAAGATAATATACTTCTGAATGCTTTTTTCATATTATTACCTCCTTTAAAATCAAAAAAGCTCCACCAAAGACGGAACTTTTTTCATCCGTCAAGCTTATTTTACCAATACGTTAGACAGATGTCAATATTTTTTCTATCTTGTTAAAATTTGTAACAATTAACCTTCGGAATCCTTAGGCTTAACATTAACAGACCAATAGGTATAATAAACAACAAATCCGGGCTTTGCGCCATTAGGTTTCTTGATGTTTTTTACATCTGTATAGTCAACTGTTACAACTGTTCCGTCTTTAGCAGAGCTGTAATATGCGGCAATTTCTGCAGCTTCAACAATTGCATCATCGGGTATTTCTCCCCCATCGCTTAAAAGAAGCACATGGGAGCCGGGGCATTTCTGCGCGTGAAGCCATATATCACCTTTTTTGCCCACCTTAAAGGTAAGCTTATCATTCTGAATATTATTTCTGCCAACAAGCACTGTAAGACCCTGACTTGTTTTAAATTCAATGGGTGGAAGTGCTTGCTTTTTCATTTGCTTTTTACCCGATTTTTTAGGCTTGATATACCCCTGGGAAATGAGCTCGTCTTTGATTTCTCCAAATTCTCTTTCAAGGGTTGAGCGTTCGAGCAAATCCTTAACAGATTTAAGATATTCCAAATCCTGCTCGCCCTCTTCAATGAGCTTTATGAGCATATTTTCTGCCGTACAGGCTTTTCTGTACTCCTTATAAAGCTTTTGAGAATTCTGGGATGGTGAAAGTGCGGGGTCAACTGAAATTTTTACAATATTGTTGTTATCGTAATAGTTTTCCACCTCATATACACTTGCGCCTTTTTCCAATTTATACTGAACTGCAGTTATTAATTCTGCCTTTATTCTCAACGCTTCTCTATCAGCGCATTTGCGCAAATCCTCTTGCTGATTATTAAGCTTTCGTGATGTTCTTTCAATGGCATTGTCAAGAAGCTTGAAAAGCTCTGCACCTTTTGAGCGCGTTCTTAAAACTCTGTCGCGCTCGGAATAAAAACCCTCTAAAAGCGAAAAAACATCTGCCTTTTCAATTGTCTTATAGCCATTGCCATACTGTGTAATAGGCATAAAGGAGAATTCCATAGGCTTTTCAGATTCGTCAAGAACCATTGTGGGTTTCGTTTCGCCACTTAAAACCATTGTTTTGAGTGAGCTGATTTCGCAAAGAAGAGCCATTTTTTCATCGGTTGTAAGCTCCCCTACGCCCTTGTCATCACCGCATACTCTGTATGCAATCTCTCTCGACAAAAGCGGTGAAACACCCTGCATTGTTTTGAGAATTGCAGATGAGAGCTTTGAATTTGTGAGTTCAAGAACACCCTGACAAATCTCCTGCGGCTCAACACTTCTTATATCAAGCTTATCCTGTGGTGGCGGCAATTTATACTGTGCGCCCGGTAAAACAAGACGGTACGAGGATTTCTCGCTGTCAACTCGTCTTAAAGCATCAACAATTCTGTTTTCCTCATTAAAGAGAATAACATTACTATGCTGTGCCATTATTTCAACTGCAAGAGTAAGCTTTACCCTGTCGCCAATTTCATTGGTTGCATCAAAATTAAAAAACGCAATTCTGTCAAGACCATATTGCTCAACGCTTAAAAGAGTTGCACCCACAAGGCGTTTTCTGAAAAGCATACAGAGCATTGGCGGTGTCTGTGGGTTTTCGGGAACAGAATTCACCACGGCAAAGCGAGGGCTGTTTGCATCTGCTGAAAAATAAAGCTTGTGCATACCGCCCCTTGTTCGCATTATGAACACCAACTCATTTTTTGAGGGTTGGTGAATTTTATCAACCTTTGCACCTGCCAGAAGCTCATTTACCTCTGCAACAAGAAAGTTCAAATAAATACCGTCTAAAGCCATTTTAGATTCCTTTTAAATATATTTTACAGGATTTTTCAAATCCGATACCTTTATCTCAATTTCATTTCCGAATTTTTCATTAAGTGAATTGTATAAATATTCGCAAACTATGTTTTCTGTTTCAAAATGCCCTGCAACAAACATCGAAATACCAAAACCGCTTGAATACAGGTATTCGTGATGCTTTGCTTCACCGGTAAGGAAAGCATCTGCACCCATATTTTTCGCTTCCGCTACCAAATCTCCGCCTGCACCTGAGCAAAGAGCAACTGTTTTAATAGTTTTTCCTGAATCTGTAAAGGAAACCACACCACCTAAAGCAGATTTGATTTTCTTTGCAAATTCTTCTGCGGTGCAAAGCTCAATTTCACCGTATTTGAGAAATTCATCGTTTGCAGATGTTTTCAAATTCTTAATTCCGACCGCTTCTGCAAGGCAATGGTTAACACCACCATCTGCTTTATCAAGGCAGGTATGTGAAGCAATAAAGCTCATTCCTGATGCCACTGCTTTATACACAATACTGTCGCAAAGAATTTCAGAAACGGGGTTAAAAATCATTGGATGATGAGTAACAACAAGGTCCGCACCAAAAGAAATTGCATTCTCCAAAACATCACTTGTCACATCAAGTGCAATATAAATTTTCTTAACTTCTTTTTCGTATGAGCCAACTATAAGACCGCAATTGTCCCACTCCTCGGCAGTATCAAAAGGTGCAATTGAATCAAGATACTCGTAAATTTCTTTAACAGTCATTTTTCTTTACCTTTTCCTTTTTAAGAATGTCATATCGAACAATAGCAATTATAAGCGAACTCATAACTATACATTCTGTTATAATGCCTGCAACAGAGCCTGTTATTATATTATAAATAAGCCAACAAGGTGAGGTTGGGAATGTAACAAGGCGAATCTTGGTTTCGCTTTTAAGCCAATAGCTGACAGTGGTTAAAATCATTGCCGCCGCAGGAAGAACTGAATACCAATCAACCCAAGTGAGCACACTTGAAACTGCGCTTATAACGACAAATACACCCAACCAAACCGGACTTTTCGCCCACTTTTTATCGTTATTTATAAAAACAATTGAACGGAGAAGCCCGATGAAATTAAGTGCCGCGCCTGTGTATGCGCCTAAAAGTATGTAATGAATTATAAAGAGAACTGCTGCACCAATCTGAACACCGATTATGCCTTTTCTCTTTTTCTGTTGGAAGGAAAGTCCGTTAAGAGCCGCACCACCGAATCCAACTATCTGCGCTACTGTTTCAATCATTGATAAAATCCTTTAATTTCTGTATTGTTTCAAAGAGTTCTGTATCTTCTTTTCCAATTTCCTTGGTAGCATCGTACCTTTTCTGCAATCGGTTAACCTGTTTTTGAATATGTATTTTTGCATCTTCTGTTTTCGGGAGCTTTCCTAAAAAGCAATCTGCAACTGTAAATTTGCTAGCCTCGCCCTTATAAAATGCATCAAGAGCGATATAAAATCTGTTGCCTTCTCGGGTTGCGATTTCCTCACCGATTTCAAAACCGTTAGCAAAGAGAAATTCTCGCAAATCCTCTGCCCTGCTCTGAGGTTGAAAAACAAAATGATATTTTTCATTTTTTATCCAAGGCGTTTCTTTAAGCTTTTCTGCAATAAGAGTACCACCCATTCCTGCAAAAACAATTTCATCAACCTCGTTTTCCTTGAATGAGTTAAGACCATCGGAAAGGCGGAGCTCTATTCTGTCCGAAAGCTCATATTGAGCAACAGATTTTCTTGCATTCTCCAAGGGCATTTTTCCGATATCTGCCGCAATTGCTTTTTCGATTTTCCCTGATTGTATTAAATAAATGGGCAAATACCCATGATCAGTTCCTATATCGGCAACAATGCCGCCGCCCTTTACGAGAGAAGCGGCGGCAGAGAGCCTTTCAGTTAAATTAATCATTTGTCTGCAAGAAAAGCGTTGATTTTTCCAACGAGTTCGTCTGCATTAACACCATGAACCATACAAGCCTGTTCAATAGTTTCGCCACGAGCTGAAGGACAACCGAGACAATGCATACCCATTTCAAGGAAGAAAGGTGCTGTTTCGGGCGCAACATCAAGAATTGTGCCGATTATTGTATCTTTATTAATTGTCATTCTAATTACTCCTTTGTTTTACTTTTTACCCATAGTATAACATAACTTTATATAAAAATAAATATAATTATGAAACTTTTTAACATATTTTAATACTTCTAATTGTTTGTTTTTCCAATTGAATTAAGCTTTAGTAAATGGTAGAATTAAAATGTATAATTTTGTATTTCTGCAGGAGGCAAATTTTTATGTTACAAAAAGATTTCAAACCGGTTCTCAGATTTATGGTAACAAGCGATGTTCACATTAAAGACGAGCCTTGTATTGAAGAAGAAAGACTTGAAAAAGCTATAAAGAGAGTTTATCAGCTTTGCGAAGAAAGTGACTACAAAAAGCTTGATGCATTTTATTCTGTTGGTGACTTTGCAAACAGCGGTACTGAACCTCAAATGAGGAAATTCAAGGAAATTGTTGAAAAAAATCTCAAGCCCGAAACTCAGTATGCTCTTACAATGGCAAGCCACGAATATCATAGCGAGGGTGTTGAAGCAGCTCACGAAAAATTCGCAAGAGTTTTTGATACACCTGTTGACCAGCACAGAGTTATCAACGGCTTCCACTTTATCAGCATCACCTGCTCCCAGGGCTGCAATTTCCACGCGGACAAAATCTCTTTTGCAGCAAAGGAATTAAAAAAGGCAAGAGAAGCAGACCCCAAGAAGCCTATTTTTGTTTTCCAGCACCCCCACATTACAGACACTGTTTATGGCAGTATGCTTTGGGGCGAGGATGAACTTTATGCTACATATATGGACTACCCTCAGATGATTAACTTCTCAGGTCACTCCCACGCTCCCATTAACAACCCCCGTTCAATTCATCAGAAGCATTTTACATCATTGGGTACAGGCTCTCTATCTTACACAGAGCTTGACGAGTTCGATAAATACTACGGAACAGTTCCGCCAATGAAACACAATTTTGCTCAGTTCCTTATTGTTGAAGCAGATAAGGATGGCAGAGTAAGAATTTATCCCTATGATATTTTCACAGATAATTTCTTCCCCTATGTTTGGGAAATTGATGAGCCCTGGAACCCCGAAAGCTTTAAATACACTGATGACATCCGCTTCAAAACTGCAGTTACCCCCTATTTTGCAGAGGATGCTAAAATTGAATTCGATGACCTTGATGATGACGGCTTCAGAATCAAATTCCCTCAGGCCGAAATTGACGAGGACTATGTTAACGACTACAAGGTTGTTGTTATTGAAAAAGCAACCAACACAATCGTTAAGCAAACAAGTATGTGGTCAGAATATTATTTCTACAATATGCCTGAATATCTTGAAGTTGCTTACACGGACTTAAATCCTGAAACAGAATACGAAGTAAAAATCTATGCAGGTAGCTTCTGGAGAACAACATCTGCTCCCCTTTGCGCAGAAATTAAAACATTATAATTTTTAAAATTTTACATTTAAAAGGAGGACTACATAATGGACCAGATTAAAGTTTCCGGAATGAGATTTCTTGACGAACACGGCAGAGAAAGAATTCTCTGCGGTATGAACGTTGTTGACAAAAAAGACTTTGACGAAAAAAATCCCGGTTACGGCTACAATGCCGACAAATTCCCCTTTGAAGAATTCCGCGCAAGAGGATTTGATGTAATCCGTTTAGGCTTCACATGGGGTGCTATGGAGCCACAGCCCAACCACTATAATCAAAAGCTTATTGACGACCTTTGTGAATTTCTTGATAAATGCGAGGAATATGGCATTTATGCTTATCTTGATTGCCATCAGGATGTTTGGTCACACACCTGCTATGGTGATGGTGCGCCACGTTGGGCAACCTTAACCGACAAATACACCCCTAGAAAGCAGATTGCAGTCTGGGCAGAGCCTTATTTCTACGGTAACGCTTGTTTCAGAGCCTTTGACAATTTCTGGGACAATGTTCAGTACAACCGCAAGGGTCTGCAGGATTATTATGCAGATATGTGGAAAAACCTTGTAAATGCAGTTAAAGACAAACCCGCTCTTTTGGGCTTTGACTTCTTTAACGAGCCTCATCCCGGTAAGGATGGCGGTAAAATTTTCAGAAAAATCGTAACAGGAGTTGCAAAAACTGCTATTACAGATAAACGAGTAAATCTTCTTGAAATGGCTAAAATCGGTCTTTTCAGCGATGAAAAGCCCAAAGCACTTGACCAGTTCCCCGGTGAAGTTTTCAAGAAAATGAGTGAATCCTGCAACGGAATTGTTGAAAACTTTGATAAAAACCGCTATTCACCCTTCCTTTCTAAAATGGCAACCGCTGTAAGAGAGGTTACTGATAACGGCATTATGTTTATGGAAAACAACTATTATTCCAATATGGGTATTCCTTGCTGTAACGAGCCCGTTAAAGTTAACGGTGAAAGAGAAAGCCAGCAGGTTTTCGCCCCCCATGCTTACGACCTTATGGTTGATACACCTGCATATAAATACGCTAACAACTCTCGTGTTGGTATGATTTTTGACGAGCACAGAAAGACACAGTTAAGACTCGGCGTGCCTTGCCTTGTTGGTGAATGGGGCTCTTGTGCAGAGGGCGATGGTTGGTATCCCCATATCAGATTCTTGCAGGACAAATTTGACTCTTACAAATGGAGTAACACCTATTGGTGCTATTTTGATGACATTTTCAAGCAGGACTTTATGAAAGTATTCACTCGACCTCATCCCAAGGCAGTTACAGGTGAAATTATATCCTACAAATATGACCACGATGATGGCGAATTCAAATTAAAATACAATCAGACAGAAAAATTTAAAGTTCCCACTGTTGTTTATGTTGACCGCAAACCCAAAGAAATCAAATGTGACGGTAAATATAAAATAATAGAGCTCCCCGGTAATATCGGTTATGATATCGAGTTCAAAACGGGTATCGGCGAACAAGAAATTGAAATCGATTTTTAACAAATAATTAATATTATTATTTTATAATTAATGGGTATGGTCAAATTCTCATAAAATTGACCATATCCATTTAATTTTTTTACACTTCAAAAGACGGGAGGGCTTGACTGTGGCTGATATTAATAAACTAGCCGAAGAAATTTTAAGCCAAGGCAAAAAAGCAGTCTGCCGAGCATTTCCCTCGTTTATAAGAGCAATAGATGCATTAGATTTTAAGATATCTGAAGATAATTATAACTATACAGATGGGAAAAATTTTTATTATTCTCCCGAAGATATCTGCAAAATATACAAAGCCAACAAAAACAACATAACAAGGCTTTTGTTGCATTCATTATTGCATTGTGCCATGCTTCATATTTATAGCACTGATTTTAAAAACCAACAGTTATGGAACTTAGCTTGCGATATTACAGTTGAAAAAATAATAAATGATGCATGCATACCTTGTTCTAAAACAGAAAAAACCGCAATTCAAAACAACATAATCACAACTTTTTTTGACGAAACAAAAAGTTTTACTGCAGAAAACATTTATTACTGCTTACAAACAGAAAAAAGAGCTATTGATGATATTGAATTATATGCAAAAACCTTTTCAGTTGATAATCATAAGCCTTGGTATGACAACGCCCTTTTCTGTATTGACGATGATGAAGAAGCTGTTGAGGTTGAGGCGCGTTCTATATATAAGCGCGAGGATGACAGAGCGGGTGTCTCTCAGAGTGGCGGAAAAACCTTAACCGAATTTTCAAATACCAATGCAGAAAACCCGGAAGATGCATGGCGGGAGATTACAAAGCAAATACTTCGCGATTCAGATAATTTTCCTTCTCAAAGAGGTTCTAACATGGGTGAAAGCCTTCAGATTCTTGAATCGGTAGTCCGTGAAAAATATGATTATTCTGAACTACTGAAACGATTCATTGAAACTGATGAAAGCCTCGAAATCAACGATGATGAATTTGACTACATCTATTACACATATGGTCTTAAGCTTTATGACAATATTCCTCTGATAGAACCGCTTGAATATGCTGAAAACGGAAAAATTCAAAAGCTGGTTATTGCTATTGATACTTCAGGGTCTGTAAAGGGCGAAATTGTTACGGGATTTATGAGAAAAACATATTCCATACTCAATTCATCCGATTTTTTTAAAAAGAATTCAGAAATTCACATTATTCAATGCGATTCAGCGATACAGGATATCAAAATTATAAAAACTGCTTCAGAACTTGAGGATTATATGAATAACCTTGTTTTGCATGGCTTCGGAGGAACAAATTTCATTCCTGTGTTTCAATATGTTGATGAGCTTTACGAAAACTCATCAAAAAAAGAGCTTAACGGGCTTATATATTTTACTGATGGTGACGGAATTTATCCAGAAAAATCACCCGCCTATAAAAATGCATTTATAATTCACGATAACGGATTTGATAAAAATCGCCTTCCTGTTTGGGCAACACCTTTGTATATTGAAAAAAGCAGATTAATTACATTATGATTTGAAAGGAATGTTATTTTGCAAGCTGGAGAAAAAACACTGAAACTCTTTTCACCTGTAATAAAAACAGACAAATACGCCTTCAACTCAACCATTGAAGACGTAGAGATGTTTCGTACAGTAAAAACAGTTAAAAGCTCTGCCTTTTGCAATTGTTCCGCTTTAAAAAGAATAAAATTTTCCGAAAGGCTTATAGAAATACAAGCTTTTGCTTTCCTTAATTGCTCCTCATTAGAAGCGGTTTTGCTCCCCTCTTCAATACAGAAATTAGGTGAGGGAGTTTTCAAAAGCTGTACAAAACTAAAAAAAATCCAACTACCAGAAGGTTTGAAAAGCCTACCCAAAAGTTTTTTTGAAAACTGTAGGTCACTTGAAAGCATTACTTTACCGGAAGGGATTGAAACCATTGAAGAGGAAGCCTTCAGCGGATGCATTAATTTAAAAGAAATACTTTTACCCCAAACATTAAAGACCATAAAAAGCAAAGCGTTCAAGCGTTGTAAAAGCCTTGAAAGTGTGATTTTCAGAAAAGAGGTAAAACATATCGGAGATATGGCTTTTGAGGGCTGTAACGCCCTCTCAACCATTGTTTTTGAAGGAACGCTCGAATATGTTGGTGCATCAGCATTTCCTGAAGCACCTTGCATTTTACCCAACATAAACGGAACGATGTTTTCTTCAAGCTTTCTTCAAAAAAAGGAATATGGACTATGCCCCACAGTAATCATTCCAAAAAACGTTAAAACCTTATGCTTAGGATTTGAAAACACATTAACCTACAAGCAAGCCTGCCAAAACAAAACCTGCTATTGTCACATTCTTGCTTTAGAAAAACACAATATTAAAATTTTTATAAGTGATGATTTCTATTCCTATAACAACAGAGAAGATACGCTTATTAAAAATGGTGAATTTGATTTTATAAAATACGATTTACAGTTTCGAAAAACAGACGAAAAAGAGAAATCAATCATTTCCGCCTTCCGCCTTACCTACCCGATAGAGCTTAAAGAGAAAGCCGAAATTGTTTATAAAGAATATTTATCACAAAATGCAGAATATGCTGCAATTTTTGCAACAGAAAAGAATGAAGAAAATGTTTTAAGGTATCTTGTTGATAACATAGATTTAGATTCAGAATTCTGTTCATTATTATATGAAAAAGCATCTAAAAACGGCTTTTTAAATTTGCAACAGATATTATCACAAAAAAAGAAAAACACGGGTCTTGACGAAATCAACTTTTTATATCAAGAAATTTTAGGGTGAAAATTATGGACATAAAAGAAGCAACAATACATATAAAAAATACAATTATTGCATATCTTGAAAAAAATGAGGACGGCTCATTTTTCATCCCCGTAGAAAAACAGCGTCCTGTTTTCCTCTATGGACCTCCCGGTATAGGAAAAACTGCTGTTATGGAGCAAATCGCAAATGAGCTGGGAATAGGTCTTGTTTCATATTCGATGACTCATCACACTCGACAAAGCGCAATCGGTCTCCCCTTTATAACAAAAAAGAAATTCGGCGAAGAGGAATACGATGTTTCAGAATACACAATGAGCGAAATCCTCGCTTCTGTTTATGACTATATCGAGGAAACAGGCAAAAAGGAAGGTATTTTATTCCTTGATGAAATCAACTGCGTTTCCGAAACTCTTGCTCCCTCAATGCTGAGATTTTTGCAGTATAAAACCTTTGGTTCTCACACAGTTCCGAAAGGTTGGATTGTTGTTACTGCGGGAAATCCACCTGAATATAATAAATCCGTCAGAGAATATGATATCGCCACACTTGACAGAATCAAGAAAATTGACGTTGAAGCAAGCTACGATGTATGGAAAGAATACGCAATCAACAACAATATCCACCCTGCTATACCTGCTTTTTTAGATATAAAGAAAAATTGCTTTTATTCAATCGAAAACACTCCTGCCGGAAAAAGATTTGTTACCGCCCGAGGCTGGGAAGATTTATCAAGAATAATGTGCCTTTACGAAAAGAAAAATCTTGATATAGATACCTCTTTAATTGAACAGTATATTCAATCCCCTTCTGTTGCACAGGATTTTTCAAACTATTATTCCGCACTCAAAAAGCTTAAAGATATTTTTGATACAGAAAAAATTCTTAACGCTTGTTTTGATAACATTCTTATTGAACAAATCAAAAATTTAAGCATTTCAGAAAAATTAGGATTAATTAACACATTAAGCGACTGCATTACTCTTAAAGCCAAAGCAACTGTTGCCCAAAGCAATTCAATAAAAGAAGCACTTAAGCTTTTGAAAGATAGAGAAGCAACCGAAGAAGAAAAAGATAACATAAAAAGAGATATAGAACTGTTGAAATCAAATGTTTCTGATGTTCAAAATGCGCTTTCAAATGCAGTTGAGTTTATGAAATCCTCATTCGGTGACTCTCCCGAAACTGAAATTTTCATTTCAAATATTACTTTAAATAAATCTTCTGCAACCTTCCTTATTTCTTTCGGTTGTGAAAGCTTTGCAAGTTTTTCTGATAATTCGGAATATGAAAAGAAAATTGAAGAAGAAATTGAAATATTATGATAAAAACAACCTACCCTCTCGGGTAGGCTGTTTTTTTATGCTGTGATAGGCTCAGTTACGTATTCATTCAATTCTTCATCATAATATTCTTTATAATAGTCTTCGATTTCATCGTCATAATAAATCTCGTAATCTTTATCGTAATCGTAGCTATAGTAATGCTCATAACGTGAAGTACCATATTCACCACTGTTATATTTTTCAACAACGGTTTCAACAGGCATTTCGTCAATATAAACCTTAACTACTTTAAATCTGTTTTTATAAATCTTAAAAACTGCGTAGGCTTCAGTTTCGGGTCCCTCACAAAAGCCGTGGTTTATATTAGCTTGTTCTACATCCCTGTCATACAAATTAGTATAACCATAATCATATTCAGAGTCCGGTGCTTCGATTTTATATTTAAAGCCCCATTCCTCACTATACCAGCTATATAACCTGTTTTCACTTATATACAAATCATTTGCAGGCAATCCTGAAAACTCCTTAAATTCTGAAAAGCCATTTCCATTATTTTCAAAAACAATGTAATTGCTGTCACTTGAATGTATAAGTTCTTCTAAATCATCAATCCTGAATATAATACCACGATCATCGTAAAACACTGTATCTACAATTAGTTTTACTTCCTGCCCTTTTTCTTCCAACTCCTTGTTTTTATAGGTTTCGTAACCCCAAACACCTAAAGGAATTATAAACTGAATTGCAAGTATAATTGAAAGAATTATTGTACCATTTTTATTTTTCATCATCTTCCACCGCCTTATCTAATTCAAGCTGTTCTTTTTTGATTTTCTTGGAGATGCAGAAGTTTGCACCGAAAAGAGACGCACCGCTGATTAAGAACATAAGACCAACCGTTATCATATTCCAATCGAATGCAGAAAGCACGAAGAACATTAATACAAGAAGAGTTATCAAGCCGACATTTAGATTAAAGTAATTCTTTTCACTTGCACCTTTAATGAGCATTACAAGACCTTCTGCAAATGTGATTGCGAAAAGAATAAGGCCAATCCACTCAACAGATTTAAATGCACAACTAAACAGGCCTATCACTGCACCTGCACCACCAAGATAGCAGAAAATTGACTGATATTTGTTTTTATCAAGAGCTTTTTCACCGATTATGAAGCCGATTGCAAGAGTTGCAACTGTTAAAATAATTGTTATGATACTTTCGGGTTTAATTAAGTTCAACCATCTGTCGATATCGCTGTATGAATAAATGACATCGTCTTGTAAATGGAAATAAGTTGTAACTATTGAACCAAATGCTGTTCCAAGAATACCAATTGGATAAAACGGCATTGACCATCCGTCATGTTTATTAAATGCGTAAATACATACTGCAAGAGCCAAAGGCAAGGAGAAATAACCCCAATCAAGAACAAACAAGCTTATTGCAATTACCATTGCACAGGAAGCAAAAACCGAAATCCAGGATGAATATTCGTATCTCGCATCAGCTACATTCTTTCTGTTAAAGAATGTAAAAAGTAAACCTGCACCGACTAAAGCAACCATTAAAACAGTTGTTAAAATTTCACTTCTTGTGTATTCATAAACACCTATTGCACCTGCAATTGAAAAGCCGTAGTAAAATACCAAGGGTGAAACAACCCTGAAGAAGCACAGTATAGGTAGAATTAAAACCGCATCAATAAGAAGGCACATCAAAGCACCTAAATGAAGCTCTAAAACCATACTTAAAAGTCCGACTGTTGCGGTAACGCCTGCCGCCCAGAGAATTGATGCTCCTTCTCGCCAGGCGATATTATCGAATTTTTTCTTATAGGTATAAACTGCTCCCGCCTGACCTAAAAGCAAAGGCAAGAATGAAACTGTTGCTTTCATAATATTGGGAAATTTGTCCCACAGGGCAACCATAAGGATTATTACGCCTGCACCAACGAACAAGGAACCTAAAATTGAGAAAACCATAAACAAGGTTTTGCTTGTTCTGACGCTTTCTTCTAATTGTGTGTTGCGCTTTTCTCCGTAAAGCAGTTCTTCCACTTGAACTCCGAAAAGTTCTGAAAGCTTCTGAATCATTTCCAAATCAGGTTGTGTTCTTCCGTTTTCCCAGGATGAAACTGCCTGACGGGAAACGAAGAGCTTTTGAGAAAGTTCTTCCTGACTCATATTCTGTAACATTCGTAAGCGTTTGATGTTTTTTGAAATTTTAGTCATTTTCATCACCTCTATAACCATATTTACATTTTATTTTTAAAATGTCATTAGTTTTTGAAAAAACAGTTTGGCTACAATTTGTTGCGTCTTGATTCTACAAGGTTTTTAGCGTTTCCGTTTTTCTTGACTTTATTGTAGCGTGATAACAGAAAAAAACTGCCCGAATGTAACTTTCGGGCAGTTTTTTGTAATTTTTGGGTATTTTTATTAAGTTTTAGTGCTTACTTTTATCGTCACGCTCACGAATTACGAATCTTACAGGAGTGCCTTCAAGACCATAAACCTCGCGAATCTGATTTTCAAGATAACGCTGATAGCTGTAATGGAACAAATCTGCGCTATTAACAAAGCAAACGAATGTTGGTGGTCTTGTTGAAGCTTGCGTCATATAATAAATTTTTAGGCGTTTACCTTTATCTGTTGGTGGCTGAACTCTGAGAGTTGCCGCCGCAAGAATTTCATTGAGCTGACCCGTTTTAATTCTCATTGCATTCTGAGTGTCAACGAATTTAATAAGCTCATAAAGTCTGTCAACACGCTGACCTGTTTTTGCAGAAATGAAAATAATGGGTGCAAAGGACATAAATGAAAAATCCTTCATTAACTGCTTACGATAAGAATCCATTGTTTTGCCGTCTTTTTCATAGGCATCCCATTTATTAACCGCAATAATGCAACCCTTACCCTGCTCTAAAGCACGACCTGCAACCTTGCTGTCCTGCTCTGTAAAGCCTTCAAGGGCATCTATCATAATAACACAGACATTGGCTCTTTCAACTGCCATATCCGTTCTTAAAACGCTGTATTTCTCAACTGCATCTTCAACCTTTGATTTTCTGCGAAGACCTGCAGTATCAATAAACATAAATTTGCCGTGGTCATTCTCAACGAAGCTATCAGTAGCGTCACGGGTTGTTCCTGCAATATTGGAAACAATCATTCTTTCCTCACCGATAATCTTATTAACAAGTGAAGATTTACCAACATTTGGCTTACCGATAACTGCAACCTTAATATAGTCATCCTCGTCATTATCTTCAGTAAGATATTCTTCGGGAAGATGCTTTAAAACCTCGTCAAGAAGGTCGCCTGTACCATGACCGTGAACGGAGGATACAGGAAACGGATCGCCAAGACCAAGGTTATAGAATTCATAAAGCTCGGGTGGCGGTGCACCTAATCCGTCGCATTTATTAACTGCAAGAACAATAGGCTTACCGCTCTTCTGAAGCATTGTTGCAACCTCTTCATCAGTTGCCACAACACCGTCACGAACATCAGTAACCAAAATGATTACATTGGCGCTATCGATAGCAAGCTGTGCCTGACGGCGCATCTGCGAAAGAATAACATCATTTGAATAAGGCTCAATACCACCTGTATCAACAAGAAGCATATTGTGCCCTAACCACTCGCAATCACCAAAAAGGCGGTCACGGGTTACACCGGGCGTATTATCAACAATTGCAAGGCGAGTGCCTGTAAGTTTATTAAAAAGTGTTGACTTACCAACATTAGGTCTGCCAACAATAGCAACAACCGGTCTTGCCATTATCTAACACCTCCATTTAATAATACATCAAGGAATACTGCACCGTCGTTTTCAACGGGTGTAACTTTAACCTTTAATTCCTGGGAAAGCTCCTCAATTGTTATATCGTCAAGGAATTTATCTCCCTCGTTTCTTAAAGAAACTCTTGGAATCAATAACTCGTCACCTAAATTCAAATCTTTTAACTGAGCTTTAAAATCTGCACCCGTTATAAGACCTGCAACAGTAACAGTATCACCGAAAAAGTCGTTTTTAATTTTAATTACATTAATATTTAAGCCGTGGAATTTTTCTTCTGCTTTTTTGCAAAGGTCAGAAATCAGTTTGTGTGCCGCATAGCCTGTTGCAACAGTTATATTGCGATTAACTGTTTTTCTTTCTTGGCTTTCAAGGGCATCAAGGAATTCTTCCATTAACAAAGCGCACATTCCAACGCCATTATCAAGCTGAGAAAACTCACCATAATAATCTGCCTCAGGAAGCTCACGTTCCGCTATCAGATAAAACTCATCAGAAGCATAGGCAAGAGTTTTTCCACCGTTATAGAAAGAGAAATGAGCGTTAAACTCATCAATTATATCAATAACATTTGCCGCTTCTTCTTTTGTATAAGGTCTTAAAGGATAAAGCCCATCACGGAATTTTGTAAGCCCCACGGGAACTGCGGCAATGCTTTTCACACTCGGAGAAAGCTTTGAAAGCTCTTCCAAAGAAAAGCGAAGCTCATTACCATCATTTATACCGGGGCAAAGAACAAGTTGGGTATTCATATCAATTCCGTTTTCGGAAAATCTATCAAGAATTTTCAGGCTCTCTCCTGCAAAACGGTTTTTCATCATTTCAACGCGAAGCTTCGGATTCATTGTATGAACCGATATATTGATGGGAGAAATATGCATATCAATAATTCTCTGCACTTCTCTTTCACAAAGACCTGTTAATGTTATATAGTTACCGAAAAGAAAGGACATTCTTGAATCGTCATCCTTAAAATAGAGCGTTTCTCTCATTCCCTTTGGCATCTGGTCAACAAAACAGAAAACGCATTTGTTTTTGCAGGAATGCTGCTTGTCCATAAGATATGTTTTAAATTCAAGACCAATATCGGCATATTCGTCACTTTTTCTTATATTAGTAACTATATTTTCGCCATTTCTTAAAATTTCTAATTTCAATTTACGGCTCTGAATATAAAAGCGGTAATCAAGAACATCAAATATTTCGTGGTCATTGATTTTAACAAGCTCGTCCCCTGCTAAAACTCCTGCTTTTTCACCATAGGAAGTAGGGCAAACCTTTTCCACAACAACTGACATTCTCTCACCACCATTAAAACTCAAACTCTCATTATAGTCCAATAGGGCGGGGAGAATTTTCCCACCGCCCTTTGAAAATCAGAAATACGTACTATTACAGATTATTCTGCTACTTCGATAACCTGTTTGCCGTTGTAGTAGCCACATGCTGTGCAAAGTCTGTGAGGTCTTTTGAACTCACCGCATTTGGGGCACTTTACAAGTGCAGCTGCGTCCATTTTCCAAACGTTGGATCTTCTTTTGTCACGTCTTGCTTTAGAAACTCTTCTCTTTGGTACTGCCATTAGTACTACCTCCTATAGAATTTAAATAATTACTGATTAATCTTCCAAAAGCTGTAAAAGCACTTCCATTCGCGGATCGATTGGAGCCTTACAGTCGCATTGGGATTTGTTAAGATTTTTGCCACAGGTTGGGCAAAGACCTTTACATTCTTCGTTGCAAAGGTATTTTGAGGGAAGAGCGAGATTAACATCTTCCTCAACAAGCTCGTCAAGGTTAAGTCGCATATTGGGCACCTCGAGGAAATCGTCGTTATCTCCACTTTCGAGGGTAACAACGAGAGTATGCTCAACAGGGAATGAGAACTGCGAAATTACATTCTCCGCACAACGGTCGCAAGGAGCTTCGTATTTAAGTGCGGCACTTGCCTTGAGATTAACGATACCCGCTTTGTTTTCAACACAGCCTGAAACCCTTACAGGCTCAGTAATGGGAGCAAAGCCTGATACTTCAATTGAGCTTAAAGAAAGCTCATAATCAAAGGGAAGCTTCAACCCGTCTGTATTAAAAACTGATTCAAGTTCGATAATCATATACTATACCTCTCAACATACCCAAGTATTATATTATCTAAATCCTGTTTTGTCAATAAGAAAAGACAAAAAAATCCCCTCTTTTATAGAGGGGATTGAAAAATCATCAGATTTTCTGTGCGTTCTCAAAGAGTGCAGCAGGAAGCTTGTCTTCGTCTTCAGAAACTGTGAATACGATATCGATTTCGTTATCTGCGGAAACTTTACTGAGTTTATTGATAAGAGCAGCAAAAGCATCATAATCTCTGCCAACAATTTTAAATGTTGCATCAACAAAAATTTCTGTAATATCGTGGTCCTGAGCGATAACGCCACATACCATACCATAGAAAGCATCGCAACCCTCTACGCCGAATCTTTCAGTTTCAATGAGTCTTGCTTTGTGAGTTACTTCGTAAGTAAGTAAGGGAGATTTTTCAATGCAAACTACTGTTCCGTTTGAATTTTCAACTGCCTCGTTGATGAGAGCAATAAGTCTTTTGGTTTTTCCGGAACCTTTGTTGCCGATAATAAGTTTAATCATAATGATTTACCTCCGTTGTTTATAATCTCGCCTGACGGCGATTTTTACAAATTAATTTTATGTAGCAAGTCCGAAAACCTGCTTATTAAGAAAGCCTTGCTTCAAGAGCTTTCTTATATTCCTCATAACCGGGTTTACCCAGAAGAGCGAACATATTTTTCTTATAGCTTTCAACACCGGGTTGGTCGAAAGGATTAATTCCTAAAATATAACCCGATACTGCACAAGCTTTTTCAAGGAAATAAACGAGATAACCGAAATCATATTCGTTCATTTCAGAAATTTCAAGAACCATATTGGGAACTTTGCCGTCTGTGTGAGCAAGGATTGTTCCGAGGAAGGCCTTCTGATTAACAAAGTCAACAGATTTACCTGCAACGAAATTGAAGCCATCACCGTTTTCGGGGTCAAGCCCGATTATAAGCTCTTGCTTTGGTTTATCAAAGGTAACAACTGTTTCAAACATTACCCTTTCACCCTCCTGAACATACTGACCAAGAGAATGAAGGTCTGTTGAAAATACTGCGGATGAGGGATAAAGACCTTTTCCGTTTTTACCTTCGCTTTCGCCATAAAGCTGTTTGAACCATTCGTTCATCATTGTGTAATCAGGCTCATAGGAAACCATCATTTCCACAGATTTGCCTTTACGATAAAGAATGTTTCGCATTGCGGCGTATTTATAACAGTCATTTGTGAAAACATCGCCTTCTGCGAATTTTTCACGGGCATCTGCAGCGCCCTGCATCATTGAATCAATATTGATTCCTGCAACTGCAATAGGAAGAAGACCAACTGCTGTTAAAACTGAATATCTGCCACCCACATCATCAGGAATAATGAATGTTTCATAACCTTCGCGATCGGAAAGCTCTTTAAGAGTTCCTCTTGCTTTATCTGTTGTGGCGTAAATTCTTTTTGCGGCTTCTTCTTTGCCGTATTTTTTCTCGAGCATTTCTTTGAATACTCTGAAAGCGATTGTGGGTTCGGTAGTTGTACCCGATTTTGAAATAACGTTTACTGAAAAGTCCTTACCTTCGCAAAGAGCAATTGCTTCTGCAAGCGCTGAAGAAGAAAGTGTATTACCTGCGAAAATAATCTGAGGTTTTTCAAGTAAATTTCTGTTCTGGGATTTGCAAAATTCGATTGCCGCTCTGGCACCTAAATAAGAACCTCCGATACCGATAACAACTAAAACATCGCTGTCGCTACGGATTTTCTCTGCGGCTTTTTTGATACGTGTGAACTCTTCCTTATCGTAGTCAACAGGTAAATCCAACCAACCAAGGAAGTCATTTCCTGCGCCCGTGCGCGAGTTAAGAAGTTCAACCGCAGCCGTTACCTCGGGAGCAATACCTTGGACATCGTTTCCATTAACAAAGCCCTCAAGATAGCGTGTGTTGAGTTTTACTGACAAATGTTTCATCTCCTAAAATTAAACTATTGCATTGGTATAGCAAACAATAGTTATATTTGCTAATATTCTACAATAAACCGATACTTTTTTCAATAGAATTTCAATATTTTTACAAAAAATTCTTGTTTTCAAACAAGGTTAATGCAATATTCACTAATCGGGAACTTATTTCTTGTTGCATTTACCGAATACAAGTTACTGTTGCCCTTTTCTATAACAGTAATGCTTGCACCAACAACCGTTGTCAGTAGCATTACTATAATAGCGAGAACTGTAAAAATATTAAAAAGCTTATTAAATTCTTTCATTTTTTCAATTCCCTATCTAACATTATTCCTATACTTTCACCTATTAATGCCGCAGAGTAAACAGCTTCTTCCAAAGTGTTTGCATCAGTACCGAATTCCAACAAAAGTGAGCAAGGCGTCGCCTCCATATTATACTTTCTGTTACAAAAGAAAACGGGGCGCATAAGTCCTTGAAAATTTTCTTCAACAGTATTCTGAAGATGCGAGGCAAAAACCAAATTTTTCTTCCAGTCGGGAAAATCCACTACTCCATCTCCCTCGCATCCGCTTATTATCATTACCTGTGCGGCTTTTTTACCGTTTATTTCAGCAGTGGGTTTGCACCTTGTGCCACCACTGTAATGAATCGCATCCCTGTGCACATCAAGGGTTATGGCTATTGATGGGTATTTTTTCAGATATTTCTTTACGCTTTCCCATGAACGGGAATATGCACCGTTATATTGACTGTCATAAATACTCTTATCGTGAATAACCTTATACCCTGCTTCCTCAAGTGCTTCAACAAGGCTTTCCCCCACCCTTACCATATTCTTCGCAGAATCCTTTGTGCGAGAGTTATAATCATTGGAATACCAGCCCTTGTCTAAAAGCTCGTACCCCTCAGTTGTGTGGGTATGATAAACAAGAATATACGGCTCGTCTTTCGTTATCTTTTTATATGTGGGCGTTGTGTTTAAGATGCTTTTGATATTTATACTTTCATCAGTTCTGTTATTCACCTGAACATTACCGTAATAGGTACCCGTTACACTGGAAGTAAATTGTTGCTCCTTAATCTCTCCGCTTTTTTTGAAGTTTTTATACATAGCTTCTGCTTCTTTCATAAGCTTGAGTATATCGGAGGGTGTCTGATAACCCAAGGGCGCACTATACCCGCCTCCGCCAAAGCCAAAAGGCGAAAAAACCTTTTCTTCCTTTGTAAAGCTTGCATTTTCATAAAGGGTTACTTGTTCGATGCTTTCCTTTGCTTCAAACATCAGATTAACGCCTTTTAAAAATGTTTTACATATATATTCACTGCCGAAAAAGGTCAAAAACACCAAACTTGCACACAACAACACGCACAATAAATTATCTAAAAAATAGGATTTTCGTTTCAAAAAAACACCTCCCAAATATAAATATGAAAAGTGTTTTGTTAATATCACATAAGAGTATACATTTCCTGAGCAGTCAAGGTAGGTTGCAGGGCACAATTTATTGAAAGTGCAAGAAGATATGATGCATTTTTTACAAGCAAGTCAATATCTTTAGGTGCAACAATCATTCTTTCTCCATTTAAAAGCTTTGATTTATCAAGCTTTTCTCGTGAAACACCTGAAAGCTCTGCAGACAATGCAATGGCATCAACCACTGTAGGAATACCAATTGCAATTACGGGAACACCAATAAACTCTTCATCAATCCTTGCCCTTGTGTTGCCAATTCCCGAACCGGGTGCAATTCCCGTATCGGACATCTGAACAGTGGTGCCAAGCCTTTCTACTCTCCCTGCCGCAAGGGCATCAATTGTTATAACACATTGGGGCTTAACTGCATCACAGATGCTTTTTATATATTCTCCCGACTCTATTCCCGTTTTACCTAAAACCCCTGCAGAAACAACTGCAACAGGTCGCAGTTCTTCAGAAAAGCCCGCAACCTTCTGTATTTCTTTATCTATATGCCTTGTAGCAAAAATCAAGGATGCGGTATCAGGTCCCAAAGCATCTGATGTAATATCACCATTCCCCACCCCTGCTACAAGAACTGTTCCGTCACCTTTTGGCAAAAGCGCTTTTATGCTTTCGGTCAAGGCTTTTAATCTGCCATCGCTTACGGCGGCTTCATTTGAAAAATTATTCATTTCAAGAGTAATATATTTTCCTACACCTTTTCCTAATCGCTTTGCCGCTTCCTCTGTTTTGATTTCAATAATAGTTGTTTTACACTCATCATTTTCAAAATTTGAAATCTCAACACCATCAATATCTTCGTTAACCATTTCCTTACGTTCAAGAGCAAGGTCTGTTCTGAAATCCAAGTAAATCACCTCAAAAATATTATTGGTTTTATTTTTGAGGGCTATTCAAAAATAATATTTATCGGTAAAATATTGAAATACATATTATAATGTGTTAAAATACTTTGCGATATTTTGAAAAGGAAGTTTAATATATGAAGCTTGGTATTGTTGGTCTTCCCAACGTTGGTAAAAGTACACTTTTTAATGCACTTACAAATGCAGGTGCTCAGGCGGCAAACTATGCCTTCTGCACAATTGAGCCCAATGTAGGCGTTGTTGCAGTTCCCGATAAACGCCTAGATGCACTTTGCGAAATGTATAACCCCGTTAAGGTTACTCCCGCAACAATTGAATTTGTTGATATTGCAGGTCTTGTTAAAGGCGCTTCAAAGGGTGAAGGTCTTGGTAACAAATTCCTTTCTCACATCCGTGAGGTTGACGCAATTATTCACGTTGTTCGTTGCTTTGATAACGATGATATTATGCACGTTGACGGCTCTGTTGACCCTCAGAGAGATATTGAAACAATCAACCTTGAGCTTATTCTCTCCGATGCTGAAATTCTTCAGAGAAGAATTGACAGAACAACAAAGGCTATGAAGGGCGACAAATCTCTCGCTTCAGAGCTTGCAATTCTTGAAAAGGTAAAAGAAGCACTTGATAACGGCATATGCGCTCGTGCAGTTGAGCTTACAGATGATGAAAAAGAAGTGCTTGACACAGTTGCTTTGCTTACATCAAAGCCCGTCATTTATGCTTGTAATATGAGCGAAGAGGATTTCGCTTCAAAGATTGAGTCCAATGCTCGTTATAATGCAGTTAAAGCCCTTGCAGAAGAGGAAGGCAGTCAGGTTCTCCCCATTTGCGCAGAGCTTGAGGCACAGATTGCAGAGCTTGACCCCGAGGAAAAGGAAATGTTCCTTTCTGAGCTTGGGGTTTCAACAGGCGGTCTTGATTTACTTATTGAAAGAAGCTATGACCTTCTCGGTCTTATGAGCTATCTTACTGCAGGTCAGCCCGAGGTAAGAGCATGGACAATTAACAAAGGTACAAAAGCTCCTCAGGCGGCTGGCAAAATCCACTCCGACTTTGAAAGAGGCTTCATTCGTGCAGAGGTTGTTTCCTTTGATGTTCTTATGGAATGTGGCTCAATGGCAGTTGCAAAGGAAAAAGGTCTTGTTCGTTCTGAGGGTAAGGAATATGTTATGCAGGATGGCGATATTGTACTCTTCAGATTTAATGTTTAAACAAATTGACTCTCTTGAAAATTCTTTAGATTTTCAAGAGAGTCATAAATTTTATTCAGCTAATTTATAGTGTCTTAAATAAACACCAACTGTTTTATCATAATCAAGAACGTGAATAAATGTGCCGTCTGCCATTGGGAATACTGTTATTCCTTCTGCTTCGTTACCTGCCAATGAGGGAAGAGAACGGGTGCAAAGCTCTTTAACAGCACCGGTTTTTACATCAACTGTCATAATTTTATCATCATTACTGTCAGCGATGTCGGAAGAGAGATAAAGAACACCGTCATAAACCTCTCCACCCTGAATACGAACAACCTGCTCTGACAATTCAATGCTATGTGAATACTCCATTGTTTCAAGGTCAAATGCGAGAATTTCATTTACCTCGTTAAACTGTGAGCAATAAAGATAGCCATTTTCGCCATCAACACAGCACCACGGAATACCGTCGGGGAGATTATCGTTAGGTAATTCAAATATCTCAACTATTTCAAGGCTTGAAGCATCGTAGGTTATAACAAGAGGGAATTTCTCTGCTTCATCTTCAACTGCTGCATAGATTTTACCGTCATAATAGCTGATGCCACCAACATGGTCGCTGCCATAATCATCAATGTAATCCTGAGGAATGGGTTTATCGTTCTGAAGAAGCTTCTCCATTGTTTCAGCATCCCATTTTGTAATACTTGTCATACCGAAAGCGGTTAATGAGCCTGATGTGTAATAATACTCACCATCGGTTGTAACCCCCTGACCTGATGCAAAAGCATCAAGGAAAACAAGCTTATCCTCTCTTACAAGCTCAACCTCAGGTGTGGAGGAGGCATCGCCTGCATCCATAAAGCCTGTGAAAATCATACAAATCGTAACCAATACACTTAAAATTGTATCAATAAAACTAATACCTGTCATTTTATCTACTCCTAAAATTAATATAGTAATAGAATATACTAATTTTTGCCTTTTTTCAAGGAAATATTAACATTCTGTGAAAACTCACAAAACCATTGATAATTTAATAGCAAGAATGTATAATACCCGTTGGAATTATTTAACAAAGGTGAAAATATGGAATATAAATACGAAATACATGCTCACACAAAAAACACAAGTCGATGCGGACAAATGGATGCCGGGGATCTTGTAAAAAAATATAAGGATGCAGGTTATTCAGGGATTGTCATCACAGACCACTACTCCCCTATGACATTTAATCCAAGCGAGTTTTTTAATAAGAAAAAAGCTTTGGCGCATTATTTGCAGGGTTACCGCAAAGCTAAACAATATGAAACAGAGGATTTCACAGTTCTTTTAGGTACAGAGTTAAGATTTTATGCAACAGTCAATGATTATTTAATTTACGGCGTAACGGAAGAAATGCTTTACGAGCTCCCCTTCTTATTGCCCTTATACATCAAAAGAGCAAGTAAATTATTCAGAGAAAGAGGTTGCATTTTTCTTCAGGCACACCCTTTCAGAAAATTCATAACAAGAGCAAACCCCAAGCATCTTGACGGAGTTGAGGTTTTCAACGGCAAGGCTGATAAAGAAGCAAACGACAACTCTCTCAAATGGGCAGAAGAAATAAACGCTAAAATTAAAACAAGCGGTAGCGACTGTCATAGAGAAACAGGTGTTGGATTAGGCGGAATAATAACAGAAGAGCCAATTAAAACCAATGATGATTTGTTAAGAATTCTCAAAAGCGGGAATTATAAATTAATAAGAAATCAAAAATAAATGTAGCCACGAATTGAACAAAAATTCAATTCGTGGCTATTAGTTTTATTTAACATAACATAAGGAACAGTTCGGTGAATGACCATTATTGCAACCAAAAACCGCCCCTGATTATAAATTTTAAAACAGCGAAAAGCTTTGATTTGCAAGGGATTAAGGCTCAATTATATGACCGTCCCCTGATTGGTTCCCTGATTGGTCTCTATTAGCTATAAAGCAATAATTAATACCAAGAAGCCCTTCGTTAACACCTATACTTATGTTATCACCTACATAATAACTTGTGTAAACGTCTTCTTTAGCAGAAACATTAATGAGACCATATTCCTTTGTGTTTATTTCCAGAAACGAGAACGGATAGGTACCAAACCATGTTCCGTTAGCATATTTTTCAACAATATTACCTGTTATAAATTTTGGCTCACTAAAATCCAAGTACTGATTAACAAATAAAAGTTGACCTAAAATTATAAGAAAAGCACACAATAAAGCTACGCATTTATGTAAAATCTTTTCTTCACAAAAAGCAAACATAACCGATAAAGGTAAAATAGCAACCACAATCGTAAAAAACACAAGCCTGCTTATGCTTGTACATAAAGAAATGTTTTCCATTATGCAAAGAGCAATAATTATGGCACCCCAAGGTGCACAAATGTTTTTTAAGTGATGAAGTTTCTTTATCGTGTGAGTTAATATGAATAATATTATTGATCCTATAGAAAACAGAGAAATAAATACACAGATATAAGCGTTGTATCTCAGTTTGATATAAACCAAAAGTAATATAGTGTTTACAACGAAACACAGAACTTTTAATATGTGGACCGTTTTCACCTTATTTTTATCACCTCGTTGTATACATTCCAATCCGTTACATAATCGAGTATCAGCGCAATTAATGACCCTAATGTTAGCATTCTACCAATAAAACAAAAAATCAGGGGACGGTTCTATGTCATATATAAACTGTTATAAAACAATCCCCAAAACCTATTAATTTTTAAAATTTCACCCTTGATTTAAAAGGCGTTTTAAGACTTTTCAGAGCAGGACACAGAACCGTCCCCTGTCTTGCCCTGAAGCTGAAAGCCTTGATTTACAAGGGGTTAAGGCTCAACCATAGAACCGTCCCCTGATTGGTTTCGTTAGTCTAATTGGTCTTCCTCTGTCTTGTCTCTCCACCATTCAGAAGATTTATACTTTCCGGGAATATTTTCGAAAAAAAGTGGATCACTAAATCCTAATTGTTCTAATTCAGAGAACCATAAATCTCTTTTAGAATCTGGTAGTTTTTTTCCACACCAAGGACAAAAAAATAAAGTTAATTGCGAAAAATCATCCTCAAAACATTTTATGCTATATTCATCGTATTTTTCTTCATATATTATACTACAAGTTTCGTAAACATTTAGATACATTTCATCACAACAGAAAATATAGTCGTTCATAATTTGATTGTCCGCCCTTTCACCGCTTCTTTTATAACCTCACCAGAAACAGGATCCATCACACCTATATGCTTCCCTTGTTTGTTAAACATTTCAATTTCATTACAAAAAATCAGGGGACGGTTCTATGATTGAGGATTTTCAGGTCAAAAAACGTCCCCTGACTAATTGCTCTCTTGTTTTATTATATATCACCTAAGAACAAAAGTCAATTTTCGCAAGTATAGAAAAAGACGGTTGCGCTTGGCAACCGTCTAATTTTAATTTATTTAATAATTGACTCTTCCCATGAAGCGTAGGGTTCGATACCGAAAATTGTTGCAACTGTGGGAGCAACGTTTGCGAGACCGAATGCGCCATCCTTAACCTCATAAGCATTTTTGCTATAAATGATGAAAGGAACTTCATTAAGAGAGTGTGCAGTTCTGGGAGCAACATTACCCTTTTTGTCCTTTTCAAGCATTTCGTCTGCATTACCGTGGTCAGCAGTAATAAGAACTGTTACACCACATTTATCTGCAACCTTAAGAACTCTTGCAAGACCAAGGTCAACTGCTTCAACAGCTGTGATTGTTGCATCAAGGTTACCTGTATGACCAACCATATCGCCATTGGGATAGTTACAACGGATGAAGTCATATTTACCGCTTTCCATAGCTTCGATAACTGCATCTGTAACCTCTGCAGATTTCATCCAGGGTCTTTCATCGAAGGAAACCTTATCGGAAGGAATTTCCATATATGTTTCAAGCTCTTCAGAGAACTTGTCGCTCTTGTTACCGTTCCAGAAATATGTTACGTGACCGTATTTCTGTGTTTCGGAAACTGCAAACTGATTCATACCCTTTGAAACAAGAAGCTCTGAAAGAGTATCTTTAATTTCGGGAGGATTAACAAGGAAACGAGCGGGAAGCTTAAGGTCACCGTCATATTGGAGCATACCTGCATAAACAACATCGGGCTTTGCGCCTCTGTCAAATGCAGTAAACTCATCATTATCAAATGCCATTGAAAGTTCAATTGCACGGTCACCGCGGAAGTTAAAGAGAACAACGCTGTCCCCATCCTTGATTGCACCAACGGGTTCACCGTTTTCAGCAATAACAAAGGGAGGTAAATCCTGGTCGATGACGCCATCGTTTTCTGCACGATAGGTCTCAATTGCTTCAGTTGCGCTTGCAAACTGTCTGCCGATACCCTTAACGTGAGTATCCCAACCAACCTTAACCATATTCCAGTTAGCTTCATAACGGTCCATTGTAATAACCATTCTGCCGCCGCCTGATGCGATTTTACCGCAGAAGGTATCGTCATTAAGCTCAGCGAGAGCATTTTCAAGCTCTGCAACATAAACGAGACCTGATGTTGCGGGAACATCACGACCATCAAGAAGAATATGAGCACGAACGCTCTTTACACCCTCTGCTTTTGCCTGTTTAAGCATTGCAATAAGGTGGGAAATATTTGAGTGAACATTACCATCGGAAAGAAGACCGATAAAGTGAAGAGTTGAGTTTTTATCGATGCAGTTACCTGCGATTTCCTTCCAAGCAGTTGATTCATAGATTTTGCCTGATTCGATAGATTCATTAACAAGCTTTGCGCCCTGAGAATAAACCTGACCGCAACCAAGAGCATTGTGACCAACCTCGCTGTTACCCATATCGTCATCAGAGGGAAGACCTACTGCTGCACCATGAGCTTTAAGGCGAACATTGGGGCATTCTTTAAGAAGTTTGTCAAGAACGGGAGTGTTAGCAAGAGTAACAGCGTCGCCAAGACCTGTTTTAGAATAGCCGATACCGTCCATAACAACTAAAAGTACTTTTTCAGACATTTTATATCACCTTTTAATTTTATCTTAACAGAAATTTCGGGCAGACGAATGGTCTGCCCTACTTTTTTATTCTAAATTATACGCTTGCTGCTTTAACAATAACAGAGAAATCTGCTGCTTTAAGAGATGCACCGCCGATAAGACCGCCATCAACATCAACCTGAGCGAGAAGCTCTGCTGCGTTACCTGCATTCATAGAACCGCCGTACTGAATTGTTACGCGGCTTGCACATTTGGGGCAATAGATTTCACCAAGAACCTCACGGATTGCATGGTTAACTTCATTTGCCTGCTCTGCAGTTGCAGTTTCGCCTGTACCAATAGCCCAAACGGGTTCGTAAGCGATGATAATTCTGTCAAGTTCTTCGTTAGATACGCCCTGAAGAGCGATCTTTGTCTGAGAACGAACAACTTCCATTGTAACACCTTTTTTACGCTCGTCGAGAAGCTCGCCAACGCAAAGGATTACTGTAAGACCGCTGTCAAGAGCAGCTCTTACTCTCTTATTAACTGTTTCATCAGTTTCACCGAAATACTGTCTTCTTTCGGAGTGACCGATAATAACATATTCAACCCCGATTGCTTTAAGCATAGGAGCTGAAACCTCACCTGTGAAAGCACCGCTTTCTGCCCAATGGCAGTTTTCTGCACCAATTTTGATGTTGGAGCCTGCAGCTGCTTCCTGTGCTGCAAAAATGTCGATATAAGGAACGCAGAGAACTACGTCACAATCTGCATCTGCAACAAGGGGTTTCATTTCGTTGATGATAGCTTTTGCTTCATCGGGAGTTTTGTTCATTTTCCAGTTACCTGCGATAACTGCTTTACGAAGTGATTTATCCATATCAATTAAACCTTTCACTTTAAAATTCGAAATTCGGAATTCGAAATTCGGAATTGTAGGGGCTACGCCGTTATTATAAAATCACAGCATTCTACAATACGCATTATTTTTTACTTTACAAATAACACAAGTGATAGTTTGCGTGCAGTTGGTGTTTTCTTCGCCCCGAAGGTGTATAAAGATACTCCGAGTGGGCGAAAAAACGCCAAATGTGCGTGAAATATTACTTGTTGTTAACTGCTTCGATACCGGGAAGAGCCTTACCCTCAAGGAATTCGAGAGATGCGCCACCACCTGTTGAGATGTGAGTCATCTTTGCGCCGAAGCCAAGAGTGTTAACTGCTGCTGCAGAGTCACCACCACCGATGATTGTAACTGCATCTGTTTCTGCAAGAGATTCAGCAACTGCAATTGTACCTTTTGCAAGGATGGGGTTTTCGAAAACGCCCATAGGTCCGTTCCAAACAACTGTTTTTGCAGATTTAACTGCTTCTGCATAAAGCTCTGCAGTCTTAGGACCGATATCAAGGCTCATCATATCTGCAGGGATTTTGTCTGCATCGCAAACCTGAACTTCGATTTCTGCATCAATGGGGTCAGGGAATGCTTTTGTGATAGTAACGTCAATAGGAAGAAGAATCTGAACGCCTTTTTCTTCTGCCTTAGCGAGCATATCTTTGCAGTAGTCAATCTTTGTTTCATCAAGCAGAGATGTACCTACGCTGTAGCCCTTAGCTGCAAGGAATGTGTAAGCCATACCGCCACCGATGATAAGAGTATCTGCTTTATTAAGAAGATTTTCGATAACGTTGAGCTTGTCAGCAACTTTAGCACCACCGAGAATTGTAACGAAGGGTCTCTGGGGATCTTCAACAGCGTTGCCGAGGTATTTGAGCTCTTTACCCATAAGGTAACCAACTGCAGCTTCTTCAACGAATGAAGCAACACCAACTGTTGAGCAGTGAGCTCTGTGAGCTGCACCAAAAGCGTCGTTTACATAGATATCGCAAAGAGAAGCAAGTTCTTTTGAGAATGCTTCGCCGTTCTTTGTTTCTTCGGGACGGAAACGAGTGTTCTGAAGAAGAACAACGTCGCCATCTTTCATTTCTGCAACTGCTTTTTTAGCATTTTCGCCAACAACTACATCGTCTGCTGCGAAAACAACGTCTTTATTGAGGACTTCGGAAAGTCTTTTTGCAACAGGTGCAAGGCTTTCTTTCTCGTTAGGACCATTTTTTACTTTACCAAGGTGAGAGCAAAGAATAACCTGTGCGCCATCATCGAGAAGCTTTTTGATTGTGGGAAGAGCGGCTGTGATACGATTTTCGTCTGTGATAACGCCATCTTTAAGCGGAACGTTAAAGTCGCAACGAACAAGTACCTTTTTGCCTTTTGCGTTGATATCATCAACTGTTTTCTTGTTTAAAAGACCCATGATTTTTTACTCCTTTATGTTTGTTAATTTTTTACCGAATATATTTTATACTAATTCCCCTATTTTTTCAAGAGAAATTCTTATTTTTCGACCTATCATTTTTAACATTCTTTTATATGGTTAATAACATATTTTTGTTATGTTAGGCTAAACTGTCATTTTTTCTCTTATTTCTTTTAAAATTTTCTTTTCCCTTCTTGAAACCTGCACCTGTGACATACCTAATTTCCCTGCCACTTCTGTTTGGGTTTGAGACATAAAATATCTCAATTCTATGAGCTTTCTATCCTTTTCCGAAAGTTCTTTTATACATTTATCAAGCGTCAGTTTTTCGTTAATTTTTTCTTCCTCGCTATCCACAGCTATATCAAATTGTTTTTCCTCTGTTTCGCCGTCACCCGAGGTCAAGGAAACAACGGGTTGGGTTGCAAGCAAAAGCTCACTTGTTTCGCATACACTTAAGCCTACCCTTTCGGCAATTTCGGTCAAGGTGGGCTCATAGCCCTTTTCATTTTCCATTTTCTCTTTTTCTGCCCACACCTCTCTCGAGCGCTCCTTAATAGAACGGCTGACCTTAACTGTGCCGCCATCACGAAAAATCCGCTTGATTTCACCTAATATGGCAGGCACAGCATAGGTCGAAAAAACAAAACCCAAGCTTTCATCAAAGCCGTCTGCCGCCTTAATCAGACCAACGCACCCTGCCTGAAACAAATCGTCATATTCCACCCCACGATTTTTAAACCGTTGGGCGCAGGAATGAACAAGACCTAAATTATCATTTATCCGCTTTTCTCTTTGGGTCATTTTCTTTTACCGCAAATTCTTTTTTCGATAGTAACAGTCGTGCCGACTCCCACCTTTGAGCGAACACGAAGCTTATCAGAAAAGCTTTCCATAACCGAAAAGCCCAAGCCTGAACGATCGCCACCAACACTTGTATAAAGAGGTTCTCTCGCCTTATTAACATCTTCAATTCCGCAACCTCTATCTCTCACAGTTATGCGGACAATCCCCTCTTCAAAAACCGAACAAGTTATGTAAATCTTACCAATAGTATTTTTATAAGCGTGGACAATGCAATTAGTTACTGCCTCGCTTACAACTGTTTTAATATCCCCCAACTCTTCAACAGTCATATCAAGCTGAGAAGAAAAAGCGGAAACCGCTACACGAGAAAAGCTCTCATTTACGGAACGACTGTCAAAAACCATTTTCAATTCATTTATTTTTTTCATTTTACTGCCTCTTTTCTTTGATTTATCTCCGCTAATTTTTCAATTCCCGACATTTTCATAATCATATAATCACGCTTTGATAGGTTGTCCACCCTGAGTTTTTTCCCTTTTCCCGAAGCAAGACGATAACGCCCCATTACAAGACCTACTCCCGAACTGTCCATAAAGGTTACATCTGAAAAGTCAAGTACAAGAGTCTGAACATTTTCTGCAGCTACAAAACCATCATCAATGATATCTCGAATTTCGGGCACTGTGTGATGATCTATCTCTCCTTTTATAAACGCAGTTAATGTGCCGTTTCTGAATTTTAAAATTACAGGCATATTTCACCCTCCTTATTAATTATGAATTCATCTTACAACCCCGATTAAGAAAAAAATGTCGTTTATTCACGAAAACAAAAAGTATTTATAACTCAATTGGAAAAATACGACAAATAAAATATGGCTTTTTGCATAACACTGTGGTATAATCGAAAAAAACTGTTCAGGAGTAATAAAATGATTAAAAAGATTTTATCCCTAATAACAATTTCTAAATTCAAAAAATGGTCTACCACCGCACTGCCTAAAGCGATATATATAAATTATTTAAAGCACGGTCGCCTTGATGATAAAAAAATCCTTTTAGAGGCTCAACACGGTGGAGAAATAAGCGGTAATATTTTTTATATTCTGAAAGAGCTTACATCAAACAAGGAGTATAGCTCATATAAAATATATTTAAGCTGCAAAGCGGGAACAGAACAAAAAATTTCAGATATTCTTAATAACTACGGAATAAAAAATGTTGAAATGCTTCGTGTTCATTCTTTTAAATATATGAAAACAGTTGCCACTGCAAAATACCTTTTCAATGACAACACCTTTCTTCCCTTTTTCACTAAAAGAGAAGGGCAGATATATCTGAACACATGGCACGGAACACCCTTGAAAACCTTGGGTAAGGGCATAAAAAACGCTATGAATAATATCGGCAACACACAAAAGAACTTTGTAGCTGCGGATTATTTACTGTACCCGAACGAATACACAATGAAGCATATGCTTGAGGATTATATGCTCGAAAACATTGCTGACGGAAAATGTATGCTCGCGGGCTATCCGAGAAACACCATTTTCTTTGACGAAGAAAGACGCACCTCTCTCAGAAAAGAATTTGCAAATTACAACACAAAAATATATGCATATATGCCAACCTGGCGCGGAGCTATCGGTGATATTGACTCTGATGCAAATAATCAGATAAAGGAATATTTAAACGAACTTGACAAGCGTCTCAACGAAAACGAAATTCTTTATGTGAACCTGCATCCCATAGCTGTTAAGAATATAGACTTTAGTGGATTTTCCCGTATAAAGAAATTCCCGAAAAGCCTTGAAACCTACGATTTTCTCAACTGCACCGATTGCCTTATTACCGACTATTCAAGTGTATTTTATGACTACGCCATTACAGGAAAGAAATGTATTCTTTTCACCTATGACGAGGAAGAATATTTTGCAGAACGCGGAGTTTACAAATCCATCAGAGAGCTTCCTTTCCCCCAAGTTAAAACAGTTGACGAGCTCATTAACGAAATTCGTTCCGAGAAAAGCTATAATGACAAAGACTTTTTAGACGAATACTGTGATTACGATTGCGCGGATTCCACAAAAAATATTCTTGATTTGGTTTTCAAAGAGAAAACTTCAGAAAAAATACAGCTTAAAGAAATACCGAAAAATAACAAAAAGAATATTCTTATTAATTCAGGTAACCTTGACCAGAATGGCGTTACCGCTTCTCTTTACAACCTTTTAAGAAATGTTGATACTAAGGAAAACAATTATTATATATGCTTCCCCTCAACAAAGGTAAACCAAACTGCTCTTGCAGATTTACCTGAGGGTGTAGGCTATTTCCCAATGCACGACAAATTGAACTTAGGCTTTATTAAAAATATTTTCTGGTACATCTTTCTTGTAACCTGCACCATCAAAAAAGATTTTATTAAGGTTGACTTCATTGACAAGCTCTTAAAAGAGGATTGGCAATACGAAATCAAAAGATTATTCGGTGGTGCTCGTTTTGACCACGCAATACAATTCACCGGCTACAGTCCTAAACTGACTTTACTTTTTGCTAATTTCCCCTGTAAAAATACAATTTATGTTCATAGTGATATGCGAAAGGAAATTGAAACAAGAGGAAATCAGCGAGAGGATGTTCTGAAGTTTGCCTATAAAAATTATGACAATGTTGCACTTGTAACCGAAGATGTTTTTCAATCTACCTCAACCTTTGTTGATAATACAAACAATTTCAGAATCGCACACAATGTTATCGCACACGAGGAAATCAAGAAACGCGGAATGGGTGAAATCGTTTTTGAAGAAGATGTTACCCAAAGCAACAAGCCCCTGGAAGAAATCAAACAAATTCTCCGTAGTGATGCAAAGATTATTATAAGCGTAGGAAGATATTCTCCCGAAAAAGACCACAAGAGAATGGTTGACGCTTTCAATAAAGTGTGGAGTGAAAACAAGGATTCTTATTTCATTATCATCGGCGGTAACCAATACAACAATCATTATGACATATTGAGTGACTACATTAAAACTCTTCCTTGTGGTAACAATATAATCCTGATTCTTTCAATGAAAAATCCCTTGCCCATTGTTAAGGCTTGTGACGGATTCATTTTAGCCTCTCACTATGAAGGCTTCGGACTTGTTCTTGCAGAAGCAGATATTCTCGGTCTTCCCGTTATTTCTACAGACATTGTGGGTCCAAGAACCTTTATGAATAAAAACAATGGTACACTTGTAGAAAACACAATTGATGGTGTTGAAAAAGGCTTCAGACTTCTTCTGAACAAAGATGTTCCTATGCTCACAACCGATTACAAAAAATACAATGAAGATGCCGTGCAAGAATTTATGAATTTATTAAAATAAAAAGAATTGAGAGTCTGCAATTCAGTTGCAAACTCTCAATTTTTATTTTTTTATTTTTAAATATTCACCGATTTTTCTGATGTCAAAATTCGGTTCGAAAAGAGGTTTAAAAGCTTTTACAATTGGTTTGGAGCTTAAAAGGAAGCACAGTAGCAATCCGCAAGCAACAAACAAAATCTTTGACCAAGGAGTTGTCAATTGATGCAAAAACTGAGTTTCGTAATGGTAATGCCTCATAATTGCAATGGGTATAACATGCAAAACATAAATATACATACTGTTTTTGCCAAGATATGCAAGCGGTGTTTTGCATTTGGGACACAAAGCTAAAATTGCAAAAACCATCAGAAATGCCGCAGCAACAAAGCCAAATCTTGCACCCAAGGCTTCAAAGATGTTTAAGTCGAAAGGATAATCCCAGTAGCTTGTGTTCATACCAAAAATGAATTTCAATGAGCCTGATTCTCTAAAATTCCACAAACAAACCCCTGATGAAACTATAACAACAACTGCCGGTATAATCAAAGCTTTTTTATTTTTCAAAAACTCAATTTGCGGTTTTGTGAATATTGTGCCCAAAACAAAGAATGGTAAAAAGCCTAAAACCTTGGATAATCTCACCAACTCAACAGGTTCAGGAAAGCCTGAAACAAGGCTTAAAATAACGGAAATAATGAATGCTCTTACAGGATTCTTTTCGGCTTTTACTATAATACAGAAAACAAATGCGATAATAATTCCCCAAAAATACCAAAGATGGTAAATAGGAAACAAAAACGAAAACAATCCTGAATAGTACAAACGCCCAACAGAAATAGCCCTTACACCATGAGGCAATGTTATGCCACACAAATAAATCAAAAGCTGCGCGGCAAAATAAGGAACAAGCGTTTTGTTTATTACCGCAACATAATCCCTTCTCTGAATACGCCCTTTCAGCAAATACCCTGATAAGAAAGCAAAAACAGGCATATGGAAAAAATAGATATAATTTGACCAAAACGCAAAAACATCAAATGTATTAACAAGGTTAGTAATTAAATGACCGATAACCACAGTTATCATCAAAAAACCTTTTGCGTTATCAAACCATAAATCACGCTGTTTTGCAACAATTAAATTATCATTCATAAGAAACCATCCGATTTAAATTATTCCGTCTTTTTTCAAAAATTCAATAAGACGTTCTGTGTTCTTTCCATCGTGGAAATCAACAAGATTTGAATATCTGTTTTTATGCTCTTCTGTCTGAGGATTATTATAGTTTTTCCTGATAATTTCACCAAGATTTTCGTCACTGTAAGCAACATCACCATAAACATTTTCCTCATTGAGCATAAGCTTGGTAGAAGGTCCGTACTGAGACATACAGTAATCCTTCTCTTCCCAATAGAAAACAACTCTTGAGCCACGGTAAAATGCATCATACGCTATTGAAGAATAGTCTGTAATGAGCACTGCTGTATCTTTAAGGATATCATCATACCTTGCATCAAGAACAATTTTCTTTGTAAGCGTTTCAGAAAGCTTACTAAGCTCATTTACGATAAGCGGATGAGGCAGAATTACAACCTTTTCTTTAAGCTCCTCGGGTACCGCATCATAAAGCTTCATAAGCATTTTAAAATATGGAGTCTGAGTAAAATCCATTCTTGCTTCATTGATTTCCCAAGGTCTCCAAGTGGGCATTATAACGATTTTATCTGCATTCTCGTTAAGAGTATTGCGGTCAAATTTAGGAAGACCTGTTATATAGATATCTTCCTCATTATGTTTGCCGAGGGTAGTGAAATGATCTGCTTCCGCCTGTGAGGAAACAACAACTCTGTATTTACCCTTAAGCTCTTTTCTCTTGAACATTCCTCTCGATTCAGAATCAAGAGATACCATATACATTACGCCGTGTTGCAAAAATACATAGTTAAGATTTTTGCTGTCAACCTTCATCAACGGTAAAACATTAAAGGTTTTAAGGTCAATTGAATGGGCAATAGCCTCTGTGCCAATAAATGTTTTTGATTTAAAGAAATATAAATAATGCTTGAATGAATACTTATAGATTATATTACTTAAATACTTTTCAGGAATTCTGTCAAAGAATTCATAGTCCTTTGTCACAATAAAATAAGCATTCTTATAGCCCGAATCAATAAGCTTTTCAAAAAGCACACTTGCGCTTTCTTCGTATTTCGATGAATTTTTCTCATAAAGAAGCACTATTTTTTCTGCTTTCTTAGTGCGCCATAAAAGCGACAGACCATAAGCAACAATCTGCTTGATTCTGTGAGAAAATGCATCAGTAACGTTTACAGAACGGACATAAAGCATAACCTTGTTTTCTAAGGACTGCCTTAATATAGCTACTGTTGAGGTTTCCTTATCAACAAGCATAGGTCCTCTCAGACCCAAAAACAAATCCTTCAGCAATGAGCAAAAAATTATGGGAACACGAACTGTAAGCTTGTATTCATCCTTATACTCAAAGAAGGTTGTGTTTGTTATGGGAAGATTTATAACATCCTTTTTAGGAATACTGTAAGAATAAATACCGAAATGGGATTTAGACACTTTATTTTTATTGGCAAAAAATTTCAGTTGATAATAATTTCCGCCAACATAAAGCAAGGCATCCTTCAGAGCCATTGGTTTTGCCACTTTAAGTCGAAATACGCTGATACATTTCATACAGCCACCCTTGTTATAAAACAAAGGCAGTATATTTTCCATTTTTGTGAGTATCTTTAAGCTTGAATGAGCTAAGCCTGTTTCGTTATTTTCAGTATAAGCCTTGTTCTCATCCTCACTAAAATCAACAATTTCAAAGCCCTTTGCCTTTTCAAATTTATAAACCATATCATTGGCTTTCGCCGTTTTATTTGTTGTTACAAAGAAATCTCCATGCTTTATAAATTGCTTTTTGCATTTAAATCTTTCTAAAATTCCTGCAACAACTATATTACTGCAAGCAAAATCAATTACCAAATCAGGCTCAAATTTATAAAACATCCTATCTGCTTCTCTTTCAAAAAAAGCAGGAAGCTTTTCGCTCCATCTGACAGAGCCTGTTAACCTGAAAAGTAAAAACCAAACAAACTCTTTAAAGGTAAACTGAAAAGCGGTTAAAAGACTGAAAAGAGTTATACTTGGGTCAATTGCCTCAATAGCCTCTTTTTTCGCATGAGGAAGGTTGCGACTATATGCAACTATATATTTGTAGTCAGGATTTTTCTTTTTATGAACCTTCAAGCCTTCTAAAACAGAGTCAGTAACAGCACCCCCATAAACAAGGCAGGTCTTCTGTTTTTGGGGTACGGCAGCTTCTATTTTATAAGCATCGCTTTCCCCTGTTACAAGCATTTCAAAAAGCTTCTCGCAGCAATCTGCACTACCATTGGGACAATACTCTTTGAGAAACGCCTGAGAAGCCTCATAGGGCTTGTCCAACTCTTTAACAACATCCTCAACCTTTTCCACAATTGCAAAGGGAAGCTTCTCAAAGGGAATATAGGTTCCGCGGGTACTTAAATATTTTTTCTTATCATAGGCAAAAAGAATAATTTTTTTACCTGTAACTGCAAAATCAAAGAAAACACTTGAATAGTCGGTGATAAGACCATCACAGGCATTGAGAATTTCGTATGTATCATAGTCACCGCTGAAATATTCTATATGCTTATATTTATCGCAATTAATTTCCGATGCCAAAAGAAAATGTAAATTTACAAGAAGAACAGATGAAGCATCAAGTTTTTTATCAAAATCAGCAAGTATTGCTTCGGTTTCTTTAATACTTGCCGCCTTCTGTGTATCGTTTTTTGCATCTCGCCAGGTAGGCATATAGGCATAGACTCTCTTACCCTCATAGCCCAACCTTTTCTTCATTTCCGCGCCTGCCTGAGAATCATAAAAAATATAGTTTCTCGGGTAATTTGCAATAACACTTCTGCCTTTAAAAATATCGCGAAGATAATAGTCATCCATAAACACATTTCTTGTAAACTCATTGGGAAAAAGTGCATAGTCGCTCATAACATAGTTCTTTTGCACATTACCGAGAGAATCAAGACTTGATTTATTGGCTTTACCAAGAGTTTTCAAGGGTGTTCCGTGCCAGGTGTTGAAGAAAATCTGCTCTTTCCTTTTATGAAAATATGGAGGGAAAGAGTTATCAGTCATTATATATTTGGCGGTCGCAAGTTGCTTAAGGTAAGCTTTAGAGTTTCTCACTACAAGAGTCACACCCTCAAAGCCATATAGAGCCATGCGTTTTTTTGCTTTTTCAATGGTATCTTCATTTACTACAAAAGCACAGGTATAATCCTTCCAACGAGGATTTGTATTAAGCTCTTTTAGCATTGAGAACATATTGCCGTTAATATTTGAGCCTTGTCCACCTTCAAGCAGAACCAGGTTTTCATTAATCGGCAATTTGCGATATTCAATATACGCAGGCTCGCAATTGCTTTTAAACCTGTTTACCTTTTCAAGAATCTTTTTTACCATTTGAAAAACTCCAATGTTGTTGATTTTTATGTTTCAGGCACCTGGTCAACACCCTCAATTGTTTCCTGCAGTTGAAGGTCATTTTTAATCATTGTTGTTGAAACACCGGGTGTTCTTTCAAGGAATTTTACCTCGCAATATTCTTTAAGGTAGTCAAACTTATCGCTACCTGCCCAGTCATCGCCCATAACAACAACATCTATTTTATAATCTTTAATATCCTGAATTTTCTGTTCCCAATTATTTTCAGGAATAACAAGGTCAACATATCTGATTGCTTCAAGCATTTTTTTACGGGTTTCGTAGCTATGATATGCTTTTTTACCCTTTGTGGCATTAAATTCATCAGTTGAAAGAGCCACAACAAGATAATCACCCAATTCTTTTGCTCTTTTAAGAATTCGGATATGACCGTAATGCAACAAATCAAATGTACCATAGGTTAAAATTCTTTTCATTTTAATACCCCGCTTCAGAGATAATTTCTGCCAATTTTTCAGTGTTATCAATACCTGTATTTTCAATATATTTATCAGAAAAAGCTTTAAGGCTTTCGAAATCATAGTCACCGCTTCTGACTGCTGATAAAAGCTCATTTTCATTAACAAATGAAACAGATTTCATTTCCTCTTTAATATCGATATTAAGACCCTGCTCTTCTTTATATTTCTCATAATCAGGAATATAAAACCACAGAGGCTTATTAAGAAGAGAGCATTCTAAAGATATTGCTGAATAATCAGTAATGATTCCATAAGAAAGCTTTGCTAAATCATAAGCAGAAAACGTACCGTTAAAGCCATATTCATCCTCGCTCTTTGTTAAAGGATGAGGTGAAACTACTAAAGTATACTCCGATTCATTTTCGAAGGCTTTGTGTAAATTTTTTATATATTCTGAATCCCCATTTCTGAAAGTTGGAAGATAGACAATTATTTTCTTATTTTCGCATTGAGGATTAAGCTTCACAAATTCTTCGTAACGAGAGCTTCCGTCTAAAATAACATCAACCCTCGGAAGAGATGATATAACAATTTTATCTTTACTGCATCCGAAAGCTTCGCAATAAAATTCAGCAGTTTTTTCCGATGGTGCAACAACAAAATCATAATTTTTGTGCATACACATAGCTTTTGCAACCCCTGAATCTCTACCCTGGGCTTTGCCTGCAGACTGCAAGCTGAATTTTTTAACTGCACCTAAAGCGTGCCATATCTGAAACACTTTTAAATCCTCTTTATGCTTAAGGCAAGAAACAGCTATTGAGTAGGTATCTGTTACAGCAATTTTTGCAGATGCAATTTCCCACATATCTCTTAAAATAAAGAAAATATATGAAACAGAAAGCCCGCTTTCATCTTTAAGTCGGCAAAGTCTGAAAACCTGTTTTGTTTCAGGAGAATGCTTTGAAATTTCTTCTGATAGCATTTTCATATCTTCGGATTTTTCTTTGCTTTGACGGGACAGCCAGACTATTTTATTTTCGGTTTTTCTCATTTTCATAAAAGTATAAAGCGCTCTTATAAAAACAACAAAAAGCTTAATGATTAATAACTTCATAAACCACCTGATAAAAATCATATATAGTCTATTTTATTTTATTCTATAATGACTCTTTTGTCAAGAAAAAGGATGAATGTGTAATTTTATTGTAATTAATAAAATATTGTGCTATAATTCCATTTGTTATCAGGGGAAACAGGTGAAAATCCTGTACGAGCCCGTCGCCGTGAGGTGCTTTTATATTATTTATCTATCTGTTGCCGCAAAACAGAGAAAAAGCCATTGAAAGCTATGCTTTTGAGAAGGTGATAAATAACGCGCCAAGTCGAAATACCCGTTAACAAAAGCTCTTTTTGATAGTTTTATCAGACTGCGAGTGCCGGTTAAAATGAAAGAGAAATAAAATTATAAAGGAGAAATTTCAAATGAAAATGACACGCACAAAAAAAGCGTTGTCGTTCATCCTTTGTATTGTGCTTATTGCGGCTATTGCACTGTTTACAACTGCTTGTAACGACAACAAAACACCCGATACCACAACCACAACTGAAAGTACGGTATCAACAACAGAAGCTCCCAAAGCAACAGTTTTAGGTAAAGGCGAAACTAAATTCAGCTTTACTGTTGTTGACATTGATGGCAACGAAACAGCTTTTGAAATCAACACAGATAAGAAAACTGTTGGCGAAGCACTTTTAGAGCTTGAGCTCATCGCAGGTGACGAAAGCGAATACGGCTTATATGTTAAAACCGTTAACGGCATAACCCTTGACTATGACAAGGACGGTGCATACTGGGCATTCTATGCTAATGGAGAATATGCTACAAGCGGTGTTGACACAACAGATATTGTTGCAGGAACAACTTACACCTTCAAAGCAGAAAAAGGATGAAATTAACACTTAAAGAAGCCGTTATTTTCGGTATGCTTGGTGCAGTAATGTATGCATCAAAGGTTATAATGGAAGTGTTACCAAACATACATTTGATAGGTGTTTTTATAGTGGCAATCACTGTTGTTTACAGAAAAAAAGCCCTCTACCCTATTTATGTATTTGTTTTTTTAACAGGTCTTCTTAATGGTTTTAATATGTGGTGGATTCCCTATTTATATATCTGGGCAGTTCTTTGGGGCTGGGCAATGCTTTTACCCCAAAAGCTACCACCTAAAGCAACACCGATTATATATGCAATTGTTTGCTCCTTGCACGGATTTTTATACGGCACTATATATGCCCCTGCACAAGCCTTGATGTTCGGGCTTGATTTCAAGGGTATGATTGCGTGGATTGTAGCAGGACTCCCCTATGATGCAATTCACGGAGTAAGCAATTTCATAAGTGGCTTAATTTTAATTGTTCCACTTATTTCAATCCTTAAAATCGCAGAAAAAACTGCGAGAAAAAGTTAAACTTGACTCCCTGCCGAATCTTTTGAAATTCGATAGGGAGTCTTGGTTTTTTATGATAAAATCGCCAGTAATTAGCAATTAGCAGATAGATGCCAGATGCCAGATACCAGATACCAGATGCCAGATACCAGAGCTTCACAAAAGGTAAAAAAGAGCAACAAAGTTATCGTTCTGAATTTATATATTTAGTGCACCCGTAGGGAATGGTCTTGACCGTTCCGCCCGATAAATCGTTACAAAAACTTGCGGACACAAGACCCGACCCTACTATTGTTCTGAATATACTTGTTCAAATCGATCTAAAAATCGAAAAATTGCAAAAGTCGTAAAAAAAGCTTTGCACCCAGTTAAATTTCTTAAAAATTCAACTGAGTGCAATTTAATTTATACCATTTTTTCCTGTTTAACCTTCTTATCAATTACATGTCTTGAGCTTAATTCTTTCATGATATCATCAACGGAAATGCCCATTTCAATCATAAGCACAAGCACGTGATACATAAGATCGGAGATTTCGTAAATTGTTTCTGCTTTATCGTCAGCTTTACCTGCGATAATAACCTCGGTACACTCTTCGCCAACCTTTTTGAGAATTTTATCAATTCCCTTTTCAAAAAGATATGTTGTATATGAGCCTTCCTTTGGGTCAAGCTTTCTGCCCTCAATAGTTTTAACAAGACCATCAACGCTGAATGCAGGTGCAATATCCTCGTTTTCAAAAACAGTATTGAAGAAACAGCTTTCTTCACCTGTGTGGCAAGCAGGACCATCCTTTTTTACTCTTACTGTAAGAGCATCCATATCGCAATCTGCAGTAATGCTTACAATATGCTGATAGTTTCCGCTTGTTTCACCCTTAAGCCAGAGCTCCTGTCTTGAACGACTCCAGAAGCAAGTTTTTTTCTTTTCAAGAGAAATACCAAGGCTTTCCTTATTCATATACGCAAGAGTGAGCACCTGATTGGTTTCATCGTCCACAACAATTGCAGGAATAAGACCTTTTTCATCAAATTTAAGCTTTTCTATATCAAACATATTATAACCTCACTGTTATGTTATTCTCGTTAAGAGTTTTCTTTAAATCGTCAATTGTAACCTCGCCATAGTGGAAAATGGATGCCGCAAGACCTGCGCTGACCTGAGGAACTGTATTGAATAAATCAACAAAATCCTGCTTTCCGCCTGCACCGCCTGATGCAATAACGGGAACATTAACGATATCGCAAACAGCTTTGAGCATTTCAATATCAAAGCCTTTTTTTACGCCATCGGTATCAATAGAGTTTACAACTATCTCCCCTGCACCATTATTTACACCGCGTTTAATCCACTCTAAAGCATCAAGACCTGTATTTTCTCTTCCGCCTTTAGCAAAGACCTTAAACTGTCCGTCAACCCTTTTCACGTCAACAGAAAGAACAACACATTGGTCACCGTATTTTTCCGCTGCAGCGTGAATCAAATCAGGATTTCTGATAGCGCCTGAGTTTACGCTGACCTTATCAGCACCGCATTTTAAAACTCTGTCAAAATCATCAAGAGTGTTAATTCCACCGCCAACTGTTAAAGGTATGAAGACCTTTGATGCGGTCTGAGTGAGTATATCGGTAAAAAGCTTTCTGCCGTCAGAGGATGCCGTTATATCATAGAAAACAAGCTCGTCTGCACCATGAGAGCTATAATACTCCGCCAACTGAACAGGTGAAGAAATTTCGTTAAGGTCTTTAAAGTTTGTACCCTTAACAACTGTTCCGTTTCTTACATCAAGGCAGGGAATAATTCTTTTTGTAATCATTTAACTGCCTCCAATGCATCACTTATTTTAATTGCGCCTGTGTAATAGGCTTTACCGATAATTGCTCCGAAAAGGTTCATTTTATTAAGAGCAGTTATATCATCAAGAGTTGAAACGCCACCTGATGCAATTATATTAACGCTGAATTTTTCAGAAAGCTCTTTATAAAGCTCTCGGTTAGTGCCCTGCATTGCGCCATCTTTAGAAATATCGGTGCAAATCACAGTTGAAACTCCGATTTTCTGCAATCTTTCAAAGAACTCAAAAGTGCCGTATTCGGATTTTTCAACCCAACCCTTAATGGCAACCTTGCCATCCTTAATATCTGCACCAACGGCAATTTTATCGCCATAGGTAGCAACCGCAGTTTTCAAAAACTCTTCGTCAGTTACTGCCGCAGTGCCTAAAATCACGCGACTAACACCTGCATCAAGATAGGCTTTAACGGTTTCCATTGAACGGATACCTCCACCAACCTCAACATTAAGAGATGTGTTTTCAACGAAGCTTTTAATTATATCAATATTGGGGGTTCCGCCATCACGAGCGCCTTCAAGGTCAACTGTGTGAAGCTCGGTTGCACCCTGACCTTCAAAATCCTTTGCAATTTCAATAGGATTTTCAGAGTAAACAGTTAAATCATTATAGTTACCCTTTAAAAGCCTGACAGCCTTACCCTCATATAAATCTATTGCGGGAAAAATTTTCATTATTTACATATATCCTTTCATTAGTGCAAAAAACAATACAAATACTAAAGTTTGAGAGAAAATTGTTCACAGTGCTGTTTTGAAGCGAGTGGTGCTGTATGCAGATACCGCCCCGAGCAAAAAATAGTGCTGTGGGCAATTTAATCCAAACTTTAAATCTCACAAAAGGCTTTCAAAATTGAAAGACCTACCTCACCACTTTTTTCGGGGTGGAACTGACAACCGAAAATATTACCTTTTCCAACTGCCGCAGTAACAGGAATGCCATATTCGGAGGTGGCAATAAGTGAAGAATCACACCCCACACCAAAAAACGAATGCACAAAATAAACACAATCGCCCTCGTTGATATACTTGAATATTTCACTTTTTCCGTTACAAAACTTCAACGCATTCCACCCCATATGAGGTATATCTAAATCCTGTGGAATTTCGCCTTTAAGAGGTACAATTTCACCCTCAATCAGACCTAAGCCCTCATACTCGCCATATTCGTAGCTTTTATCAAAAAGCATCTGCATACCGAGGCAAATCCCCATAAGTGGTTTTCCCTTTTGTGCTTCTTCAATCACAACATCAAACAAACCACTTTCGCGAAGCTTTCTGACCGCATCACCGAATGCACCAACACCGGGAAGAATAATTCTGTCGGCAGCTCTTATAATGTTTTCATCATCAGTAACAACTGCCTCTGCACCTATTTTTTTTAGTGAACACTGTAGCGAAAACAAATTTCCTACTCCGTAATCTATAACTGCAAGCATTATAAAACTCCTTTGGAAGATGGTATCTCGTTTTTCATTGTTTCGTCAATGGCAACTGCCTTTTTAAGAGTGCGGGCAACAGATTTGAATGCACCCTCAATTAAGTGGTGAGAGTTTACTCCGTCAAGCTGTTTAATATGAAGAGTAATTGCACTATTAAATGCGAATGCCACAAAAAACTCTCTCAAAAGCTCCGTATCAAAATCCCCTACCATTGGTGCAGGAATATTCATATAATACTGAAGATATGCTCTGCCCGAAATATCAACCGCAGAAAGAATAAGTGCTTCGTCCATAGGTAGAATTGTACTGCCGTAGCGGTGTATCCCTCTTTTATCGCCTATTGCCTCTTTGAATGCCTGACCGAGAGCAATACCTATATCCTCTGTTGTATGATGTCCGTCAACCCAGATGTCACCACTACATTTAACGGTCAAATCAAACCTTGAATGTTTAGCAAAAAGAATAAGCATATGGTCAAAAAATCCGATACCTGAATCAATATCGCACTCACCTGTTCCATCAAGATTAAGCTTTACATATATATCAGTTTCTGCAGTTGTTCTTTTAATTTCTGCTACGCGCATTTAAACTGCCTCCGTAATAATTTCTTTAATTTTTTCAATAAGAGCTTCCATTTCTTCGGGAGTTCCGATAGTAATACGGTTGAAATCTTTAATTCTTTCTTTTGTAAAATGACGAACAAGAACACCCTTGTCTTTAAGCTTAAGATAAAGCTCTCCACCATCAATTTTGGGGGATTTTGCAAAAACAAAATTTGCTTTTGATGGTAAAACCTCAAAGCCCATAGCCTCAAGCTCGTTTGTTGTATAAGCTCTTGTTTCAATTATTTTTTTGCAATTGTCTGTGTAATAGCCTTGAGAATCTATTGCCGCCGCGCCTAAAGAAAGCGTAAGGCGGTTTATATTATAGGGGTTAGTTGAATAACGAAGCTTGTGCAAATCGTTTATTATTTCTTTACTGCCAATAGCAAAGCCTAAGCGCGCGCCTGCCATTGAACGAGATTTTGAAAAGGTCTGCACAACCAAAAGGTTATCATATTTCTTAACGAGATTAACTGAACTTTCTGCTCCGAAATCCACATAAGCCTCGTCTATTACAACAACATTATAAGAATTGGATTTAATAACCTCTTCTACCTGAGAAAGAGTTAAAGCGAGACCTGTTGGTGCATTGGGGTTTGCAATAAACACACCGCCATCAACACCACAGAATTTTTTATAATCAATTGAAAAATCCTCTTCCAAGGGAATTTCAGTATAATCTGACCCGTGAAGATTTGCAAAAACGCTGTAAAAACCATAGGTTATATCGGCAAAATATGATTTTCTACCGTTGGCACAATATGCCATAAATGCAAAGTTGAGAATATCATCCGAGCCATTTGCAAGGAAAACATTTTCTGTTTCAACACCATAAAGGTCTGCAAGCTTTTTTGTAAGAATTTTACCATCGGGGTCAGGGTAAAGTCTTAAAAGCTCTGCCTGACCTTTATTCGCCATTTCAAGTGTTTCAGGACTTGGCGGATATGGTGACTCATTTGTATTGAGCTTTATATATTTTTTATCCTGGGGCTGTTCACCGGGAACATACGCCGCAAGAGAGTTGTATCTTTTATCAAGGAATTTGCTCATATTTATTATTCTTCTCCTCTGATGCTTACACTCTTTGCGTGAGCGTGTAAACCTTCTTCAGTAGCAAAGCGAACCACTTTATCAGAAACTTCTTTAAGTGCTTCTTTGCTGAAATATGAGAACTGTGTTTTCTTAACAAAATCATCAACTGAAAGAGGGCTCGAAAATCTTGCAGTACCGCTTGTGGGTAATGTATGGTTAGGGCCTGCAAAATAGTCACCAAGTGCTTCGGGACAGTTTTTGCCAAGGAAAACAGAGCCTGCATTTTTAACGTAGCCCAAGTATTCAAATGGATTATCAACACAGATTTCAAGGTGCTCGGGTGCAAGGATATTTGAAGTTTCCATAGCCTCAACAAGTGAATCTGTAATGATAATTTTGCCGTTTGTATCAATTGAACAACGAGCAATTTCTGCTCTTGGGAGCATAGGAATCTGAATTTCAAGCTCTTCGCTTACCTTGTTTGCAAAGTCTTCGCAATCAGTAATAAGAACTGCAGTTGCCATTTTATCGTGCTCTGCCTGAGAAAGCAAATCTGCCGCAATATGAGCAGGGTTATTTGTTCCGTCTGCAACAACAAGAATTTCACTTGGACCTGCAATCATATCAATATCAACTGTGCCGAAAACCTGCTTTTTGGCTTCTGCAACAAAAGCGTTACCGGGACCAACAATTTTATCAACCTTGGGTACACTTTCTGTTCCGTAAGCGAGAGCAGCAACTGCCTGAGCACCACCGATTTTGAAAATTCTGTCAACACCTGCAATACTTGCAGCCGCAAGAATAACGGGCTTGATTTTACCTTCTTTAGCAGGTGTTACCATAACAATTTCAGAGCAACCCGCAATTTTAGCAGGAACGCAGTTCATAAGAACTGATGATGGATAAGAGGCTGTGCCGCCGGGTACATAAAGACCAACCTTTTCAATGGGCAACACCTTCTGACCGATAATAACCCCTGCGTTATCGTTAATAACAAAGGAATTGCGAACCTGCTTTGAATGGAAGGCGGTGATATTCTCTTTAGCCTGCTTTAAGATTTCGATAAGCTCTGCATCAACCTCATTTAATGCGTTATCAATTTCCTCTTTTGTAACCTCGAGAACATCATCAACCGCACCGTCAAATTTTTGGCTGTATTCAATAAGTGCTTTGTCGCCATTTTCACGAACATTTTTTATAATATCAGTAACGATACCCTCAACATCAATTGTCTGTTCGCTTCTTTCAAGAATTTCTTCTGTTGAGATTTCGCTACGCTTGTATATTTTAATCACTGTTTTTCCCTCACGATTTTATCTAAAGAATCTTTTAATTTATCTATAATTTCTGATTTGAATTTATAGCTTGCTTTGTTTGAAATAAGCCTTGCACTTATTCCCACAATGGTTTCTTTAGGCTCAAGCCCGTTTTCAAGAAGAGTTGCACCTGTTTCAACAATATCAACAATAACATCGGAAAGCCCTAAAATCGGTGCAATTTCAATTGAGCCGTTAAGCTTGATTATATCAATATCACGGCATTTATCTGCATAATAGCTTTTTGCAATATTTGTAAACTTTGTTGCAACTCTCAAGGTGCTTGTGCCCTTATCGGTAAATTCCTTTTTACCTGCAACGCACATTCTGCATTTACCCATATCCAAATCAAGAAGCTCATATACATCAGGGGAATATTCAAGAAGAATATCTTTACCTGCAACGCCAATATCTGCCGCACCTCGTTCAACATAAATGGCAACATCCGAGGGCTTAACCCAGAAATAGCGGACTTTCTTTTCTGCATTTTCAAATATAAGTCGGCGGTTTTTCTCATGAATCTGTGGGCACTCAAAGCCTGCACCTTCAAACATAGCATAGACCTTTTCACCAAGTCTGCCCTTAGGAAGCGCAACATTAAGCCAACCATCGTCTGCAGTTTCTTCTATTTCTTCTTTGTTTTCAAGAAGTCTGTCAACCTCGTCGAGATAAACTGCAAAGCCGATTGCACCTGCTTTTTTGTTAACTCTTTCCATAAGCTTATCGTATCTTCCACCTGAAAGAACGCTTGCAGGAACACCATGAACAAAACCTTTAAAGGTGATACCGTTATAATAGTTCATATCGTTAACAAGAGAACAATCTATATTAATGTTCTTTTCATACCCTGCGTCAATAAGCTTTTCGCAAACCTTTGAAAGCTCATTAAATGCATTCTGCATTTCGGAATTAACTGCAACCGCACCAATTTTCTTAAGAACCTCGGATGGTCTTCCGCAGGCATTCATAATTTCAAGAAGCATATTAACTAAAGCTTCGCCAACACCAAACCCTTCGCAAAGAGCCTTGATAGCACCTGCATTTTTCTCTGCAATAGCAGAAAGAAGTTCGGTTTTGTTGCCCTCTGTAAGCTCCATAGCGTTGAAAATACCGCTTAAAAGACCGAGGTGAGAAATATCAAGAACATAGTTTTCGCTAATGGCATAAAGGCTACGAGCAGCAAGAATGATAACATCGCAAACATCATTGTCGGTAATATCACCCATACACTCAATACCAGTTTGCATAATTTCGCTGAAACCGCCTGCTTTTTTAGACTCGCGATAAACATTTTCGTTATAATAAACCTTTTGAACACCTTTAACGGTATCATCAAGATTTTTGATTATTGAAAAGGTTACGTCAGGCTTGAGAGCAAGAAGTCTGCCGTCTGTATCAGTAAAGGTAATACAATTTCCGCTGACAAGGAAATCCTTGTTACTGCCATATAAATCATATTCCTCAAACTTGCTCATTTTAAAAGGCTTATAACCAAACTTCGTATAAAGACTGCGAAGCTCAAATATAATCCTCTCAGTAGGATTGAGAACAGAAAAATCGAAACTCATTTGCTCTCCCCTCCTTTGAGCTTTTCTATTATGGTTTTATAACCACCATTACCATAAGAAAGGCAGCGGTTAACTCTGCCGATTGTTGCAGAGCTGGCACCAGTTTCCGTAGTAATAGTTGAAAAGGTTTTGCCCTCATCAAGCTTTTTCGCAACGCTCAGGCGCTGAGAAAGAGAAACAATTTCATTAATGGTGCATAAATCCTCGAAAAACAAAGCACACTCCGCTTCATTTTCAAGGCTTAATATTGCTCTGTAAAGCTCTGTAACATCACTATTTTTTAAAGGTGTCATAATTAAGACCTACAACTTTCACTTTCTTTGCAAAAGTTATTCCTTTCATATATTTATGCATTAAAAACGTGTTCATATGGTAGCACACTAAAGCGCTAAAGTCAATACTAAAACCCTATTATTTTTTCCAAAAATGAAATTTGTTAAAATGAATAAAAACACTTGAAAAAAGAGTGTGTTTTATATATAATACATATCGTAAATTTTAATAAAATTTGCTGGAATAGCTCAGTTGGTAGAGCAGCTCATTCGTAATGAGCAGGTCGCGTGTTCGAGTCACGTTTCCAGCTCCAAAAAAGACAGTCTTCGGACTGTCTTTTTTTATCCATTGCGAAAGCAATGGTATATCATCACACTTCAGTGTGTATATCATCGCTAAAGGCGTATATCATCAGACGTAGTCTGTATAATACTTTCGCAATGATGATATACAAAGCATTGCTTTGGTGATATGCAATTTCTGCAAAATTGATGATATACACACCTATGGTGTGATTCTTATTTCTTACAACAACTCAATGCAAGAATCCTGAACGAGCTTATTGAGAAAATTGTAGTATCAGAAAAGGAAATCATAGACGGTGAGAAATACCAATGCGTGCATATATACTACAAGTTCGTTGGGGTGATGATAGTATAGATGTGGCTAAATAAGGTTGATATTGTAATTATTCTACTTAAATGCTATAATGATAATATACAAATCGGCTTTTAAATAGTAATCATTAACGATGCTTAATCTTTCACGGAGAATAAAAATGAAATCTAAAAAAGTTTTTCGAAAAAATTGGTTTTTCCAAATTATATGCATATTAGGTTTTCCTGTTTTCATGTCGTTTCTACCTTTTATTGTTTGGATGCTTGTATTATGCTTTAAAGAAAAATTATGGTGGTTCCTTCCTTTTGGTTTTGTATTTTTAGGTTTAGGCTTATATTTATGGAAAATCTATATTATTCCAACGCTTATCCCCATGACATTTGGTAAACTGATAATAACTGACGAAGGTGTTGAGTTTAGGTGTTTGTTCAAGAAAAATGCGTTCATATCCTGGAATGATTGCGAATTTTGTGGTATTGAATCTTATCACAGTGATGTTTCTGATTTATATATGACCGGTAGAGTTTATGTGTATTTTGCCACTAAACCAATTCCAACAGAAAGAAGCAACAAGTTAGATATGATGAAAAATAACAACGAGCTCATTAAATTCTTTCCTATTAGCAAAAAGCTTTGTAACGAGATATTGTTACATAAATCAGCATCAGATATTAGACGTGCGCTTTTTCAAAATAAAATTAAGTGGTAACCCAAAACAGTCTCTGACGATTTTGTGATCAAGGCTTAATAATAGCTAAAGTAGTTACCCTTAACTACAACCATAGGTTGCAGGTTCGATTCCCGTCACCAGCTCCAAAAATCCCGTACACTTTAGTGTACGGGATTTCACTTATTCAATGTTAACTATTCACTCTTCGCTAACGAAATTTTGATATGCTACAATCCACAGAACCATGCGCTGATTTCTTCTGTAATAGTCTTCTGTGTATGACATAAATATTAAAAATATTGATAATTCTTCAATTCTATTTTTGCGAGAGTGACTTTTTTGAAAATATATTGTATAATTATAGTTATAAAAGGAGTTGATTCTATGAACAATGGCGAATTTGGAAAATTTCTGTCTCAATTAAGAAAAGAAAAAGGATTAACTCAACTTCAATTAGCAGAAAAACTCAACGTTTCAGATAAAGCTATCAGCCGTTGGGAAACCGGAAAAAATTATCCAGATATAGAAATCTTCGAGGATTTATCAAAAATATTAGATGTTTCCATTAGTGAATTATTAGAAGGGAAAAAAATCGAGGAAGAAAATCTTTCAACTGTAAGCGAGGAAGAAATCGTTAACAAAATCCAAAACAATAAAAAAAGTATTGAAAATCATAAAGCGAAAAAAATAAATAATTTTATAAAAAAGAATATTTTTATAATTGTCGGAGTCTTTATTGGTTCAATATCAATACTTTTAGTATCTTTATTTGTTTTAATCCCCGGACATTATGAAAAACAATACAAAGAAGAAAAAAGTGTTGAGACTTTATATAAATTGTGTGATTATGTTTATACATTCCATAATAGCGACTTGATATTAAAATATTATCCAACTATAATTTTTGAAACTGACTATGAAGAATATTCTTGGGAATATGAGAAGGATAATATGCTGACAAAGTTGTTACAAACATCATTAAATGATGCGAGTTATGATGTGTTTGTAGAATACTTATCAAAAAGTTATAATATTTATTCCACTACAAAATTTGCTGAAATTAGTATTATTGATTTCATTAATGGTTATTATGAAATATATGGTGATTTAAAAAACACATATAACTTGTATGAAGTAATAATTGATACTTGTCCTGATGTTGTTGGAAAATTCACTTTCTGTCAGGAATACACTGAATTTGTTAACTTATATACAAATGACACTAAAAAATTTGAAGAAGTTAACAATAGAAAAAAAGATTTAGCTGAACAAGTAAAAAGCCTTTGGGAAAACGAAGGAAAGATAAGTTAAGAAATGGCACAATTTTGTGATTGAATTTCAAGCAAAAAATATCCTTAAGTACAACCATAGGTCGCGTGTTCGAGTCACGTTTCCAGCTCCATAAAAAACGAGTGTTCACAAAACAAGCGAACTGCCCCAAATAGTACGAACAGTACTATTTGGGGCAGTTCAAATTTAATTATAGTTTTTGTTTATATATTTCATCAAAAGCCTTTTACTGTAAAGACAATAACTTCTGTTGCAGATTTATCTTCACGTTCATCAGTCATTATTGTGATGATGCTTCCGTCAGAGAGTAATGCTGAATTACAGAACCAAGGATAATTTGTGCTGAATAAATTATCATCAGAAAATAGTGTAACATATTTACCATCATTATCCCAAAGAATAACATCTCTCATATTACCGTCAAAGCCGATATATCCATTTTTGCTCTTTGCCATAAATGTAACGCTACCAAGACCTTCGCCATTTTCATCGCACAATACCTTCTGCAATTTACCGTCTGTATTATAAACGAAGACTTTGTGTCCGCTTTCATCTGCGGCGCTTGCGCATACATAAATGTTATCTTCATCAACATTAATATGCATAATTGTATCAACTTCTGCGAATTTCATAGGAGTAGAAGTATATGTGCCATCTTTGAAAGTAACCTTGTTGCATTCGTTCGATGTGAAGAAGTCAACACCCCATTTTCCTGATGGGTGCATTGCAAGATTATCAATATCTTCATAAGTTGTTGCAACTTTGTCTTTTTTGAGGCAGATAATATCATTCATTGAACCGCTCAACCAGAGAGTTCCATCACTTGTCGCCTCAATGCTATCATAGTCATCCTCGGGCAAGTCTATTTTTTCAACAAATGCCAATGAGCCATCTGTTAATGCACATTTTCTCAATTCTCCGTCAACAAGAAGATAAACATTGTTACCTACTGCTGCAACAGAATGGTTAAATGTTTCAAATGTTGAAATATATTCATCTAGTTTGATCCACTGTGACTGTATCTTTAATGAACCCACTGTAACACCTTTGTTTTCTGCAAAGAACGGTGTTCCTTCCCATTCCCAAGGTCCGTCTTCATTACCGGTATCTTCAAGTGAAATTGTAAGACCTTTTAAAAGATCAGCAATTCGAGTATCAGCAGTATCTTCAGCATCAAATTTAACAGTTACTGTTGCGCCGGCATTCTCAACTCGATTAAAGTACATTAATGTATCGTCTTTTTCATATTTAAGTAAATCAACTCCACCGATTTCAACAGTTTCATACTTGTTATTTACAGCGTATTCGTACTGATCAAAGCCGTAATACACAAGATCTTCACGGAAATCATAAGGCTCATCAATTGAAACAGTAATTTCTGCATTTACCAGGTAATATTCGGAATCCTCGGGGTTAGGTATCTGAAGAAGAACATGGCAGTATTCTTCCTCATTTCTTGTATCTTCATCATAATAATTCCATACAGTATTATCATAATCTAAAGAGAACAATGATGTTGTGATAGCTGCGCCAGAGTTTCCTGAGGATTGTTCCTGTTTATCAGGTTTTTCAGGGGTATCAGGGTTATCGTTACCGCCACATGCTGCTAATGAAATCAGCATTACCAAGCTAAGAATTATGGCTAAATATTTTTTCATAATAATATACTCCTATCTTTTAAGTTTTTTTCACATATAAAATAATATTACTCGTTTAACCTTTATTGTTTTGTTTAGGTTTTGGTGTTTTATCAAGCTTTTTATACAGAAAATTATCATAACTGTTTGTTACAACAAAACTTCCCGGACGGGTATATACGGTTGCATTTTTCTGCATTCTTACGGACTTATTTTTTGATGCTATGGCAAAGATTATTATAAAACCTGCAATCATACCTGCCACTATACATGCAACAATTACTTTGGCGGTGTTTTTGGTTCGGTCAACCAAACCATCACCGGTTGCGTATATTTCTTCATCCGGTAAAACTACTGCCTCTCCGGAATCTAACAAATACTCAGCAACCTCATAATAATCTTCTATTCCTCCAAAATAGCTTTCATTTGAGTCATAAGCATCTTGTAGTTTTGCAATTTCATCTGCACCAAATTGTAACTTCGCATCATCAGTTATATAGTAATAATACATTTTATCTTCGATATCGTAGATTAACACTAAGCCATTTTCATTATCGGTATATGTATCATAAAGGTTTAATGCATAACTTTCAGATGCATCTTCCGTTGTAATGCAAAACATAACACAACAGTCGTATTCATATTCAATCTGACCGGCAATACTTTCTAACTCCTGAATTTCACTATAGGATAACGAATTGCTATAGTCTAAAACGTATTGTTCAGTATATGCTGAAACAGATGTTGATAAGAAAGCACAAAACGCAATAACAAGCGGAATCGTTAGTATTCTTTTAATCATATTCAGCACCTCCTTAAAGCCATTCAAGCAGGTACGATAATCCACAAAAAACTGCACTTAACCCTGCTCCAAGTAATAAGGATGCTATCACAACAGCTTTTTTATCTGTTGGAAGATTACCTACAAACTTTCCACTCTGGCCATTCATTGCAAAGGTGTATTTATTACCGTTCCATGATGTATTGAGAATCCACACAGGATAAAGAGCGTATTTGTAAAAACCGTTTGTTATATTCATATTTACAATACGAGAATCAATAAAGTTATATCCTTTAACAGTTTCTTCCAAAGCATCACCTGCACTGGTTCTGATTCTTTCGTTGGCTCTGTTCATACTCTGTTCTACGGTAACATCATATTTATCTGCAAGATACCCCGCAAGATAGGCTGTGTTGAAATCAACAGCTTGCGACAAATCAAAAGGCTCAACCGATTCCATAAGGTCATCGGGCATTTTTGTTGAACCGTCAACAGGAACATTATCAAAGCTTATGTTGCCGCTTCTGTAAACCTCATAATATGAGGTTTCTTTATAATTGTAATTGTTGTCAGACCATACTTTTTCCTTAGCTGCTTTAAAGTTTGCATTCGCAAATGTATCACAGGTAAAAAGCCAATGAGGAACATAAACACCTTTTATTTCATCTATCCTGTTATCGGAAAGGAATGCCTTCGGAACAAACTTTTTGTCAGCAAGGTGTTTTTTAAATGCTTCTTTAGCAGCCTTTTTATCCAATTTAAAAGGAATTACTAAATCAGGACGAAGAGCACCTGAAAATTGACCTTTCATCACAACAGGATTATCACAGTACGGACATTTTGAAGCACCTGTTGTACTATCTGCAATAATCTCACCGCCGCAGGATTGACAAGAATATACATTCATACCATCCGTCTCTCCTGTTGACCATTGATTGTCTTGTGCTGACCAGTTAATTGAATCGGTGTCTTCAACTTGTTCCTGTTGCAACTGATTTATTTCAAATTCAGTTTCACAAAATGGGCACTTAAGTTTCTGTGCACCAACATCGAATTGTACGCCACCGCCACAACAAGGACATTTTTGTTCAGCAATTGTTGGCATTATGAATCATCTCCTTTTTCATAAATTTCATCCATCACAGCAATCTGTTTTTTCAAATCAAAGACCATACCGTCTTTATCTCGTACAATCATTACGTTTTTTACATAATAAGTGATTCCGATTATTGCTAATGCCAATATGATAATTACTGCAATTATGAGTTTATTTTTCATTATTTAACCTTGTGGTGTACCACAAGCTATGCAAAATCTTCCGCCTTCATTTGTTGTATTACATGAAGGACATACCCAGGCCTGTGATACAGGTGCTTGCTGTTGAACGGGCTGACCATATACTGGTTGCTGATTATAACCCTGATTCATTGGTTGGTTGAACCCATTGTTCATAGGTTGGTTGAACCCGTTATTCATAGGCTGATTATAACCATTGTTCACAGGTTGGTTGAACCCGTTATTCATAGGCTGATTATAACCATTGTTCATTGACTGATTATAACCAGTATTCATAGGTTGGTTGTAACCGTTATTCATTGGTTGATTAAAGCCATTGTTCATTCCTGCATTGCCGTTTTGTGTGAGGTTGTTTATAACCTGCTGTGCAGTCTGCTGATAACGGTTATATTCCATTGTGCCCATACCCTCAACGTCGCTATCATTGAGTTTTGCAGTTATTTCATCGAAGTAAGGATTGTTTACCTTGATATCAATGTAGAAATCATAAGTAAACTTGTATCTCGGCGGATTGTAGCTTACTCTTTCTCCGTCCTTGCCCTGAGTATAAATTTCATCTCTATCCTCATCAATACGCAAATTGCAGCCCGTAACACTTGAAAGCGGAATAACGTCAGGGTTTTCATCGCTCCAGCTGCCGGGATTGCGGCTTGAAACAACAAAGCTTTGCTTCATCGGGTCAATATAAATCTTGTCCTCCTCACCGAAGGTGAACATTGCGGAAAAGCCTGCAAGTGTTTGCTTGTTCTGCTCTCTGTATGCAAGCTGCTGCTTGATTTCGTCGATTGTTGAGCTTCTTCTGTCGCTGAAGAAGGGTGAAAGCTTCTTTGCGCAATCCTTACACATATTGCCGTCTTCGAGTTTCCTGTTGCCTAAAAGTCCGATTTTGTCGCCGCAGATATCACAATATTTCTTGTCAAAAAGTCCCATAGTTAAATCTCCTTTATAATAATTTATTGTATGTCGCTTGAATCGAAGGTGTCTCCGCATTCGGGGCAGAATTTGGGCGGATTCTTGGGATCTTCGGGTTGCCAGCCGCATTTATCGCATCTGTAAAGAGGTGCGTCTGCAGGTTTCTTTGCTCCGCACTCGGGGCAGAACTTGCCTTTATTCACTGCACCGCAAGAACAGGTCCAGCCTTCTTCGGCAGGCTTCTTTGCGCCGCACTCTGTGCAAAAGTTACCGCTTACGGTTGCACCGCAAGCACATTTCCAGCCGTTTGCGGGTGCTGCGGGAG
>JAZNJB010000036.1:0-3298 GCA_045577815.1 Acutalibacteraceae bacterium
TCTTATTTTACTATTAGTTTTCAGACAACATTTCTTCAAAAACTTCTGTTGGTACCGGTTTTGAATAGTAATAACCTTGTAAATAGCAATTCTCAAATTGACGCAAGAACTCAACCTGTGAAAGAAGTTCAACACCTTCAACAACAACGTCTAAATCCATAGTATGTGCCATTTCAATTAACGCTTTCATAATAACATGGCTCTTGTCGCCTTCACCATCAAGGAATTTTAAATCAAGTTTAATAATATCCAATGGCATTTCTTTTAACATATTAAGTGATGAGTAACCACTACCGAAGTCATCCATAGCAATCCTGAAACCATCTGCCTGAAGTTCACGAATTGTATCGAAAATTTTCCCTGAATCTTCACTGCAAAGTGATTCTGTAATTTCAAGCTCAATATCGTGTGGCTCCAAGTCATACTTTTCAATCAACTCTCTGAACTGACTACGTAATTCACTGCCATAGAAGTGGATTCGTGAAACATTAATGGAAATAGGAACAGTTTTCATCCCTTTTTTCTTTAATTCTGACTGAAAACGACAAGTTTCTTCCCAAACGAAATGGTCAAGCGGATCAATAAATCCATTGCGTTCAAATATATTAATAAATACACCGGGAGACACAAGCCCCTTTTGGGGATGTTGCCAACGAACAAGCGTTTCACCACCGACAATTGATTCAGTAATCGAATCATATTTGGGCTGAACAACTATAAAGAACTGGCGTTCTGCCAAAGCTTGCTCCATTTCAGACTCAACTTCTTGTTCTAACTGAGCTTGTTTGCGTACGTTATCATCATAGAAATGGATATATTCCGTATATGTGTAGTTTTTGTTACGGGTCGCTTCTATTGCCCTGTCACACATAACGTTAACAGGCATTTCCTTATCTTCTACCAAAAATACACCGTAAACTACTCGAACATCAATATCATCAAGGAATGTTTTAAAATTCTTAGGAAGTTCTATTTTTTCAAACTCAGATTTTGGAATACACATATAATAATTATCTATCATAAAACGAGCAAAAATTATGCGTTGATTTACATCTAATTTCTGCAACTGTGCACCAATTTCTTTTAACAACCGGTCACCTACACCCATACCATAGTGCTCATTTACAACCTTAAAATTACAGATATTCATAGAGATAATATAAAAAAGTTCGTTTGATTCTTTAATAAGTTTCTCTGCTTCTTCATAGAAATAAGAACGATTATAAAGACCTGTAATCTCATCTTCTCTTGCTTTTTTCTGTAATATTTCAAACTCTCTTCTTTGGATTTTTGCATCAGCTAATTTGTTTGTAAAAATTCCATAACCAATTATTGCAAATAACAAAATTAAAACTACAACAATCATCCATTTCCAATTCTGGTAAAAAAAGTCAGAATTCTCAAGTGGATACGGTGACATAAGCAATTCACGTTTTACGATTTCGTTAATCTCGTTGTAGGTAATGTGGTGGATTGCTTTATTTATAATATCTATAAGCATCTGTTGTTCTTCTGATGCTACTAAACACACATTATTTCCGTGGTCAACCCCCGGAACAACCGTAAGTTTATCTGAAAACTCAGGTTTCTGCATTAAATAACTTGCACGGTGTGTATTTTGAATTACCACACCAACTTTTTTATCGGTAAGCGCTTCAAAGCAGGATTTAGCATCATCAAAATACTGAATCTCATAGTCAGGATTTTCCTCAAGAAGCATTGGTTCTAAATATGCTAAATCCTTTGTTAAAGCAATAATATGGGATACATATTTATCTTCAACAAAAGCAGCTTTACGCTTAACATATGAAATGGAAACGTTTGTAATAGAATTCGAAAGAACAATATCATCCAAATCACTCATATGCTGTAAAGCATTTTGTGTATGTAAAAGAAGGTAACCGTCGTTCAGAAAGTCCTTGTAGGTTTCCTGAGAGTAATTTTCAACATCTCCGCCTTCAAGAACAATATTGATACCGCTTTTCTGAGAGAGAAGTTTTATAACCTCTGCCCATATACCTTTGGTTTCGCCGTTTTCCATATAACAAGATGGATGTTGATCCTGAATAAGCTTAACCTTTATAGTTCCAAGGTTTTTAATGTAATTCAACTCTTCTTTTGTGTAAAGAGGCATACTGCTTATTGACTCGTGATTAAAATACTTTGCCCTCAAATTACCTTCAAAAGAAGGCTCGTCTAACATAATTTCGTGAAGAACGTCATCTATCTCATTAATTAAATTCTGATTTTTAAATTGTGAAATACAATAAAATGGGTCAGTACCGGAAATATCAACTAACTTAAGCCCTGAAGTAGCATAACGGCTACCAACCACCATCATATCAATCCCGCCGTTACTAAGGGCAGCCTTCATCTCGTTTTCTTTATTAAAATAAACAGCCTCAAATGAAATTCCCGTTTCATTTGCATACTTTTCAAAGTCGGAAGCAGAATAACTTTCTTCAAGCAACCCTACTTTAATTCCTTGCATCGTTTCGTAGTCCTGGTAGAAATATTTGCTATCTGTTTTTGCATAAAGAATAGATGTCTCATAACCGATAGGCATTGACGAATATAAAAATTCTGCCGCACGCTCATCGGTATAGTGAGCAGTACAAATTAAATCGATACTGCCATTGCGCAATTTTTCAAGCGAATCGTGCCAACTATCATCTTTGACATATTTATACTTCCAACCGGTGTATTCAGCGATTTTTTCAAGATATTCAACACCATATCCGTAATAGTGTCCATCGCTTTCTTTAATAAACTGAGAGTTGCTGTCATAACCAACTCTTACCACCTTTTCTTCTGAAGCAAAGACGGTTTGCGGAACTATTAAAAAAGCAACCATCAAAGACAATAAAATACAACAAATTGATTTAACCGGTCTTAAAAATTTGCACATAATTTTCATATTTGAAGCCTCTTTTTTATTTTATATCAAATACAATTACATTATAACTTTTTTTATATAAAATTCAAGTAATTTTGAGTTTTTACACTTAAATTCGATATTTCAATTTAATTTTTTCTGATTTTATTCTTGTTTATTTAATAAAAAAACGCAACTAAACAGTTGCGTTTTTCTATATATTGTTGCCAACCCAAGAACTTGAACCTGTCCTCACCGAATGTGAACACAATCGTTGCCGTTGGCGGCAAAGCGTAGCGAACGCCGTCGACCCCTGCTACCCGCACCAAAAATAAAAGAGTCACTTATGTGGCTCTTTTATTTTTGTACTATTATCTATTCTTTATTATCTCTTCTCTATTCTCTTAAATCCCAAGATGTTTC
>JAZNJB010000037.1:0-123444 GCA_045577815.1 Acutalibacteraceae bacterium
AAATTCAGGGTGGGTGGGCAATCTTAAAAATCCACAATCAACTCTACCTGTATGTATCCATTCCTCAATTTCGGTGTAATCACCCAACAGAAGTTCATAGTCAATGTTCGGATAATCTTTTTGAAATTCCTTGATAATATTAGGAAGCCAATGGGTAGCTACACTCGAAAATGTGCCGATACGAATTAGTCCTGACTGCAGACCGTTTAATTCATCGACCTGCATTTTCAGTTTATCAAAATCGGTACAAAGATTCTGTGCATACGGCAATAACTTTACTCCATCACTTGTAGGCTTTACACCATTCTTACTTCTTTCAAGCAGTGTTACGCCCCATTCTTTTTCAAGGTCAGCAATCATTCTACTGATTCCTGATTGGGTATAGTTTAGTATCTCTGCCGCCTTTGTAAAACTTCCGTATTCTACAGTTTTAACAAACGAAAGATATTTTTGTAAATTCATATCCATATGCTCACCATTACAAAATGTGATTTTGAGTATAACAAACATTCGCTTTTGTTATATCAAGGCTTATGATACAATATTTCTAACCTGAAATCAAGGAGTATAATATGGATAGAAAAGCATTTTTAAAATATATATCTGCATTACTGTTGTTTGGTTTAAATGGCATAGTAGCAAGCCATATTCCTCTGAACAGTTATGAAATTGTATTTTTACGAACACTAATCGGCAGTATCCTTTTGATTATCCTCTTCTTAATTGGTAAGGGTAAATTTCATATAAAAGAATATAAGAAAGACACAGTTTTTATTGCCTTGTCAGGTATTGCAATGGGAACAAGTTGGATGTTCCTATATGAAGCATATCAGCAGATAGGTGTAAGCTTATCGTCGTTACTTTATTATTGTGGTCCTGTTATTGTGATGATATTATCACCGATTATCTTTAGTGAAAAACTGACTACCCCTAAATTATTAGGCTTTACAACGGTGCTTGTTGGTATTTTTCTTGTAAACGGTAATGCAGTTGGCAAGAGCAACCCTTGGGGTCTGTTCTGCGGTGCAATGTCAGCTGTAATGTATTTCTTTATGGTAACACTTAACAAGCAATCCCAAAATATAAGTGGAATGGAAAACTCCGTAATACAACTTGTGGTTAGTTTCTTGACTGTGGCTATATTCACGGGTTTTAAGCAAGGAATTATTATCAATGCACCTGCAAACGCTTGGGTTTGGATTTTGATACTTGGTATTCTAAACACAGGAATTGGTTGTTATCTCTATTTTTCACCACTCGCAAAACTACCTGTGCAAACAGTAGCAGTGTGCGGTTATTTGGAACCTTTGTCAGCGGTTGTTTTTGCTGCTCTCTTGCTTGGCGAAAAAATGACTGTAGTTCAGATTGTTGGTGCAATTTGTATCATCGGTGGTGCAATGATAGGAGAATTGATAAAACCTAAAAGAACATAATATTCCAATTTGTCGAAATAAAAACTACAGGAGCTGACTTGTGTAGTCAAATTTTTATATGCTCTGATCTGCTTTCAGCCGTTTTTCTTTTATTGCTTTAGCTGTTGATTGGTGATATAATCAACTCGACAAATAAGAATTTGACGTTCAATTTTCACTCTACTAATGGTTGATTTCTCCCCTTTCAACCATAAGTTCGTGTTATTTTCCTTAAAAGCTACTATAATTAAAGTGAAAGGAGGTAGCCTATGGACCAAATCAAAACAGGAAAGTTTATTGCCGAGTGCAGAAAAAAGAAAAATCTTACACAAGCACAATTGGCAGAAAAATTGAATATAACCGACAGAGCTATATCAAAATGGGAAACAGGTAAAGCAATGCCTGATTCCAATATTATGCTCGACCTTTGTTCTGTTCTTGGGATAAATGTAAATGAATTATTATGTGGGGAGATGATTGATATGGAACAAAAGGATGAACAATTAAATGAATTGATTTTTCAGATGGCAAAAAATGAGGAAAGATATCATAAACGACTGCTGCATTCCGCTTTTGTGATTGTCGCAACCAGTTTGATAGCACTTGTTTGTCTGATAACCTTAATATCACTCCTTATCCCTGAATGTGGATTTCAAGACTTTTTGATAATAGTGTCTGTTATATTATTTATAATTCCTTGCATTATTGCTCTTAAGTTTAAGGTTGAGACTGGGTATTATGAATGTAAGAACTGTCAACATATGTTTGTTCCTAACTATAAAGAGATTGCCTTGTTGATGCAAACGCCAACCAGAAGATTGTTGAAGTGTACTAAATGTGGAAAATGGACTTGGTGCAAAAAACTAACAAAAAGATAAATTCCAATTTAACGAACAAGAGCAACAGTGTTGAATGTATTTTTTCACTGTTGCTTTTTTGTTTGTGAGGGTGGTATAATTAACTCAATTGATTGCGGAACTAAGGTGAAAAATATGATTAAAGAAGTAATACACGCCCCGATTTTGTTGGGTGTAAAGTCGGAGAAGGCTACAATTGAAGATTTGCAGGTGGCTGAGGATTTGTTGGACACGCTTACCGCTAATGCTGATGGTTGCGTTGGTATGGCTGCCAATATGATTGGTGTGCATAAGCGCATTATCTGTTTTGATAATGACGGTACATATATGACTATGTTCAACCCTGAAATTATTAAGAAATCAGACCCATATCAGACAGAAGAGGGATGCCTTTCTCTGCTTGGTGGTCCTCGTCCGTGTAAGCGATATAAGAGTATAAAAGTGCAGTGGCAAACAGCAGAATTCCAGACCCGAATCAAAACTTTCACCGGCTGGACCGCACAAATAATCCAACACGAAATCGACCATTGTGATGGCATTTTAATTTGAGGTATGCTATGAAAATAATAATTGATGCCGATGCATGCCCCGTTGTAGATATTACCGTCAATGTAGCAAAAGAGCGAGGACACGAGTGTATCATTGTCTGCGACAACACCCACACAATTGAAAAAGCGGGAGCAAAAACTATTGTCGTTGATAAGGGCGCAGATTCTGCCGATTGTCGTATCGCAAACATTACCGAAAAGGGTGATGTAATAATAACACAGGACTACGGTCTTGCAGCTCTTGTGCTTGGTAAGGGCGGTAAAGCACTTAATCAGAATGGACTTATTTACACCGACAGCAATATAGAAAATCTCCTTTTCACCCGTTTTATAGGCAAAAAGGAGCGTATGGCAGGCAACAGAACAAAAGGCCCTAAAAAGCGCACCGACCAAAACGATGCCGACTTCCTGAAGGCATTGCTTTTGTGTATTGGATAGTATGTTTAATCCTGACATTATCAAAACAACAGACCCGAGAAGGTAAGCTTCTTGGGTCTGTATTTATATTACTTTCTAACAAACACATAATAATTCGGATCATATCTCATTATAAATTCAAAGTTAAGGTGAGAGTCAAAAGGGACAGGATGGTTTACGAAGCAAAGAGTAATTATAACTTATAGTTATCCAGTATAATTTGCAAACTATCTTTTAATTTCACTTGTTGTAGTAATGCTTGTTGTATATTTGTATATAAAACATCGTTGCTTATAACATAGTGGATATCACAAAAAGAGGTGACTCCGGGTGCTAAAGTTTGAACATCAGTGTATTTATCAATTACAGAATCGTTATGAATTTCATCATTTCGTATTTGTTTTATAAATTTTATATATGAGTTTTGCCCATACTTCCTATAAGTTTTCCAAAAGTTTTTTACATGTGGATTGTTTTTTGCCTGTCTTTTGAGTTCTTGTTTGAATTTATCATACTTTTTAGTTTTTGCTTTATCGAAATGTAAAATGGTGCGCGTCAAGTTTTTAATTTTTTCTTCGTACATAAAAATTTCAGAACAAGTACATCTAGCAGCTTTTCTATATAATATTTCATAAATGGTATATTCATCTTCGGTAGTACTATTATTCATTAGATTATAGTAGTTTACCATTCTAAATATAGAATCTGTAATATAAAACACGTCATTGTTATATCGTCTAATAAATTCACGCAAATCTTTATTAACAGTATAAAATAGTCCTCTTGAATCAAAAAAGTCTGCAGAAATTTTCTTAGTAAGATTATTAAGTTTTAAGAATGCTTCCAAATCTAATTGTAATTTTTGTGTATCAAAATAGTTGGTTATGATATCGGTTCGTTGTTCTATATTAGGATACGTAACATTATTCAAAAACTCCGTGATTGCCATTGTTGCACCCTTTCGCTATTCATTAGTTGTTAATGTTTCTGGGATTCTCTTTCTTACTTGTTTTAATTCCCTATTGAGAGCATCGATATATTCTTTAGAAACATCTGAATATAAGCTTGATGCGTATTCAGGTGATTCAATATATCTTAATGTGAGCGGTTGTTCAATAAGTTGGGATAAAAGTGCTGAAAAAACATTCCTTATATCAGTTTGTCCAGCATCAGTATTTAATGAAATTGTTAGCACGTTATCTGGTTCGAGTTCAAAAACCAAAAAATCATCGTCCTCAATTTTTTTAAGAAATGTATTTATAATTTTATTTTCCTGATTCATATATATCTTTCCTTCCATAAAAAGCCTCGTATCCACCTTCTAAGGTGTGGATGCTTTCAGCTGTCCAATTTAATGTGTCTGTTTTATCTTCAATATTTATTAACTCATCTGAAAACGGGTTGCCAACATATGTTTGGTAATTCCCGTTGGCATGTGTTCTAAAAACGCTAGAATAAGGTAATGTTGAAACGGCAATGTTTGCATTGTGTGTTGCAACTACAACAGTTTTCATTTGTTTGGCAAGTCCTGTAAGTTTTGGCAAAATATTAGCAGTAATGTAAGAATTTCCCATGCCTAATTCGGGCTCATCTAAAATATAAACATCTGCATCAGATAGCAACATTTTTTGCATTAATAATATACCTTTTTCGCCATTTGAAGGATTATAAGGTTGTCCGTTTTCTAATACTATCTGTTTTGAAATACCTATAAAAGTTGATAGGTGATTGAATCCTTCATCATATAATTCTTGATAATCGGAAATTTGATCAGCAAGATTATCAGAGGCAATGTTTTTTGTAATGAACTCTAAGATGTATTTTAGTTTTTGTAGTTTTTTTATTATATTATTAAACTCAAATCTTGTTGAATCTTTGCAAAGGAATCTGTATTGTGTTTGAATGTATATATCACCTTTTTCTTCTAAAGTTCCAAGCAATTGGAGTTCTTTAACGGGTGGTGAATCCAACAACGATAATATTGAAATGGCAGCATCATATATAATAAAACGGCTTGAGGCGAAGTCGGAAAAACCAGTGCTTATAGGTTTCGATTTTGTATCAGAACATTTATCGGCAAAAGTTTTAATTTTTTCTAAAGTAAAATTAGAAAGTTTGATGGCATTTTCTGTTTTCCAATTTTCAGTTTTTACTTTGGATATTTCTGATACGAGCAATTCAATTAGTGAGTTTAATTGTTCTTGAGTATCTTTGGGAATATATCTATCAAAATTAATTTTATAAAAGTTGGAATTTAAAAACTCTTGTGCGAATTTGTAATCAGACTCTTGTTTTCTATCCTTTTTTTGCTCTTCAAATTTTTGTGAGTCTGTTATTTTCATTTTCTTTTTACTTTTGTTATTATCTTTGGTTTTCCACCAATCAATATATGAATTGAAAGAAGTGGGTAATTTTTCTTTCCATTCATTAATTGTTCCAAAACACCTTGAAATATCATTATGTATATTAAATTTGGTAAGGTCTTGTTGTAAACCATCACAACTTAAAAGTTTTTCAAAGGTCTCGCCACGCTCGCTACCGATGTATATCTCTGCTTGGGTTCCATTTTTGTTGTAATAATTTTGTAAGGATTTTAAAATTTCTGTTTTTCCAGTACCTTTTTGACCAAAAACTATATTGATATCATTATATATCGGAATTGTGAATTTTACATTGTGAGCAGGTGATACCGTAATATCTTTTTTCCTTTTTTGTTTAAGTAATGTGTCAACAATTTGTCTGTCTTTTTTTGCTAATAGGCAAAATTGTTCAAAAGTAGAAACGGGCAATCTAATGTCTGGGATTTCTTCTTTTTCGTACTTGCTCCAATCTCTCACGTCACTTCCAAAAATAACACTATAATTAAAATTAGAATATATCCCTAAACTTCTGTAGTTAGTGGTTTCTTTAAACAATCTTGTAGGATCGTTTAATAACGAGTTAAAGTTGTTTATACATTCTTCAGATAGATAAGGCTTTTTGTTAAAGTGTGGGATGTAAAAAACATCACATTTATCCAAATTTGAATATACTTCAGGCAATGTGGTATGGAATTTATCTGGGTGTATATCACCGATAAGTTCTTTTACACTTTGTACAAAAGATTCAATGTTTTTAGGATTGGCAATTACTATTAGGTGACCTTTGTTGGTGCTATCTGTATCATCAATTACATCAAGTTCAACCCCAGGCCATATAGCACAGGTGTCTGTAACTGCTTTGGAGAAAATTTTGTATTGTTCATAATCAAAATGATTGTGGTTGGTTATTGCGACGATTTTTACATTAGCTAAACCAATTTTTTCTGCAAATATTTCGGGCGACACATCTCTTGAATCAGGGTCGCCAGACTTTATTTTTTTAGTATGGCAATGTAAATCAATTTTCAAGATTTTTCTCTCCTCTCAATCAAAATAGCATTAATAAATCAGGTGATTGTTCAATCTCTATAGGCTTTCGGTTAATTATGTATTTCTCTATTTCTCGGTATACATAAAACCAACCTTGTTTAAAATTGCAATGCTCACACAAATTCATCGCGTATGTTTTCTTTAAAGTATTGCTAAACTTCTTTTTTATTCTTTTAGGATATTTTTTTAATAGGATATCATCATATTCTTTAATTGTTCCTAAAATTTTAATATTATATGCTGCTGTTTCTGGATGCTCCATGTGGAAAATGACCTTCTGAACTGCATGTAAGTGTTTCATGTCCCACGGGTACAATACATCTTCTGTAAGGTTGTCACCGTACTTAATGTAAGTTAGAACATTAGTTGTTTTACCGCAATTATAACATTCCATTGGAATAGTATAAATGGTGAATGGAACTTGAATTGAATTATCATGGTCATCAATAGACATTTAAATTCTCCTTTAGAACACAATTATATTTTTGAGTATATATATTACTTCTTACTTATATATGACAAAAATCGACAAATACTTCACATTTTTTTCAAAGTTTTTTTGGTTTCTCTGTTTTTACTAAATACGAGGCTTTCTGTTTGTACAAGATTACCTGTGAAATAACAAAAATATCAACCCGAGGGTGTGTATGGTGATACACTCTCGGGTTGCATTTCTTTTATATCAATGGTAGAATTGTGATAGTATAGTTTGGTGGTGATTCGTTTGGAGAAGAAGGATTACATAAAATGGATTCGTGGCAAGGTTGGTCACGAGAAAATTATAATTGTTTATGCAGGCGGATGTATCTTCAACGAAAAGGGTGAAGTGCTTCTTCAGAAACGAGCCGACTGTAATAAGTGGGGATTTCCCGGTGGTGCTCTTGAGCTTGGCGAAACACCTCAGATGGCAGCCAAACGTGAGGTTAAAGAAGAAACAGGTTTAGATGTTGAAGTCGGCAATCTCATTGGTGTTTATACCGACTGTGATGTCGTTTGTGCTAACGGTGACGAAGTTCAAAGTATTTGTATCGGATATGAAATGACTGTTGTCGGTGGCAGTTTGGTCTGCGATAAGGACGAAACATTAGATCTCAAATACTTCTCCTTAGACGATATGCCCGAACTGTTTTGTAAGCAACACGAAGAGCTATTGAGAGATATAAAGATGAGTAAAAATGAACTGTGATATGTGCAAGGTTATTGAACAAATCAAAAACGGTGAAAATCCTTGGTTTGTGAAAGAACTTGAAACAGGCTATGTTATATTAGGCTGGAATCAGCATTTTTATGGGTATTCATTATTCATCTGCAAACAGCACGTAGTTGAACTTTTCGATTTGGATATTGATTTCAGAACAAAATACTTATTTGAAATGACAATAGTTGCAGAAGCTGTTAAAAATGCTTTCGATGCAGAAAAGATGAATTATGAATGTCTCGGCAATGGTGATATTCATTTGCACTGGCACATCTTCCCGAGAAAAGCCGGTGACTTATTGGACTATGGCAACAATGGTAAAGGTCCTGTTTGGTGGTTGCCTAAAGAAATAATGTGGGCTGAAGAAAACAAACCATCTGATGAAGAATTGGAAGACATGAAAGCAAAACTGCTAACAGAATTGGAAAAGCTTTTATAATAAAGTAAGGTGATATTTTATGAATTATACAATTGAAAAGATTGATGTAAATAACTACTCTCTGTTTGATGATATGGTGTTTTGGAGAGAACACGGAAATGAGCGTGCTCCTTCACAAATACTAATTTCAGAACAGATGAAGAATGAATTATCGAATCCTGACCTATATGTTTATGCTGTTAAAGTTGATGGCAGATATGTGGGTTGGATTTCCTGTATTTACATCGCTAAAATCGGTAGCAGATGGAACGGACATGGTCACATATATGTTGATGAACTCTGGGTTGAACCGTCCTACCGTGGCAACGGTTTTGCTAAAGCATTGCTTAAAAAAGCAGATAAATTAAAGGATGAGTTAGATGCTACAGGTATTCGCTTGTATGTTAATGTTAATAATCCGGTAGCTCAAAAGTTATATGAAACATGTGGCTATATCGAAGATGGTAGAGCTATTTTTATGGAGAAGTAAAATGAAAACATTATATCTGATTGGCGGTGCAATGGGTGTTGGCAAGACTGCCGTAAGTCAACAATTGAAAATAGATTTATCCAACAGCGTATTTCTTGACGGTGATTGGTGTTGGGATTCGAGTCCTTTTCAGGTAACCGAAGAAACAAAGGCTATGGTAACTGACAATATCTGTTATTTGCTTAATAATTTTTTGTGTTGCTCTGCTTACGAAAACATTATCTTCTGTTGGGTAATGCACGAACAATTCATAATCGATTCTATCGTCGAAAGATTGAATACTGAGAACTGCATTGTTAAATGCATATCCCTTATGGCTGATGAAGCAACCTTGCGCAATAGATTGTTGTCAGATATTAATGCTGGAATTCGAACGGAAGATGTTGTTGAAAGAAGCGTTGCCCGAATTTCAAAATATCAACTTTTGAATACAATAAAAATCGATACAGTAAATAAAACCATAGAACAAGTTGCAGATGCAATTGCAAAATCTTGATTTGAAATTTACGGTGATGTGCTATGATTAGATTAGCTGAAGAAAAAGACTTTTTACAATTAGCAGAAATGAAATGGGAACATTCTGCGGAAGATGATATCACCTATGGTGAAACAAATATTGTCGGTGTAGATAAGCAGGAATTCATAAATGATTACATAGCATTTCTGGAAAATGATTCTACATATACCATTTTTGTTTTGGAGCAAGACGGAGTTATAATTTCTGCAATGTATGTTGCAATTATTGATAAAGTACCGAAACCTAAAGTAAGCAAGTCATATATTGCATACCTCACCAATGTTCATACAATGCAAGAATACAGAAATAAGGGTTACGGTACAGAATTGCTTTCATATATCAAGAACTACTTGAAACAAAAAGGTTGTGAACTAATCTTTGTATGGCCAAGTGATAATTCTGTTAATTGGTATTCAAGAAATGATTTCAAAGCAGAAAACGATATAATGGAATGTGAGTTTTAATATGGAATTTATAAATTATGAAAACATAAAAGAACTTTCAAATCCCGGTGTTGTTTCAAGGCAACTTATAAACCCTGAAAATTCGAAGAGTGAACGAGTTACAGTAACAGAGGTTCATCTTGATGTTGGTGCAAGTCAGCCAAGACACAAACACAACACATCAGAGCAGATTTGGTATGCTGTTCAGGGTAGTGGAAAATTACTTCTTGCAGATGAAAAGGAAATGATTTTCAAAGCCGGTGATGTTGTCAGATTCGCGGATGGTGATATACACGGATTAATGAATGATGGTGATACTGAATTCGTATATATTTCTGTTACTTCACCACCGATAGATTTCGGTTACGCCTACGAAGATAAGAAAAGTTAAACGGAGAATCTTAACATGCAATATAATATAGAATTTTGGGACGCATTAGACGAATTGGTGAGTAATTCAGAAATTGTAATCGACAGACCAAAAGGAACTCCACATCCCAAGTATCCTGATTTCATCTATCGTGTTGATTATGGATATTTGAAAGATACAACTTCTATGGATGGTGCAGGAATAGATGTGTGGGTAGGTAGTGGTGAGAAAAAGGTTGATGCAATAATGTGCATTGTTGATTTGATGAAGAAGGATTCGGAAATTAAAATATTGATTGGATGCACAGATGAAGAAAAAAGAATAGTATACGAAACACATAATGAAACACAGTTTATGAAAGGTATTTTAATTCATAGATAAAAATGGTGGTGCTTGAATTTGAATAAAAATTTTATTGTGAGACAAGCCGTAATCTCTGATGCAAAAGATATTTATTATATCAACAAAACGAGCCTTGGCTATGATTATGATTTGGAGAAACAAAAAGCTAAAATCCAAGCTGTGTTAAATGACAGCACACAAGTGATTTTTGTAGCTGAAACCAATAACAAGGTTGTTGGCTATATTCATCTTGTAAACTACGATGTTATTTATGCTGATAATTTCAAAAACTGTTTGGGGTTAGCGGTTGATAATGATTATAAAAGAAATGGTATCGGATCCGCTTTGCTGAATCAGGCTGAAATCTGGGCAAAAGAAAATGGTGCTGTCGGAATTCGCCTTTGTTCAGGGGTTGAACGAGAAAAAGCTCATCAGTTTTATCAATCACAAGGTTATGAAGTAACAAAATTACAAAAGAATATAAAAAAGATTTTTACGAGGTAGTTAAAACCCAGGAGTAAATAAAATGTTTGGAAAAATAAAAACAGAATTCAGAAGAATGACCAAGGAAGATATTGAAAAAATTGTTCCTCTTTATATTGAATACTATAACAATAACGAGGATGCTGAATGGACAAAGGAAACTACATATAAACGTATTCATCAGGTATGGAGCCGTGAGGATGCGTACTGTTTAGTTTGGGAAAACAAGAATGATATTGTTGCATTTGCGATTGGTTACTTCGAGCAATATGATGATTGTTTTGCTTATGACTTGGTTGAAATTGTTGTTGCAACACATTTGCAAAACAAAGGTTATGGTTCAAGATTTATGAAAGAATTGGAAACTTGCGTAAAAGATGAAGGTGCTATGCTCATTCAATTACAGGCAGTAAACGATGATTTGCATAACCATTTTTACGGAAAACTCGGCTATAAAGATGCATCCAATTTAGTGCTAAAAACAAAGATATTATAATTTGAAATGGAACATAAACTATGAAACATTGTGGAACACAAAGGTTAGAGACAGATAGATTGATTTTGCGAAGATATGTGAGCGAAGATGCTCCTGCAAAGTATAAGAACTGGACATCAGATTCAGAAGTAACAAAGTTTTTAATGTGGAAAACTCATCCGAACTTGGAATTTACTCAAAAGGTTACTGATGAATGTGTTGAACAATATGCTAATGATAATTTTTATCGTTGGGCTATTGTACTGAAAGATAATGGTGATGAGCCAATTGGTGATATTGCTGTGGTGCATATGGATGAAGAGGTTTCATCGGTGCATATCGGATATTGTCTTGGAAGAGATTGGTGGCATCAGGGAATTACATCAGAAGCTCTTAAAGCTGTAATGGGATTTTTATTTGATGTAGTAGAAGTGAATCGCATTGAAGCAAGACACGACCCAAGAAATCCGAATTCAGGTAAAGTAATGCAGAAATGCGGTATGAAATACGAAGGAACTTTACGCAGTTCAGATTGGAACAATCAGGGTATCTGCGATGCTTCATATTATGCATTGTTGAAAACGGAAAGATGATTAATAAATTTTGAAATACGGGGATGTATTTATGGCAGAAGCAGAAAAAGTAATATTAACTAATATGTGTATGGTGTATGACGGCAACAAGGTTTTGGTGCAGGATAGGTTAAATAAAAACTGGAAAGGTCTTACTTTTCCCGGTGGTCATATCGAAAAACACGAATCTTTTACCGATGCTGTTATCAGAGAAGTGAAAGAAGAAACAGGCTTGACCATTTCCAATCCGCAACTTTGCGGTATTAAGCAATGGCCCGACTCCAAATTAGTAAGATACATAGTTCTGTTTTATAAAACAGATAAGTTTGAAGGCGAATTGAAATCCTCTGCTGAGGGCGAAGTGTTCTGGATGGATATAGAAGATTTCAAAAAAGCTGAACTTGCCCGTGATATGATAGATATGCTTGATGTTTTTCTCAACGATAATAAAAGTGAGTTTTATTACTATCCCAACAAGATTGATGGCGAGTGGAAATATGAGATTAAGTAATAAAAAACTCAAAAGGGGGCTTACCAATGTTTAAATACGAATATGATACAGTTAGTTGTGATTTTGGCGGTTGGGGTTTAGGCTCTGGCAATATTTACTCTATTGAAGATTACCGTTCAATAATAGATAAACGAGCTGCACAAGGTTGGCGATTTGTTGCTGCTATCCCTACAAAACAGAGGGGTACAGGACATACACAAGAATTAGATTTAGTTTTCGAGAAAGAGATATAAGCTATGAATGAAAATGCAGTTGCAAAGCATTATGATATTTTAATAAACGAGGGCAATGACCCAGTTCACGACCCTGAACCGCTTAAGGCATATATGGATAAGTGGGATGGTCAGGTGTTTATTGATAAAATGCAGTTGTCAAAGGACAAGACTGTTCTTGAAATCGGTGTGGGAACAGGAAGACTTGCGGTTCGTACTGCACCACTTTGCAATGAGTTTTATGGTATTGATATTTCACCTGAAACAATAAAAGGTGCTACAAAGAACCTTGAAGAATATCAAAATGTAAATCTGATATGTGATGATTTTATGACACATAATTTCAATACCACTTTTGATGTTATATATTCATCACTTACCTTTATGCATATAAAAGATAAACAAAGCGCTATCAACAAGGTTCGTCAATTACTTAAAAACGGTGGTTTGTTTGTGTTGTCAACAGATAAAAACCAAGACAAGTTTATTGATATAGGTTCAAATAAAATCGAGGTTTATCCCGATACAGTGGAAAATATTATCGAGTGCATAAATAACTCAGGGTTAACTTTGATTGAGCATTACGAAACAGAATTTGCAAATGTATTTGTTTGCAAGAAAGGATTGAATCACAATAACGATATTATGAACCAAAATGAATATTGGAACTCAGTTGCAGAGGAAAAGAAATTTACTACAATTTTAGATGTTGAATTGTTTTCAAAATATGTTTCAAAGGATTGCAAAATTCTTGATGTGGGTTGTGGTTATGGTAGAATCCTGAATGAACTTGCTAACGCAGGTTTTACCGATTTAACGGGTGTTGATTCTGCAGAAAATATGATTAAAAGGGGAATGCGAGAGTATCCGACCTTAACTTTTGTTGCAAATCCCGATGGTAAATTGCCATTTGAAGAAAACACATTTGATGCAGTAGTTTTGTTCGGAGTTTTCACTTGTGTTCCTGACAATGAATCCCAAAAAGAACTTTTGAATGAAATCAAAAGAGTATTGAAGCCCGGTGGCGTGATTTATATTAATGATTTCCTTTTGAATTCAGGCTTTAAAAGATGGTTGTTTTATAAAAAGGCACAAAAGAAAACCGGCATATATGGAGCATTTAAAACCTATGACGGTGCAACAGTACGCCACCACGCAGAAGCTTATATTTTGAATCTGCTTTCAGATTTTAAAACACTTAATTATCAAAAATTCGTGATACCTACAATGAACGGGAACAAGTCCAATTCATTCGGGTTTATTGGTGAATTGAAAAAGTAACGCTGATTGCAGAGGTGGTTTCTAATGAAATATTCAGAATTGCTTGATTATTGCCTTTCGAAAAAAGGAGCGTATATTGACCATCCCTTTGGTCCTGAAAGTGATATAATTAAGGTTGAAGGTAAAATCTTTGCACAGTTGTTTGTTCTTAAAGGTAAAGAAACTGTAACTCTGAAATGCGAGTGTATGATGGGAGATTTTTACAGGCAGATGTATCCCGGAGTTATCGTGCGAGGTTATCATTGTCCTCCCGTTCAACAACCTTATTTTAATACTTTTCCACTTGATAGTATTCCTGATGAACTTATTATTGAAATGACAGACCACAGTTATGCTACTGTAGTTGGCAAACTTCCTAAATATAAACAAAAGAAATTATCTGATGAAGAGTAAAACAAAAAGCTGACAGGAGAACATTGCGAAACATAACTTGCAAATTTTTTCGTTTGTAAGAAACAGAAGATATTTAAATGCTGTACCGGAAATTGGAGGTAGAACTATGAACTTAAATGTAAGTAATAACCATCTTAACAACCTTATAAAAACTGTTGTTGCTGAAAAGCTTGGTACATCTGTAGTAAAGCTCAAATTTATCGGTGGTGGCAGTAATGGTAAGGTTTATTGCATTGAAACCAATGATAACAAAAAATTTGCAGTTAAGGCATTCAGAATAAAGGGTGCTATGCAGAAAGAGTCCAAACAGATGATTGAACTCTCCAAACATACCAAAGCTAAAATGCCTGAGGTGCTTTTCCTTTATGAAGATAACGAAACAGCGTTAATGGGTATGACCTTCATAGAAGGTAAAAATGTTTTAAATCCCTTGTTTGTTTTCAAAAGCAAGGCACAGAAGCAAAAATTTGCCAACGATGTTATTGATACTATGTTAGAGTGGCATTCGGTAACAGTTGACAAATTCGGTGATATGGAGAATCCTGCATACGATAATTGGCGTGATTATTATATTATCGAAAAGCAAAAGCCATTTCTTGATGGGCTTTCAAAGCTTGCAGATAGTGGTAAATTCAGCAAAAAGACACTTGAATTCCTAAAAGAAGCAACGGAGATTTATAATAATCTTCCTGACGAATCAGGGAAATCTGTTTTGATTCATGGCGATTTGAACATTATGAACATAATGGCGGACCCCAAAAGCCTTGAGCTTATCGGGATAATAGACCCAAGCGGTTCAATCTATACCGATAGAGAATATGATTTATTCCAGCTCCGTAATATGTGGGGCGATATATTTGGTCTTTACGATACATATAAAAGCAAGTACAAGCTTTCAGAATATACAGATTTCCGAGTTGCATATTATGGTGCGATGAATGAAGCATCCTGCCGTTTGAGTGGTGGTTTAATAATGCCTTTATGGGAAATCCTATGCAATAACAGGCTTAAAAAAGAAATGAAAAAATTGAAAGTTAAAAAATAATTTTCGAGGTGATTATATGGCGTCAAGGGTTATGCATTTGGCGATTGCTAATGAGATTATGAAGCAAGTGCAAATTAACGATATTGACCGTTTTCATCTTGGGGTTGTTCTGCCTGATGCCTATAAGCACAATATTCAATCTGCTACCGACAGCCATTTGAAATACACCACTGAAAACGGTACAAAAAAGACTTATAAATTAGCTTGGTTTCGTGAAACCTACGGCGAGCTAATGAAAACGGATGAACTGTATCTTGGTTATTATTTGCATTTGATTCAGGATACCATTTTCCGTTATTTCGTTTATTCCTTACACAATTGGGACCCATATCCGAAAGGGAATATAGAACGTTTACACAATGACTATAAATTGCTGAACAACTATGTAGTTGGTGAATACAACATCAGCGATTCTTTGGTGATTCCTGAAGATATAAGCAAAGAGCCGATTTTTGATATTTATCCATTTGATGTTGAGCAATTATCAGCAGATTTCAAGACGGATTTTGAACCATACAATAATGGTAAAGCATTCTTTTTTACTCAAAAAATGGCTGATGAATATATAAAAATGGCAACAGAAAAATGCCTTAAAGAAATCAAGGCATTGGAAAATGGTAGCTTTACCATTGATGAAATGGAATGGGCGTGGGACAAGAATCCGCCGAGACAGAATGTGTTTCAAAGGTTGAAGAATAGATTAACAAAATGACAGGAGAACATTATGAGCTACATAATGGATTTGAGAAAAGTGGTCGGGCACAGACCTTCATTACAAGTTGGGGCAAGTGTTATTGTGGTTGATGAGTGTGGTCGCATTTTGCTTCAATTACGCAGTGATAATAACACTTGGGGTTATGCCGGTGGTTCGGTAGAAATTGATGAAAAAGTTGAAGATGCGGCTAAGAGAGAACTGTATGAAGAAACAGGTTTAATTGCTAAAGACTTGACTCTTTTAGGTGTATTTTCAGGCGAATGTATGCACAATATTTATCCTAATGGCGATGAAGTATCTAATGTAGATATTGTCTATATCTGCAAAAGCTACGAGGGTGAATTGAAATGTCAGGCAGGAGAGGTAGAGAATTTAAATTTTTTTGATATTTCCGCTTTACCTGATAACATTTTCAAGCCTAATTTACCTGCGATTGAAGAATGTATTGTAAAGTATAAAACAAGGTGACGAATTATGATTAAAATAGATGCAGGGGAGTTCTTCCTTGTTGAGCCTAGCGAAGAATATGCAGAGCAGATTGCTGAATATAAGCAGGCTTTTCTGGATGCAGACTCCTCAATGGATGGTTGTGGTCCGCTTCGCAGATGCGAGGACCCACTTACATATATTTCAGAGTGCAGAAAATACACATCACCCGAAACACTTCCTGACGGGTGGGTTATATCAACGCAGTTTTTCTACATCCGCAAGACTGACAATCGACTTGTGGGTATGATACAGGTGCGCCATTATTTCAATGATTGGCTTTCAAAGTTTGGCGGTCATATCGGGTATTCAATAAAACCAAGCGAAAGAAGAAAAGGCTATGCAACATCAATGCTCCGTGCCATTCTCCCGTATTGCAAAGACCTCGGTCTTGATAAAATACTCATAACCTGTATTGACGGCAACATAGGTAGCGAGAAAGCAATACTTAATAACGGTGGTGTTTATGAATCAACTGTATATGAACCTGATGGAAAACGCAATTTAAAAAGATTTTGGATAACATTGTAAAGGAAAAATTATGAAAGAAAACCCCATCGCAAAACACTATGACATTTTAATAAACGAAGGCAACGACCCTGTTCACGACCCCGCACCACTTAAAGCGTATATGGATAAGTGGGATGGTCAGGAGTTTATTGATAAAATGCAATTATCAAAGGAAAAGACTGTTCTTGAAATCGGTGTAGGAACAGGCAGACTTGCTGTTCGTACTGCACCACTTTGCAAGGCTTTTTATGGTATCGATATTTCACCCGAAACAATAAAAGGAGCTCAAAAGAACCTTGAAGAATACCAAAATGTAAATCTCATGTGTGATGATTTTATGACATATAATTTCAAACTTACCTTTGATGTTATATATTCATCACTTACATTTATGCATATAAAAGACAAACCAAGTGCTATAAACAAGGCTCGGCAGTTACTTAAAAATGGTGGTTTATTTGTGTTATCTACAGATAAAAACCAAGATAAATATATTGATATCGGTTCAAATAAAATTGAGGTTTATCCCGACACAGCGGCAGATATTACACGGTGCATAAACAATTCGGGTTTACAATTTCTTGAACACTATGAAACTGAATTTGCAAATGTTTTTATTTGCAGGAAATGAAAAAGGACAAAAAATGAAAATAATCAACACTTGTGAAAAAATTAAATCCGTTTTTGCAGATGGTTATGATATTAAATTGTGGCGTGAATATGCAGGTGAAATATCAAAAAATCTTACGTCAAAATGCGAAAACGATGCCAAAAACTATGATTTTGAAAAAGAGGTTCTGCCTGTTCTTGAAAATGCTTTGAATGAAGAAAAAATCGATTTTGTAAGCCGTAATTTTCAAATAGTAATTGACACTTTGAACGAAAATCTTTCAAAGCTTTTTGAGAGCGAGCCTGACATAAATATTATTCTTTATCTTGGACTTTGTAATGGTGCAGGTTGGGCAACTACACTTGACGGCAAAAATACCGTTCTTCTCGGTGTTGAAAAGATTATCGAGCTTAATTGGGGCGATGAAACAAATATGCGCGCCCTGATACTGCACGAAATCGGTCATTTATGGCACAAAATGAACGGAAATCTTTATATTCCTGATTTCACTAAACGCAGAAAAGCTATTCAGCAACTCTATCAAGAGGGTGTTGCTATGGTTTGCGAACAGATTTTATGTGATGATGAATTTTATCATCAGAATAAAGACGGTTGGCTTGATTGGTGCTATGACAACGAGAACGATATAAAGAAAGAATATCTCCGTTGCCTTGATGAAAAAGAAAGTGTTCAGGATTTCTTTGGCGATTGGCAGAGCTACAACGGTCATTCTGATGTGGGCTATTTTCTCGGTTGCCGTTTTGTGCGTCACCTTATGAAAAAGCAGACCATAAAAGAAGTTGCGAATATGAAATACAAGGTAATAAACAAAGCATTCACAGAGTTTGCAAACACGGTTATCGAACCTCTCAAACTCGAAGAATACTACAAGTGCTCTAACATCTGGAACATGAAAGCTCAACCTCTTGCCGAAAAGTGGCGTGAGGAAATTGAGTCGGGCAATCGTCTTGTTTTTATTTATAAAATCAATGGCGAGTTTATAGGTGAGGGTGCATTGGTTTTAGATACAGGCGACCCTGATTATACTATATCTGGTCAGCGTGTTTATGTTTCGAGAATGATTGTTAAAAAGGAATACAGGAACCGTGGTATCGGTAGCGAAATTCTTGCGTTCCTTGTTGATAAAGCTAAGAAAATGGGATTTGTTGAAATGACTATCGGTGTTGATAAGGATAACGAAAACGCCTTGCATTTATACAGAAAATACGGCTTTACCGAAGTCCTTTTTGATGGTGCTGATAAAGACGGAGAATATTATAAGTTAATGAAGAGAATATAAAAGCAAACACCTATGAAACTGAGATTTTTCGGCTTCATAGGTGTTATTTTATTTAAAGCTTAACTTTTATAAAAATGACAGATTCGGCAGGAAGCTTGCTTTTGAATTCATAATCCTCCCAGACAGCTCCATCTGTAATAATCTTACATTCAGTGATATGCTTGACACCAATTAAATCAAGCTCAATGGCCTTTTCTTCTTCGGTTACGTTTGCCATAACAATGCATCCGTCTGCATCTCTTGATGCGCATGCATAAACGCCCTCGGGTAACTCACCAATCTGGATTTGCTTGCTTCGCTTATAAAGCTCACCGAAAGCAACAAAGGAATAATAGGTGGGGAGAGGCTTGAAGCTTACGCAGTCAAAAAGCCCTGCATATATTCCCATATTGCATCTTGCATCATAAAACATCGCGCTATCCAATGAGGTGCCTTGCAATGCTAAAAGCATTCCGCAGGTGAGTGCAGCGTGCCTGATTGTTCCCTTAAGCTCAGGGTGGAAGTTCCATTCGTTTAGGGTGTGCTCGGCACTTTCGTAGCCTACATCATCCAAACGCTTTCGGGCATAGGTAGCCCATTGAAGATTTGCTTCAATATCGGCATAGCTGTGCCATGAGAAAAAGTCCAATGGACAATTATGTGCCTTGATGTACTCTAAAAATCCATCAAGGAAATCAATGAAATATTGGTAGCGTGGTGAGCAAGCGCCGACATTGGTTTGACTATCGGTAATAGCGTAGAAGCCACAACTTGCATAGCCACCGATTTTAAGGTGTGGGAACCTTTCTTTAAGGTGCTTTGAAGCAACCTCATATAGCCTGTAGTAATCCTCGGGTGTGCCTGCCCACATCTGATTTTCTTCAGGACTTTCAAAATTATCAGGCTCGTTCCATATTTCCCAATAGGTTATTTTATAGTTGAAGCCATTTGCCCAGCCCTCGGTATAATGACGGATAACGCCCTCGCAGATACGCGCCCATTTTTCATAATCACTGGGTGGGTCAATGCGATAAGCCTTGATTTTACGGTGGTTTTCAATAGTTACACCTAAACGGAAGAAGGGCTCAATACCACGCTCAACAAGAGCGTTGATAAGTAAGTCCGTAAAATCAAAGTCATAGCTTTCAGGGTCTTCAGGGTCACGGGAAAAATCACGGAAAAGGTTAGGTATATCCACATACAGATTACCACCAAAGGCACCGCCTACATCGTGAAGGCGTGAATAGGGGATATGAGCCTCTTTAAGATAATCACACATAGAAAAATCAATGCCTGTAAATGGTGGCTGACCCACACCGTGCATAGGCTTGATTGTACCGATTTCCTGAGTAAAGTCCATAGTAGTTTTGCTCAACTAAAACACCCCGTATCTTAGATTTATGATAATTATACCACCCATAACACAAAAAGCAACAGTGAAAAACACAATAGATATTGTTGTTTGTTAACGATATGGATGGGTGAATAGTATATCCGGCAGTTATATCAGCTTCCGGTTACTATTAATTAATTAAATCAGATGAATTTAACCTCACAAAGTCCCAAGAATGTCCCAATGGATGTGATATAATCTGGGTGTATTAAGAAATTAGTTGTGAAGGCAGGGGAGCGAAATGTACATAAAATCCTTAAAACTGACATCAGATGCGGATGAAATAATATTTATAAAAAATCAAGTCCGCACTTGTTATAACGGTGTTTATCCTTTCAAAATCTTTCCTGATAAAGGGCTTGAAAGGGTGGATTTTGCACCCATAACAATTTTCTATGGCGGTAATGGTTCGGGCAAAACCACACTTCTCAATATTCTTGCAGAGCTAACAGGTGTAACACGTCATTCTGCATTCAGTGGTAGTGCGTTTTTCAAGGAATATACACGCTATTGTCAGTTAGATGCAAAGCCAATACCCGAATGTAGTCAGATTCTCACAAGTGATGATGTTACCGATTATCTTCTCAATATCCGCTATCTGAATGACGGTATTGATGTTCGCAGAAACGAGTTGTTTGACGAATATCTAGACAGAAAATATAGCCACCACCAACTGAAATCAATGGCAGACTATGATGAGTGGAAAGAAAGTATGGATGCGAAAAAATCAACACAGTCTATGTATGTTAAAAATCGACTTATGCGAAATGTTGATATGCAGTCAAATGGTGAAACTGCCATCAAATATTATACTGAAAGAATAGATAGGGATGCCCTGTATCTCATTGATGAGCCTGAAAATTCACTTTCTGCCATAAGGCAAAAGGAATTGGCGGAGTATATCCACCAATCCGCAAGATTTTTCGGTTGTCAGTTTGTAATTTCAACCCATTCACCCTTCTTTTTAGCAATGCCCAGTGCAAAGATTTATAACCTCGATTTGTATCCCGCAAGGGAATGTAAATGGACAGAACTTGAAAACGTCCGAGCCTACTACGACTTTTTCAAGGAACACGAAAATGAGTTTTGAGGGGGAGATTATGTCAAAGATAAAAGAACGCGCAAGGCAATTAAATGAGGCAATATTTCAAACTCACGAAGAAATCTATACTGTGCGAAGTCTTGATATTGCAGAGCGGTTATCCGAAGATTCACGTTATCGAGTTATTACCCTGAGAAAGAGTTATAACAAGACTGTTCAAGAAAGGGTGCAAATACTCTATAAAACTTTGAAAAATAATCTATTGCATAACGAAGAGTTATTAACAGATAATCGTTGTTTTACAATTAAAGGCAAAGATTATCAGATTGTATATTGCATTGAAACGTATAAAAAGAATGCGGATAGAATCTGGTATATCAAGGACGGTAAGGTTTGCACCGCTTTTATCAGGCGTATGGGGATAGAGGTAGCATTCAAATGGTTAAAGGAAAATCCAGAATACAGAAAAGCTATAGGCGAAAGAATGTACCTTGAAGCTATGACTGAAACTTATCCGAATCCTGCAGACAGATTTGTAGCCTCTGTTAATATTGAAAAACTGTTGATAAAACAATTTAAATGAGTCGGAGGTATGATTATGGACTGGAACAACAATAGCAGATTTGATGCCAGAGACTATGCTAACTATAAGATGGCGACCGAAACGTCCAACAAAAGCTCAAGTAATAATTCATCAAGTAATATAGACATAGACGGCGGCTTGAAGTTTTTGGTAATAGTTATCATCATTTCGGTTGTGTACGCCGTCCTTGAAGCAATTGGTTCAAGATGATTGAATAAAAAAATAAAGAATAGGGGATAGTATCATGATAAACAGTATTTTCGGCGATATGTTCGACCTCAACAACGACGGTAACCTCGACGCCTTCGAACAAGGTCTGGAATTTATGTTCCTTGACGAATTAACAAAAGAAGAATCAGACGATTCGGATAATGACGATTTTTAAATAAGAAACAAAGGTTAAGACAAAATCTTAGCCTTTGTTTTGTGCATTATGAAAAGCATATTGTATAGTCATTTTTACTTTTTGTTTTTGTTGAAAAAAATAAATGTATGTATTATAATATATTTTGTATATTTATAACCAAAAAATATAATTTTTGAATATTTCATTCCTTTCTCATGAAGTATCTACATAAAAGAATATACAAGTATAGACATTTAGGAGAAAAATGTATGAAGATAATCAGTTTGTTCAGTGGTTGCGGAGGATTGGATTTAGGTTTTGAAAAAGCTGGATTTGAAATACCAATCGCTAATGAATTTGATAAAACAATATATGAGACTTTCAAAGTTAATCACCCTAATACAAGATTGATTGAGGGAGATATTCGTAATATCAAAGAAGAAGATTTTCCTGATGAAATAGATGGTATTATTGGTGGTCCACCATGTCAAAGTTGGTCGGAAGCAGGTGCTCTGAGAGGTATTGATGATGAGCGCGGACAGTTGTTTTATGAATATATAAGAATATTGAAAAATAAACAACCTAAATTCTTTTTAGCTGAAAATGTTAGTGGTATGTTAGCTAATAGACATTCAGATGCAGTTAAAAATATAGTTTCTATGTTTGAAGAATGTGGATATGATGTAACTATTACACTAGTTAATGCTAAAGACTATGGTGTAGCCCAAGAAAGAAAAAGGGTTTTCTATATTGGATTTAGAAAAGACCTCGGTATTGATTTTAAATTCCCAGAGGGTTCCACAAGCGATGACGAAAAAAAGTTGACGCTCAGAGACATTATATGGGATTTACAAGACACTGCCGTTCCTGCTTTGCCTAAAAATAAACATAATCCAGAAGCAATAAACAATAATGAATATTTTACAGGTTCATATTCCACAATTTTTATGAGCAGAAATCGTGTAAAAAATTGGGATGAACAAGCCTTTACTGTACAGGCATCCGGAAGACAATGTCAATTGCATCCTCAGGCTCCTAAAATGATAAAATATGGTCATAATGATTGCAGATTTGTTGAAGGCGAAGAACACTTGTATAGAAGAATGACTGTAAGAGAGGTAGCTAGAGTTCAGGGTTTCCCAGATGATTTTAAATTCATTTATACCAGTGTTGATAATGCGTATAAGATGATAGGAAATGCTGTTCCGGTAAATTTGGCATACGAAGTTGCACTTGCAATTAAAGAGTGTTTACAAAAATCTCAATATAATTCTAGTAAAAAAACTAATAAAAATAGGGGGAGCGTTAGAATGAGCGCTATTAGCAATAATCAAGGTAGAGCATACGAGTTTGCATGGATGACAACATTGTTTGAGCGTCTTGTTTCAATGCGTGAAACTGGTATAGTGCATAATTCTAGTTATGATGCAAATGAGAGAGCGTGGAATGCAATAACCGAGGAAAAACGAGAGTTGTATACAATATCTGCCAATGCCGCAGTAGATGCAATTATTGAATTAGAACCAATGATGGAAGAAGATTCCAGGGATATATTGCTTCTTGAATTCCAAAAGGACGAAATGGGAGAAGACGGTGACGTCCGTGATATAGTCATTTATAGAGATGATGTTAACTGGGAAGTTGGGTTGAGTATAAAGCATAATCATGATGCTGTAAAACACAGCAGGTTAAGTCACGTGTTGGATTTTGGTGAAGAGTGGTATGACATTCCTTGTAGTAATAAATACTGGAATGATATTGCCCCTGTTTTTGATATGTTGAAATACGAGAAAGACAGAGGGGCAGCATGGTCGGATTTAGCTGACAAAGAAGGCGATGTTTATGTACCGTTGCTTCAAGCATTTTTGGATGAAGTGGCAAGAGCTTATAATAATGATCCTACTGTTGCAGAGAAAATGTTTGAGTACTTGGTTGGTATTAAAGACTACCATAAGATAGTTAGTCACGATAAAAAACGAATGACGTTAATACATACATTTAATCTTCATGGTACATTGAACCAATCAAGTAAGGTGAAAATATCTGCATTTGAAGTATCACCAGTAGAAATACCAACAGAAATAATTGCTATGAGATTTAAGAAAAATAGTAATACAACCGTAGAAATCTATATGGATAATGGTTGGGCATTCAGCTTTAGAATTCATAGTGCAAGTACTCTTGTTCAGCCGAGTTTAAAATTTGATGTTCAGTTTATTTCTACACCATCATCCGTACTTAATATTGAATGCAAATGGCATTAAAAGTAGGAGGCTTGTTTTCGGGGATAGGTGGTATTGAAATTGGTTTCCAACAGGCTGGCTTTGAAATATCATGGGCTGTAGAAAATGATGCTGCATGTTGCCGTACATATCGCCATAACGATAACAAAACAAAAATTATCGAAAAAGATATACGAGCAGTTAAAGCGGAATTTCTTGGTAGGGTAGATGTTTTAATTGCAGGATTTCCTTGTCAATCATTTTCTATTGCAGGAAAACAACGCGGATTTTCAGACATTCGAGGACATCTGTTTTACGAGGTTGGAAAGTTTATTCAGGCACATAAACCGAGGTTTGTATTTCTTGAAAATGTTCCTAATCTAATTGAACATGAGAATGGAAAAACATTCAATATCGTGCATAATGTGCTGTCGGAGCTTGCTTACTCTATTCGTTACAAAGTGCTTCGAGCATCTGAATATGGTGGGGTACCACAAATACGAGATAGAATTTATATTATTGCTTTTCGTGAGCAAATCGATTGCGATTTGTTTGAGTTTCCAAAACAGATGGATTTATCAATCTCTATTGAAGATATTTTGCAAAGAAATATAAAACGACACGATGTGTACTATTATAACGAAACAGATGTTTTTTATAATTTTGCAAAAAGCATTGTTGTTCGAAATGATTCAATTTATAGAGTTTATCACGATAGCATAAAATTGACACAAAATAAGATGTGTCCAACACTGACTGCTTCAATGGGAGTTCGTTCAAACCAAATTCCGTTGGTAATAGATGATTTCGGTTTGCGAAAAATCACTATACAAGAGTGTCTTGACTTTCAAGGTTATCCAAAAGATTTTCGGTTTCCGAATACAATAACACTTGAAGATGCATATAAACAGATAGGTAATTCTGTTTGTGTTCCTGTGGTTAGAAGAATAGCAGAACAAATACAAAAAATAGTTTTATGAAAGCAAGTGCTAAGATGAATGAATTTTTAAAAGGTTTTGAAGAATACTGCAAAACACCAGGTGTTGAGTCTGGTAAAGCTCGCTCTTATGCAAAGGCTATAGAATATCTCTGTGATTATTTAAAAATTACAAGGATAGATGATCAGGCGGTTTTGTTAATAAAAGAATTGGAAAATGATATATATGACAAAAATAGTGTATTGTATAAAGATTTGTTACTGTTTTTATTAGGTCGTGGACAAAAATCATATTTGGAGAACGGCTATATTAAAGCGGCATTAAAGTATTTTTTTGCCTTCTTCAAATTTATTAGTTCTAAAAACGATAAGTGGACCAAGGAAGAAACAGTTTTAGCATTGGCTTTGTATTGTAAAATTCCTTTTAGTAAAATACATAAGAAAAATCCCCAGGTTGTAGAATTGGCAAAACTGATTGGTCGTACACCTGCGGCAGTATCTATGAAGATGGGTAATTTCGGTCGGTTTGATGCTGAACTTGCAGAAAAAGGTATTACAGGTCTTTCACACGGAAGTGCGTTAGACAAGGTTGTGTGGGATGAATATCATCTCAATATGCAGGCTCTTTCAGAAACTGTTAACAAGGTACCGTATATGCAAGAATTAATGAATGTAGAAGATATAACCGAAAATTTACCGACTGGAAGCACGAGAAGTACAACAGTTCAAACGCGTGTGAACCAAGGATTCTTTAGAAGTGCCGTTCTCTCTGCGTATAATAGAAAATGTTGTGTTACGGGTTTAGAGATTCCTTCACTTCTAATTGCTTCGCATATTAAACCGTGGAAGGATAGTGATCCGGAGACTGAACGAACTAATCCTTGCAACGGGCTTTCGTTAAATGCATTGCATCATGAAGCTTTTGATGAAGGCATTTTTACAATTGATACAGATTATCGGGTTTTGGTTTCAAAAACAGCCAAAGAACATTATACTTCAGAAGTTTTTTATGACTTTTTTGGTAAGTATGAGGGTAGAACAATAACTTTACCTGAGAGGTTTCTTCCTTCAAAAGAAATGATAGCATACCATAATTCTAAGTTGAAAGATTTTTAAGGTGAAGAATTATGACCGAAGTAGTTGCAGCTTTGATATGGGACAAGGATAAATTTATGATTTGCCAGCGACCTACGACAAAGTCGTGTGCTTTGTTATGGGAGTTTGTTGGTGGTAAGGTTGAGCCAGGAGAGACAAAAGAAGAAGCACTCATACGAGAGTGCCAGGAAGAGTTGAATATAACTGTTTCTGTTGGTGATGTGTTCACTGAAGTAGTTCATAAATATCCTGATATCACCGTGCATTTGACATTGTTCAATGCAGAAATATCCGAAGGTGTTCCCGAGCTTTTGGAACATAACGACCTGAAATGGATAACCCCATCCGAAATATCAAATTATAATTTCTGCCCTGCAGAAAGAGGTGTTTTACAAAAAATAAGTTTGAATTTTCAAGAATAACTCAAATATTTGTACAGCTTTTTTGAATACATAATCGTAATTATGTACTTCTAATTTGCATTATTAAATTAATTATACTAAAGGAATACTAAATACAAAGAATGAAAATGGACGAACGGTTAGTTCGCCCATTTTTTGTTATAATTATTAGTAATTTGGATCGAAATCGAAATTATTTACTTCGTCCCATTTAGTCAAAAGACCATCTATCTCTTTATCGCTTTGAGTTGTTAATGTAAGTAATTCTTCTCTTGCCCTATCTACCGTTATTTTTTTATTTGAATACATATTATGTATTATTTCAATAATTGCAGCGTTGCATTCGTAATTAAAAGAGTTTACTAATTCAGTTTGTTGGGCAATTGGATTGGGTTCATCTTTATAACTATTAGTCATATTAATGATTCTAAAATAATCGTTGACCACAGATGGAGAAATATAACCAAATTTTCTAAATGCAATTAACAAAGATTGAAGACTGATTTGGAATTTTAGTTTTATAGGAATTAAAAAGCGGTATATAGAGTTTAAATCATTTCTTATTGGAGATAGGAGCGTGCTATATGCGGAAAGCATACTATCGGGAGCTAAGAGATAGCCGGCAAAACAATCTGCCATTTTATCTAATAAGTTTGTTGTTGATGTGATATTTGAATCTTGTTTCAATACACGTTTGTAAATGGGTCTATGCATGAGAATATGACCATATTCATGTGCAAGTGTGAATAGTTGCCTTTCTATACTGATTTTGTTGTTAGAGTTCACAAAAATAAAACAACCAATGGTATCATCACAAATTGATAATCCAAAGATGTCATTGTTACCGAAATCGGTGAAAATCACATTAATTCCTCGTCTTGTTAGTGCTGAAATAAGGCTAATGGCACCTTTGTCTCCCATTCCTAAAATTGCTCTTTGCTCATTTGCTATTTTTAATATTTCAGAATCTAGAGTGTTATCAATTTTTAGTTTAGGATCAAAGTAATTTTGACATTCATAGTTAATATCTAAGGGTCTGGTTTGTGCATTTAAAATAAGATTATATTGTTCTGGAAAATAACGCAAAGATTTATTACAATATTGTGCAAGTGATATATATTTTTTTAAATAATCGTCGATTTGACTTTCAATTTGCTCTATGGCATTTGAATAATTTAAGGCAGTTCTAAAAATCATTTTTGCTTTTTGCTTTTGTGTGTTGTCAGCGTATAACTCTGATATTGGAACGCTAAAATAATCAGCGATCTTAGCAAGCTGGACGCTATCTATAATAGAGGCAGCTTTTAAATAATTTGTCATAGTCTGGCGAGAAATTTCTAAGATTGTGCTAATCTCAGATACAGAAACATTATGTTCATCGAGAAGATTTTGAATATTTGTAGCGATTATGTTGGCTAACTCCATAGAAAAACCTCCTATTAATTTATATTGTAAGTATACCGCTATTGCAGTACAAAGTCAATAATTATGGTTAATTTTTTTTTACATTTTGTTCAAAAAACAAAGCAAATTGAGAAAAAGTGTAAAAAAAATTACATAAATTCTATTGACTTTTATCATAACATACTGTATAGTAATAGTGGTCATTGGAAATCTTTGGCACAATATGATGTGTTTTTGACGCCTACCACCGTTGAAACACTCGGCAAAGGAGCTGGTTATGTGGGAAAGAAAAAGTAAAAAGGAGTCGCTTAAAGCAACTCCTTATGACGGTAAAAATGACTTCCCGGCAAAAGGTCATCATTTTTCTTGCAAATCACAGGCTACCACACCTGTGTCTTGCTCTTCTACCAATTTCATTATAGCATGACTCTTTTTGATTTGCAAGAAAAATGTTTCAAATGCCAAAAAAATATAAAAACGAGGTATTATAAATGAAACATTTTTTAGAAGATTTTATTCACAATCCGAGTCCGATAGTCAAACCTGAAACTCCACCACATCCGCCTAAACCGGATGTTCCTAGTCCGCCTGACTCTCCATTAAAACCTCCGCATTTTCCTCAGAAACAAATAGGTGTTATCATTAATGGGATTGACAAACAATTGGAGAATGGTACAGAATTTCTTTCATACGAGGATGTAATTAGGCTCGCGTTTGGTACTTACAGTGAGTCATCTAATATAATATACACTGTAGTATATTCAAAAGGTCCTAAAAATAATCCTAAGGGTACATTGGTTAAAGGTCAGTTCGCAAAAGTTCGAGAGGGGATGATTTTCAATGTCAGTAGAAGTGATAAATCATAACTCGGATTTGAAGCGTTTACAAGACGAAGGGTATGAAATCGAGATTAAACAGGGGTATCTTATTATTCATAATGTTCCGTATCTCGATAGTGAACTTCAACTTCAAATGGGAATAATTGTTTCTCCGCTAAATATTAGCGGAGAAACCGTTAGATATGTTAATGGTGGTATATCTCATGTTGTATATTTTAAAGGAAATTTCCCGTATCGTAGTACTGGCGATAAATTAAATGCTGTAGTAAATATGCAACAAAACCGAACCTTAGCTGGCATAAATACTAACTATATGTTCTCTAATAAACCTGCTGGCGGTTATAAAGACTACTATCACAAAATGACAAATTATATCGATATTTTATCAAATGAGGCAAAAGCATTATATCCAACAGCTACTGCAAAGACTTTTAGGAGAATAATAAGTATTGATAATGATGTGTTGGTATACGCTGATACAAATGCATCGCGTGCTGCAATTTCACACATAAACGATAAGTTTCGTAACCAAAAAATTGCTGTTATAGGTTTAGGTGGGACAGGATCCTATATTCTTGATCAAATCGCTAAAGTACCGGTGGCTGAAATTCATTTGTTTGATGGCGATGTGTTTTGTCAGCATAACGCTTTTCGGGCTCCTGGCGCACCTCATGTATCTATATTTCCCGAGCAACATCGTAAGGTTGAATATTTTACAACTCTATACTGTAATATGCATAAAAACATAGTTCCTCACCCTTATTATGTTACGGAAGATAATGTTGATGAATTAATTGCTATGGATTATGTGTTTTTGGCAATAGATTCAGGTGAGAGTAAAAGGTGTATTGTTGAAAATCTGATCTCAAATGGTATACCTTTTATAGACACAGGTATTGATGTTCAAGAGGTTAGTGACAGGCTGTTGGGAACAACACGAGTTACTGAGTTTAACAATGGTGATATAAAAACGGTGTATGAAAACATTTCTTTTGTTGAGACAGAAAAAGGGCTATATGAAAGTAATGTGCAGACAGCTGAACTAAATGCGTTTTGTGCAATAACAGCTATTATTCAATGGAAACGAAGCAAAGGTTTTTATTTAGATAATGTTAACCGAAAGAACTGTATTTTTAATACAAATGACGGTGAATTTAAATGAAAATCAATTGTTTTGAACACAGATTTGTGAGCCGTGTACCTGAAACTTTAGAAAACGGAATTCTTTATATTTGTTTGGAATGTAATGTTATCGTGCACCTGTGTGCATGTGGTTGTGGCGAAAAAGTTGTAATCCTTATTGCTCCTGAACATTGGCATATTAGTTATGATGGTGAGGGTGTATCGGTGTATCCTTCAATAGGTAATTCATATTTTTCTTGTCGTTCTCATTATTACATAAAAAGTGACAATGTTTTATGGCTTGAAAAAATGCCCGTAAAAAATAAGATAAAACATAAAAAGAAAACTTTGTTTTCATATATCCGAAGTTTATTTTAAACATTAGAAGCAAGGTTAAATTTGAATTAACCTTGCTTCTAAACTATAATAATTATTTGTGTTTTTTTATGAAAGGTGAAAATAATGAATAAATTAAGAAAAAAATATTGGGATTTTAGTGATAAACATCCAAAGTTTAATAGAACCATAGATAAACTTTACCAAGTTACTGATAAATTTATGGTTTTTTATACGATATTTTTAATAGTGCTAACCGTTGCGATTCCTTCAATATGTGCATACATAATATTGGATGAAAGTATTAGGAAATTAATAACTCCCATTGTTAGTGCTATTTTTTCTGTTATTGTTGTACCAGTAGTTTTGAATTATATTAGCCAGAAAAAAGAAAATGAGGCAAAATTATACGAGATAAATAAGCCTTTTTATGATGAACTTTGTAGAATAATAGTTGAGTTGATAAAAAAAGATTCTTATGAAGAAAATGATGTAAATATCGTAAAGTCGTTTCTGGAAAAGAATTATTCGCAAATGTGTACATCGATGGAAACGAGTTTTATATCAGATGTTTATTTGATTTATCGTGAAACTAGGAACAATAGTAAAGAAAATATATTATATTATTCAGAAAAATGCGTTAAAAGTATCAGAAAACAGATAGGCGTAAAAGGCGATTTTTATTTTTCGCAATTAATTTTCGAAACAATTAAAGAAAAAAAGATTAAGTAAATCAGTTTGTGAGTTTCCTCTGGACTTATGAAAATCTTTGTGATATGTGTTTGTGTTGCATGAAGGGAGTGCAACATATGAGGATGGTTGAAGAATTGTTTTATGGTAACATATGTCCGTGTGAGAAGAGTTTGACTCGTGGTAGTGAGTATTCGCAACTGTTGAATTTGGCGGTGAAGAATGAGGAAAAGTTTTCTGAGTTGCTCTCACCACAACAAAAAGAGATGTTTGATAAGGTCAAAGACTGTATGACAGATATGAATAATCTCTTGGAAAAGGAAGCTTTTATCGACGGGTTCAGGTTAGGTGTGAAGCTTATTGCAGAAGCAGTTTATGATATGTCGGGAGATATATGATAGCGATTATTATGCCTTTTCTGCGCGGTGTGGCGCGATTTGTGGCGATATATAAACGAGGACAAGGAGGTAAATCCTTGTCCTCGTTTTCTGTTATTTACACCGTTATCTGCCAATAGTTTTTTGATTTAAGTTGAATAGAATCTCATTAATATCAAAAAGGTTATGTATTCGTTCTCTTATAAAGAATTCTATAATTACATCTCTTTTATTACTATGTGAAAGTGTGTAACCTGCACGTGATAACAAATCTTCTGCTTCGGATAAAGAAAGTTCTAATGCAAAAATCAAGGCAACTATAGTATCCTTTGACGGTTTATAATTTTTATCTGACATGATTTTGGAAAATAGGCGTTTATCCATTTGTGCAGCTTTATAGACTTGTGTGTCACGCATACCTGATTTTCTAATTAGAAAAGCCAATCTATCAGAAAAAGTTTGGTTTACAGTTTTGTCAAGCTGTTTAAGTAAATCATATGCAGAGCTGTTTGGAGACATCTGATGCATTATTTTGGTGATTTCCTCGGTATCATATTTGTCTAGTTCGGATGGTGTTCTATCGCTATATTTTATATCCTCTTTGTTATCAGTTTCTAATGACTTTCCATTGCGGTCACTATGTTTTGTATCATCAGTTGTATTGGAAAGACTATAACTATATCTAACGCCATCGTTCTGCGACTTTTTAATTTGTTTTGTTGAGGTGCTTTTAATTTCATCATCAGTTGGTGGAATTGGTTTATCTTCAGGTTCATAGTTGTGAACGATATACATTATAGCTCTATAAGTGAACTTTTCTATTCGTTTTTTTCTGAAATGTTCAAACACGCTAGTACCTCCAATCCTTATCTCACTCAGTATAACACCTCTTTGCTGTTTTATCAATCTTTGCAAAAAATAAAAAGTCGCAATAAATGCGACCAATTCTCGAATTTAAAAGTTTACAATAGAAGTACAAATTAAATATATCAGGTGGTTTTATTATGAGAGTAATACAAACAGGCACTAAATATAAAATTTATGATGATAGTCTTAAATCATACAATGATTTGCCGATAGGTACATATGATATTGGCTTTAATCAGCAGGAGGGTTGCTTTTTAGTTCAACGTCCCAATATAACTGTATCAGAAAAATCCTATGGTATTCATCAATCAAAGGTGGATAAAGTTCTTAAATCATTTGGTGAGTTCAATCGTAGCCTTGGTGTGATTTTAAGCGGTGACAAGGGTATCGGTAAATCAATGTTCGCAAAGCTTGTGTGTATGGCATGTGTTGATACCGGACTTCCTGTAATTGTTGTCGATGATTGCTATCCCGGAATAGCCCGTTTTATAGAATCAATAGATCAGGAATGTGTAGTTTTATTTGATGAGTTTGACAAAACTTATCGTTCAAGAAGAGATAATGATGACCAGGCATCCTTACTCAGTTTATTTGATGGTACATCAGGTGGTAAGAAACTGTTTATAGTTACTTGCAACGAATTATACGGACTTAATAGCTTTATAATTAATCGCCCCGGTAGATTCCATTATCATTTCCGTTTTGATTATCCAACACCAAACGATATCCGAGAATACCTTTGTGATAAGCTTGATTCAAAGTATTATGGTGAGATTGATAAGGTAGTGGAATTTTCACGAATAATCAGTTTGAACTATGACTGCTTACGAGCTATTGCATTTGAGTTAAATAATGGTATAAGCTTTTCGGAAGCTATTGCAGATCTTAATATTATGACAACTGAAGATGAAGAGTATAAAGTATATTTGTACTTTGATAACGGAAAAAGTGTACACAATCTTCGCTATTCAACTAACCTTTATGATTATGATGGTGCTATGACGTTTATTCGGTTCTTTGATGATGACGGTAAGTTTGTACTTGATGCATATTTTGACAAATCGTTAGCGAAATATGATATGTCAAAGGGCAAGGTTGTTGTTACTGCAAATGGTATAAAAATTAAAGAAAATGATGACGATGATTATTATGATGACGGTGAAGAAACAGACGAAATTTCTTGTACGAATGCACCTCGCTTCCATGGTGCGAAGGTTCTTTATATGAGTTTTTCAAAACGTGCAACTAAAAATCTTCATTATATGGTTTAAGGAGGTAATTTTATGCCACTGCATTTAGATTCTATTATGAACGATAAAATGAAACGAGATGTTTTTGCGTGGGTGTTACAGGAATGTATGGACGGATGTGATTCTCTTTTTCTCTCTGAGGATAAAAAGTTTTTTCACATCCGAAGAAATATTATAGATGGGCTTTCTGGTGACACTATAGGCAAATTTATTTATACGCTTTTGCTCGGTGACAATGTTTTAGAAATAAAAGATATCGATATAGTTTGGGATAATGATAAACCAACATTACTAAGATTTAATCTGCTTAGAGAATGGTCTTCGGGTTCAAATGAGCGTTACGGAGTTGAAGCAGTTAACGAAGGTCAACACCTAGAAATAGAAACTGTTAATCGTCATGTGGTTAATAAAGCGTTAGTAGGCACAGAACGAGAAGTTTTCGTTTCTGCCTTTCCGTTTGAATTAAACCTATATGAAAATATTGACGCTTTTAATAAATGGGCTGGATTTAAAGATCCTATTACTGTTGGTGGTACAGATATAATGGTTCATGGGTTTTCACCAAAATTCACGATGCCTAGTAGAATGTTTGGTGATGCTGAAGAAAAAAACGAAAATTATTCTTTTGTACTTGGTGAGGTTGTTTCTTTTAGAGATGTTGAGGTAACTTTTGGAGAAACAGTAACCTCTTTTGTTCTTGCTAAGGTAGATACTGCTTTGGGTATTATTCCGGTAGGTATGAGCAGAGATGTATTTAATTTGGAAGAATTAGAGGTAGGTTCTATCGTTGCAATGAACGCAGATATAAAAGTTGATTTAGCAAAGGATGAAGATTTTAACTATCCTGGTAAATAAGGCATGAAGCATAAAGAAGATTCACTTTGTTCTTTCTGTATAATGTATGAAATTATATAAAACTCTGATAAAATTATCCACCATTTGAAAACGACAGTCTAAATTTGAAAACATATATTATAAGTTTAAGAAAAGTTCTTTTAAAAGAGAAAGGAGTGAGAGGTGTGGGTTATTTAGTAAAACCGCTTGATCCTTATATAGAACCTAAAAATATTTGGGATTTGCAAGAAGAAACAAAGAAAGCAACAAGTTTAATGGAACTCGATAATATATTAACAGAGTTCGAAAAAAATGTGAATTTTTATAACCATAACTATAAAGTAGAAAAAATAGATTAGAGTAAATAATAAATTAACGCGGGTGGGGATTGTTAGTCCCTGCTCTCGCTTTTGGCGTTTTGTGGCGGTTGTTGGGGGCTTTGTGGGGCTGAAAAGTGTCGATAGTGACGTTAGTGACGAAAGTTTTATGGGTGGCAAACATGTCGGCACTTTCGTTCCTGTCGTCCCTGTATTGTTGGAAAGTCCTATTTATAGTGCTAATGTAAGCTGTTTTGCTATTGTAAAAATGGTGTTTTTGTTATATGATTTTAGCGTAGCGATTTATATGATTTATGGGTGGTGTGGTAATGACTAAACAAGAGATAGAAAATATTATTGATGAAACCATAAAAGAAATATGGGTAAATGAAATAGCGGATGATTATGAATCAGGCTGGTTACTCAAAGAAGACACATTGAAAAACTCTTTGTATTTTCATTTAAGAAGCAAATTAGGTAAACTGTTTGAGGATAATAATATTCGTGTTTTTACTGAATTTACTGATGATAAATTTAGAGGAAAACACAAAATACCAGATATGGTCATCGCCAAAGTTCCAGCAGAACAGGTGAGTGACTATTGGGGTAATGATGTAATAGAATGCCTTGCTGTTATAGAAATCAAATTTAAAAATGGCTATAAATCATCAGAAGATATTTTTAATGATTATGAAAAACTAAAATATTATAAAACTGAATTGGGTGTCGAATGTAAACTATACATGGCTACTATTTGGGAATATGAAGATGGCGAAACAAACTGGGAAAGAAAAAATTCAGCTTGGGCGAAAAACACACTAACAGAATTAAATGCATCTTATGATATTAAAAAATCTGATGAATATAAGATGAGATTTTATGTATGGGAGCATTAAAATAATAACGGAGTAATTATGGCATATACAAAAACAGAGATTTTAGAAAAATGTGAAAAAGCATTCAAAAATGCAAGTACATTCTATCAGGCAGTTGTTATTAATTATCGTGGTGTAACATCTGATACAGGTGAATTGTATAACGAGATTGTTGCAGAATTTGTCTTAAATAATCTTGATGAATTTGTTTCAGGAATAAAACAAATTTGCAGAGAAACCTCTTATAAAACAGAAAGCCACACAGGTGATAAAATTCCTGATGATAGGCGGATGGAAGAAAAAATCGCTGTTGAGATGTTTAATATGAGTCAGAAGAAAGATGTTGTTTTTAAACATATTGGAAAAATCATTGACTATCAGACACCGCTCAAAAACAAAGCAAAAGATGAAGCTGGTAAAATAGATTTGCTGGCATATGACGGCAAAACACTGCGAATACTTGAACTTAAAAAGCCTGATAGCACAGAAACAATGCTTCGTTGCGTTCTTGAAGGCTTTACCTATATGCAGACTATAAAAGATAAGAAAAAACTTTTAAGCGATTTCGGTTTGCCGGAAGATACTGAGATTGTAGCTTGTCCTTTTGTATTTATTGATGGTGAGCAAAAGAAGGAATTAGAAGAAACCAGACCAAATCTTAAGGCTCTTATGAAAAAACTTAACAATATTCCGTATTATATAACCAAAAATTATGAAATTGTGGAGGGTTAAAGATGGATAGAAATGATTTTATCGAGAAAATTTTAGGTGGAGTTTTTGCTGTTGTTGCAATAATCGCTGCTATTGCAGAAATTTTTGTTAATGGTTTATCAGCATCAACGTTAATTGGCGGAATTAAAGATGTTTTTGGAACATTAGCTGTTGTAGTTTTGTTCTTTGCTGTTGTTAAGGATAAAATACCTTCTAAGGATTTCAGAAAAGCGTTTGATGAAGCAATGGCATCCGTTTGTGATAAATATTCTCCATTAATAAGAAAAGAAGTAATTAAAGGGGAAGTAGACACAAACGCAAAGCAAAATAAAGCAGCTAAGTTAGAAAGAACAATATGCTACCAGATGGCTGATAATATTAATGTTATTTTTGGAGTTGCTTGCAACAATTATCCTCGATTTTTGGAAATCGAAACCAAAGAGACAACAGTAATTAAACTATTGATAAGGAAATCTTTCTTTGATTTTGAAAATTATACCGATTCAAGGTTGAATGAAGTTGCGGATAAAATTAAAGAGAATCTTGAGGTTAAGTTCAGAGAATATTCATTTATGGTTGATGAAAAGAAAAAAGAAATATATATAAATACTAATAGGCCGATGGGTAGTAATAAAGATGCTAAATTGTTGGCCGAACTTATTGATAATATAGTAATGCTATATGTAGCAGAAAGTAAAAAATAAGGAGACGAAATGGAATTAAATAAAATTTTAGATTACGCTATAATGAAGGATGAGATTTCAAGAAATCCTGAGTTGAAGTCGGGCTATGTTATAAATGGCAGAAGTTACGATAACTACCTTTCAAATGATTGTTTTGGAGTATTTGTTGAAGATATGAAGACCAATCATACTGTAGCTTACAAAATGTATGGCGAGGGTAATGGTAATGAATTGGAAATCAGGAAAGGTAAATATGGTGTTTTGTATCCGCCTAAAATGGCATCGTTTGGCTCATCAAGCAGAATGATTTATAATTTATTTAAAGATGTTGATGGTTTTCTTTTTGAAAAGCAGTTACCGACAACAGTTGGTGGTACAGCTAATCTTGATGGCTTTATGGAAACAGACTCAAAATGTATATTTGTTGAAGCAAAATGTCGTGAGCCTTACAGTGAGAAGCAGAATAAGTACGAATGGAAATATAAAGATCTATATAATTACATAAGCAAATCCAATTTAACAAATGTAAGTTGTGAAATCGAAGGTGACGCAACTACCGACAGTAAGATGCTTGTTACCTTTAAGGTTGATGGTAAAACAATTGAGTTTTTTGATTTGAAACAAATGATTAGTCATTTGCTTGGTATTGCAACAGCATTTTTGAATGGGAAACTCGGCCTAAAAGACATTGAGTTTTACTATCTCCTTTTCAATCCTATGCTGATACATATTCCTGATGAAAGTGCAAGAAAACAAATTTATAAAATATATAATTGCACCTGCGATGAGTGTGAAAATATTGATTTCAAAAGTTTGTTTGCCGTTATTATTACATTTTTGAAATCAGAAAAAGGTCTGGGTGGGAGTGTAAATGAAGCTGAATTGATTACCGGCTTTTCATTTAAACTATGCAGCCAGGGTGAGATTAAGAATTTTATAAACAAATGAAAATGATTATGAGGGGACAAGGGGAAATAACTTGCTCTCTCTTTTTTCTTTTAGGCATGTGCAAAAAATTTCACTGCATAAGTCAAAGAATAAGCTACAACCAAAACAACGGTGCACCTTTCGGGATACACCGTTGTTTGCATAAAGTTTATTCAAGTCATTTTGCCTGTAAGCTCATCAATCTTTTGGAGATATTTATTTACTGTTGCGCCAAAGGTTATGTTCCAATCTATTTTTAAAAGGTCAATTATTCTTTGGTAGGTTGAAATGGATTTTTGATATTCACCTTTGATTTCGTAAATATGTGCAATTGCTTCAAGTGAATCTGTAAATCGAGGTACTTCTTGGAGTTCAAATGATTTTTCGTAGCAAGATATTGCATCATTATATTTACAATAATCAGCGTTAAAGTCTGCAACTATTGCCCAAGTATACCAACTATCAGGAAACTGTTTAGCCATATCGTTAAGTCTGATTTCCGCATCTTTTATTTTTCCTTCTCTGCGAAGAATCATTGCATCAAACACAAAGAGCAGTTCCGGTTTTTCAAGTGATCTGATTTTTTCAATTACTTCTTTTGCTTCATCAGTTCGTCCATCTGCAACAAGGGCAGGTAACAGATAGCGATATGCTCTAATATCATCGGGGTGTGCTTTCAAATGCTCATAGTAGAAAGCAATAAGCTCATGACGGTTGCGATAGTTCCAGTCTGTATGTGGTGAGCCGTATGCATCACGCAAAATATTATTCATACTCTTGCTTGTGTCACCAAGTTGCAAAGCTCTCTTTGCATATTCAACAGCTTGAACATTTGAAGATTTTGCACGGTGCGAATAAAGCCACGCTAGTAATTTGAGTGCATTGATATTTTCTCTTTCTTTGGTAAGTTGTTTTTCAAGAAAACACTTTGCATTCTCAAATTCCATATCTGTGAGTGATGATTTTTCATTGAGCATATTTTCAATTCTCTCGTATTGTGATTCCTCTGTGAACTCAAAAAGCTCATCAATGCTCACACCGAAGAAAACTGATATTTGAGGAAGTAATGATATATCAGGCATAGTTGTTTCATTCTCCCATCGGGAAACCGCTTGGTATGTTACGCCTAATGCATTTGCCAAAGCTTCCTGTGTTACACCTTTGTTCAATCTCAATTGTTTAATTTTTTTACCGAGTTCCATATTTTATCACCTTGTTTTTTATTTCGGTACCGATGCCTATATTATATGAGATTCAAATGCATTAAGCAATAAACAAACGGATGATAATAACTAAACCAAAATAAGAGACATAAAAAACTTAAATGTATAAAACAATGAAAAGAAAGTCTAGAAAAAATCGGAAGTAATGACGCAAGTGACGCTGATGACGCAAGTTTTATGGGTGTTAAATTATTCGTCATATGCGTCATTTGCGTCATTCTAAAATTTTTTGAAAAAACTTTTTAAAATGTGTTGACAATTTTGGATGATGTGTTATAATTAAAACACAGAGAACAAATGTTCTTATGGTTGGCTGGTAGAAAAGTGTCAGTCAAAAGAAAAATTGAATGGTGCATGAGGCGCGCTCCGTGCAACGCATCCGTATAATCGTGATTGCAAATGGCCGGGCATTAGATATTGAGAATATCTACAAATTTGTAGATGTTTTTGGTATCTGATGTCCGGCTTTTTTTGTTTTCTATGTTCATTTTTTCAAAATTACTGGTTCTTAAACCAAGAAAAAGTCGCTATAGGGGAAGTGAGAGGAGAAGGAAAATTTGAAAAATATCAAAAAAAGTTTCTATCAAATCGCAAAAAAATCACTACTAAAGGGATGAGAGGTAAATGTAAATAATTTGTGAATTCGTGAAAGTTTTGTTACTCAAATCAAGAAAAATTTCCTAGTAGGGAAGTGAGGGGGGAAATAAAATCTCAAAAAAGTTTCTTTCAAATCGATGAAAAGAGATGAATAAGGGGTGAGAGAGAAAGAAAAAGTTTTGTGAAATTTGAAAAAGTTTTCTATCAAATCGCAAAAAAGTCGCTAGTAAAGGGATGAGGGGCAAAAGAAAACTAAAACTTTTTTGTAGCAAATCAGAAAAAAGTCACAAATAGGGGGTGAAGATAAAGTTTATTTTCTATGAATAAAAAAGTTTTCTATCAAATCGAAAAAATTTTCCTAGTAGGGAAGTGAGAGGTAAATGTAAATAATTTGTAAATTGGTGAGATTTTTGTTACTCAAATCGAAAAAAAGTCGCTACTAAAGGGATGAGAGGCAAATGTAAATAATTTGTAAATTGGTGATAGGTTTGTTACTCAAATTGAAAAAAATTTCTACTAGTAAGGGGGTGAGAGGCAAATGTAAATAATTTGTAAATTGGTGATAGGTTTGTTACTCAAATTGAAAAAATTTCTACTAGTAAGGGGGTGAGAGGTAAATGTAAATAATTTGTAAATTGGTGAGATTTTTGTTACTCAAATTGGAAAAAATTTCACCAATAAGGAGGTGAGGGGTTAACTCATCCCGTGGACCTTGAAAATTTAATAGCCTGCCGACAGAGATATGTGGATAGGTGGATTGAGCGATGACAGCGGAAAAATTTCCGTGCCGATGGAGAAAGGTGCGAAAGCACTCTCGGAAGAGAATCGGTGAGCCTACCACTCCCACAAAACGCTATCGGAGCAACAGGTGATGAAGCAGAAGAGGATAGTCTGAAAACTTTCTCTTTCTGATAAATGGCTTTTGCTTCAAAAAAACAATAAGCAAAAAAGAAAAATTATTTAAAAAGGAGGCGTATGCCCATGTTAACTTTAAATGAAAAGCTCTCGGTTATAGATGCCGAGACATTAATTGACGAGTATATTCCAAAATTGAATTACTGCGTCGAAACACTTTTGCCTCAGGGATTAAACATTCTTGGCGGTGCACCTAAGATCGGAAAAAGCATGCTGGTACTTTATTTGTGCGATTGTATTTCAAAGGGAAATGATTTCTTAGGACTCAAAACCAATAAGTCTCCTGTGCTTTATATTTCACTTGAAGATACTGCCAGAAGACTTCAGACACGACTGATTAACATCAGCGATGAGGGTTCGGAAGAGATGTTTCTTGTTACTGAATCACGCACCTTGGGAACAGGTTTGATTGCACAGCTGGAGGATTTCTTGATTGATTATCCTGAAACAAAGCTGATTGTAATTGATACTTTTCAACTTGTTCGTGATGAAAATTCTGATATGTCTTACGGAAATGATTACAGGGATGTGTCTCTTTTAAAACAGTTTGCTGACAATCACTGCGTGTCAATTCTTCTTGTCATGCATCTTCGTAAGCAAGGTGACAGCGATCCGTTCAACAGAATTTCGGGAACGACAGGTATCATCGGTGCGGCAGATAACATGTATATTCTCGACAGAAGTGACAGAGGTGAAGGCAGTGCAAAGCTGAAATGCACGGGCAGAGATATCGAAACCCGTGACCTGGAGTTGAGGTTTAACAAAGAAGAGTGCAAGTGGGAGTTGGTAGGAGATAGCCTTCAGCAACCCGAATATTCCTTACCGAAGGTTATGTTTGAGTTGGTTGATTTCATGAAAGCCATAGGAAGCTTTAACGGAACGAACACTGTGTTTTGTGAAGAGTTCTGTAAGCATTCGGGACGAGAGATAACTGCAAAAACTCTCAAGCAGATGATGAATAAATATCGTCATGAGCTTGAAAAAGCCAATGTGTATTTCCAAAATCGTCGGACAAGCGGTTGCAGACTTTTAGGTATTTCCTACATAGAAATAAAGCCTAAAACTGAGGTCAGCGAGGAGGTGGTTTTTGTGTGACTTCAGACTTTTTGAGATGGGTTTTGGTAGGATAAAAGTAGCAGGAATAAGCATGGTGGCAAATTTGCCACTTTGCGACCACTTCGGACGGCGACGCCGACCGAAAAAGCCCGATTCTACGAGGGTTGTGGGCATTTTGTGTCACTACAGACATTGGCGCCATTGACAGTAGCGATTGTGTCACTATAAGGAGCATAAAAACCGAGAAAATAGCTGTAAATGCCGATGTTACGGGATTTTAAAAGTGTTAAATCGGCGCCGTGAATTGTGTAATCAATAAAACAGAAAGGAGGTGTAGCTATGATTGGTAAAGACAAAGACAGAATCAGCCTGTATCTTGATAAGGATTTCATTAAGTATATTGATGGAATAATTAAGAAATACAATTATTCTTCAAGAAGCGATTTCTTTAAAATAGCAGCCGAAAATCTTGCTGCAGACAGAGCTCTTCAGGAAAATGCAACTGCTATTTCAAGAAGATTAGCTTATGAAATCAACAAGAATGGTAAAGAAAATTCAAAAAGAATTTCACAGGGATTCTTCAGATATGCAGTTCAACTTGAAATGTTAATGAGAGTTGTTGCAAGAATTCTTGGCGAGGATGAGGTTGATATTGAAAAGATTCGTAAAGACTCAATCAGAAATGTTTACCATACCAAAGGCAGAGTAAACATGGAAGAAATACTTAAAGATTACGAATACAAAAAGAAATCGTATGAAGATGATTATTTTGATGATGACGATTTCATATTCGATGATGAGTATTAAAAAACTTAATATATTTTGGTAACTACTTATTTCTTAATTAAAAACATATAAATTAAAGGTGGTGAAGAGGGATTGAGTAAGACCAAGATTGTTTGCACAGAGCAAACAGAACACACATTAAGTGCTGAGGGAAAAAAAGATTACGAAAAGGCTTTGCTTTATTCGGTTTATCAATCCCTCTTCGATACAGGAAAAATATCTTTCGAACAATTAAAATATTTGGAAAATCTGAACCGGAAATATTGGTGATTGTGGTGAATGGATATGTGAAGATTCCTGTGGTATTGTTGGGTTGGCGATGGTGAAAATCATCGCCAACTATGTATATAACGAGGAGATGAAAAAATGAATTTAAGAACTGATAGAATTTTGAGTGTTGCAGTGTATTGCCGAGTGTCAACCGACAAGGATGACCAGGCAAACTCCCTTGAAAGTCAGCAAAGATATTTCAAGGAATACATTGAAAGAAATCCTATGTGGGAGCTTTATGATGTGTATGTTGACGAAGGAATTTCGGGAACAAACACTAAAAAGCGAAAGGCTTTTAACAGAATGATGGTAGATGCTCAGATGAAAAAGTTTGACCTTATCATCACAAAAGAGATAAGCCGTTTTGCAAGAAACACGTTAGATAGTATCTACTATACCCGTCAACTGAAAGACTTCGGTGTTGGGGTTATGTTCGCAAACGATAACCTGTTTACCCTTGACCCTGATGCAGAGTTGCGTCTTACAATTATGGCTTCAATAGCTCAGGAAGAGAGCAGAAAAACATCTGAACGAGTTAAGTGGGGGCAGAGAAGACGAATGGAACAGGGCGTTGTGTTCGGCTCTGATTTGTTAGGCTATGATGTAAACGATGGTCAGATTTCTGTTAACTATGCAGGAGCAAAAATTGTGCAGAAGATATTCCACAAATATGTAGTTGAGCATAAAGGTACAAGCACAATTGTAAGAGAGCTTAATGAAGAGGGAATACCCAGCTTCAATAATATGGGATGGACGAATAACTCCATACTCCGCATACTCAGAAACGAAAAATATTGCGGAGACCTGATTCAGAAGAAAACCATTACACCAAACTACCTTACTCACGAAAAAGTGCCGAACAAAGGTCAGGAAGAGCTGGTAATTATAAGAGACCATCACGAGCCTATTGTAACCCGTGAGCTTTTCGAAATGGCTCAAATTGAAATGGCAAAGCGTTCTCCATCCAAGGAAAGACTTGCAAAGCTTGGAAGAAGATATTGCTTCTCAGGTAAAATTAAATGTGCCGAGTGCGGTCATAATTTTGTATTCCACGATAAGAAATTGGAGAGCGGAGGCCGATATAAATTCTGGGAATGCTACAACAAAAAGAAGCACGGTACCAAAAAACGCATCGATGTTTATAGCGGTAAAGAGGTAGGTTGCAACTGCAAACCAATTTCAGATAAAGACCTGAAGCTGATTATGCAGAGTATAATTGAGATGCTTGATATTAACACTGAATCTATTCTCAAAACTATGAGAAATCAGCTTTCCGAAGCCTTGAGTATGGGTGAGATTGAAGATTATGAAATGAAAAAATCCGCCCTAGATAAGCTAAAGGAAAGGCGGAAATCATTGGTTGATTTGTACCTTGACAACTGCATATCTAAGGCAGAATTTAAGGATAAAGCCGCAAGTATGGATATGGAAATCCAGAGGAAAGAGGAAGAACTGGGTGAGAGCTGCAAGTACACATTTGAGAAACAAGAAATGACAAGAGTTATTAATGAGTGCATTGAATATGCTAAGGATTGGATGAACGCAAGCGAAATAACCGAAAACTTCATAAAAGAAATTCTTGAAGAAATGGTTATACATAAAAACAAAGAAATCGAGGTAAAGCTCAATTTGATACCGCAAAAATGGAAATTTGTTATCGAATCAGCAAAAAAATGCAAAAATCAGGCCGAAATTGAAGTTTTTGACACTTCCGTTACTGATGTACCTACATCTGTGAGTAAGCCTTTAAGCTCGGGGTAGGGCATGGCGAAGCGTTGGGATAGGTAGCGGAGAGATGCTCCCAACTCACCATCGGGACCGCCATATTGCAAAAAGATATAATATTAAGAGTAAAAATAAAGGTCGAGGGTTGGTGGGGTGGCGGTTTTATTATAGACGATTCGAGAGATGATAGTTCTGAGGGCATCGTTTTTCATTTGTTCGCTGGCATCGGGAGCTTCGAGAATGTCAATAACCTTTTTCACTTTCTTTTTATAGCCTTTGGCGGAAGGTGTTTTTGTGTTAGGTTTGGTTTTCTGCATTTCTTTTTCAATGGTGGCTATGGTTCTGTTGATTTGTTCTTTCTGCTCCTTGTACTCTTCGAGGGTGTCAACGCCTGTGGTATAAGCTTCTCTTATTTTCACAAGCTTCTGCTGCTCTCTTTTTAGAAGAGCCTCAAGGCTTTGGGTTTCGTCATTTTTTTTAGGTTCTGCAGGTTCAATATTGAAGGTTTCGTTTTCATAGGCTTGTTTTAGCAAATCAATTATTAGTTCATTAGCCTTTTTAATTGAAATCGAATGAGAAATATTGCAACCTCTTGATGCTGAATAGTTATGACATTGTACGCTGGGACAGGCGGTGGAAAGGTGAACGAGGGTTGCACCACAATTCCCGCAGCGCAATAAACCTTTAAGCATAAAATCAACATTTTGATTTTGTCGCTGATATTTACGAAACTTCTTTCTGTTTTCTGCAAGTATTGCTCCGGCTTTATCAAATGTTTCCTGAGTGATAATTGCTTCATGCTTGCCGTCAACGATTATAAAGCTCTCGTTATAATAATCTCTTTTGGAAGCGGCTTTTCCATCAGGACACCAACGAATCTTCCCGGCATAAACAGGGTTATGAAGAATATATTCAACAAAACGGCGGTCAGGTGAATTGCCTCTTACTGTTTTTACTCCCAAATTCTGAAGCCAACGGGTTATTTCGTTTATATTGGTACCGTTTATAAATTTATTGAAAATCTCTTTTACAATAGGGGCTTGTTCCGGGTGGGGGAAATACTGCTTATCTTTCATCAGGTACCCGAAAGCAGGAGCACAGAGGGGTTCGCCCCTATTTGCTTTCTCGGTCATACCTCTTTTTACTTCTTCAGCAAGGTTGATTGAATAATATTCATCCCAAGCTTCGTAAACAGATTCAAGAATAATTGAAGATTTATCATTACTTAATTGTTCGGAAATTGATATAACATCAATTCCACAATCTATACGAAGTATGGATTTATATGAAACGCTGTCTTGTCTGTTACGGGCAAAACGGGAGAATTTCCAAACAAGAATGGCATCGAAGGGCTTGGGCTTTGTTTTAGCAATACCAATCATACGCATAAAGGCGGGGCGTTTGGTTGCCGTTTTACCGCTGATGCCTTCGTCTATAAAAATATAATCCTCAGGAAGAATATAGTTATTCCTTTTGGCAAAATCCCGGATATGCTTTAATTGGGAATCGGGGGAGTACTCCAGCTGGTCGTCTGTGCTTACTCTTATGTAAGCGGCGGCTATTTTCATTTATTCTCACCGTCCTTTTTTAGTGAATTTATAATTTCCTTCAGCTCTTCAGGATGAGAGCGTATATATTCAATGAGCTGAGCTTCATCCCAAGATAAATTTGATTTTTCAAGAATAGGGTTGGGGATTTGTTCATCAGATGTTTTCATAATCATCATTTTCATCCGCTATTTTCATTTTTATATATTCTTTATACCAAGATTCATAATTCAAATAAAAATCGTATTTCCCTGATTTTTTGCATTTTTCACAGAGTTTAAAGTTTTTCATTTCGTAAGTATCAAAGAGCATATTTATAGGATGCATTGCATTATCACAGTTTTGAAAAAGATGTAAAGTTTTATCTTTGTTGTTTATATATGCGGTGGCTCTGCCGTAAGGTTCGGTAGAGTTGGTATCATTAAAAGTGAAACCATCAATATAAATACCATCAGGGAAACCCGCTTTCTGTTCGATTCGTTTATTAATTATTTTTTCTTGCTCTTCCCGAGCTCTTTGCATTCTATTTCTATTATCAGCAAGGAATTTGTCTAAAGTCTTTTGTATATCTTCTTCGGTTATTTCCGGTTGGGGTGTGGGTTCGCTTTGGGGTTTAGTAGAAATTGCCCACCATAACAAAGAAATAATAATTATTGCTCCTGCTATGGTTAGCATTAATTTAAAAGCATTATCACTTTTTTCTTCTTCACTTATATAGTCGGTATTTTTATTGTTTGAATCCGAGTTATAGTCAGCGGTTGGTCCTTCAAAATGTGAATAAGAATAACTGTCGGAATCACCACCGGTATTTTTACCTGCAGAAGATCCGTTGTGGTAATGATATTCACCGGTCTTTCTGTTATAATGGCCACCTTTAGAGTCGGTTCTTCCCGGATGAGCTGAAACAGATAGGACAAAAGATAGAAAGAGAACAGCAGAAAGCAGTAGTAAAAGATATTTTTTATACTTCAAAGTGAATCAACCTTTTAATTATTTTAAACCATTTTTGCGTTCATACTGAGAGGCTTCACGGTACGCTTTGTATTCTTCATGTTGTGATAAAGGAATTTTATTTTGGTATTTATAAATTATTTTTCTGTCTTCATCAAGAGTTTTTTCTAATTCGCTATTTTCATTTTGATATTTTTTTTCAAGTTCTTTTAAGTCATTATGGTACATATCTTTGTAGAATTGAACAATAGATTTTTGTTTTAGAATTTCGACATTTAACTTGGGTATGCGGAATCCTAAAACGATATTTGTTATTACTGAAATACAGAGCATAACAGAGAGAATAATTATTGCAATTTTGAAAGTTTTACCCATATTACGTTGCTCCTTATCAAGAATTTCTTATAACACTGGTGAAAGCGACTGCTTTACCAAGAATTTTAATTTGGTTAAGCTGTTCATCGGTGTAAACCATATCTGCATACATCGGGTTGCAGGGGGAAAGGGTAAGTTTATTTTTAGCCTTGTAAACCTTTTTCAATGTAGCTTCATTATCTATAAGAACGGCGGCAATTTCACCGTTCTCAACATCGGGCTGAGGACGGATATAAACAACGTCACCGTCAAAGATACGGGCGGTAATCATACTGTCGCCCTTGCATTTAAGAGCAAAGGTTGCATCAGAGTTCTCGTCAATAGAAATATATGCATCAATATTCTCTTCAGCAAGAATAGGTTCTCCGCAGGCGATAGTGCCGAGCAGGGGGATTTTTTTCATTTTAGGGAAGGGAATGACGTTATCTGGAAGTTTTGAACCAAACGCAGAAGAACTAACTCGCGATACATCGTAGCCCATTAACCAAGTTTCGCTTACACCAAGAGCCATTCCTAAAATAGAGAGTTTATCGGAACCGGGGTTTACCTTTCCCGAAACATACTGACTCAAATCATTTCTTGCTAATTTAACATTATATTTCTCACAAAACGGCTTGCACAAATTTAAAATATCAACTTGTTTGAGGTTTTGCTCTCTCATTAGTTGTTTCAATCTATCAGAAGTGCTAAATTTTTTCATTTTTAAGGTCACCACCAAATTATATTGTAATAGGATTATAAAATAATTTGAACAAAAGTTCAAGAGGAAATGAAAAAAAGTTCAAAAAAATTGAATTTTTGTATTGACAAGGCAAAAATCGTGTGATAATATCAAGTTGTTCAAAAGATTGAACTTTTATTCAATTTGATAAACAGGACGTGAAAAATATGAAGAAAAAAATAAAAATACCGTATGATTATTCAAAGTTGGAAAAATTGATTAAATCTGTATATGGCACAATTTCAGCCTTTGGTAAAGCTATGAATTTATCAGACAGAACTATGTCTTTAAAGATGAATTCACAAATACCCTGGACTCAACCTGAAATGGAAGAGGCGGCTAAATTGTTGGGATTTCCTTTGGCCGATATACAGATTTATTTTTTTACTCTAGAAGTTCAAAAAATTGAACAATAATATCGTACAACCAATGATACATAGAAATAAAAGGGGGTGTGAGTATGGCGAAAGGTAAAAAGATAGTCGGAAGAATATTTTTAGAAAATTCTGAGACAGGCGAGGTCAAGCCCTGGGAAGAGCTGACCGAAAAGGAAATACATAATTTCAGAAAAAGCTCTGCCAAAAGGATGGGCGAATCTCTTTCGCGGTATTTCACACAGCACCCGGAGGAGTATGAGCGAATATGAGTAGTCGATTATTTCATGATTTTATTTTTTTAACATGCTGGGCTTTGGTAACGGGTTTAGTTAATGCATTTGATAAACAAATTAATAACCTTGTGTACAAGCTCTGGCGGAAAATAAAAAAATATGCACGTGCTTTCATCAGAAGTGTTGAAGCCTGTATAGCGGAAAGGAAAGGTAATATGTTTATTATTCTCAAATCACCCGGACAAGAGCCGGAACACAGGCACAACATCGGAAACACATTTAAAGCTATTGCAAGGGAACTTGATTCAGAAAACCCCAACAGCCTTGAAGTAATGCCCGGTATTTATATGTGCTATGACACAGACGGATTTGCTAAAAGTCTTGCACCTTGTATGGCTGACGACAGAGCAGATAAGATTTACTACGGTGATGTTGCTTTTTATGCAATGGATTCAAAGGAAAAAAATCTTCGTTGCCTTACACAGAGAGAAGCAAAGCTTGTGTGCGATTACATAGAAAAATATAGGGCGGACAAGCTCAATTAATTTATAAAGACTGCCCGGATAGACGGGCAATATGCAGGGGCGGGAGCCGGTTGATTTGTCTCCATAATTTTACAAAAATGTGCAAGGCTTGAGCAACCTTACACATATCTCCTTCGGATTAGTCCAAAAAAATATTAATAAAGTCTGCGAACACTGTAATTATTAACACTTTATAACCGTGGCGGTTCAACTCCGTCACCCTGCACCACCTAAAATTAAATAAAGGAGTTGTTAAATTTGGCGGAAAGGAAATACGATTGTTCCTCGATGTGCGGAAGGGAGCTTGTGCGATGAAAGCAGTTCTGATGAGCACACAACCGAAATGGTGTGAGCTTATAGCAAGAGCTATAAATCCTGTGATGTATTCTGCTTTCAAAACTATCGAGGTAAGGAAGACAAGACCGAAACTTGAAACACCTTTTAAGGTTTATATCTATTGTACACATGGTGTTGTTTGGGCGGATTATTGTCGTTTTGTCAAAGAAGGCAGAGGAAAAGTCATAGGCGAGTTTATTTGTAATGAAATAACTGTTGCAGAATATGGCAATTATTGCGTTTTGCCAAAAGCAAAAACAATGATTGATGAACTTGATTTGCTTGAATATGCAAATGAAAAAACAGTTTACGGTTGGCACATTTCCGATCTTGTAATTTATGACAAGCCGAAAGAGTTGAGCGAGTTCTATGTTGTTGATTATGAAGCGGTCAATCAATGTGAATACAGAGAGCGAATATACAACAATCCCGATTTTACAAACGGCGCAATGCTTCTTGGCTCTTACCTTTGCAAAGATAAAACCGATTGGTGCTCAAAATGTAAAACAAGACCTATTAAAAGACCGCCTCAGAGCTGGTGTTATGTGGAGGAGTTGCGGGCAAGTGGGTTCTAATAAAAATTGGAGTAAAGAAGAACTTCTTTATCTTGAGGAATCTTGGGGAACCGTTTCAAAAGCAGGTATTGCGAAACATTTGAACAGAAGTGTTAATGCAATAACGTTGAAAGCTCAGCGAATAGGGTTAGGTTCTTTTCTTTTAGGCGGAGAATACATAACATTCAATCAGCTGGTGCAGACAATCACCGGGCACAACTCACACAGTTATCATTTAAAAAGCTGGTTGGAAAATCGCAAATTCCCGATGCATTATAAAAAGATTAACGAAAAAAGAGTCAGAATCGTTTATCTTAATGAGTTTTGGGAATGGGCAGAAAAAAACAGAAGCTTTATCGATTTTTCAAAAATGGAACCGCTTTCATTGGGTAAAGAGCCTGAGTGGGTGGATATGCAAAGAAGGAAAGATTATAAAGCTTTCTCTTTACAGCGAAAAGATCCCTGGACTGCAGCTGAAGATGCTAAGTTGTTATATCTCCTTGAAAAACAAGAATACGGTTACAAAGAGCTTTCTGAAATGCTTCATCGTTCTGCAGGTGCGATTCAAAGACGTTGCACTGATTTGGGCACTAAGTACCGCCCGGTAAAAGCAGACAACCATAGTGCTGAAAGTGCCTGGACTGATGAGGATTATGAAATTCTTGCTGAAGGCATTAAAAACGGCGACAGTTATACAGTTATCGGAAATATGCTTGATAAGTCAGAAAAGGCTGTAAGAGGAAAAGTGTATTTTGTGTATCTTACGGAATCAGCTGATAAGGTCCGTGTAATGTTGGGAGACGGTAAGTGGGGTGACGGTGCACCTGATGTATTGGTAAAACAAGGTGTTCATTTATCACGCTGCAGGTCTGAAACTCGCAAAAACTTATCAACCCTTGCCGGTCTTTTGAAGTATCGGATGAATCAATTAGGTTACGACCCGTATTATTTTCAAAGAAATATGTGTATGAATTGGGATGATTTTAACGGTTGCTCAGCTGGTGGTACCGACTGTGATGCGTGTCTTGAATTCAAGAGGATTCGACCTCAGTACTGCGCCAGATGTGGCGGAACATTTTACGAAAGAAAAGAAAATCGTTTTTGTGAAGCCTGCAGAACGGCCAAGAAGAAACAAGCACAGAAAAAATGGTGTGCACTTAATAAAAAGGCGGGATAAATATGTCAAACCAAATAAAAGAGCTGCTTTCTGAAGGCGATATTGTATATTCTGCAAGAACCGGTAAGCCGATGAAAGTAACAAAAGTTTGCAAATTCGGTTTTTATACCGAAAAGAAATACTTTTCTTTTGATGATGTCAGAAAGAAATATTATCTTACAGAAAAAGGTTGGTTAGATAGCTTAAATGAAAGACGTGTGAAAGAAGGGCGACTTGAGTTTGTTTTTAGGCACTGACGATTGCAAAAAATGTGTAAACAGAAAAATACCGAAAGGTTGTCCTTATAAAAATCTTTATGATAAAAGTACAAAAATTCTTGAGAAGCTTCTGATGCAGAACAAGGGTATTGAATTTTACGGTTCCCTGAGGGCTTCTTGTGATTATTACGTATACGATAAAACTTCAGAGATGGGAGTGTGTAACCAGGCATGCAATTCAGGTTAAAGAATGATGATGGGATTGAACTTGTGTTAAGCCCCGAGGAAAGAAAACTTATATTTAACGCTCTCAGACATTACTCAGCTTATAGCCCAAAAGATAATTACATAATGGAGCAAATGGGTAATATATGCGTGATTATGAATGTGCTGCATACGCCGGAGTTTGATAAGAGTGACTGTTGAAATTAAATAGAAAGATTTAATAAAAATGCAAAACAACATGAAGAATAATGAGTTCCAGGATTGCACGGAATGCAGGTGCTTTGTGTGGTGCGAGTTTCCGAAGCAGGTATATCACAAAGTGTCCGGCATTCCTTGCGATGAATTTGATAAAGCAGAGGAGAAATCCAATGAACAGCAAAATTGATGAAATTTTAAAATCGGAAAGAATCAATTCAACCATTGACATTAATGAAATTGATACATTGAGTGATTTGAAGGATGTGAAGATTGATGAAACACACTTCTTTCATATTGTTGATACAAAAATAATAATTGAGCAGGTTGTTGATAAGGTTAAGGTTGGCTCGGTTGCCCATTGTTTTGTAAGAGTGTTTTCTCAAGCTTCTGAAAAGAAAATTCTCTGCAATAACCATTACGGAACAATAATCGAATATGAATATCTGCCCACTGATGCACCGATTAGCGAATTATTTAGCTTGCTGGTAACTTGCCGAGCTCGTGTAAGAAAAAGAATTGGTGAAGTAATTGCTAATAACGGAGCAGAGTTTTATTGATAGAAAAGAGGATTAATTATGTGCTTAGGTATGGCTAACGGGTACAGAGTACCTGAAAAAGAAAAAAACGATTTTGTTATTTCAGATAAGGATGGCAAACTCGTCGTTAATTATAATGGACCGAAAAACACAAGTAAAATTTGTGGAGCTTTTACAATAATTGAAAATGATGTAACAGAGTCGAAAATCGAAATAGCTAAAGAAATTGTTTTGAATGAAATGTTTGATGTGATAAAAGATGTTGTAAAAAATCACCAAGAGTTTTTTATTATCAAAGATTTAAGTAAGGAAGATGACCCGTTAGGAACAATTGAATTTAAAAAAGGATTTAGTGTTGGAGCAAAAGCAATTTTACCCACCGTTATAATAAGTGATTCTGAAGATATTTTAGCAAGTAAAAAGGTGGATTTTATAGACTCAGGACAATCTGATATTGGAACTATAAATGAATTGAAGCGTGAGCTTACCGAAAAAGATGCAGAGATTCAGAAGCTTATAAATGAAATCGCTTATTTAAAAGTAGGAAATCCCGGTTATGAAAACAGAGAGTTCATACTTAGAGGTGCTGTAAATACATTTGGTGCCGATACACAGCTTGATATAGCTATAGAAGAAATGAGCGAGTTGATAAAAGCAATTATTAAATATAGAAGATATAACACACCTGTTACTTTAGGCGCAGTTTGCGAAGAGGTTGCAGATGTTCTAATTATGATGGAGCAATTGCGTATTATCACAAATTCTGAGAGTGTCGACCAATATTTCTTCGATAAAATTCAACGTTTAGATTCTCGCATTAAAGAGTATGAATCTAATCATAAAGAAACAACCTCTGACCGTGTTATGAAAACTTTTATCGGAGGTGACGGGATATGAATGAAGTTTTCGAAAAAATCAAAAAGAAAACCCAAAAGGTGCGTTACAAAATTGCTTGGGTCGTTGCATCTGACTTAATAGATGACCTTGAATACCGTTTGGGTAGTTTCCTTTGTAATCAGACAGGCGGTTTGTTAAGTAAGGCATATTACCCGTTGGAATATATGAAAGGTGCAGCTGCAGAACATTTCGATAAACTGATTGATGATAGTGTTAGGGATTTTGCTCGGGAGTTAAAAGAATCTGCCAATGAGGAAGCAATTATTGTAATTGATAGTAAATGGGCCATCTCTCAATCTCTCGTTGATAAACTTTTGATAGAGTGGGGTGTTGGCGTTGAAGACGTGCGAAGCTGAACCGCATTTTTGCAATGAATGGGAATGCAAGAATAACAAAGATGGTCAGTGTTATGTAACTGATGACGAGTGTCCTAACATTCAGGATTTTTTTGAGAATCGTAGGAAAGGATTGGTTGGTGAGCAGAAATGATTGAAACGCTTATAAAAAGATTTATTATATGGTATTTTCTCCGACAACACATGACTGCTGTTTTTAGAGTTGATGACAAATTTGTTGTAAGAATCTTTACAGAAGAGTTCTATAACAATGATGTTATAGAGGCGTTGCGAGAATATGAATGGAAAAAGGAGAACAGTGAAAATGGAAAATAATACTGAATTTGAAGTATATTGCGAGAATTGTGGACACTATGAAGAAAAACAAGATGGTGTTAGCAAAACCAAGTTTATAAAAGAAATGAGAAAAAAAGGGTGGAGAATTGGAGAACCAACCTTTTGTCCTGAATGTGCTCCTGCAGTTAAAGGACAGCGTGGAGTAACTTGTTACGGAACGGAGTGATGCTAAATGATACACGCTTTAAAACAATATCCTAAATTTTTTTCAGATGTTACTACAGGTAAAAAGCTTTTTGAGGTAAGAAAAAATGACAGGGATTATCAAGTTGGTGATTTACTCGCTCTTAATGAATATGACCCTGAAACCCAAAGCTACACCGGAGCAAGCGTTCTTGTGTATGTGGATTATATTTTAGATAACCCCGAATACTGAAAGGAAGGCTATGTTGTTATGAGTATTAAGCCCTGTGCGGTTTACAAACTTGATACTCCCTTTAATGTAAACCTTAGATGTGATGATTATACCGTACCTTTAGCAACAGAGAGGAATGGTGTCAATGTGTAAATATCAGAAATTTTCACCGAGCATAGTTGAAAATGGGGAAACAGTCGCAAAATCGGCACCTATATGCACCTATACCAAGGAACGTTGCACTTATTGTATTTGTGGTAATGGTAAAACTTATGAGGAAGCAAAAAGGAGTGAAGGTAATGCCTAAAGAATACGGAATTAATAATCCTAAACCTAAAATATTGCAGTTGTTTTGTAAGCATAAATGCAATTGGTATCGTCCTCAAACAGAGTTTTTCAATCTTCGTGGAGAAACACAGTATAAAGTGTGTGAAAAATGCGGAAAAGTTGTTGATGAAAGGTTTGTTCCAAACTATGACGAATGAAAAAAGAGATAGGCTTGTAGAGCTGGTGCAAGATGCTTTGTTTCAACACGCTCATTATGTCGGCAAGGAAAGGCAAAGAGCGTTGGAAGCTGAAACAGAAGCAGAGCATAGTGAGATATACGAGAGTATTAAAACTTTACAAGAATTTATTGCTGACTACATTATTGCTGACGGTTGGATAAGACCGCCTTGTAAGGTGGGCAATGTTGTTTGGATTATTGAAAAAAACGCTGTTGAAAGAGCAACGGTTAATAAAGTTGAAATAACAGGAACTTCTGAATTTCGTATAACTTTAAAAAAACTTAATCTCGTTGGGAAATATGTATATTTTCAACTTGAGCAAAAAGAACTTGGTAAGACGATTTTTATCGGTGAAAACGCAAAAGACCAAGCAGAGCAGAAGTTGAAGGAAATGAGGGATGAGAACGATGCGTGAAATATTGTTTAGAGGAAAATGTACAGACACAGGCAAATGGTATGAGGGGCAATATATTCATTTGCACAAAACAACATATTGTTTCAAGGCAGATTATGACAATGATAAAGAGAATGACATACATCAAATTGTTTTTGAAAAAATGACGGATTGGGGATTGCCTAACCAGCATTTACGAGCCGATGTTATTCCCGAAACAGTAGGACAATATACAGGCTTAAAGGCATATTGGGATGAATATGAACAAAAATCAGATGTATTTGAACACGATTTATTAGAAATTACGTATGAAAATAAAAAAGTAATTGCAAAAGTCGAGTTTGAAGCAGGAATGTTTATTCTTTGTTCAAATGAGTTTTCTGATAGTTATATACCGCTTTTTGATTTTGTTGTTATCGAAGATGATTATTATATAGATGCAAGAAAAATCGGCAACATGCACGATAACCCTGAACTGCTGAAGGGTGGTGCAGACAATGACCGGTAAAGATATTGATTCTCTTCCCGTGCGTAACGGCCACGATGCAGTTTGCAAAGCAATATTCAAAGCAATATATAACAGCAAATTTCCGGACAAGCCCACTGAATGTGTAGTGAACCTGCACGTTGATTTCGGTACCGCAAGCCTGAAGCTGAAAAAGGAAGTAAAACTACATGACCACAAATATATTTGGTGAAGTGAACCTGCATCAGCTGGAACGTGCGGTTCGCCTTGCACCTGAGGACGAGAATTATAACTCAATGCTGTTCTTCAGGTATCTTCAGCAGGCTATGTTGAAATTAGCACGGACGAATTTCGTAGATTATAACGAGGTCCGCCAGGCTTTAGCCCTCTTTCAGATTGAGCTTGTTTCCCCGAGTCAGCAGAAAACAGAGCACCAGGCGGTAATAGACCGAAAAACTCATACAATAAGCTGGCGGAAAGATTTTACTGAAAACGGGCAGTACATAGGTGTGAGTGAATATATAACCGTCTCTCCCGGTGGAAAGAAAGTTGAAAGGCGGAAATATAGCACTCACAAAAAGATTAACCGTAGCAAACAACGGCCGTTCAGCGAGCTGCCACCGGAACTGCAGGAAAAGATTAAAAACAGGCGAAAAAATTCATTTTAAAACAAAATCCCCGTGGAAACACGGGGACGAAGCTTTGATTTTAGTTGCTGAAAAATCAGCAGCAAAAATGAGAGCTTCGATTCTCTATATATAAGTATTATATATACAATTTTTAAACAAGGCGGCGGGTGCCGCTTAAAGCTTGAATCAATAAATTAACAAATCAACCATTTTTATTTAGAAGATATAAGTTGTGGTTTGCGAAGCTATTTTTTTGAGATATTTAGTTATTTCTTAAAACAATGAGGTGCAGGGGAAATGTGTTCCCCTGCATAATAGAGAGAAAACAGAAAGGAACAGGATTATGTCGGTAAGATACAGAGAGCGATTTATCAAAACGGGCCAATATGCTGAAATTGAAGTTTTTCCTGTTCTCGAGCATCCACGTGCTCGCAAAAATAAATTCAGACCAACAACAGAGGCGCAAGAGCTTATAAACCAAAACGCAGCTGAGCGACGTTTCATCAGAATTGTTCACGAGAACTTTACTGATAAAGATTATCGCCTGGAGCTTACCTATTCCGACCTTTACGAGCCTGCAACCTATGAACAGACTTATAAAGATGTGCAGAACTTTTTCCGTCGCTTGAAAAGAAAATATAAAAAAGCTGAGGCAGAGTTAAAATATGCTTACGCAATTGAAAAAGCAAGCCGTTATCACGTTCACATGTTCATAAACGGCGATATTCCGCGTGAAGAGATTGAGAGTGCCTGGGTGATGGGATATGCTAAACTTAAACCACTACAATTTGACGAGAACGGTGTTAAGGGGTATGCAAAGTATATTATTAAGCAACGCAAGGGCTACCGCAGATGGACTACAAGCAAGAATTTAAAAAAGCCTGTTCCGGTTGATAAGTTTGTTAATCGCCGTGTTGTGAAAAACTACATAGAAAACTGGAATGTTCAGGCTTATATTGAGTCGAGATTCCCTGATTACCAAGTTGTTGTTGATAAAAGCCAATGCTATACAAGCGATGTAACCGGCTTTGCATATGTAAGAATATCGCTGTTTCATAAAAACGCGAAATTTTCATTCTATTCAACCTCTTTTGGTGAGTTTGATGATAGGGTGAACCATAATTTGAAAAATAGAGATTTAAAATCTTCCCAAAGAGGAGAAGAGTGGAAACAAGGTTCTCTATGGATGCAATAAAGGAGAAATGTGAATGAATTATTTACATAACAAGCCCTGTTCTTGCGGAACTGCGCCTGCATTCGCTGATGTAGGCGGAAATATGCCGTTGTATGAAATCTGTTGCTTTAAGTGCAATAAGACTGTCTATGCTCGCACGGTTCCGGAAGTGTACGAACTATGGGACCAGGTGCGCCTAATCGAAGGCACACAAGAGAAATTGTTTTGAAAGGAGAACGTCATGAGCAGAGTGAATTATAAAAAATACGGGATGTCACAGGCTCGCTATGAGGAATTGAGAGCTTTTGCGCGTCAATACAATGAATTTGCCACTGAGCATAAACACTTATTGGATGGCACAGGTCCTGTTAAAGAAAAAGCGATTCAGGCGGCAGATATAAAATCCAAGATGGAAATGATAGATTACTGCATAGATGTTGCCTGCAGTGATATTCCGATGCTCAAGCCTTATCTTCTCAAAAATGTTACAGAGGGAACACCGTATAAGCAAATGCAGGTGCCTTTATACGAAAGAGGCTTCATCCTTCGCCGCAAACTTTTTTTCATAGAATTGAACAAACATAAAAAATAGCAGTCAAATTTTAATTTTTTATGTTATAGTGAAATTGATGAAGGTGTCGAAAACAACTCGCGACATCATTCATTCCGTTCTCAGCCGCCTATTTCAGGCGGCTTTTTTATTGAAGTAGTTGGTGAAAAATGAGCAAGGATGTTTTAGAAAGTTTATTAAGACAAAAAGAGGAATTAAAGGAAAGAGTCAAAGGCAAAAAAAGAAAATTCTGTGAATTATATATAATCACCGGCTTTAATGGTGCAGAGGCGGCAAGGCTTGCCGGTTATTCCGAAAAATCAGCCCGACAAATTGCTTCAAAATTGTTGACAAATGTTGACATTGCCGCGTACACGCGCGTTTTACAACAAATAGCAGTTGAAGAGTCAGGGTTGAGCACAGATTTAATAACGCTCGAAAGGCTTGATATACTTAGGAAATGCAAAGGCGGAGAGCCTGTTAAAGAGTGGGATTATGATAAACACGAGTATGTTGAAAAAGGCGTTTACAAGATGGATGCCAAAAATGCGCTTAAAGCACTGGATGCTCTTGAGAAAACCTTGAAGGGTTCTGAGAGCAAAAACACAGGTGATGTTCTTATAAAATTCGAAAATGCACAAGGCGAAAAATGGGGCGGATAAATGAAAGAGCTTGTTATATCTCCACCAAACCCAAAACAACAATTATTTTTTGAAAGCAGGAAGCGATATATAGGCTACGGCGGAGCTCGTGGAGGCGGAAAAAGCTGGGCTTTAAGAACTAAATTTATTCTTTTAGCAATGAATTACAAAGGCTTGAAGCTGTTGTTATTGAGAAAAACTCTCCCGGAACTGAGGGAAAACCACCTTATACCTATGCTTCAGCTTTTAAACGATATTGCACGGTACAAAAAGGACGAAAGAGCCTTTATTTTTCCCAATGGTTCACGAATACGCTTGGGTTATTGTGATACTGAAAATGATATTTATCAATATCAGGGTCAGGAATATGACGTTATAGGCGTTGAAGAGTGTACCCATTTTACATATGCACAGATTCAGTTCTTAACTACCTGTAACCGTACCACAAGAACTGATTTTAAACCTCGAATGTATTTTACAGGTAACCCCGGTGGTGTTGGCCATAACTGGTTCAAACGCCTTTTTATAAAAAAGAGCTACGAATCGGGCGAAGACCCTAATGATTATGACTTTATTCCCGCGACAATTGATGATAATGATGTGCTGATGAGCACGAACCCTGAGTATGTGAAGGTTCTTGATGCTCTTCCTGAGAAGCTGAGGCAGGCGCACCGTTTCGGGAATTGGGATATATTTGACGGACAGTTCTTTGAAGAGTTCAGGGATTATCCCGAACACTATGAAGACCGTCTGTTTACTCATGTTATTGAGCCGTTTGAAATTCCGAAAGAATGGACGATTTATCGTTCTTTTGATTTTGGTTATGCAAAGCCCTTCAGTTGTGCATGGTGGGCTGTGGATTATGACGGCAGATTATATCGGATTATGGAGCTTTACGGATGTACTAAGACTGCAAACGAAGGTGTTAAGTGGCCACCTGAAAAGATATTTTCAAAAATTGCGAGCATTGAAAATGAACATCGTTGGCTTAAAGGAAAGAAAATAATCGGTGTAGCTGACCCTTCGATATGGGATGCTTCAAGAGGGGAAGCCATAATTGAAGCAGCAAACAGAAACGGCGTGTATTTCGTTAAAGGTGATAACAAACGCCTTCCCGGTTGGATGCAGGTGCATTACAGGCTTACTTTCGATGAAAACGGGTTCCCAATGATGTATATATTTAATACCTGCAAAGGATTTATACGAACAATACCTGAATTGCAGTTTTCAACTACCAACCCCGAGGACTTGGATACAACAGGCGAGGACCATATTGCAGACGAAACCCGATATATGTGTATGGCTCGTCCGATAAAACCGGTAATAAAAGAAGAGAAAAAGCCCTTCGGTGATGACCCACTTGATTTGCAAAAGGGTTTCCGAAGGATTTAAGGAGCAGTTATGGACGAAAATGAAAAAGTTATAACTTTGGATGAAATAAGAGCCGAAGTTGATGAAAACAGAATCGCAGAAGCAGAAAGAATTCTGCAAAAATATAAAGAAGGCAAAACAAACCTTGAAAGTCGCGTTATAAAGAACGATTTGTGGTATAAGATGAGGGTCGAACCCGAAAAAACAGAGGATTTGAAGTCAACTTCTAAAAAAACAGCATGGCTTTTCAATTCACTCGCAAATAAACACGCTGATATAGTTGAGAATTTCCCCGAAATTAATGTTCTTCCCCGTGAAAAGAGTGATGAGCAGGCGGCGGAAACCTTAGGTCAGATATTACCCGTAATTTTCGAGCGTTGCAATTTTGAAAAAACATACTCAGATGTGGCGTGGGAGAAAATTAAAAACGGTACCGGTATATATGGTGTGTTATGGGATCCAAATTTGAATGGAATAGGCGATATTAATATTCGTGAAGTTGATATTCTTTCGCTGTTCTGGGAGCCCGGTGTTAAAAATATACAGGAAAGCCAGAATGTTTTCTATGTCAAGCTTGAAAACAATGATGTTCTTGAAAGTGTTTATCCTGATAAGCTTAAAGGCAAATTAGGCGCAAACGGGCTTCAAAAATCTCAGTATGTTTCTGATGACACAATTGATAACAGCGATAAAAGCACTGTTGTGGATTGGTATTATAAACGCCACACCGAAAACGGTGACATATTGCATTACTGCAAATTCTGTAACGGTGTTTGCTTATATGCTTCAGAAAATGACCCTAAGTATGCAAAACGTGGTTTTTATGACCACGGAAAATACCCCTTCGTTTTTGATATTTGTTTCCCGATTAAAGACAGCCCTTGCGGATTTGGTTACATTGACATAATGTGCGATACCCAGGATTCAATTGACGGCCTTACAAATGCGGTTATAAAAAATGCAAGCAGAGGAACAACCCCCAGATATTTTATAAACTCTGCAGGTGCTGTTAACGAAGATGAGTTCGCTGATTGGAACAACAACTTTGTTCATGTTTCGGGTAGTAATTTAGGTGAAGACAGTATTCGTGAAATAAAAGCCCCTGCGCTTGACCCCAATTATCTGACAGTTTTGGAAATGCAACAGAACGAGCTGAAAGAAATCAGTGGTAACAGAGATTTCTCGCAGGGTTCAACTGCTTCAGGTGTAACGGCAGCAAGTGCAATTGCAGCTCTTCAGGAAGCAGGCGGAAAACTAACGCGAGATATGGTTAAAGGCGGATATAATGCTTTCCGTGAAATTAACGAATTAGCTGTTGAGCTTATAAGACAGTTCTATGAAAGTGAGCGTACATTCCGTATAGTTGGGCCCAATGAAGAAAGTCAATTCGTTACCTTCGATAACAAAGCTGTGAAGGTTCAGCAAGTAGCAATGTTTGGTAATCAGGGTATCAGCTCTCGTTTACCCGTTTTTGATATAAAAGTTGTACCTTCAAAGAATAGCGCATATTCGAGACTTTCACAGAATGAGCTTGCTTTACAGCTGTATAACGCAGGAATATTTAACCCTGAGAATTCTGACAGAGCAATTGCAACAGTTACAATGATGAATTTCACGGGCAAACAGAAAGTACTTGAAACTATCAAAAAGAATGGTTCTATGTATGAGGCTATTCAGGTGATCGCGCCGTTTGCTCTGGAATATGCAAAATTAATAGATACAAAACAGAATAACGGCGGACAAATGACACAGAAAATAGCCTTAATATTGAGAAGCCTCCAGGGTAGTTCACAGCCCTTAAGTGCTGAAATTGCACCTGTTGATAATTCGATTGAGGCGAAGGCAAGAAGGCGCACCAATGAAGCGACAACACCCAAATAATTATTATAGTTTTCACGGGCTTTGAAACCCCTTGAAATAAATTAAATGACGCGCGGGAAAAGACCGCAGGAGGAATTATGAAAAAAATACTTACAATTCGCTTACAGCTTTTTGCAGAAGGTGCAGAAGGTGAGGGCGCAGCAACTGCAGAGGTTGTAAACGAAAACCAAACGGCTGATGAATCTGAGGTCGCCGCTCAGGAACAGGCAGAAGACGGTCAGCTCGCCACTGACAATCAGGAAGACCTTGATGCTGAATTTAATGCCCTTATAAAAGGCAAATATAAATCTCAGTATGAAAGGCATATTCAGGAGAATGTTGGCAGAAGAACCCGAGGCTCAGATAAGCTTCGTGAACAGGTTAACGCTCAACAGCCTATTATAGAGGCTCTTGAAAAGCGTTATGGTGTAAAAGGTGCAGAAGAGCTTCTTCACGCATTTGAAGAGGATAAACTGTATATTCGCCAACAGGCTGCTGAAACCGGAGAAACTGAAGAGAGCATTATTTCTAAAATTCGTTCCGGTAGAAAAGATGCCGAGATAGCGAAGCTTAAAGCAAACCAGGAGCTCCATAACAGGTTTTCTGTTTGGTATAATGAAGCTGAGCAGCTCAAAGAGAGTACATATCCCAATCTTGATTTAGCAACAGAAATGGGAAACAAGAAGTTTATGCAATACCTTCATCAGGGAATGTCCGTTGAGGAAGCCTATGAAGCGGTTCATCACAAAGAGCTCCTTAAAGCTGCAGTTTCCATTGCAACAGAAAAAACCAAAAAGCAAACAGAAGATACTATTAAAGCGGGCACCAATCGTGTTCGTGAAAATGCCTTATCTTCTCAAGCAGCATCAGCAACAAAAGTTGATGTCAATAACCTCACCAGCAAAGATATAATGGCTATTCTCAAAGAAGTTGAGAATGGTAAAAAAGTAACATTTTAAAGGTGAAAATAATGAAAAAATTTACAGAAAAAAAATTAAATCTTAACATTCAGCTTTTCGCTGCAGGTGACGTTGTGAACAAAACAACATCAGAACAGCTTTCAGCTGAAATGAAAACATTCTACGATAAAACCCTTATTACCCTCGCTTCTCCCCATCTTGTTCATGATCAGTTCGGTCAGAAGCGTGATATCCCTAAGAACGGCGGTAAGGTTATTGAATTCAGAAAATTCTCTTCTCTTCCCAAAGCTCTTACTCCTCTTACTGAAGGTGTAACCCCCACAGGTAACAAGCTTAATGTAAGTGATATCACTGCAACAATTGAGCAGTACGGCGATTATATTGAGCAGACTGATATGCTTGAGCTTACTGCGGTTGACAACACCATTGTTGAAGCTACAAAACAGCTTGCAGCACAGGCAGGTCTTACAATGGATACTATTGTAAGAAATGAAATCGTTGGTGGTACCAACGTGCTTTACTGTCCTAAAATTGTTGATGGCGTTGAAACTCCTGTTACATTGAGAAGTCAGATTGACGGAACCTGCCTTCTTCGTGTTAAGGATGTTTTCAAGGCTGCTGCAGAGCTTAAGGCTATGAATGCTCCCAAAATCGACGGCTACTATGTAGGTATCATCCATCCCTACGTTGCTTATGACCTTATGCAGGAAGCAGGCAATCAGTGGATGGAAGTACAGAAGTACACCACCCCTGAAAATATGCTCAACGGTGAAATCGGTTGCCTTGGCGGTATTCGCTTCGTTGAAAGCACAGAAGCGAAAATCTGGAAGGACGGCAGCTCTCCTGCGGTATTTGCAACCCTTATTCTCGGTGCTGATGCTTATGGTGTGTCAAGTATCAACGGTGGCGGTATTGAGCATATCGTTAAGCAGAAGGGCTACGGCAACGACCCTCTTAATCAGCGTTCATCCATCGGCTGGAAGGGTATTAAAACTGCAAAGAGACTCGTTGAAGAGTATATCTTAAGAATTGAAAGCGGTTCTGCTTTTAGCGGTACAGCTGAAGCTAACTAAAGAAAGGTGAAAAACGATGGCAAATAATAATCAGACAAAAGCTCCTGAAAATCAGGAAACAAAAGCTCCTGAAAATCAGGAAAAAACACAGGAAGAAAAGCTTGTTCCGGTTTTTATTCCTAAAACAAGCAGAAACGACAACGAGCGTTTTGTTGCTGTAAACGGTGAAAGAATTCTCATTCAGACCGGAAAATCAGTTGAAGTTCCTGAAAGATTCGCCGAGGTTATCAAAAACAGTGAAGCAATGGCGGCAGAGGCTGCAGCTTATATTGAAGCGAATATTACCGTTTAATTAAACACGGCGGCGACACTTTGCGGTGTTGCCGCTTTTTTCAAATAAGAAGGTGAATGTATGAAAATCAGCGAAGCAATAGAGAGAGCAGATAAGCTTTTAAATAATAGCTATACAGTACAGCAAAAAACAGACTGGCTCGCAGAATTGGATGAACGTATATTGAGAGAAGTTTATGAATCGCACGAGAGACTTTGCGATATCGACGAGCGAGAGTGGATTATTTATCTGAGAAACAAATTTGTTTCATTGTACGAAAGTGCAGGAAAAGAAATGGCAACAGTTGAAGAAACATTTGAGGTTGCAGATACGGAGCTCTTGTTGCCGATGCAGTATCATGAAATTTACATTTATTATCTGCTTTATAAGTATGCATCCTTAGGCGGAGAGCGTGAAAGAGCAGAAAACTACTGGGCTGAATATTTTGGCTTGTATACTCAATTCGTGAATTGGGTTAACAGAACATTCAAGCCTTTGCAGAGAGCGAAAATAACGGGGTGATGAACAGTGGCAGCTAAAACAAGATACACGATTGATACATTTCGTGGTTATAATCACAGTTTAAAAATTAATGCCGGTGAATTTTATGATATGAAAAATCTCACATCATCATATTTCCCGGTGCTCTCGCCACGTCACAAGAGGGCGGAGTTTAATGTAAGCGGGGATATCAATTCTCTTTACAGCAAGGATAAGCTCCTTTATGTTCAGGGTGGTAAATTGTATTACGGCGGAGAAGAGGTAGAAGACTTTCCCGAATTGTCTTCAGAGTATAACGACGTGCGCCGTATGGTGTCTATGGGTGCGTATGTGGTTATATTCCCTGATAAAGTATATTTAAATACTGCAGATTTGAGCGATTACGGGAGCATAGAGGCACATTATGCTGCCAAAGAGGGTACTGATGTGGTTTATACCATCTGTACTCTTACAGGCGAAAATTACGAAAATTACAGCACAGGAAAGGTTGCGCCTAAAGATTCGGAAAACGGTTCTTTGTGGCTCGATACCTCAGATACTCCTCACGTGCTGAAAAAATATTCAGAACACGATTCAATGTGGGTAAGCATTGCAACTACTTATGTAAAAATATCGGCGGAAAATATCGGTAAGCCCTTCAAAGAACATGATTGTGTAACCATAAGCGGTTCTGCTGTTGAAGATTTTAATACAGATATGATTATCTGGGCTTGCGATGATGATTACATAATTGTTGCAGGTATTATTGATGAAATGATAACTCAAAATACTGTTTTGAAAGTTGACCGCAAATGTCCTGATATGGATTTTGTTTGTCAGGGTGAGAACAGAATATGGGGCTGTAACTCTGAGCTTAACGAGATTTACTGTTGTAAATTAGGCGATTTCCGTAATTGGCGTTGTTATATGGGTGTTGCATCTGATAGCTTTGCGGTAACTGTCGGTTCTGATGGAGCCTTTACAGGTGCAATACGTTATGGTTATTACATAATGTTTTTCAAGGAAAACTGCATACACAAGATATACGGAGTTAATCCACCGTTTGAAGTTGCCACAAGCTTTGTTCGTGGTGTTCAAAATGGGAGTGATAAAAGCTTATGTGTGGTTAATGAAACCTTGTTTTATAAATCACCAACAGGAATTTGTGCATATGAAAGCGGTTCTCCTGTAGCAATATCCGATGGCTTCTTTGGCACTTTATATTACGATAAAGCCATTGGCGGCGCATTTCGGGATAAATATTATATATCAATGCGAAACGGCGGAAAACAGACGTTGTTTGTTTATGACCTTAATCGTGGTACCTGGCACAAGGAAGATGATGTTGAAATACTCGAAATGATGAGTAGCAACAATAATCTGTATATGGTGGTCAGAAAAGACGATAACAACGTTCTTTACATTGCCGATAGTGAACAGGCTTACGGAGAGTTTAACGGGACGCTTGCAGAGCGGAACGTTGAGGAAGCTGTAGAGTGGGAAGCTATTACCGGTCTTATAGGTCTTGATATCCCTGAAAAGAAATATTTCAACCGTCTTATTTGCCGTTTAGAGATTTCTGAAGGCTCAAGCGTTAAAGTGTTCGTTGAGTATGATAGCTCGGGTGAGTGGCGGGAGCTTCATTCACTTACAGCGCAAAAAACCTTCGGTGCGACTTTTCCTATTAATCCTGAACACAGGTGCGACCACTTCAGATTGAAGCTTGCCGGCACCGGTGATGTGAAGATATATTCAGTTACTTTTAACATAGAAGCGGGGAGTGAATTAAAATGAGCGCGGAATTACAGCAGATTGCTAAAGCTTTATTACAGCTTGACGAAACATTAAAGATGTTTCATGGCAGTTCGGGTACCGATTTGAAAAGCATCGCATCAATGGTTTCCAAAGGAAATGAGATTTCAGAAAAAAAGGAAAACACAGGGTATAGAGCTGCAATGCAGGTTTCAAAGGAACAGCAGGCTGTTAAAGAAGATATAAAAACAATAGCGGCAAATCTGCAGAAATCTATAGATGCAAATAGCGAAGGTATAAGAACCAATGCCGATAATATTCAAACTCTTCAGGAAGGTGTTTCTGATTGCAAAACAGCTTTAACAAATGAAACGCTTCAGTTGAATTTTGATAATGAATTAACTTCAGAAGTAATCGGTACCGCACGGTTTGTGCCTTTAATAGAAGTTGTTTTCTTAAATTTTACGTTTAAGATAGAAAAGCTTTTGAGTGCAGGTACGCATATAATCGGTTCGTTACCTGATAAGGTACCTAATTTCTATACACCCTTGCAAATTCATATTGGTGACGTGCAAACAGGTAGCGCGGTAATTATGGAAGAAACGGGAGAAATTGTAATAACTTCTGAAACAGATATTCCGATAGGTACCAATATTGATATAAGCGGAAATTATTTTTCGTACCAAGAAATTGAACAAGGAGAGGAAATATAATGGCATATTCAACAATAAGATATGGTTCATCCGGTGATGATGTAGAAAAACTGCAGGGGAAATTAAAAGCTGCAGGATATAATCTTGAGGTAGACGGACAGTTTGGTTCAAAAACATTGGCGGCAGTTAAAGATTATCAACAGAAAAACGGACTTACAGTTGATGGTATTGTTGGTACCAATACGTGGGGCAGTCTTACGGGCGGTACCACTACTAAAACCCCTACTTCGCAGTCAACTTCAAAAAAAACAACAACGCCAGATGCCAACAGTTCTAATAACCAACGTCCCACTTATAAGAAAAGTGATGCGCTTACGGCAGCAGAAAAGCAGTTGGCGGAATTCGAAGCACAGAAGCCTGCAGAATTCAGTTCACAGTACACTGAAAAGCTTGATGCTCTTGTTGATAAAATTCTCGGAGGAGAGCCCTTCTCTTACGATGTAAGCGAGGATGCTCTTTTTGACCTTTATAAAGAGCAGTATGTTAACCATGGCAAAATGGCAATGGCAGATACTGCTGCTCAGGCAGCAGCTTTAACAGGTGGTTTTGGTTCTTCATATGGAACAACGGCGGCACAACAAGCTTATCAGATGTATCTTAGAGAGCTTAATGATATTGTTCCCGAGCTCCATGACAGAGCATATCAGAAGTATATGAATGATAAAGCGGCGGATAAAGAAAACCTCGCACTTTTACAGGGCTTAGATGAAAGCGCTTACGGCAGATATCGTGATGAGGTGGGTGATTTCTATACCGACAGAGATTATCTTTACGGCAAAACCGTCAATATGTCCGATGATGAATATAACAAATACCTTCAGACCGTTAACAATTGGGAAAGTGACCGTGCTTTTGACTATCAGAAAGAACGTGATGCGGTTTCGGATGAACAATGGAATAAAAGCTATGAGCTTCAGAAAGCGGCAGCGGCACGTTCAGGTAGCTCGGGTGGAAGCAGAAATAATGACGATAGTCTTAAAACTCCAACACAAGATATGTTTGCTGATGTAGAAGATGCGTATGCAGATGGTGGTTGGGATGCCGTATATAAATATCTTGATACTTGTCCCGGCTATGATTATACGAAGCTGATTGATTTTGTTGAAGAACATCTTGAGAATGGAGAAAATTCTGATATAACTTATAACAATCGTGTTGGCAATAATGATTACGCAAACGGTGCAACCGGCAGAGATACTTTCGATAGCAGCGTAAGAGAGAATTATTCAAAAAGGAAGAAGAAAAAATAAAAGGGCGGTGGCAATATGAGTAAATCAAAATATGAAGAATACCGTAAAAAAAGACAACAGGAGCAAAGCTCAAATAGTAACGGTTCTTTGAGTTTAGGTGTGAGCAATTCAGGTAGAGACAAATATATTGCTTATCGTTCTCAACATTTTGCTTCATCCTTACCTGAAAGACTAAGAACTCTGCAGAATAGCAAAAACCAGATGTATAAAAATTATAATTCCCGTTTCGTTGGTGAAGACGGGAATTATAAAAATACATACAGAGGCGACACTGCAGCTGCGCTTTCTGCATTTAATTCTTCAAGAACTGCCTATGAAAGCGATACTAAAAAGTTTTTGGATGAATTGAATACCTATGAAAAGTACCTTGATGCAGAGCAGGTTAAAAAGATAAAAGATGCCCTGGCGGATAATACCGACCTTGATGACCTTTATAAAGCTTATCAAACCGACCACGACTATTTCAGCCAATGGGAGAATGAAGAGGCTTACAATTACTCTGTATCGAGGGCGGAAAAGCAGAAAAAATATTCAAAGATGTCCGATGATGAGCTTGAAAAAGAATTGAAAAAGCTTAAGACCACCGAAAAGGAAAATAAACTTGTTTCAGGTGTTGGTGATGTTCTCGGTAAAACTCTTTCAGGTTTGGGAATAAATGGCGATGAAGCAAAAAACACAACCAATGAATTAAAAAATAAAAGTGTTGATTCAACAACAGATGTTTCTTTGGTTCAGAAGGAAATCAGCTCCCGAAAGCTTAAGGCTCTCGATTCTCTTCCTGATGATGTTAAAAAGCTTGTTGAAGAATATACAGAGCTTGATGCACAGAAGGACGAAACCACGATTGAAAATATCGGAAAAGGCTTTCAAAGGGCATTTAATCAGAATACAGGCGGTTTTACACCTGAAACAACAGTTGTAAGGCGCAAGGAAATTGCAGATGCGCTTGAAACTGTAGGTGTTGAAAATTGGCAGGAGCTTGTTGAATATAACCGCATCCGTAAGGATGAAGAGAAAAACAAAGCCTTTAAAGAGGAAACAAAAGAATTTGCCACAGAGCATCCGTGGATAAGCTCTGCAACAACTATTCTTACAAGCCCCACTAAAATGCTCGGTGCTGTTGAAATGCTTGAAAGTGCAGTTGCAGGTTCCGGTGCGCCTCTCAATTATAATTCACCCTATTTCACCGGTAATAACTTTGTTAATACTACCCGTGAAACCGTAATGGAAAATTACGATTGGGAAGGTAAAAACACAAATATAGATTGGTTCGACCAGATATATTCAACTGCTATGTCAACGGGTGATTCTCTTTTGAATATGGCTCTTACAGGCGGAACAAAATTAGGCGGTGCAGTGTTAGGTGCAACCGCCATGAGCGACACTGCTCAGGAAGTTGCCCGAAACGGTGGAAGCAAAGAACAGGCACTTTTAACTGGTATTATTGCCGGTCTTAATGAAATGATATGGGAGAATAAATCAATCGGTAACTTTAAAGCACTTAAAGAAAAAGGTATTAAAAATCTTGTTTCCAAAAAAGGTATTAAAACTCTTGCAGGTAACATTTTGAAATCAGTTGGCGTTAATGCTTCTGAAGAATTCAACACCGAGGCGGCAAACATTATTGTTGATTACCTTGTTAACGGTGGCTTGAGCTCTTATGCTCAGGCTTATGATGCATACCGTCAGGGCGGCTATACTGAAACCGAAGCCAGAAAGAAAGCCCGAACTGATATGATAAATCAAACCGTTATGTCAGGTGTCGGCGGAGCTATGCAGGGTCTTCTTATGGGTGGTGCAGGTTCTGCTCTTGGGGGAGCTCTTTCCAAATCTCAATATAACCAGCAGGCAAAGAATATGAGTCCTGAAGAAATCACTGCTCTGCAGATGAGGGCTACAGAATTAGGGCTCAAAGAATCCGATATAAATGTTAATGTTGAGGCTGTAGGTCCTTGGGGTGAGGCAGGAAGAGTTTCCGAAAAGAAACTTTCCAATCTTTTAAGTGCTGTTGAGGATGCCGAGGCGGAAAGTACCAAAAATGAATTGGTAAAAGAAGCAAGAAAATACGGTATCGATACAACGCAATATAACCTGAAAAATAATGAGGGCATTAATGCTCTCTCTTCTGCTATTGCCGAAACTGAAGGACGGATTCAAACCGAGGTTAATCAGTTAAGCGACAGTATTTATAAAAACGCTTTAAAGGAACGTCTTATTTCCTTAGGTGAAAATGAAAGTACTGCTAATTATATGGCTGAAAACCTTATAAGAAAGAAAAATGGTGAAGCTCTTGATTCGTACCGGGAGAACTCCACGAAAGCAAAATCTGCAGAAATTGCATATAATGAGCTTCTTGCTGTTGGGGAAAATGCTCCGCAGTGGGTAAAAGATACTGAAGCACAAATTAATTCCGCAGGTGTAGATTTAATTAAAACCTATACAAGAAAAACAACGGCGGAAACACTTGAAAATGTGCAGGATACCTCTGCTCCCGAAAGTGCACCTTCAACGCCCATGGTGGAGATGCCCCCTGTTGTAAGCAAGGCGGCGGAAAACTTTGCGGCACAGTTCGAAACACCACAAAAGCAAGAGGCGGCTCGTCGTTTATATGTTCCTGCTCTTGACCGCAATGTTGGTTTTAAAAGTGCTTTTGATGCTTATTATAATGCAGGCTTGAAGGGTATCGGTAGCTTTGAAGCAATTGATAAGTATTATACCTATGCTCATTCTTTGCCTCTTTATTGGAGAAAGAACGTTTTCTCTGCAGGTAGAGAGAACAAGGTTTATAACCCCGGTGTTAATGCTTTTTATCAGAGTAAATTAACCGCTACACAGAAAAATCAAGTTCGCATAATGGATGCCATTGGTAAAGAATTCGGTATTTCATTTATCGTTTATGATAATCTCAAAGACAATGGCGGAAAATTGAATGGTAGACGGCTTACGGGTACCAATAAAATTCTCGTTTCTCTCGATGCAGAAGGTAAGCTTTATCTCAGAACTGCAGGTCACGAATGTTTCCATCTTATAGAAGAATGGAATTCTGCAGAGGCGGAAAAGCTCACTGAGAAGGTTATCGGGTACCTTAAGAATAGCGAAGGTTATGATTATTCTGCAAGAGTAAGCGAATATGCAAATCGCTATGGCGTTGATGCAAATACAGCTGATGGTTTGAAGCTCATTCATTCAGAAATGGCGGCGGACAGTATGTTTGATGTTTTCTCCAACGAAAAGTTTGTAAAAGACCTGGTTGAGAAAAACAGAACCCTTGCACAGAAGCTTAAGGATATTCTTCAGAACTTCCTCAAACAACTTCGTAATATGATAAGCGAGTTTAAGGGTAGTGCGGAAATGAACGCCCTCAGGGAGCAGACAGAAGCACTTGAAGAAATCCGTTCTTCCTTCCATAATGCCCTCAGAGTTGCAAGCACCGAAATGCAGAATTCCTTGAAAAATGAGCAAAAAAATACCGCCTCCCGTAAAGATATTACGGAAAAAGCGGAAAATGGTACGCAGAATGAGGGGAACAGATATAGTTTTGCTGGTGTTAAGGCAAAAACTCACGATTTTTCTTTGTTTGAAAAGGCAACAAGACTTGATGATATTGGTAAAGCAACATCTGAAGAAATCCGCCAACAGACCGGTTGGTTTAGAGGTTATGACGGCAAGTGGCGGTATGAAATCAGCGATAGAGATATGGAAATTGATACAAGGGGTAAGTTTTCATCAAATCCTGATGTGAGAAGATATACTGAATTGGTTGATAAGGTATATTTTGATATGACTGCAACAGAAACGGAAACACAAGAATTAAAGTTTCTTGAAAAAAATCTTGAAGGTGTGCAACTTACACCGAAAAATTTGGGCGAACTTATTAAACACGATGAATTGTTTGCAGCATACCCACAATTAAAAGATTTACCTGTTTATTTTGCAGATATTACTGAAAGAGGAGCATATAACCCTGTATTCAAAGAGATTGTATTGCAAAAATCATTAAAACTTGATAAGACTAAACTTTCTGAAATACTTGTTCACGAAATACAACATGCAATACAAGATATTGAAGGCTTTGCAAGTGGTTCAAATACAGAGTATTGGCGAGATGTAGGAATCCCTGAAAGCAAATTATGGGAATATTACGAAAAAACCGCAGGTGAAATCGAAGCGAGAGATTCTGCACAGAGAAGTTGGCGAACAGATAAAGCAAGAAAAGAAAAACGCCCTGATATTGACAGGACGGATGTTGTTTTTGCTGATGATTCAGTTGTTGGTAATTCTATCGTGGAGCCATTTACAGATAATGAGGGGAATTATTATAATAATGCAGTGTTGCTGGATACACAGTTTTTTAATGGTACATCACCGAGAAATTGGGGACGTGAATTAAAGAAATATTTAGTTGGTAGGTCAAAAAATAATCCCTTTATATTGCCTGTAATAGATGAAAACGGAAATGTTCAACAGTTGCAGTTTGCAAAAATTAAAGATAGAGTTACTAAAAATGGCAAAAGTAACCATAAAGTGTTGGATGAATTATCAAGAACGTCAGATAATATTAGTAAATTATCAGTAATTCACATTGATGAAATCATAGAAGTTTCAGAGGAAAATAACCCCTACTTTACAACAGAACACAAACATCAATGGTTAGATGAAAAAGGATGGTTACATAGAACTGCCTATGTTATCAATGCTACAAATGGTAATGTGCATCAAGTAGTAATGGATATTGCTAAAGCAAAAGATGGCAGAATCATTTTATTTGCAGTTAAAGGAAAAACAAAAAAAGTTGGAAACGTCCAAGTGAACTCTTTGAAAATCAAAGGTTCGGGGCAGAATTCCAACTTCGCACCAAGTCTAACACAAAATAGCAACGGTGTCAATAGTAATTCTATGCAACCAACTTCAAGAAATTCCAAATCAATAAAAATAACCGATTCTGAATATCTTTCTGCAGTTGAAAACGGTGATATGGAAACCGCACAGAAACTTGTTGACGAGGCGGCAGCAAAAGCAGGGTACAAAATAAAAGCGTACCATGGTGGAGATAAATTCTTTACTGTATTTAGCAAAGGGAATAAAACTTCACAGGCACCTGAAGGAGCATATTTCTTTTCGTCTAATAAGGATGTTGCATATTCTTACACTACATACAAGCGAGATGTTAATACTGATGTGAATACATATCCTGTTTATGAACAGTTAACAAGAGAAGGGACACTTGAAAAAAATCGTGTCGCCCATGGCGGAGTGTATTCAACCTATTTGAAAATGCAAAATCCATATATTGTAGATTTTGAGGGTGAATATTATTCACGTAAAGTCAAAGGAATGGATATAAACGAAACTGTGAAATATGCAAAGGAAAATGGGTATGATGGTGTAGTTGCAAGGAATATCAAAGACCCCGGAGATATGGGGGATGCAAACTTCGAAAACGAAAAAACTCTTGTGGTTGCAGATGATTATATTGTTTTCGATTCAAGCAAAATAAAATCTGCAGAACTTGTAACCTACGACGATAACGGTGAGATTATTCCTCTTTCCGAAAGATTTAAGGACGATAAAAAGGATATTCGTTATTCCCTCAAAATGTCCTCTTCTGCCCGTGAGGCGTTGGAGAGTAATCCTGAACTGAAGCTTATTTTCCAAAATATGCAGAAGCAGATGCAGCATTCAGAAGGCTATATCCCGGACGGAAAGCGTATTCATCAATTTGCCGTGAAACTACGTAAGGATGTTGAAACAACTTTACCTGTTGCAGAGCTTGAAAGCGATTTGCAGGGAATATATAAGGTTCTTGCATCTATCGAAGATTCAGAAGGATATGAATATGCCTGGGATTTAACTGTTGAGCTGGCGCAGAAAATGCTTACCAATAGCAGAGTGCTTGACGATTTGAATGCAGAAAAGAAAGACCTTAGGGAAAGGTTAACCAAATACCTGAAGGGCCGTAAATTCTATCTTTCACCTTCGATGAAGGCGGAAATCGAAAGTTATTACGATACTTACGGAAATTATCACCGCAAGATTTTCGGCAGAGGTTTTTCATTCTCTGAAAATGCCACTACTACTCTTGAGAGTGAGTGGAATGACCTTTGTGCAGAACTCCCCGAACTCTTTGACCCTGATACTCTTGCTGTTGAGCAACCTATCGCCTTATTGGAAGCCTTCAATGCAACCGAATGGAAGTATGGCTTGTTTGATGAATATCAGTATGATTCGCAGGTGCAATATACTGCAACTGAAATTATGAATACCTTAACCGATATTCCCACCACAACAACTCTGCTCGATAGAATTACTGAAAGGCAGTACAACGAAATTGCAAGCCTTAATTCAGAGAACAGAAAGAAAATCAAAGAATTAAAGCAGCAGTACTCCGAGGATTTGGAGCGTATGTCTTCTCAGGCAGAAGCAAGATATAAGCTGCAGATAAAAAAGAATATTGAGCAGAAAAAGGCGACTGAGGTTCGTAGGCAAATCGAAAAACAAATTGTTCGTTTGAGTGATATGCTCGCTCACGGTAAGAAAAACCGTCATATTCCCTTAAAGCTTATAGATGCAGTTCGTGATTTGTGTTATTCTGTCACCCTGAACCGTGCATCACAAACGGAGTTGGGGAAAAATCTTTCAATAATTGAAGCTTCGTATGCTGCCCTTAATGCTGGTAAAGAGAATGCCGATGGTGAATTGAATAATCAATTTTTAAAGAATGCTTATGATAAATACGTTCACGAATTGGTTAAAAATTTGAAAACAGTACTTGAGCATAAATCAGTTGCTAATATGACCCTGGAGGAATTGATTCAGGTTAATGAAACTGTTAAGGCTGTTGCTCAGCGAGTTACAAGAGCAAACGAGTTACATATTGAATCCCGTAATGAAGGCGTTGAAGAAACTGCAAATGCTATCGGTTCTGAGCTTGGCGCACCTAAAATGAAAAGAGCATATTCTTGGGATTTTCTTAATAAAGGCTCTGATAAGGCTGAACTTGAGGCTTGGAAATTCCTTAAGCCTGTTTATGCCTGGCGTATGATGGGCTCGGAAACCTTCGCTGAAATTATGGGTAATATTCGCGCCGGTGAAGATACCTGGGCGGTTGATATGTATGAAGCAAAAGAAAAAATAGATGCTTTGGCGGAAAAGTACAATAAAAAGACCTGGGAAAAAGGCAAAATTGAAGTTGAACTCAGTAGCGGTACATATAGCTTCAGTATTCAGCAATTGATGATGCTTTATGTTGCTAAACAGCGCGAGCAATATATTCCTCATTTGCTTGGTAATCCGAGTAAAGATTCACCTACTGGAAGAGTAGGCGGAGGCTTTGTCTTTGAAGATGCTTATAAAACTGTTGAATCGAAAAAAGATGGTACCAAAAAGAAACCGAAGGTTTACCGGGAACGTGATGCAGGTACTCATACTTTAACTGAAGCGGATTTGGAAAAAATTACAGAAACTCTTACTGCAGAACAGAAGGGCTATGCTAACGAAATGCGTGACTATCTCGCTCGTGACCTTGCAGTTAAAGGTAATGAAATTACCCGTGTGCTTTATGATATGAATAAATTCGTTGAAGAAAAGTATTTCCCGATTAAAGTTGCAAGAGAATTTCTTGATGGTACCACCAAAGAACCGGAAGTAAGAAGTGTTCTCAGTCAATCAATGCTGAAAGACCTGCAGGAAAAAGCAGCAAATCCCATTTTGCTTCGTGATTTTGATACTGTATGGGCGGAGCACGTGCAACAAATGGCAATGTTCCATTCCTTTGCTCTTCCTCTTGACGATTATCAGAGAGTGTTTAACTTCCGGACAACCAAAGGAAAAGCAACGTCTATAAAAACTCAGATTGAAACTGCTTGCGGTAAGGGTGCAATTTCATATATTGAGAACTTTATAAAAGATGTTAACGGTGGTGTCCGTGCTCAGAATGGTGCTGAACTTGTCAATACAATGATAAGCAAGTTCAAAAAAGGTGCAGTATTTGCTTCTGCATCTGTTACCGTTCAGCAGCCTTCAGCGATTGCAAGAGCTATTGCAGTTATTGAGCCCAAATATTTCACAAATCCCACACTTTCAAGAAAAGATTATGAGGAATTAATGAAATATGCCCCAATAGCTCGCATTAAATCAATGGGCTTCTTTGATACAAATATCGGACAAAGCTCAACAGATTGGTTGACTTCCGAAAAATACTCTACGAAAAAAGAAAAACTCGGCGCTTTCTTTAGTACACAAGACAGTTCTTACCGTGATGAGCTTCTTTCAAAGGCTCCTGAGCTTATGGATGAAATAACCTGGTGCAACATCTGGCACGCTGTAAAAAAGGAAACGGCGGCAAAAACAGGGCTTACCGGTGAAGAGCTTCTCAAAAAGAGTGGCAAACGCTTTGCAGAGGTTATTGAGCTTACTCAGGTATATGATTCTGTTTTCTCAAAATCAGAGCTTATGAGGTCCAGAGATACGGGCGTTAAGATGATGACTGCTTTTATGGCAGAACCCACAGTTTCTCTTAATATGCTTGTTGATGCAGCTGTGCGTGCAAAGAGAGGAAACCTTAAAGGCGGCGGCCGTTACGTTGGCGCATTTGTAGCCTCGGTTGTTTTAAATAACATTCTTAAGGCTCTTGTTACTGCTCCACGTGATGACGACGAGGAAAAGACTTTAATTGAAAAATATATTGTAAAGGTTTTCGGTGGAATAAAGGGCGACCTGAACCCGTTATCTTTAGTTCCTATTGCAAAAGATATCATATCCATTTTTGATGGATATTCAATTGAACGTGCGGATATGTCTCTTGTTCAGAACCTTTATGATGCAATTAAGGATTTAAGCTCCGATAAAAAGACCGGGCTTGAAAAAGGCTTCGGCTTTGCAAATGCTCTTACGGCCTTCCTCGGTTTACCCACGAAGAATATAACAAGGGATTTGAAAGCTGTCGGCAACCTTGTTTCCGGTTTTCTTACCATTGGTGATACCTCGGCGGAAGGTATTAAGCAGGCGGTTAAAGAGAATTCAAGTGATTCTTTGTGGAATAAGCATATAAAGAAAATAATCTTCGGTTCTTCTGAAGACCAGCTTTATAAAGCTATCAGGAGTGGTGATTATTCTGCGTATGAAAAACTGCACAAGGATGAATACGGCGGAGATAGTGCAAAAGTGAATGCTGCTATCAGGGCAGGGCTTATTGAGAATGATGATCGCGTAGCTCTGGCGGCGCAGGCAAGACTTGACGGAGATTTCTATTCTTACGATAAGTATGTTCGTGATATTGCCAAAGACGGTTTCAGTAATGAAAATGTTGTTAAGGCGGTAAATAACGTTTATAACAAGCTGACCGAAGATGAAGAAAGCGGTGAACCTGAAGAGAAGTTCTACAGCTTATATTCTTCTGAGGACCTGAACAACGCCCTTGAAACAGGCGGAGATTATGAAACTGTAATCGATGATATGATTGAAACTTCTAAGAAAAACGGTTCAACTCAGCAGGGTGCAGAAGGTGCAGTTAAATCCCGTATCGCAAGCCATTGGAAAGAAGTTTATTTTAATGCTTCAGCCCAGGAAAGAAAAGATATTGAAAAGCTTCTTGATGAAACAGGGCTTTACCGTGATATTGAGGAAACAACTGCAGGCTGGGTTTATAGTATTCTTAAAGAAGAATATATTGCTGCTACCTCTACGGCGGAACGTAACCGTATTAAACAGGAAATATGGAAAAGCGGATATTTTTCTACCCGAAGAAAAATGAACGACAGCCTTGAAAAGCTCCTTGAAGGCGAAGAGGAATAATAGCAGTCAAATTTTGATTTTATATGCTAAAATGAAATCGATAAGAAAAGCGAAACCGTCCCGAAAGGGGCGGTTTTGTTGTTAGGAAGGTGACTTTATGGGTAAAGATGCAAAATTTGAAAAGGTTTTAGATGCATTACTGGAACCATTAAACCCATTATTAGAAGATATTCGTGAGGCGGAAAACAAGCGTGAAGAAAACGAAAAAAACAGACAAGAAGCATATATGGGTAAAATACCTTACCCGATTGTTGATGGAAAGGCTGACCACGGCTCACAAAATCAAACATTAAAATTCTATGGTGACGGTAGAACCTATTGGGAAGATAAAAAGAAAAATCTTTCTTCTAATAATTTTCCTTTTGAGGTTATTGACCTGCCGCTGACAGAAACCAATTATGCGTATATCTGCGAAAACGGGATATGCCGACCGAAAGATAAGGCGGAAAATGGTTTTTCGCCTGTAACCAAATGCCCGAAATATTTAGGCTTCCGTATAGATGATAGCGAAACAAGGTTGTATTTATACATCGGCACATTAAACGATAAGGGTGAGTTTGAATTTGATGATACTTATCATATCGATACAACTAACACAGGTGCAGTAAACCACTTAAGACAGTCCCATAACCGATTCATCCAAACAGATGGCGATAAGGAATTGTATTTCTATTACAAGATTAACGCAGGAAGCAAGGAAAAGGTTACTCTTGTTGGTTGTGATGAGTTCCCTGAAGGTGAAAGTGATGTTATTGCAACCACTACAACCGTTGTTAAAAATGACGGCGTTTTGATGGCAACAACAGCGAAATATTATAGCGTAATCTTACCCTCGGGGTGCTTTTATGCAGTGCTTAATAAAAAAAGAATGCCCACATTTCTAAAGCCTGATACAGAAGATGAAGAAACCACAAGTGTTCCGATATTCAATGTTTCTTATCAAACAGGGGTAGAGTTAGTAGATGGAAACGAAAAGCCAACCATAGAGATTAACAGGGGTGCATCCTTCGGTGTTATTCCTGAGGGTGTCGGAGCAGCTTTATTGAGATTGCCTTATACTTATGAGTTGAGTGATTTGCGCATTTATACTGATAAGCTTGTTAAAAGTAACGCCAAAAGCGGAAAAAGAAGAAAAGCTAAAGAAATCGGCGAAAAATTAATCAAAGATTTTTATTTTAAATCACGAAAAGAAATCTTTTGGAATGACTCTGTTCGTCCTATGAAAGAAGGGAGAATATTCTATGGTGTGCCTTATTCAAGCAGGTGGGTTAATTCCCATTATTTAGGTTTCGAGGTATCAGCTGAGACCGTTCTCAATGCTTTGAACGACCCTTATTCAGTAGCTTATGATGGCGGTTTTGTCAGTGCAGATTTTGATACAGACGAAAAAACCGGAAAAGAAGTTCCGATTAAAATGTATCGTGATGTTCCTGTTAGCGGTCATACAGAGATATCAGGCGATGAAGATAAACCCGAAGAGTATGGTGGCACAGGCTACGGATTGGTATGTAGTGCCTTTACAAATTTGATTTGCGGAAATCCATATCCCCAGAGTAACAGAGGTTACACCTTCGATAGCAACTATGTGATAGAAAACACCGTAGATATGAATAGCGGTGAAGTACTTGCTAATAAGGGCTTGAGCCATTGTGTATTTGTTGATGAAATCTATGATGCAGGATTTTCGTTATATGAGGCGGTTGATCCTTGCGTTGCGAAAACAACCCATACCTGCTTGGCGGAAAAAACCACATACGCATCATCAAGAGTTAAAACAAGCACGTTAGATAAGTATGTTTATTCTATAGTTAATAAAGATACAAGCGGTTATGATAGGCTTCCCTCCCTTATAAATCTCGATATTATCACTATTGCCAATGGTAGTGTAAGACCCTGGCGAGGTAACAAGGCGGTGTATGGCTCTTGGGATAAAACCCCCAAAGCAGAGGGCAGAAGTTTTGGCGGTTCAGGTATCGGCGTAACTCTTCACGATGGTACCACCAAATTCGTTTTAAGATATCCTTCTTACACTACTAAAATAATTGATAAGTCAGATATTGAATGTTTTGCATATTTTGCTGATAACGGAAAATATGCTGATATTTCAAGTTTGATTACCGAAAACGGCACATACGAGCTGTACGCACTTAACGAATCCGGAGAGAAAGCTTCTGAAAGTGAATTCTTCCGTTTCTATAACCACGATACAGTCCAGCTTACATTTGATACTGAAGGTAAAGCGGTTTTCAAAAATTCTGATGGTAGTGTTGCAGATGATGTTGAATATATCTATGTCAATGTAAAAGGATATGGCGGTGCATTTGGTAAGGATGCAAGCCTTGACCAAGAGGGCTCGGGTGCGATGGTAATCGCAAAAGGCAAATGCTACCCCGATTTAGCACTTGACACAAGCAGAATTCTTGATGTTCGTGCAGCAATTGTTTCTGACCCTGCTGAAGATTGTTGGGGTAAATACTCTGTTGCTACATCACCTGATGTTGTTTCGGAGTACAAAGTTTATGAATCTGCTGTAAGAGGTCAAGTTAATCAGCTTTCCGAAAAGATTGATTATGTGAATGATTTTGTAGGTTGTCCTGAGAATTTATTTGATGCAAATACTTTTACTACAACGAACACATCTAACTGGACTATTTCCGTTAATGACGATAATGATGTCATAATTACACATAATACACAATGGACTACTGGTTCTCCGATTGCTCCATTATCTCTCGAACAAGGTGAATATATTTTCAACATAACATATGAGGGTGCGACTGATGTTCTCTATCTTTACAAAGACGGGACTCAAGTTAAGAAATTAACAACCTCGAATGTTATTGCTATCGAAGATGGTGAGTATGAACTTAGAGTCATTTGGAATGGTTCGGGGAGTATTGCTTTAAAAGATGTTTCTATTAGAAAAAATGTTGTGCCACTTGTTGAAGATTTAGAAACAATTCATTTAAGCATCGACCAAGTTTATAGCGAGATGATTACGAAAAAAAACTACGAAAAAATAAACAACAAGGTTATTAAAGTTTCCGATGGGAGCCTTCTAGGTGCGGGTGATACTAATTGCTATGTTGCAAAGACAGATGTAATTCCGCAAAAAAAATATATAATAAGTGGAAGTACAAAATATGGCTTTCTTTATTGGGCATTTTATGATGCTCAAGGAATAATGTTACAAGCGGGAGAAAAAGCGACAGGAAGTGGACTTACAAGCATCGAAAATAAATTGGTGGTAGCGCCAGAAAATGCAAGTTCTATTTGTGTAGCATATAGTACATCGAGCACTATCGCAAAAATTGAAACTTATGAAATAAATAATCCAAAAACTAAATGGAGTGATAAAAAATGGGTTTGTATTGGAGATAGTTTAACCGATGCGGGAAACTCAACTACAACTAAACGATATTTTGATTATATTGCTTTTGATACAGGAATCAATGTTATAAATATGGGTGTGAGTGGAAGTGGATATGCGAGACGCTCTGACGATAATAACGCCTTTTATCAAAGAGTTGAAAATATAGATACGACCTCAGATGCAGTGACTATTTTCGGTTCATTTAATGATTTAAGTGCAGGGCTTCCAATAGGCACTTCATCTGATACCGATGTTACAACTCTTGGTGGATGTATCAACAAAACAATCGATGTTATCCAAGGTAAAATTCCAACTGTTGCATTAGGCATTGTATCACCTACACCTTGGGAAACAACGAAACCGACTACAAGCGGCAACGCTTACAATTATGTTAATCTGCTTAAAGAAATATGCGAATTGAGGTCTATACCATTCCTCGACTTATGGAGATGTTCGAATCTCCGTCCGTGGAATGAAGATTTTAGAACGCTTGCATACAGCAAAGATGGTGGTGCGGGTACGCATCCTGACGAAACAGGACATAAGATTATCGCACCAAAATTCAAAGCATTTTTGGAAACTTTGATTATTTAATTAGTTTTTTCAATCCGAAAGCGGATGGTACGGCATCTGATTATACCCATTTGAATGCTATGGGTTATCTGGCAAAGGCAAAGTTGGTACATCTGTATCTTGGCGAAATTATAATGGAGAATACAGAAGTTGTAAACAACCTTGTTATTGCAAATGGTACAACATAAATATTTTCAGTCAATTGTTAAGCTTAAGCACATCCAATTGGCACAAAATTACAGATGAAGAAGCGGAGAGGCTTCAGGAACAAGGTGGTGATTCCGATGGCTGATAATATACTTCTCATTGCATCCTTGCTTACGGCTCTTTCGGTTATTATAGCCACTGCTATTAAAGTCTATAAGTTTGTTCGTAAGTGCGAGAAATGGATTGAGAAAAAGGACAAGCACGACATTGAGCAGTATAAAGATATACTGCGAATAAAAATTATGATGCCCGAAATGCCGTTGTCAGAGCGTATTGCTGCAGGTGATATTTATGTTAATACCCTGCACGAAAACGGCGGTGTAAAACAAAAATATCTTGAATTACTTCACAAATTTAGTGAAGAACATAAGGAGTGATTTATTATGAAAATCAACATTAAAGAAAGACTTAAAAACAAAGTATTCCTTTTAGCTGCAATCGCATTGATTATTTCTTTTGTTTATCAGCTCTTGGGAATGTTCGGTGTGGTTCCCCGCATTTCAGAAGATGAAATTGTAGGTCTCGTCACCATGGCGGTTAACATTCTCGCGTTCTTCGGTGTTCTTGTTGACCCCACAACCGAGGGTATGAGCGACAGTGAACGTGCTCTTACATACGGGACAAGCTACGATGTTCGTATTACAGAAAGGAATGATAAGTAATGAGAAAGCTTGTAAGAGATTTATTAACAAATAAATATACTGTTGTTTTGTGTGATGATGAAAAAGAGCAGACCTACAATGCTCCTCATAATTTTGTTGTTAAGAGAGCAAATCATCTTTATTCCTGCGGGAATAAAGAATGTGTTTATCAGTTCTGCCCACATAAACGTTCTGAGCAACCGAAATGTTCAGAATACATTCCCAGTTCAGAAGAAACCGAAGAAGTTCTCTGCAGAATTCACTTCCAGGAAGGACCGATTATTGAGTGCGGTGTTAACGGTGTTTGTAATGAAGATTTAATCAATATGGTTATTGAGCGTTTGGAGTGTTTCCAAAAGAGTGAGTTTAATTGCCGAGAAAATGCTCTTGCAATTCAACACCTGGAAGAAGCTTTGCTTTGGTTAAGAAAAAGAACTATGGGCAGAGAACAGCGCGGTGTTGAAGGCACACATACTGTATAAATTAAGAGGAGCGATGAATAATGAAAATCATAAAGCATAACCTTACCTTCGGTTCAATGAACATTAGAAACAGAACTAAAAAGCTTGTTTTGCATCACGCAGCAGCTATTAAGTGTTCTGTTGAAGATATTCACCGTTGGCATAAGGAAAAAGGATGGGCTGGAATTGGCTATCAGTTCTTTGTTAGAAAAAACGGAGAAATTCACGAAGGAAGACCCATTAATACAGTCGGTGCACACGCTTACGGCTTCAACGATGAGTCAATTGGAATCTGTTTTGAAGGCAATTTCGAAAAAGAAAAAATGCCAAAAGCACAGAAAGAAGCAGGCAAATGGCTTGTTGCTTATGTCAAACAGCTTTACCCCACTATAACAGAAGTTGTGGGTCACAGAGATTTAATGCCTACTGCTTGCCCCGGTAAATATTTCCCCTTTGATGAAATTGCAAAGGGTAAAAAGATTTCATATCAGGGCACGTTTCCGTCTGTTAAAGTTACGTATTATAAAACCAACAGCAAGGGCAAAAGAGTCAAAAAGACTCGCTACTACCTGAAGCAGGGTGATACGGGTGTTCAGGTTGAACGCCTTCAGGAGTACCTCAATTGGTTCGGTGATTATAATCTTGAGGTTGACGGCTACTATGGCCCCGAGACAGCAAAAGCAGTTGCAGACTTCCGCAAGAAAACCAAACTCACAAAATCTAAGCTCACAATCGACACCTTCGGCAAAGGCTGCCTCGCAAAAGCTAAAACAATTAAAAAGTAACACAAATCCCCATCAAGAATTATTTTTCCTGATGGGGATTTTTTTGTTGACTAATATGTAAAATTATGGTAATATAATTGTGCGACGTGGATATGTGTTGGTTCAGCCAACCTATAAGAAAATCCCCCGACCTTATGAGTGAAGGTCAGGGGATTTCTTTTTTATTTGCCGATAACTTGCTGCTTATCAACATCTATGTTTATAAAACGCTGAAAACAGCGGTTTGTACAGCTCTAACGCTCATAAATCGCAAAAAATGATTGTTATCTCATTTGCCGGTATCTTGCTAAAAACAACTCTCCACCGAATAAAATCGGCGGAGAGTTTCCTTTTGTTCAATTGTTCAATATTATATCTATTTGCCATATAGACCGCCATATTGAGTTATAATTATTTGAGCGAGTTTTGGGTTTGGGTTTTTAATGTTTACTGGATACTGTAATTTCTTTTCATACATAAACATAATCAGTCACAACTCCCTTGATTTTCCCATGGCCATGGGTCGCAGAGCCAGTCGGCTTCGTTTGAACTTGTGACGGTGAGTGGTCCAAACCTGTCTTCAAATTCTTTTTTGAGCATTTTGGCTTCATTTGTGTATTTTCTGAACATTTCGTTTGCAGCCTTGTCACAAGGGTGTGTGTCAAGATATAAATGCAATTCCCAAGCAGCGAACTTTGCTGCCTGAAGCTTGCGGAGAAGTTTATTTCTTTCAGCCATTCATAACACTTCTTCCGCAAAATGGTTTGTTAAGCACGGGGAAGAGTGTGCCTTCGCACAAGGCTTTCTCCGCAGAGTAGCTTGTTGTATCAAGTTGAAAGGGTACATACGCCATTGCAACAACTGTGTCATTGGGAAAAGCGGTTGTGACACAATTACAGGGGCAATCGACAGATGCATTTTGCATTGACCTTTCAACCATATATAAGTTCTTGTATTTGTCCATTATAATTCTCCTTTTTAGGTGAATAGAGCATATTTGTGCTCGTTACATTATATGGGCAAAGGTCAGATGTGTGAAAAAACCACCTACCTATTTCTTTGGTAAGTGGTTGATAGTCTGATATTTAGTTCTTTTATTCTTTGCTTAATACTTTTTTCTGCCAGGATTTTTTGTGGCATTCGGGGCATTTCATATATCTTGTTCTGTTAATATGTGGTGCAAAGAATACACTTGAGTATGTTGGTACATATCTGTTCCCACATTTTGGGCATTCATAGTAGCCTGCGGTTTGCTCTATTTTCAACATAAACGGGCAAGCTATCAAAAATGGTGAAAATCCGATTACAATAAGCAAGATTCTAAGCCATTCTTCCAAGTTTACTAAGGATGCAACTAAAACTAATGCAAAGAACACCGCAATGCATAAAATTCCCATCAGAATTTCTATAAATAAAAGTCTTTTATCTGCTTCTTCTTTCTGTTTTACCATTTCCAAAAGAATTTTTTCTGAATTTTCGTTGTAATTATTCATTGTAACAATCTCCCCACATAATAAATCATTTACGCTTATTTTAAGAATTTCGCAAAGGTGAAGCATTATAGAAGAATCGGGCATTGCTTTGCCTGTTTCCCATTTCGAAACAGCTCTGTCGGTTATATTTAATTTTTCTCCCAGTTGCATTTGTGTCAGATTATTTTTCTTTCTGCATTCGGCAATAAATCTTCCGATTTTTGCCTGGTTCATTCTATCGCCTCCTTTCAGCTTTATTATATAATTTGAATGTTCAAAAATCTACAAACTGTTGGTTGAGTGGGGATTTTCAACCACTGATAGAGCTTTTTATAAATCAAATTTCAGATAAATCAAGTTATCCATCGGACTGTTATTATAACTTCCAATTTCATAAAAACCATATTTTTTATACATACCTATTGCAGTTTCAAGAAATGGTAGTGTATCTAACAAAATATGTTTGTAGCCGATTTCTTTTGCTTCTTTAATGATATGTTTTACAAGATTACTACCTATATTTTTGCCACGATATTCGGGTTTTACATATAATCTTTTTAATTCGCAATTCTCGTTATCAATTTTTCTTAAAGCTATGCAACCTGCAACCTCTTTATTAAAAAAAGCTATATAAAGTCTTCCGTAGGGCAGACCGTATTTTTCTTCAAGGTTTTTTGTTTCATAGTCATAATTCTGTAGTTCTAAATATTTTTTAAATGCGTTTTCGCCTTCCACAAGCATTTTCGTGTATTCATTAAATAAAGCTTTTATTTCATTTTTATAGATGTAGGCTTCAACTATTTCAATACTCATAATATCTCCTTTACCAGATAAATGGTATCAAACGGTATTTTACTTTATGCTTGTATTCACTGTATCCCTCAAGCTCTTTTTCAAGCAGTTCTTCTTCACCTTTAATTCTTTTTGCAATTATGAAAGGGTAGGCGAGGAAAATTATAAATGAAAATACCGAGCCTAAAACAAGCGGCATTGCTAAAAACAAAAGTAGGGTTGCAGAATACATTGGGTGCCTCACTATTCCGTAAAGCCCTGTATCTATAACCTTTTGATTTTCCTCTACCTGAATTGTGCGTGAAAGATATGTATTCTCTCTCATTACCTCTGCATATAGAATATAGGCAATAAGGAAAACAACAGATGCACCGATAGAAGCTGATGTTGGCAATCGGTACCAATCCAAACGGAATCCTAACCCTGCAACAATAAACCCTGCAAGAAACATCAAACCGCTTAATTTAACTACAAGGTTTTGATCTTTTTCGGTTTCTTTGCTATTAAGCCTTTTTTCTAAAAGTTCAGGATTTTTGTACATCATAACAATACCTGCAATGGTTATTGGTACAAAAAGAATCCCCATAAAAAGCCAACCATTAAAATAATTGAAGCTACCTGCAGGTAAAAATATCAGTAAACCAATGATGGCAATACCCAATAAAAATTTAGTTATTGCCTGAAAGAATAGCTTTAATGTCATAATATAGCTCCTGTGAATGATTGTTTTCTGACAATAATTATATCATATCCGTTAAACCATTTCCACATAAGAATAAATATTTCTGTTCTTTGTTGCAATTCTTTAAGTGATTATGTATAATGATATTTATAAATCAATGAAAGGAAATGGGAAAATGATTAAAGAAAAACTTTCCAAAATGAATTGGATTGCAATATGTCTTTTCAGTTTCATGGGCGGTGTTGCCTGGAATATTGAAAATATGTATTTCAATACATTTCTTTACAACTCTGTTTATGCAAATGCATCCGAAGCTGCTATGGCGGGTACAATGGCACCAACCACTGCTATCAGCCGAATGGTTGCTCTTTCTGCTATCGCTGCAGTGCTCACTACATTCATAATGGGCACTCTAAGCGACAAAATGAAAAACCGTAAGATGTTTATTTCAGTAGGTTATATTCTCTGGGGTATTGTTACAGCTCTTTTCGGTTTCATCACAAGAGATAATGTTGCAAGCCTTTTAGGCCTTACAGATGAAGCGGTAATCCTTACAACTACTGTTTGGATAGTTATCGCAATGGACGTTATTATGACCTTTATGGGTTCAACAAGTAATGATGCTGCTTTTAATGCATGGGTTACAGATATTACAACTCCCAAAGTCCGTCCCACTATCGAAACCGCCCTTACATTTGTTGGCTTCTTGTCTGTTGCGGTAGTTATGGGTGTTGGTAGCCTTGCTCAGTCAGGTACAGTTTCATATCAGGCTTTCTTTATGGGCTTAGGTCTTGTTGTTTCTGCTTGTGGCGTGGTTGGTTTATTTATTATTAAAAACCCAAAGATCATTTCAAAAGAAAACGAAGTTTCTTCAAGCTATTGGGCAGACCTTTTCTATGGATTCAGACCATCTGTTATCAAAGAAAATGCCCGTCTTTATCTCGCTCTTTTAGCTATCGGCTTCAGCAGTATTTCTTATCAGGTATTTTTCCCTTATCTTTTGGTTTATCTTCAGTATGTTGTTATTCCCGACAATGGCGATAATCTTATTACAACAAGCGTAATTGTTACAGCCGCAATAGTTGTTGTAGCACTTGTTGTTGGTATGGTTGTTCTTCTTAAGCTGGCTGGAAAAAACAAAGCTCTGGCTCTTGTACCCAGTGTGATTCTTGCTACTGCAGGCTTGCTTCTTCTTTCAACATCAACAAATATTCATATTATTCTTATTGGTGTTGTTCCTGCACTTGTAGGTAACCTTGTTATAACCATTCAGTTGAATGCAGCTATTAAAGACTTTATTCCTCAAGGTAAAGCAGGTCTTTTCCAGGGAATAAGAATGATTTTCGTTGTTCTTCTTCCTATGATTATCGGACCCGCATTAGGCGACTTGGCTTGCAGAAACTCTGCAATTACTTATGCAAACGAATATGGTGTTGAAACTATTGTTCCATCAAGCAGTATGTTCCTTTATGCAGCTATTGTTGCAATATTCGCAATTATTCCTATGATTATGCTTATCAAAAAAGGATTTAAAGTGGAAGAATCTGAACAGTAATTTAATAAATATAACAAAGCACCTGCTTACTTCGTGTTGAAGCAAGCAGGTGCTTTGAATTTTATTCAGCGTTAAACATAAGGATTATAGCTTTCTGACCTTCGGGAAGGGTAATGGTTAAGCCCTCGTTCATAAGGTCGATACCTTCCATTGTATAAACCTTTTCGGGATTATCGATGTCATATATCTTATAAGTGGTTGCTGTTTTCAGGCCGTTGAGTTTAACGGTATATTCAGTATCTTTTACATTTGCTCGTTTGTAAATCAATGCAGTACCTGAAAGTGCATCTTCGGTTATAAACTCCATTGCGTGCATTTTATCGTTGTCAAAGCTACCGAAATCGAGGGGATAGTAATTGCCACCCATTAATGCTCTTTGTTCTAAATTTAAGCTGTATTCAGGATGCTGATGTGAATAGAAATCCATAAGCACCAAGGGCATAATAGCTGACCTTGCGGCATATTCATCTGACATATAAAGGTTTGCGCCTGTAATGGGAAGCCAGAAAGAAATGCCGTATGTATGAGATTGGGTTGCATCGAAAAGGTCAGGGTGATAAGAGCAGTTATAGTCACTTCTCCAGAAAGCAATGCTGCGGTATGTCATTTCAAGGTCAAGTCGTTTACCACCTGAAGCACAGTTATCAATAATGAGACCATCGATGTTTTCTGCGAGATAATCAAGATATCTGTAAAGGTTTGTTACATAGTGGTTTTCGCAGATGCCTGTTCTTCCGTTGTAATATTCAGCGTCTGCCTTCTGCCAATATTTAAGAGGTGGGAAGTTGAAATCCTGACGATAAATGGTAACCCCATTTTCTTTCATTGATTTCAAAAGGTAGTCGCAATAGTATTTGAAGGCATCCTCATTTGCAAGGTTCCACATAAGGTTATCGTCATCATCAACAGAAATCAACCATTGTGAATTTTCCGAACCAACAGTATGGAAATGCGTGCCGGGCCAGACTCTTTCGGGCTCATACCAAAGGGTGTGACCGAGGCCTTTTTTCTTAGCGTAATCTGAAAGCTCTTTGATACCGTTGTCATATCTTTTGGTATCAACAGTCCAGTTGCCTACACCATCGTACCAGCCCTCGTTATAGCTGTACCAGCCTGCGTCCATCCAGAAAGCATCAATTTCTTCAAAAACAGTTTCGGCAATTTCATTATCGAGAATGTTGATAATTTCATCAGATGTTCTTGTTGATGTTGGTCCTGCAACTTCCATAACAGTATAGTAGTTTTTCTTTACATTTTCGGGATAAACAGAATCCATAACCCAGTTTCTGAAAAGGTTGAAGCCTTTAAGAGCATTATCGTTTTCATAGAAGCTGATTGAAACAAGGGGAGAACGAACTTCTTCACCGGGGAGAAGGTAAGCGTTGAAATTTTCTTGCTTAACTGTAATGTTGGTTTCACCTTTAGCACCTGAAATACCTGCTGCCCATTGACCTGTCCAACCGATACCGAGAATTAAACCATAGTTTTCGCCGTGAATGTTGAAATAGGGGAGGAAGGCTTCGGTAGGTTTACCGTCCGTAGCACTGAATTTTCTTTCAACTGAAGTTAAATTTTTTTTGATAAGTGAAAAATCACTTGCGGCAGTATCGCTACCCATTGAATAATAAAGGTCTGCCTTGCCTGTGGGGAAAGCGAAATCAAGTGCGTAGAAATCACTGATAACACCTGAATCTTTTTTACCGTCATTTTTAATATATACAGCCCACTGACAGGTAGCATTCTTTTCAAAAATGGTGGCTTCAACCGTTACTTTAAGGTCATTATTTTTGTTTTTATAAACCAGATATTCAGTTTGGCCACCTTGATAAACTGAACCAAATTCGGGTGATTCTGTTAAATGTTGTTCCCAATCAATTGGATTGAAAATCTCACCATCAACCTTGAATGTGAATGGCAATTTTTTATGGATGCCAAAGAATTTGTCTTCAAACCATTGAGAGCATAATGCCTTTTCTTCTTTGTTGACTTTCATTTCAGAGGCACCTATAGTATTGAATTGAATGTTCTTTTTATATTCCAATGCTTTGATATTTTCTTCATTCAAAACAACTACACCACCGCAGGAAATTATGAAATAAACAATTGCAAGAATAATGCTTAAAATTTTCTGTTTCATCTTTGCTCTTAAAATAAAGGTAACCAAAAGAAGAATTGCAGATAAAGCGAATGCAACAGTATATGTTTTGATAACAACCTGGTCATTCAAAAGACATTCTTTATTGATTTTTGCATTGATTCCCCATATTAAGCCTTGAAAGAATCCGTTACCGACTAAAAATGCAATAAGCTTTGGAACCCAATTTGCATTTTTGAAAACAGATTTAACAAACATAACAAGGAACCAACCAATTGCCATTCCTGAAAGAACGGTATAAAGGTGGATATCAGCACCGCTCTGATTTCCGTTGAATATGTACCATAAAGAATATGCAGCATATATCATAAGACCCATAAATATTGTTGTAAGGCTTATTTCAACTATGCTGTTGTTTTTTAGTTTTTTCATAGTGTTACCTCCATTTTCCATTATGAAAATTATATATCAAAAATTTGGTAATTGCAACTTGTTTATATGTATGAATAAAATTTTAGAAAAACTAAAAAGAAAGGAACGAGGTTTACCCCATTCCTTTTATAGTATTAATTGCGCTTTTTTCCAGTCTTGAAACCTGAGCTTGTGATATGCCGATTTCTTCTGCCACCTCTGTTTGTGTCATTCCTCTCATAAATCGCATTGAAAGAATTTTCTTTTCCCTTTGAGGTAGATTTTTAATTGCCTCTTTCATTGATATTTCGTCTATCCAGTCACCGTCACTTTCGTCTGAACCTAATTGGTCCATAATAAAAATTGTGTCACCGCCATTGGAAAAGACGGGTTCATAAAATGAAACAGGATCGACTATTGCTTCAAGGGCGATTACAACCTCGCTTTTCTCTTTTCCTAATTCTTTTGCGATTTCTTCAACTGTCGGTTCTCTGTTTAGCTCGTTGCTTAACTTCTCCCTTGCCTGCATAGCGTGGTAGGCGGTGTCACGCATAGAACGGCTCACTCTTACAGGGTTGTTATCCCTCAAATATCTTCTGACCTCTCCTATAATCATCGGCACAGCGTAGGTTGAGAAGCGCACATCGTGGCTTGTATCAAAATTATCAATTGCTTTCATCAGACCTATGCAACCTACCTGGAAAAGGTCATCAAGGTTTTCTCCGCGATTTGCAAAGCGTTGAATAACACTGAGAACAAGTCGTAAATTGCCTGTTACAAGCTGTTCGCGAGCAAATTTATCGCCATTTTTGGCTTTTTCCAACAATATATTTTTCTCCTTTTCGGGCATTACTTTTAAGGTAGAGGTATCAATTCCGCATATTTCCACTTTCTTAAAATACATACAGGCGCTCCTTTGATTTATTATGTAATTCTTGCGGAATCTTCTCATGAAAAGAGTATTGCCTGAAATGCGTCCGGTAATCACTGATGTGTTTACCAAATTTTAATAATTCTTATTTGTGTTTTGCTTGACAATCCTGTTTACTGTGGTATAATTAAATCAACATATTTTAAAAGTAATTGGAGGATTTTTAATATGAAAAAGGTTTTAAAAATCGTAGGCATCATCGCAGCAATCGCAGCGGCTGCAGCAGCAGTTTATGTTATCATTGAGAAAATCAAAGCTAAAAACGCTCCTCACGGCTATGATGAAGATAACTACGTTTCTTGCTCCTGCCTTGACGAAGATTTCGTTAGCGAAACAGTTGCAGAATAAAATTTTTAAATATTTCGGACCTTATCGTTTAGTGTGAAACTAAATGATAAGGTCCGTTTTTTGTATATTACGAAACATTTTACAAATGATAAAAACGCAATTTATCTTTTGAGGTGCGTTTTATGATGTTTTTAAAAGCCTTTATAGTTGGCGGTCTGATATGTGTGATTGGCCAGATTCTTATTGATAAGACAAAATTAACTGCAGGAAGAATTCTTGTAGGATTTGTGGTTGCAGGTGTTATAATCGGTGCTTTGGGTTGGTTTGAACCCTTGGAAAAATTTGCAGGTGCAGGAGCAACTGTGCCTCTTTTAGGTTTTGGTGCATCACTTGTTAAGGGCACTAAAGAGATAATAGACCAGGATGGGTGGATTGGTATTCTGACAGGCCCACTAACTTCGGGTGCAGGGGGAATAATGGCGGCAGTTCTTGCAGGTCTTATTATGTCTTGTATCACAAAACCTAAAGCAAAATAGGTGGTATAAATGAGTAGTATTGATTTTTTAAAAGAAACTAAAGAAATTAAAAATGAAATTGTTGAAAACCAAAGGTTTTTACATCAGAATGCTGAGGTTGGTTTTGAGCTTTTAAAAACAGCAGAATTTGTAAAAAACAAATTGGAAGAAATCGGTTGTAAGGTAGAGCCTTGCGGTAAGAACGGCCTGGTTGCTCTTGTAGGAAAGGGTCAGGGTAAAACATTTCTGTTAAGAGCAGATATGGACGCTTTGCCCATTAAAGAAGAAGCAGAGGTTGATTTTTCTTGTAAAAACGGAAATATGCACGCTTGTGGTCACGATTTTCATACTGCTATGCTTTTAGGTGCGGCAAAGGTACTGAAAAAATACGAAAAAGAAATAAAAGGAACAGTTAAATTAATGTTTCAACCTGCGGAAGAAGTTCTCTCAGGTGCTAAAAATATGATAGAAAACGGTGTGCTTGAAAACCCAAAGGTTGATGTGGCTTTGATGATTCATGTTATGGCGGGTTTGCCCTTGAAAACAGGAACAATTATTGTAGCAAATGGTGTTAGCGCACCGGCAGCGGATTATTTTACAATTAATATTCAGGGTAAGGGTTGCCATGGTTCAACACCTCAACAAGGAGTGGATGCCTTAAACATAGGTGCTCACATTCTTATTGCTTTGCAAGAGATAAACGCAAGAGAATTGGGTGTTTCTGAGGAAGCCACCCTGACAATCGGAAAAATGAACGGAGGAACGGTAGGTAATGTTATTGCAGATAAAGCTGTTCTGGAGGGTACATTGCGCGCCTATGATGAAGAAGTACGCAGTCACATTAAAAAACGCATTGGTGAAATCACGCAGGGGATTGCGTGTGCTTTTCGCGGAAAGGGGACTGCCGATTTTGGCAACGGCTGTCCTCCGCTTAAAAACGATGGAGAAATTTCACGGGAAATTGAAGGATATTTAACAGATGCCTTTGGTGAAGATTGGGTTTTAAATACAGATAAAATGGGTGGAAGAACCAATAAAAGTGGTGGTAGTGAAGATTTTTCATATGTAAGTCAGAAGGTGCCGTCATTGATGCTTGCTTTAGCTGCAGGAAATTCGGAAGAGGGGTTTATTTATCCTCAACATCATCCTAAGGTAAGGTTTGATGAAAGTGTACTGCCCATTGGTAGCGCAGTTCTGGCGCACAGTGCATTTTCTTGGCTTGAAAATCATTGAGATAAGTGTTAAAATGTAGGGGACGGTCTTGACCGTCCCGCATACATAAAATTAAAATATTGGGAGGTTTATATGCCTTATATTAATCTTAAAACAACAAAAACAGTAGCACCGGAAAAATGTGAAGCACTTAAAACCGCTTTCGGCAAAGCAATTGAAAGCTTTCCCGGAAAAACAGAAGCCTGGCTTATGGTTGGAATTGAAGACGGTATAAAGCTTTGGTTTAAAGGTGATAATTCAAAGGACAGCGCAATAGTTGATGTGGATTTGCTCGGTCAGGTTAATTCCTCTGCAAGTGAGAAAATGACCAAGGTAGTTTGCGATATTCTTGAAAATGAGCTTGGTATTTCACCCGATAGGATTTATGTTAAATACACCGGTTATAATGACTGGGGCTGGAACGGTAGTAACTTTTGATATAAAAAAGCCTTGACTTTTTCGGTCAAGGCTTTTTTGTATCAAATATAGATATTTATTATTTTTCTTCTTTCTTCTTGTGGAAAAGGATTTTATCAACAGGGAAGTAGAGGAAGAACTGAAGAGCAGAGCAAATCATTGTTGCAATGTTCTTTGCTGCAGTTTCGTTGCACCATTCAAAGCCAAGGAAAACATCCTTAAGAGTTGGGTTGAGCCAAGCAGAGAAAAGGATGAGACCGATTGTGAAAACTATGTAAATAGGAAGAGCAACTGCGATATTAGCACCGGAGTTGAAAGTCTTTTCTTTGTTTACGAAGAAAGCAACAATCTGAGCGATGATATTTGCAACGTTACTAACAATAAAGTAGCCTAAACCACCAACTGCAACGGGGTAAACGAAAACCCACCAGCTAAAAGGTTCGCTGTAAAGATTCTGAATTGCAGGGATGAGCTGAAGTGTGTTGAGAAGTACGAATTGAACAATCATTGCAAGAAGGCTTACAACGATAAATTTAACAAACTGCCAGATAGTTACAAGGAGTGAACCCTTGGATTCTGCAGCTTTGTCAATGTCTTTTAATTTTGCCATAATATTTTATCTCCTTTGATTTGGATTTGAAAAAATAGTATCATATTTAAAATAATAAGTCAACAAATAAAGAGCTTTATTTGTTAAAATACACAATATGAAACAGTGATTTTTGGAAATTCGTTAATTGACAAAGTTTTTTTGTTGGTTTATAGTATAATTAATTTCCAAATGGGAAAGATTTCTAATAATTTAATCGAAAGGGTGTTTATAATGGAACTTAAAGGTTCAAAAACCGAAAAAAATCTTATGGCTGCTTTCTCCGGTGAAAGCGAAGCAAGAAACAAATACACATATTTTGCATCTGTTGCTAAAAAAGAAGGCTATCAGCAGATAGCTGCAATTTTCGAAGAAACTGCAAACAATGAAAAAGAACACGCTAAAATGTGGTTCAAAGAGTTAAAAGCTCTTGGTAATACTGCAGAAAATCTTCTTGCAGCTGCAGAAGGCGAAAACTATGAATGGACAGATATGTATGCCACATTTGCTGATGAAGCAGAGGAAGAGGGCTTTGTTGAGCTTGCGGCAAAATTCCGCGCAGTAGCTAAAATTGAAAAATCCCACGAGGAAAGATACAGAAAGCTCCTTTCAAATGTTGAAATGCAGCAGGTGTTTGAAAAGGCAGAGGAAACAATGTGGGAATGCCGTAACTGTGGCCATCTTGTAATGGGTAAAAAAGCTCCTGAGGTTTGTCCTGTATGCGCACATCCTCAGAGCTATTTTGAAGTCAGAAAAGAAAATTATTGATTTTTTATTCACCGTTAAGACTGTGAAATTGAGCAAAGGCTTGATTTTACAGTCTTTTTTTGTGTTTTTTTACAATTTATTTTATTTCTATTTAGTAAGTAATTTTGTTGACATTATAATGTAATATTTGTTATAATACAAAAGTATAGTTATATTTATTTCTCAAAGGAGAATTTTTAAAATGGGTATTAATGAATTTGCTGCTAAGGCAGTCAGAGTTATCGGTAAAAGAGGCTCAAAAAAACTTATAAGAAAAGGTGTTAAGGCAGAGGCACTTCCTCGTCCTATGCCGACTGTTATCAAAGGCGATAGCTATGTTTGTGGTTATGCTTCAAGAGTGGTTATGCCCAAGGATATTCACGCTAAAAAATATTGGGTTGCAGGTCACGGAATGGGCCATGTAATCGAAAAGGTTCACGATGATATCACAGTCAGCGCTATGTGGATTGGTGCAGATGATAACGGTGGTTATATTCACATCAGTGCAGATATTATCGGTCTTACAAATTTTGAGCTTAATATTGTTCGTGCAAATCTTAAGGATTTAATGGAAGAAAGCAAATGCGCAGGTGTGTTCGTTTCTTGCACACATACCCATGCTGGTTTTGATACCGTTGGTTATTGGGGGCAGCTTTACAAGCTTCAGAGCGGTAAGGATGCAGAGTATATGGACTTGCTTCTCAAATCTCTTGAAGAGGTTGCAAGAGAAGCGTATAAAAATCGCAAGGAAGGTAAGCTTTATATCGGTACTGTTAAGGTTCCCGAAGCGCAGTTCTGCAAGCGTGAGCCCAATGCTATGCACGATGTTCTCACAAGAATTCGTTTTGTTCCTGCAGATAACAGTAAAGAAATGTGGTTCCTTAACTACGCTGCTCATCCCAATACACTTGGCGGCGACAACAGAGAATGTAGCGCAGACTATCCCTACTGGCTCAGAAAAACAATCACTGATGAAAAAGCTGTTGATGTGCTTTTCGGTGTTGGTGCAATTGGTGCAGTTGACCCCGGTGATTTCTGCGAGGATAAGCCCGAAAGAACTCGCATTGAGGGTGAAACTCTCGGTAAAGCAGCTCTTGGCATTGATAATGATAAGGAAATGCCCGTTGAAATTACAGTTCTTCAGCAGAAGTATTATTCACCTGTTGACAATGGTCTTCTTGCACTTATGGCATCAATCAAGGCTTGTTCATCTCAGCGTTACCCCTGCGAAAAGGGTGACCTCGGACTTGCTCTTTTGACTGAAATGGTTTACATAAAATTGGGTACTCAACAGATTCTTATGCTTCCCGGCGAGCCATTCCCCGAGGTAGTATATGGCGGTGCTGCTCCCGCAGAAACCTCTGCAACAGGTAAGGGCATTGATATTAACCCCACACCTCTTATTGATATTGTTGGCGATAAGGAACTTCTTGTTTTCTGCGTTACCAACGATATGACAGGCTATTGCGTTACACCCAATGACTTTATTCTTCATCCTACTCAGGCTTATATCGAGCAGGGTAAGGATGTGTTTGACAGAAGACATTACCACGAAACAAACTCTCTCGGTTATTTAACAAATGAAACAATGGCAGAAAATGTTGCCGATATTATGAAGAGAGTAAAATAATATATGAAAGAGAAAGGGGGATTTTATATCTCCCTTTTCGGTGATTTTTATGGAAAAAGAAAAACAAGTTGAATTGCTTCATAAAACAATAAATGGTGTTTTAAAAGCCTTTGCAAATTCAATAAAGGATGGTAGCGATTTTACTCCTGTAAATGCGTATAAGCCCGAAAATTTTTATGAGGGTACTCAGGAGTTTCTTGAGAAAAAATCAAGAAAAGCAAAATGGAGCCTGGGTTATTCAAATGTGGTTTTAACACCTCTTGATTATGCCAAAAAAGCCTATTATATGGGTGGCTATATGGTTCCTGATAATAAGTTTAAAAATCTTGTTGAAGAGGTTATTGACGATATGAAGGGCAGAGCGATTGCTCTTGATGATGGCTCAGACAGAGGTGTTTCTGTTTTTTGCACTATTGACTGTATAGGTATAACCAATGGTGATATTCGCATTATAAGAAAAAAGTTCAAAGAAAAATTTGAGGTGCTTTTCCCCGAGAAGAAAATTGCTTCCGTAAATATTTTTTCAACTCACGCTCATAGCTGTATTGATACACAAGGCTTGTGGACAGAGTTTCCCTCAAAGCTTTTCAGAAATCTTAAGAGAAAATATACAGGTAAGGGCGCACTCGAGCGCGGTGCAGACGAGCAGTATATGAGATTTTTATATAATGGTGTCAGTGATGCTCTTATAAATGCAGTAAAGGATATGACAACGGGTGTGCTTACTGTTGCTCAAAAAGATATTACAGAGGATTATTTCAAAAACAAAAACAGACCTTCTGCACCAAGTATTGTAACAGATATTACAAGACTTACCTTTACACCTGATGATAAGAGTAAAACACCTACAATTATCGTGAATCTTCCTGCTCATCCTGATGTTGCAGGTCTCGCAGTAAAGGGTGAAGAGGGCTCGGGTCGTCGCCTTTGTGGTGAATATGTTTATTATATGGGTGAGATAATAAATAAAGCGGGATATAACTTTATGTTCTTTAACGGTGCAATCTGTGCTATTTATATGGCTTGTGGCGTTACAAATGACGGAGTTAAGCTTAACCACAGGTACGAAATGTCAGTGCGCTTTGGCAGAGAAATAGGTAGAATTACCCTTGCTCTTACAAAAACTCTTGATGAAATAAAAAAAGATAAGCTTCTTTATGACGAAAAAGAGATTGCAGAGGAATCTGCAAATTCTGCCCAGAATGGTGGGGAATATACTCTTTGGTGTAAGGATTGGAAGCCTGTTGAAGAGAAAAAGGTTAAGCCCATTCTCAATATCAGAATCAAAGAGGTTAAAATCCCCATAATGAACAATCTTATGGCAGCGGCAGGTAAGCTTAAGCTTGCAAACTATAAGGTTCTTGTTGAAGATAAAAAGCAGTATGCGGTTTATTCTGAAATCGGTTATATGGAGCTTGGTGATGAGCTTAAAATTGCTATGGTTCCCGGTGAGTTCTGTTGTGATTTGTTAACAGGTGGCGCATCTCTTTATGCAGATGGCTCTGTTACTCATACGGATTTTGGTATTCCGTCACTTCGCGAAATATTTGGTGAAGAAACAATTGTTTTCGGCCTTGCAAATGATGCAATAGGCTACATTGTTCCCGATAACGACTATACAATGGGCGACCCCATGAATCATTACCACGAGCTTATTTCTCTTGGTTGTAAAACAGGTTCATCTGTTATGAACGGCTTTGTTGAAATGGCAAAGGAACTTGGTATTAAAGACTAAAATTAAAGTAAAGGAGGTTTTCTTGTGAAATATTATCTTGGTATTGACGGCGGCGGAACAAGAACTACTGCTGTGGTTTCTGACGAAAACGGAAAAGTTCTCGTTAAGTCTGTTGGTAAAAGTATGAATTTCTATTCGGTAGGGATGGAAAAAGCACGAGAAAACCTCACAAATGTTATAAATGATATTTATAAAAATATTGGAGAAATTGAATTCGAAGGTGCTTTTATAGGTTGCTCTGCTTTAGATAATAAAGCAGATGAAGAAACTATAAATAATCTTTGCAACGGCATTATAAAATCAAAAAAGCTTGGTATGAACAGCGATGTTTATGTAGCCCTTGCATCCTCAGGAGAGGATGAATGCCGTGTTGTTGCTATATGTGGTACAGGCTCAATTGTTGCAGGAATTGACGAGAACGGAAACGTTAAAACCAAAGGCGGTTGGGGCCATATTTTTGGTGATGAAGGCTCGGCATATTCAATTGCTGTTAATTCCCTTAAGGCATGTGCAATGCTTTATGACGAAGGGCAGATAACACCACTTGTGAAAGCGGCTCAGGATTATTTTGATGTGGATGATTTAAGAAAAGCGATTGATAAAATCTATTCTCCTGAAGCTACCAAAGATATTCTTGCAGGTTTTTCTCAAATGGTAGGGGAGATAGCAAATGGAGATTTTGTTGCGAAAACAGTAGTTCTTAACGAAGCACATTATTTTTCAAAAACAGTTCTTGCTCTTCTCAACGAAATTAAAAATTGTACCTTGCTTTCTCTTTATGGCGGAGTTTTTCAGAATAATGAACTATTCAGAAATTCATTTATTGAAGATATCAAGGAGTTTCATTCGGACTTGAAAATAGAACTTCTTACTTTACCACCCGAAGAAAGCGCTTTGAAAATCGCGAGGGAAATGCAATGAAAAAGTATCTTGAATATATAAAAATTAATCAGGAAATAATCGGGAAAATTGCAACAGAGGGTGCAGAGAAAATCGAAAAAACTGCAGAGCTTTTCAGCGATGCGCTCATAAATAACAGAAAAATATTCCTTTTCGGAACAGGACATTCCCATATGCTCTCGGAAGAGCTTTTTTACAGAGCAGGCGGACTTGTTAAAATTCAACCGATTTTAAATCCACCATTAATGCTTCATATTTCTGCTTCCGGAAGCACAATTGCCGAAAGGGTAGAGGGCGTTGCAGAAAAACTTTTTAGTGAATACGGAATAAAAGAAAATGATGTTATCGTTATTATTTCCAATTCGGGAAGAAACGGTGTAATAGTAGATATGGCGCTTCTTTGCAAAGAAAAAGGCGTAAAAACAGTTGCACTTACTAACTTAGAGCATACATATTCAGGGGCGTCCCGTCACAAAAGCGGTAAAAGACTTTGTGAAATTGCGGATGTTGTTTTAGATAACTTTGGTTGCGTTGGCGATGCCTGTGTTGAGGTAGATGGAGTTGATGGTAAAATCTGTCCGACTTCAACAATTAGCGGTGCATTGATACTTAATGCAGTTGTGGCAGAAGCAGTTGATATTTGTGCAAAAAAAGGCTTTGTGCCCGAGCATTTTGCAAGCTCCAATGTTGATGGTGGAGACGAAATTAACAACAAGTTTGTTGAGAAATATAAAGAGGAGATAAAGCATTTATGATTTACCCAATACCTCGGAAAAATAATTTGAATGGCAATAAAATTAAAACTGAAGCAGTTTGTGTTTCAGGTGATTATAAAGATACGGCAAAAAATATTTTCCATTCTTATGATATAAAAACAGACGGAAGTTTTAATGTTGAAATCAGAATTTCCGATAGTAAAAAAACTACATATATAGACGAGCTTTCTCGCCTTACAAATGAGAAATATTTTATTACAATTTCAGAAGATAAAGCAATTATAGAGGCATCTTCAGAGCGTGGTGCTTTCAGAGGTGTTCACACCCTGTGCAAGCTTATTGAAAATGACGAGCTTAAAACGGGTGACTTAGAAGATTACCCTCTTTTTGAAACCCGTGGTTATATTGAAGGCTTTTACGGTAAAACATGGAGTAATGAAAAAAGACTTTCAGTTATGCAACTTATGGCAAAATACGGAATGAACACTTTCTACTATGCTCCTAAAGACGATATTTACCACCGTGAAAAATGGCGTGAGCTTTACCCTGAAAATGAACTCAATGAACTTAAGAATCTTTTTGATTTTGCAACCGAAAATCAACTTGACTTTGCTTGGAATATCGGCCCGGGACTTACTTATAAATATACATCCGAAGAGGATTTTGATTGTCTTATTGCAAAAATTAAAAGCATTTATGATATCGGGGTAAGAACCTTTGGTCTTCTTCTTGATGATATTCCCTGGGAATTTCAGTATGAGGAGGATAAGGCGCAGTTTGACGGCATTGTTGATGCGCATATTTATCTTATTAACAAAACATATAAAGCACTGAAAGAAATTGACTCGAAAATTAACCTTACAGTTTGCCCGACACAATATAGTGGCGACGAAAAGGGCTATTATATTTCTAAATTCGGAAAGGGAATCCCAACTGATGTTAAAATGTTCTGGACGGGTGCAGAAATCTGTTCAAGAGTTTTAACAGTAAGGGAATCTGACGAGCTTTTCCGTTCAACAAACCATAAGCCTCTTTTCTGGGATAATTTCCCCGTTAATGACTGCGAAATGTTTCAGGAGATGCACCTTGGTGCAGTAATGGGCAGAGACAAAGACCTTTATAAATCTTGCGAGGGCCTTATTTCCAATGTTATGGAATACGCAGAATGCTCAAAGATTCCACTTATGACAATTGCAGATTATTTATGGAATCCCGTTTGCTATAATCCTGATAATTCTCTCAAGAATGCTCACAAAGAAATTTTGGGCGACAAGGCGGAATTGTTTGGGTACTTTGCAGACCATTTAGGTGTTTCCTGCCTTTCAAAATACAGTTCTGCATTTATGAGTGAAAAGCTTTCTCATATCAATTTCCTTCTTTCAAAAGGCAGAACAGAGGATGCCCTTGCAGAGTTCAAGGAATATAACACTAATATGAGAAAGTGCCTTGGAATGCTTGAAGACACAAGCGTTGAGCTTTTCAAGGAAATGGCAAAATGGGTAAAGAAATTCTCAATGTGCTGTGATGTGCTTGATGCAATTTATAATCAATGGGCAAGTCCGTCAGAAGAGAATTATAACATTCTCAAGGTCTTAACAGAAAAATATAATTCCGACGGCACAATCCTCACAGGCTTCTGCCTGAGAGAAGCAGCGGAGAAGACACTTAATCTTTATTAAAAATTCGGAGTAGATTTTATGAAAAAACTTTTGAAAAGCAGTTTATCAATTTTTCTTGCATTAACAATTGTTTTCAGCTCTGCATATGTAGGGCTGAATGAAATTGATTATAGCGGGCTTTTTGCTGTTGAAACAAGTGCGGCAAGCAGTGGTACTTGCGGTGAAAAACTTAAATGGTCATTGAACAAAAAGGGTGTACTTACCATAAGCGGTACAGGTGATATGACAGATTATGTTAATTCAAATGCCCCCTGGTGCAAATCACGAAAAAAAATTAAAACTGTTGTTATAAAACAAGGAATTACAAGTATAGGTGATGTTGCTTTCTATAAGTGCACAAACCTTAAATCAGTTACCATCCCGGATAGTGTAACAAGTATAGGTAATTCTTCTTTCTCTCGTTGTAGTGCTCTTACTTCAATTACTATTCCTAAAAGCGTAACAAGTATAGGTGATGTTGCTTTTTATGGATGCACAAGCCTAACATCAATTAAAATTCCTCGTAGTGTAACAAGTATAGGGGCTTCTGCTTTTTCTCGTTGCAGAGGTCTTACTTCAATAACTATTCCTGATAGCGTAACAAGTATTGGTTCTTCTGCTTTCTATAAATGTACAGGTCTTACATCAGTTAAAATCCCTGATAGTGTAACAAGTATAGGTGATTCTGTTTTCTATAAATGCATAAGCCTTACATCAATCACAATCCCTGACAGTATAAAAAGTATAAGTGAATACGCTTTTTATAAATGCACAAGCCTTACATCAGTTAAAATTCCCGATAGTGTAAAAAGCTTGGGTAATGAGGCTTTCTCTTATTGCAGAAGCCTTACATCAGTTACAATTCCTGATAGCGTAACAAGCATAGGTAATGGTGCTTTTTCTTATTGCAGAGGTCTTGCATCAATTGAAATCCCTGATAGTGTAACAAGTATAGGGGATTCTGCTTTCTATAAATGCACAGGCCTTCCTTCAGTTAATATTCCAAATAGTGTAACAAGCATAGGTGCTTCTGCTTTCTCTTATTGTATAAGCTTTACATCAATTAAAATCCCTGAAAGTGTAAAACGTATAGGAGATGGCGCTTTCTATAAATGTGTAGGGCTTACATCAGTTGAAATCCCTGATAGTATAACAAGAATAGGTAATGATGTTTTCTCGTATTGTGAAGGTCTTACTTCAATAACTATTCCTGATAGCGTAACAAGCATAGGCAGTGATGCTTTCTCTTGTTGCAGAAGTCTTACATCGATAATTATTCCTGATAGTGTAACAAGCATAGGTACTTGGGCTTTCGCAGATTGCACAAGCCTTACATCAATAGTAATTCCCGATAGCATAACAAGGATAAGGGATTATACATTTGCTTATTGTGCAGGTCTCGAATCAATAAAAATTCCTGAAGTTGTAACCAAAATAGGTGAAATGGCTTTCTATGGTTGTGATAGTATTACCTCAATCACTATTCCTGCAGGTGTAACAAGTATAGGTGAAGAAGCTTTTGGTTGTTGCGCAAAGATGACAGGCATAAAAGTCGATAGCAGTAATAAGTTTTATTCATCAGATAATGGTGTGTTATTCAATAAAGATAAAACTGAGTTGATTAAGTATCCTGAGGGAAAAACGAATAAGAAATACGAGATTCCTGATGGTGTAACATCCATTGGTAAAAGTGCTTTCTTATATTGCATAAATCTTACATCTATCATAATTCCCAACAGTGTAGTGAATATTGGTGGAAGTGCTTTTTGTGGTTGTGAAAAACTTAAATCCCTTAAAATTCCCAACAAAGTAACAAGTATAGGGGATTGGACCTTCTTTCAGTGCGAAAGCCTTAAATCAATAAAAATACCAAGTCGTGTGACCAGTATAGGCTACAGAGCGTTCTATAATTGTGCAAATCTTTCTTCGGTTAAACTGAATAATGGTTTGAAAAATGTCTATAGTGGTGCATTCTTAAATTGCCAAAAACTCAAACACGTTGAAATACCTGAAAGTGTTGTATCCATAGGGATGGAGGCTTTTGGCTGGATTGAATCGGAATTGATGTCATATCCTATAGAGGATTTTGCTGTTTGGGGTGCTAAAGGTTCTACCGCAGAAAAATATGCGAAAGATTATGATTTGAATTTTGTTGATGCATTTATTAAAGTGCCAAAGCTTTCAAAGATTTCTAATGCATCAAGTGGTGTGAAAATTACCTGGGGCAAAGTTTCCGGTGCGGATACTTACAGAGTTTATCGTAAAGTAAAGGGTGGCTCGTGGAAGCTTCTTGAATCTATAAGCAAAACATCTTTTGTAGATAAAACTGCAAAATCCGGCACTAAATACTACTATGCTGTTAAAGCTAAAAACCCGGCTGTTACAACAGATAATTCAAATACACTTTCTATAAAACGACTTTCTGACCCTAAGCTTTCATCAGTTTCCAACACCTCAAGCGGTATTCAAGTGAAATGGAAAAAGGTAAAAGGTGCAAGTGGTTACATTGTTTATCGTAAAACCAAGGGTGGAAAATGGAAACAACTCGGAAAAACAAGTAAGTTGTATTACCTCGATAAAAAAGCCAAAAGTGGCACAAGCTACTATTATTCCGTTTGTGCTTACAGTGGTTCAACAAAATCACATTATGATACAAAGGGCTTAAGCATCAGAAGACTTAAAGCACCTAAAATTTCTGCAACAAATAAGAAAAGCGGAATACAGCTTGAATGGAACAAGATAACAGGATCATCCGGTTATTATGTTTACCGTAAAGCTTCATCCGGTGAATGGAAAAAGATTAAAACCGTTAAGGGTAATGCCAAGGTTAAGTATCTTGATAAAAAAACCAAAAGGGGAAAAACCTACCAATACCGAGTAAAAGCCTATTACGGTAAATCTGCAAGCTATAACAGTAATACACGTAAAATCAAATGTAAGTATTAATACGGAGAAAACTATGTATATCAACGAAAAAACATTTACAACTCACCCCGAAACAACTGCAACAGAAAAGGAAATGCAGAGCTATATTTTTCTTGAAGAAAACGGAGTGGAATACATAAGAGCTGAGCATGATGAGGCTGCAACAATTGAGCTTTGCGAGGGTGTTGAAAAGATTATTGATGCAAAAATCTGCAAAAATCTTCTTCTTTGCAACCGTCAGCAGACAAAGTTTTATTTGCTTCTTATACCCGGTGATATGCCCTTTAAAACCAAATATCTTTCTTCTCAGATAAATTCTTCCCGCCTTTCATTCGGTAGTGGGGAGAAGATGGAAGAGCTTCTCAATGTTTCACCCGGTTCATTGACTGTTCTTTCTCTGATGTTCGATAAAGAGAAGAATGTTGAGCTTCTCATTGAGAAAAATGTTTTCAAGGATGATTATTTTGCTTGTCACCCTTGTGTTAATACCGCAACTGTAAAGTTCTCAACTTCAGACTTGAAAGATAAAATTTTACCTGCTCTTAACAGAAGCTACACAGTTGTTGATTTGGAGTGTCCTGAGGATGAAGTATAATTCAGTTGTTTTTGACCTTGATGGCACACTTTTAGATACTCTTGGTGATTTACGGGATAGTGTAAACTACGCCTTGGAAAAGAATGCTTTACCAAAGCGAACAACGGAAGAAATCCGTTCATTTGTTGGTAATGGTATTCGTCTTCTGATAGAACGCTCTGTACCGGAAAATTCTCCCTTAGAAACAGTTGATAAATGCTTTTCAGATTTCAAAGAATATTACAAAGACCATTCTGCAATTCTTACAAAGCCTTATGATGGAATTATTAGTTTAATGAAAAATTTAAAATCAAAGGGTATTAAAATTGCAGTGGTTTCCAATAAAGCAGATTTTGCCGTGAAAACTTTAATGGAGGACTATTTCAGCAATCTTTACGATTGTGCCTATGGTGAAAGAGCGGGCGTACCAAGAAAGCCTGAGCCTGAAGGTGTTTTTGATGCTATTAAAGAAATGGGTGCAGAAATAAAAGATGCTGTTTACATAGGGGATTCAGAGGTTGATGTTATAACAAGCAAAAATGCAGGTCTTCCTTGTATAGCAGTAACCTGGGGATTTCGTGATAAAAAGGTTTTAGAAAGCCTTAATCCCGAATATATTGTAGATAGTCCGAGTGATATATTAAACATAATTGAAAGAGGTATATAAATGAAAGTTTTGCTTGTAAATGGTGGACCGCACGAAAAGGGTTGCACTTATACCGCGCTTTGCGAGATTGAAAAAGAACTTGCTGCACAGGAGATTGATTCAGAAATCTTCTGGCTTGGTAATAAGCCTGTAAGAGGTTGCATCGGTTGTGCAGGGTGTGTGAATAATGATGGCTATTGTGTATTTACAGACGATATTGCCAATACTCTTATTGATAAGGCTGCCGGGGCAGACGGTATTGTTTTCGGTTCGCCTGTTCACTATGCTGCACCATCAGGTACTATTTGTGCGGTGCTTGACAGAGCCTTTTATGCAGGTGGCAGAAAGTTTAAATACAAGCCTGCTGCCGCAATTCTCAGTTGCCGTCGCGCAGGTTCAACTGCCGCTTTTGATGTTCTCAATAAATATTTTACTATTAACAATATGCCAATTGTTTCTTCGGGCTATTGGAATATGGTTCATGGTGCAAAGGCAGAAGATGTTCTCAAGGATGAAGAGGGACTTCAGATTATGAGAACTCTCGGCAAAAATATGGCTTGGCTTCTTAAGTGCATTGAACTTGGAAAAGAAAATGGTGTTGACAGACCCGCAGGGGAGAAGAAAATCCGTACCAATTTTATAAGATAATTGATTTTATAAAATAATAATGGTATACTTTAAAGGTAAATGAATTTTAATTAAGGAGAGATTTCTATGAATGATATAAAAGCTCTTTACTCTATATGGAAAGAAAAAGCAGTTCTCGATAGCGATTTGCAGGATGAACTCAAATCAATTGAGGGCGATGAGGAAGCAATACTTGACAGATTTTATAAAAATCTTGAGTTCGGTACAGGCGGTCTTCGTGGTGTTATCGGCGCAGGTACAAACAGAATGAATGTTTATACAGTTGCTCAGGCAACCCAGGGTCTTGCAGACTATCTTAACGAAGCGTTCGATGAGCCCAGCGTTGCAATTGCTTATGACTCTCGTATAAAATCTGATGTTTTTGCAGAGTGTGCCGCATGTGTTCTTGCGGCAAACGGCATTAAAGTTTATATTTATCCTGAGCTTATGCCCACACCTATGCTTTCTTTCGCCGTAAGAAGACTTGGTTGTTCTTCAGGTATTGTGCTTACCGCAAGCCATAACCCCTCAAAATACAATGGCTTCAAATGCTATGATTACAGAGGCTTCCAGATTACTGATGAGGGTGCTGCAAAAACCTATGATTATATGAAAAAGGTTGATATGTTTGACGGTGTTAAGCGTATGAGCTTTGAAGATGCCCTTGCAGAAGATATGGTTGACTATATTGAAGATTGGCTTAAGGATGAATTTATTGAGCAGGTTCTTAAGTGCTCAATAAATCCCGATGTTGTTAAAAAATCAGGTCTTAAAGTTCTTTATACACCTCTTAACGGCACAGGTAACAAGCCTGTTCGTCGTGTTCTTAAAAAATTAGGTGTTGAGGATTTAAGAGTTGTTAAAATTCAGGAAAAGCCCGATGGTAATTTCCCAACCTGTCCTTACCCCAACCCTGAAATTCGTCAGGTATTTGAGGAAGGTCTTAAAATGACAGAGGAATTCCCTGCAGACCTTATGCTTGCAACTGACCCTGACTGTGACCGTGTTGGTATTGCAGTTCGTGATAACGGGGAATATAAGCTTATGACAGGTAATGAGGTTGGCGCAATGCTTTGCGAATACCTTCTTTCTCAACTTAAGGAAAAGGGTAAGCTTCCCGAGAACCCTGTTGTTGTTAAAACAATTGTTACAACACCTCTTATTTCTGCAATCTGTAAAGAATATGGTGCAGAAATGGCAGACCTTCTTACTGGCTTTAAATATATTGGCGAGCTTGTTACAGAGCTTGACGAAAAGGGCGAAGCAGACAGATATGTTCTCGGTCTTGAAGAGAGTTATGGCTACCTTACAGGCGCTCATGCCCGTGACAAGGATGGCGTTAATGCTGCAATGATTATCTGCGAAATGGCAGCGTTTTACAAAGCACAGGGGATTACACTCTGGCAGTTTATGAACAGTGTTTATGAAAAATACGGCTATTTCTTCAATCAGCTTGATAACTATGCTTTCGAGGGTGCAGCAGGCATGCAGAAAATGGCAGATATGATGGATGCCCTTCGTAATGAGCCACCAAAGGAAATCAACGGTAGCAAGGTTGTCTGGGTTGGCGACTATAAAACAGGTATCACAACTGATGGCGAAACAGGTCTTCCAAAATCGAATGTGCTTTCTTACAGAATGGAAAGCGGTGATGCAGTAATTGTAAGACCTTCAGGTACAGAGCCTAAAATCAAAATTTATATTACTGCAAAAGCATCTTCAAGAGAGGAAGCAGAGAATAAACTTTCGGTTATTTCCGAAAGCGTTAAAGCTCTCCTTGGTATTGAATAATGTTTTCAGATAAAATGAAAAGAGTCGTTTGCTTTGTTATGGCAGGGCTTATGGTGCTAGGTGTATTTTCCGTAATATTTAGCGTGTTGACATAAAAATGTATTCACCTCTTGCTTGAATCTTCAAGCAAGAGGTGGATTTTTTAAATTTTAGCAGCAACCACAGTTATTGCAACCGCAATCATTACCACGACCGTTGTAAGAATCACAACCACAGCCGTTACCATTACCGCAGAACAAAACAAGGATTATAAGGATGATAATCCATGTGCAGTTATTACCATTATTGAAAAGGCAACCCATTTTCTTAACCCCCTTTCAATGCATAATATGATTTTCTGATTTTTTTGTTACAAAGAGAATATATATTTATTTAATGAAAAGAATAAAACCGAAATAAATATATTGAGGAGGGATTAGAAGTGGGTTTCAGCTTTGATTACGATAAATATAAAAAACATAATCCTGCAGACTTTCGTGATTTGGTAGCAGATGACTATGATTATGAATATGCAGAGGATTTTGATTATATTTTTGACGATTTTGAGGATTTTGATGACGACAGTTATTGAATTGTTAATAAAATTGTCGTATAATTAAATGAAAATCAGTATTTAACTCTGAAATAATGAGGTGAATGTTATGCTTTGTCAGCATTGCAACAAAAATGAAGCGAATATGCATATGAAGCGTATTATAAACGGTAGAGCGGCAGAGGTGCATCTTTGCTCGGATTGTGCCCGTTCTTTAGGTTATGGCGAAGCTTTTTCAGGCTTTGGATTAGGCTTTTCTGATTTCTTTAGTGAATTTCTTTTGAAGGGGGAGCATTCCTCTAATACAATTCGTTGTCCTTTCTGCAATAAAAGCTTTGAAGAAATTGCAAAGGACGGAAAAATGGGTTGTGCAGAGTGTTATACTGCTTTCTATGATAAGCTTCTTCCGTCAATACAACGCATTCACGGTAAAGGTACTCATATGGGTAAAAAACCCACGGGCTTTAATAACGCTTCCAACAGATTAGAAGGTCTGAAAGAACAATTGGAAGAAGCAGTTCGTGAGCAGAATTTTGAATCTGCCGTTAAAATCCGTGACGAAATTAATTCAATATTAATGGCAGGAGGGGAGAATCAATGAGTGCAAAATGGTATTTGGGTACAGGTGCTCAGAATGATGTTGTTATCAGTACAAGCATTCACCTTGCCCGTAACATCAAGCAGTTTTCCTTTCCTGCAAGTCTTTCAATGCAAGAAAAATTGAAAGTTAATTCAGTTGTAAAGAACGCAACGGAAGATATAAGGGATTATTCTTTCAACTATTATGAAATGAAGACTCTTTCGCAAGCAGAGGTTGTTTCTCTTGCAGAAAGGCATTTGGTCAGTCCTGAGTTTGCTTCTTCCCGTGATGGCAGAGCGCTTCTTCTTACAGATGATGAAGCGGTCAGTGTTATGCTTAATGAGGAAGACCATATTCGTCTTCAGGTTATGTATGCAGGTTTTGCTCTTGATGAGGCATACAGAACTGCTGATAAAATTGATAGTCAGTTAAGCGAAAAGCTTCAGTTTGCTTTTGATGAAAGACTTGGTTATCTTACCCAGGACCCAACCGCTTTAGGAACAGGAATGAAAGCATCGGTAGTTCTTCATCTTCCTGCACTTGTAACCTCTTCTCAGATTACAAAGCTCATAACAACTGTTTCAAAGTTAGGTCTTTCTCTTCGCGGTTCTTATGGTGAAGGTGCGGCGGCAAAGGGTGACTTGTTCCGTTTGAGCAATACCATAACTCTTGGCATTTCCGAAAAGGCGGCAATCGAAAATCTTAAGTCGATTGCTCTTCAAATTGCGGCTCAGGAAAGAGTTGCAAGGGAAGAAATTTTTAAAGCACCCGTTACGGAAGATAGAATTTTCAGGGCTTATGGTGTTTTGAAATATGCAAGAATGATTGATACAAGCGAGTTTATGGAACTGATTTCCCTTGTTCGACTTGGTGCGGTTAAAGGTATAATCAATATGGATTGCGCACAGATTGAAGCTCTTATGATTCATATGCAACCTGCAACAATTTCTCTTTCTGTTGACAGACCCTTGGATAGAATTGAAAGAGATAAATTAAGAGCGCGGCTTGTAAGGCAAAGCCTTGTATAAAGCAACAGAGGTATCTATGGAAGAAAAAGTCACTAAATCCAAAGCATTAGCTTCATCTTTGCTTTTAACTATTGCCGCATTTATCTGGGGTACTGCTTTTGTTGCTCAGAGCAAGGGTCTTGAAGAAATCGGCAATTTTACTTTTTTGTGTTTGAGGTCTTGCCTTGCAGTAGTTGTTCTTACACCTGTTTCATTAGCCATAATGAAACGGAATAAAAAAACTATCGGCAACGGACCTAATAATGAAAATAAAACATTTTTTTCAAAAAGACTGATTGTTGGCGGACTTCTTTGCGGTAGCTCTGTTTGCCTTGCATCTTTGGTGCAACAGTACGGAATTATGTATTCAAGTGTTGGCAAAGCAGGCTTTTTAACAACCCTTTATATTCTTATCGTTCCGCTTTTAGGCTTGTTCCTTAAAAGAAAGGTTAAACCTATACTTTGGATTTGTATAGTTATTGCAACCTGTGGTATGTATTTTCTTTGCGTAACAGAGGCGGGGAGTATAAGTATGGGAGATGTTCTTCTTATACTATGCGCGTTTCTTTTTGCTCTGCAAATTATGATTGTTGACCATTTTGTTCAGTCGGTTGATGGTGTAAGACTTTCACTTGTTCAGTTTTTTGTTTCGGCAGTGGTTTCTGCAATAGGAATGTTTCTTTTTGAAAATCCTGACCCTGAGGCAATTTCAAGAGCTTGGTTTTCTATTTTCTATGCAGGTGTTATGTCTTCGGGCATTGCATTTACTCTTCAGATTGTTGCACAGAAAAATCTTAACCCAACAGTTGCAAGTCTTTTAATGAGCCTTGAATCTGTTTTTGCTGCATTGGCGGGTGCCTTTTTTGGCGAAAGATTGACAGGAAGCGAAATCTTCGGTTGCGCTCTTGTATTCCTTGCGATAACTCTTGCTCAATTACCTGTTGAAAAGGTAATAAAGTCAAGCAAAACTCCAAAGAACACATAAAGTTCTTTGGAGTTATTTATTTGACCCCGTTTTAACAAAATGTTAATATTATTAATATAAAATAGTTATAGAGTTATATAGTTATTTAGTTGTATTTTTCTGTCGGAGGTTATAAAATGGTTTGCATTTTACTTGTTGAAGACGATGTTCAGTTTAATCGTATTGTGTGTTCATATCTTACCGGTATGGGTTATAATGTTGTTGGGTGTACCGGTGTTTGTGAAGCGCTCTCACAAATGGAAAAATTATCATTTGATATGATTATCTCGGATATAATGATGAAGGACGTAGACGGGTTTGAATTCGCTGAGCAGGTGCGTGCTATCAGTAAAGATATACCATTCATTTTTTTGACTGCAAGAGATGATTTTCAATCAAAAGAAAAGGGGTATAGAATGGGTATTGATGATTATATCGTTAAGCCTGTTGTAATGAAAGAACTTGTTTTCAGAATAGAGGCAATTTTAAAAAGAGCCAATATATCAAATAAAAGCAAAATTGTTGTTGGAGATTTAGTGTTGGATTCTGTTGAATGTTCAGCTTACCATAAAGCAGAGAATCTGCAACTGACAGTGAAAGAGTTTAATGTTTTGTTTAAACTTTTGTCATACCCCAAAAGAACTTTTACAAGAACTCAGCTTATGGATGAGTTCTGGGGCTTTGAGAGCGAAAGCTCTCCACGAACAGTTGATGTTTTTATAACCAAACTCCGTGGTAAACTTGCTGCTTGTAAGGATGTTGAAATAGTAACCGTTCATGGTCTTGGTTATAAGGCGGTGATTCTTGTATGAGATTTGACAAAAACGAAAAAACTTTCGCTAGCAGATTAAGAAATTTTATTGTTGAGTTTTTTGCAGTGTTTTTTATCGTTGCGTTGAATGGTACTTTTTTGGTATTGATTTTGGTTAATGTGATTGATAAGGGGTTTGAGAAATCAACAATTGCTTTGGTTGGTGCTTTGTATCTTTTGTTTAGTTGTACTGTTTCTACAATTCTGATATATTTCGTGAAAGGACGAGTTTATTATGACAAAATCAAAGTGGTTTGTGATGTTGCCAATAGGGTTGCAAAGGGTGATTTGAATGTAAGGGTTCCAATATATTTTAATAAGCCGAAAAGTGAAACCGATTACCTTGCTTTGAATTTTAATAAAATGCTTACAGAAATTTCTTCACTTGAAAATATGCGGAATAATTTCGTTGCTGATGTATCACACGAAATAAAAACACCGTTGAGTGTTATTCAGGGGTATGCGGATTTATTGCAAAACAAAGATTTATCTGCAGAAAAAAGAAGTGAATATACTTACAGACTTTCTGAAGCAATCACTACTTTAACAAACCTTGTAACTAATATTCTTAAACTTAATAAGATTGAAAATCAAGGAATTATTCAAAAAGAAGAATATTCTCTGGATGAACAAATCCGTTATTGCATTCTTTCTTTTGAAGATAAATTTGATGAGAAAAATCTGAATATAAATGTGCAGTTAGAGGATGTTCTTATTAAAAACGATAAAGCTCTTTTGGAAATTGTATGGAATAATCTTATTTCTAATGCTGTTAAATATACGGGCTTTGGTGGGGAAATTAGTGTTTTTTTAAATAAAGAAAGCGGTAAGACTGTTGTAAGAATATCTGACAATGGTTGCGGAATGTCAAAAGAAACCCAAAAACATTGTTTTGAAAAGTTTTATCAGGGGGATTCTTCCCATTCACAAGAGGGGAATGGATTAGGTCTTGCTTTGGTTAAGCAGGTTATAAATTTGCTTGAAGGAGAGATTAAGGTTACAAGCGAGGTAAGTAAAGGTACTGAGTTTACAGTAATAATATAATTTTAACATAATCTTAACATCGTTAGTTTAGAATGATGGAGTTAAGTTTTTTTTATTGGTGGTGGATGTGATAAAGCAAGATACGAGCACTGGTTTGAAAATTATAAAATATGTTCTATTCGTATTAGGGATAATTATTATAAGTGTATCTGTTGTAATTGGTTATTTTGTGGTTAATAAGAATGATAATAAAAATAACGGTAATATCAACACGACGATAGTATATAAGCCGGGATTAACATTTGCGCCCACAGAAAAACAAGAAATTACAGAAAAGGTTGAGAAAGATAATAACTTATCCGATGGAAAAAACACAAATAATACTGTTGTAGTTCAGAATAACAATCAAAATAACAATCAAAATAACAATCAGAATAATGCTCAGAATGAGACTTCCCTTGCAGACCCATCAGATTGGAGCAGGGCGCAGATAATTTCCAAGGCAAAGGATGCAGTTAATAAAACAAAAGCTTATACGGGAAATTTAACAGTAAACCATTCGGAAGGCTTTACGGCTAAGGTTACTGAATGTAGCGCAGGTGGAATTGTTCGAAGCGTTGTTGATTTAATGTTAGGTTGGGTTGTAAAACCTGTGGAAGAAACACTTGTTTATCAGAATGGTAAAGCTGTTAATTCCGAGGGCGAAACTGTACCGATTATCCTTCCGAAAAGAAATGCATTTTCTTTAAGTGAAAGTGGTGTCCGGTCGGCAACAGTACAACAAACAGGAAACGAATATATTATAAAAATAGAACTTGTTGAAGAAAGTGTGGGAATGTATGATGTTCCAACGCATAACGCTGCCTCTGTTGGTTATCTTGATGTGGCAAACTTTGATATAAGTTTTATGGAAGTTGATTCAGCAGATATTGTTTATAAGGGTTCAAGTATTGAACTCAGAATAAATGCAGAAGGTTATGTGACCTATGCAAATTATAAAATACCGCTCCATATAGATGGCTCAGCTCATAAAGGTTCAATAAGTGGTTCAGCTACTTTTGAAGGTGAGCAAACAGAAGAGTGGAGATTGAATTGGTAACAGAGAGGGATTTGAAAATGGCGTTAAAACAAAAAGCAGTTGCTTTTATTGTTAGGGAAGTAATCAAATATGTAAGAAAGGATTATGACAGGAATCTTTTCAAGCTTATTGATTTTGGTGATAAGTTAGTTAAAGAGGAAATTCATCATAAGGTATTGAGAGGCCTCAAAGATAGACTTTCAAGACCGGGGAATGAATGGGCAACTCTTATAAAAAGAATAGTTATGGATACAGATCCTAATGTTATTCAAAAACTTATTCCCCCGTTTATTAATAGTGTTATTAAAAGTTATGACAGAAGACTTGCAGCAATGAAAGAACATGGCTGCAATATTCCTTGGGCGATTCTTATTGACGTTACAACTGCATGTAATCTTAAATGTACAGGTTGTTGGGCAGCACAGTACGGCAACCACCTTCAGATGACTTATGACGATATAAATAAGGTTATCCAAGAGGGGAAAGAACTTGGTACATATGTTTACCTTTATACAGGTGGCGAACCTTTAGTTCGTAAAAAAGACCTTCTTCGTATTTGTAAAGAGAATCCGGATTGCCTTTTTATTACCTTTACAAACGGAACTCTCTGTGATGATGCATTTGCAGATGAACTCAAAAAAGTAGGTAATATGTTCCTCACTATCTCAATAGAGGGTAATGAGGAAACAACTGATGCCCGTCGTGGAAAAGGCACATATAAAGCAGTTATTTCTGCTATGGAGCGTCTCAAAAAACGCGGTATTCCTTTCGGTTCTTCTCTTTGCTATACAAAACTCAATGCGGATGTTATTGCTTCCGATGAATATGCAGATTTCCTTATTTCACAAGGTGTTCTTTTCGCTTGGTATTTCACTTTTGTTCCTGTCGGTTGCGGTTCAACTCCTGAACTTATGGCTACTGCAGAACAACGTGAAATGATGTATAATCAAATTCGTAAATGGAGATTTAAAGAAGTTAAACCCATGTTCACAATTGACTTCTTTAATGATGGTGAATATGTTGGCGGATGCGTTGCCGGTGGTAAACAGTATTTCCACATCAGCGCAAACGGTGACTGCGAGCCTTGTGTATTTGCACATTATTCCAATGTTAATATTAAAGACAAAGACAAGCATGTTCTTGATGCACTTAAGAGCCCGATATTTATGGCATATAAGGCTCGTCAGCCTTTCTCAGATAATATGCTTCGTGCATGTCCTGTTATGGATAATCCCGGTGCTATTAAGAAGATGGTTCAGGAGTCAGGAGCAAAATCAACAGACCTTCAGAGTCCTGAAAAGGTTGAGGAGCTTTTTGCAAAAACAGTAGATGTTGCAAGAAAATGGAAAGATACTGCTGATAGAATGGCAAACGACTATGGCTTTGTAGAGTGGCATATCCGTAGCGTTGATATCTACAAAGGCTACGAGTCCGAGCATATTAAAGATTACGAAGATTTTGAATAAGATTTAAAAACGGAGGCACTTGTTTTGGTAAAATCTAAATCAATTGAAAGAGCCAAAAGTGCCGAATCGGTAGGCATAGATTCCTCGGTTATCGCAAAGATGACCGAGGAAATGTCATATCGCGGCATAAATATTCATAGTTTGATGATTTTGCGGCATGGGAAAGTAGCATGTGAGGCTTGGAGCAATCCGCTTACAGCTGAAACTCCTCATATGGTCTATTCCATAAGCAAAAGCTTTCTCGCAACTGCATATGGTTTCGCTTTGGATGAGGGTAAAGTAACAAAAAGTACAAAGCTTGTTGATGTTTTTCCTGAATTGCGTTCCAAAAAAGACAAATATCTTGAAAAGCTTACAATTCAACATCTTTTGTGTATGACAGCAGGTAAACAGACTTCAATTCGTGGCAGCAAAAGTGATGACTGGCTAAAGCTGTTTGTTAATGCAAAATGGATTTTTGAACCGGGTATGAGTTGGCGTTATATTAACGATAACTACTATGTAGCATCAAAAATGCTTTGTAAAATTTTAGGTGAATCAATTACAGATTACCTTACGCCCCGACTTTATGAACCACTTGGAATTGATGTGCCTTTTTGGGAACATTCTACTGATGGGGTTGAAGCAGGTGGCTGGGGATTGATGCTCAAAACCGAAGATATTGCAAAATTTATTCTTTGTTATCAGGATAAGGGTAAATACAATGATATTCAGGTAATACCTGAATGGTGGGTAAAAGAGGCAACAAGTTATATTACAGATAACTCTGTCAGCGAAAAAGAACCTGATGCAAGTGCAGGCTACGGTTGTGGCTTCTGGCGATGTGCAGGTATGCCTAATACTTATAGAGCTGAGGGTATGTTCTGCCAATACGCTATTTCTTTTGAGGATTATAACACTTGTTTAATTATGACCTCTGAACACAGCGACTTGCAGGAGACTCTTAATGTTGTATGGAAACATATGCCTGAGGCATTTATTGAGCCTGATTCAAATAATGAAGCTCAAAAAATAACTTTACCTGATAAATCAGAGATTATTGTAAAAAAACACTCCGATATAGAAAAATCAATAAGTGGGAAAAAATATGCTTTAAGAAAATGCAGATTTATAAATTTTATTGGATTTCCTATAAGTGTGTTGCCTATGCCAATTGTCTTTTTTGCTAAAGACAGGGGCGGTAATATGAATGATTTGAAGTTTGTGTTTTCGGAAGACGGTTGCACATTTTCATGGGAAGAAGATGGTGGATTTAAAAATAGAATATTTATTTCTATGAATGGTGAGGAAAGTTTTGACGAGGTTTGTATCGGTGAACTGAAAATGCCTGTTCGTTCTTATGCGTTTTGGGAGAAAAGTAATACTCTTGTTATGCACATAAGACCATTGTCATCAGTTGCGGAAAGAGTTTTAAAGTTTGAGTTCAATAGCAAAAGAATCAAAATGTACCCAAGTTATATTCCGGGTACGGATGAAAAAGCCAAAAAGGTAGGAGAAAAACTGAAATGTATTTTAATAGGAAAATGGTTCCATTGGTGGATTGATTTCCTTGTGCCCAGAGTTGGTAAAATACTTAATCCTACTCACTACGGAAAACAAATATGAACAATACCAAAAGGAAATGTGAAATTTTCTTTTGGTATTGTTTTTTTTATATTGGTTTAGTATAATTAATGTGTATGTATATAAATCGATTAACGAGGTGTTAGCTTGGCTAAATACGGCTTTGACTTGCAACGTAAAAATAAAAAAAGAAAAACCACTGCCTTAATATGTTTATTTATTGCTTTTGTAATTCTTCTGGGCTCGGTTTCAACATTTTTGCTGTGGCGTTCTTTGAATTATGATTTTAATAATATCTTTGTTAAATCAGATGAAGAAAGTACAACTCCGCCACCCACTACTGAGAAAGCAGATAGTGTTACTTATGATGGTGATGCTCTTTTTCTTGTTGCGGTTACTTCTGATGACGGTAAGGAAACTCGATTTGTAAATCTTGTTGATGTGAATTTGGGCGATAAGACAGTAAGAGTTATTCCTTTCGACCATACAAAAAAAGATAAACAAACACAACTTACTTACGGAAAAATATTAAGCACAACGGGTGTAAAAGAATTGGTATCTTCAGTTGAAGAAAATTTGGCTGTTGATATTGACAGATATACTCTTTTTACCGATTCAGGTTATAAATCTGTTTTCAGAGCATTGGGTGATATTACTGTTGAAGTCAATAAAGATATTGAGTATGATACCCCCGATATGTTTTTAGAGCTTAAAAGAGGTGAAAATACAATTGCCCCTGAAAAAGTTTTTAAATATATGAAATATATCTGTGAAACTGAAAAAGGCTATGAATGTTCAAGGTTGAATGCTCAGATTATAGTATCTGCATTTGAATGTTTTTACAACAGTGAAAAATTCAATTATGCTGATACACTTTTCTCTAAACTTATAAATTACTGTAAAAGCGATATTTCCATTGTGGATTATACAGAGAATAAAAATAAAATAGAATATCTTATTCCTAAAACATCAAAAGAGAAATTAAAGGTATATGTTTCCGAAAAGGTGATTGATAATGAAGAATAATAAAAAGGTTAAAATACTTGCCGCCTTGGTTGTTGTTTTTTTTGTGGCAATAGCTGTAAGCGGTACACTTCTTTATGCTATATATGACACAAGCCTTAAACCTGCAGAGTTTGAGAATTTAGAAGCACCTGCATCAGGTATTGATTCAGGTTACTATAGGCATTGCTACTATGAGCTTTCTGCAGTAGAGCAAGCAATTTATACTGTTGTTCTTAAAAGTATTTACGATATGCCTGAGAGAATAGAGATTCCCGAAATGCTTACGGGAAATCTTAATAAAATATTTACAGCGCTTTCTTATGATAACCCAGATCTTTTCTGTTTGGGGCTTACTTGCAGAGTGTACACTGAGGGCTTGAAAACCTTTTTTGAACCGAGCTATGCCTTGGATAAAGAAACCTATCAGAAGCAAAAAACTGAATTGGAAACAATGGCTTCTGCCATTCTTAAAGGTGCAGAAAAATACACATCCGCTTATGAAAAGGAACTCTATATTCACGATTACCTTGTAACAAATTGCGTGTATGTTGGCCCTGAAACAAGTTCTACCGCCAATACTGCATATGGCTGTATTGTTGGTGGAAAAGCGTCTTGTGAGGGATATGCGAGAGCGTTCCAATATCTTTTAAGCAAACTCAATATTGATAATCGCCTTGTAACAGGTGAATCAACAGAGGATGGCGAAAACTATATCGGTCATATGTGGAACTATGTTCTTCTTGATGGTGAAGGTTATTTTGTGGATGTAACCTGGGATGACCCGAAAACTGCAACACAGGTTCTTCGCCATACATTCTTTAATGTAACAACAGACGATATTCTTCTGGAGCATAGAAACATTGAACAAACACTCCCTTTGTGTACTGCTAAAAAATACAACTATTTTGTTTATGAAAATGCATTTATAAATAATGTTGAAATAGAACAACTCAAAGTTTCAGTTGAAAATGCAGTTTATAATTCCCATCGCAGAGGTTATAAATGTGTAGAACTGCGTTTTAACGATGAGGCTTCTCTCAAACAAGCGAAGGATACACTTTTCAATACAGGTGTTATATATACAATATATAAAGATGTTGGGCTTATATCGGATTTAGCCGGTGCAAAGGTTTACTACAGTACGGATGAAAAGATGAATGCTCTTTGTCTTTTCTTTTGAGGTGAAATAAATGGATAGAGAAAAAATAGAAAGAGCTGTCAGAGATATTCTTGAAGCAATAGGTGAGGACCCTGACAGAGAAGGTCTTAAAGAGACTCCCAACAGAGTTGCAAGAATGTATGAAGAGGTGTTCTCCGGTCTTTCCGAGGATGCCCACGACCATCTTAAGCTTTTTAATGAGTCAGGTAACGATGAAATGGTTATTGTTCGTGATATACCATTGTATTCAATGTGTGAACATCATCTTTTGCCTTTCGTGGGTAAAGCACATATTGCATATATTCCCTCAGAGGGGAGAATTATCGGGCTTTCAAAGCTTGCTCGTATAGTAAATGTTTATGCAAAGCGTCCTCAGGTGCAGGAACGCCTTACAACTCAGATTGCGGATTTTCTTTATGATGAGTTAGGTGCAAAAAGTGTAGCTGTCATTATTGAAGCAGAGCATCTTTGTATGACTATGCGTGGTGCAAAAGCAGCAGGTGCAGTTACTCAGACATCTGCCTTGCGTGGTGGCGCAAGAAGTGATGCAAGAACTCGTTCAGAGGTTATGTCGTTGTTGACAGGTGGTAAATAATGTTTTCTTTTAAAGAGTTAATAAAAAAGAAAAACGCACCTCTTGTTATGGGGATTCTTAATATAACACCCGATTCATTTTCTGATGGTGGCGAAGCAAACAGCCTTTCGAGTGCTCTCGAAAGGCTTAATAAGCTTTATGAGTGCGGTGCAGATATTATTGATATTGGTGCTTGTTCAACTGCACCCAATAATAAAATGGTATCTGTGGAAGAGGAATTGAAAAGATTACTGCTTCTTCCCGAGCTTGTTAAGAATTCCGGAGTGCCCTTGTCAATTGATACATTCAGACCCGAGGTTGCAAAATATGCTTTGGAAAACGGTGTTAGTGTAGTTAACGATGAAAGTGGTGCGTTTAATCCTCATATGGCGGAGGTTGTGAAGTCCTATAATGCAGGCTGGATTTTTATGCACACAGGTGGCAAATCTTCAAAAGAAATAGCCAAGTATGAAAATGGTGTTGTTGAAGATGCTTTATCTTTCTTTGAAGATATGAAAAACAAAGCAGTTGCTTTTGGTATAAACGAAGATGAACTTTGCTTTGATTGTGGAATAGGTTTTGGTAAAAGCCGTAGTGATGATATTGCGCTTTTGAAGAATTGCAAAAAACTCTCTGAATATTCACCATTGTTAATCGGTGTATCAAGAAAAAGAGTTATCGGTGAATTAATAGGTGAAAAAAATCCCAAAGACAGAGTTGCAGGAAGTGTGGCGGCAGCATTGATATGCGCTACTAATGGTGCAGGTGTTTTGCGTGTTCACGATGTTAAAGAGACGGTTGATGCCTTGAAAGTGGCTTCTATACTATATTAATATATAAAGGTGAAAAAATGGAAAAGATAATCGTTAAAGGTTTAAGGTTAAAAGCTTATCACGGAGTGAACCCTGAAGAGAAAGTTAACGGACAGATGTTTGAGCTTGATATAACTGCGCTTATTGATGCAAAGCCTGCTAACGCAAGTGACGAACTGGATGATACTGTAAGCTATGCGAAGATAATCAAAACTGCAAGAGCTGTGTTTACTGCTGAAAGTTATAACCTTATTGAATACGCTGCAAATAAAGTCTGTATGGCTATAATGGAAGAGTATTCAAAACTTAAAAGTGTTACTGTTCTTTTGAAAAAGCCTGAAGCACCTATAAGTGCAGACTTTGATTATGTTGCAGTAGAAGAAACAATTACAAGAGAAGAGTATCTGGAGATAGTAAGTTAATGAAAGCAGTTATTGGTATTGGCACAAATATAGGTGACAGAGCCCTGAATATCAGAAACGCAGTTGAAGCTCTTGCTTTATTGCCTGATGTGAAGGTTTTAAGATGTGCATCCATTTACGAAACTGATCCTTGGGGTTATACTGAACAGCAAAGCTTTTATAATACTGTTGTTGAGATAGAAACAAGTAAGTCACCTGAAATGCTTTTAGGGGCTTGCTTGGGTATTGAAGCAGGAATGGGCAGAGTGCGTGAATTTAAAAATGGACCGCGTGTAATAGATTTGGATTTGTTGGTGGTTGAGAATTACAAGAACAGTTCACATCATATAACCGTTCCACATTCTTTAATAGGGGAGCGTGACTTTGTTCTTGTACCCTTAAAAGAGTTGTATGCCGATATGAATGTTTTGGGCTTTATATATATAAATCAGTATGAAAAAGTAATTAAAAAATCCACTGCAAAAAAAGTTGAAAAAAATTGAAATTATGTATTGACATTTGTTAATAGTGGTGATATAATTCTGTCTCGTTGGCGACAAGAGAGCCGGTTGAAAAACTGAATAAATGCTCTTTAAGATGAGAGAAAGCGAAACACCCGGGTGGGTTGAAACTTCGCTAAAAAATCTTAAAAAAGTTGTTGACAAATGATATCGAAGATGATATTATATTCAGGCACTCGCGAGTTGAGGACAAACTACCGAGCCTCGGGAGTAGCAAACGAACCTTGAAAATTAAACAACGAGAAAAAAGAAACCCTTGAGATTTTTTTGAGCGTAAAAGAAAATTTTGCGACAGTAAAATTCGGGCTTCGAAAGAAGTTTGAAAAGCGATACGCTAGAGTATCGAAAATGAGCTAAGAGCTTTAAAAAAGGTTTAGACATCGAAAGATGTGTAGATACAATTTTTTAGAGAGTTTGATCCTGGCTCAGGACGAACGCTGGCGGCGTGCCTAACACATGCAAGTCGAACGGAGATGCTATGAACAAGACTTCGGTCAAGTGAGTAG
>JAZNJB010000038.1:0-4883 GCA_045577815.1 Acutalibacteraceae bacterium
ATTTCTCCTATGCTTTTTAAAGAAAAGTCAAGTTCACGGTAAAAAAGAATCTCCTGCATACGAAGAAGGGAGTTTTCGTCGTAAAAACGATAGCCTGTATACCTGTCAACAACGGCTGGTAACAACAACCCAATTTCATCGTAGTAATGCAGTGTGCGCACACTGACTCCCGTAAATTCGGCAAATTCCTTAATCTGCATTTTCAATTTTACCACCTCCCGAAACAGAGCATACACTATGACGGAGCGTAAAAGTCAATACTTTTTTGAAAAAATATTGGTGTACGATAAATTTTTATTTGTTGAGTTGATTATATCACCAATCAACAACTAAAGCAATAAAAGAAAAACGACTGAAAACCAATGGTTTTCAATCGTTTTTGGTCGGAGTGAAGGGATTTGAACCCCCGACATCTTGCTCCCAAATTATCGCAATATGTTTACATTGAGTGCTAACCACTACATATTGTGCTGTTTGCTTTTTGGCTATTATATTTTGTTGGGAATTTCAGGATTTTTTATCTAAAATTTTCAAAAATTATGGAAAAACATGTGGTCGTAAAAAGTTGCAAGCTTTGAATCTTAGTCAATCAGTGTATGAACTGTTCTGCCCGTAATTGCTTCTGAATTTTGAAGGGGATATTCCGCAAAGTGATTTGAACCATGAAGAAAAATACTGTTGGTCAGAAAAAGACATTTTTTCTGCAATTTCAGAAAAAGAGTAGTTTGTATTTATTAGATACATTTTAACGGTTTCCAGCTTTTTTGTAGTGTAATACTGATAAGGCGTAATATCAAATTTTTCGGAAAACTTGTTAATTATATGATTTTTTGAGTAGCCGAATTTTTTGCACATATCATTAAGCGAAAAACTTTGCATTATCTGTGAGTCAAGATATTCTCTCATTAAATAGGCAAGATCTTTATGTTCGCTTGATGCATAATTACGCAGGGCTATAATGAGCTTTATAAGTTCGGGTGTCATTTCAGCGACAAAAAGAGAATAATCATCGCCGTATACTTTTTTAGCTTTTTCATATATTTCCCTGAAAAGCTCTTCAAGCTCACAGTTGTGAAAGACATAATCATGACCAGGTAAATACTGATTAAGCAATATCTCGGCTAACTCGCCGGATAAAGTAATAAAAAATTTATGAAGCGTACTGTTTCTTGCATTGTAATACTTGTGATTGGTGCCCTTTCTTAACAAGAAAACATCTTTGGGACCAAGATAATACTTTTGACCATTGTTTTCGAGAACACCGTTTCCGCTGACAACAAACTCGATCGCAGTAATTTGTGAAGAGCTTCTTTCAAAAAAGCAATTGTCACACCAGAAACTTTCTCCCACAGCGGTAATATTAAGAGGATTTTTATCGTTCATGTGAGAATAATATTCGCAAACATTTTCATATCTTTTCAAATTCAAATAAATACTCTCCTGTCAATGTTTAGAATAACGGTGAACAATGTGATAATTCGTAATTTAATTGTATCATTATTTGGTATGAGATACAATAAAAAATCTGTAAAAATAGTGATTAACATAAACTTTTTGTGATTATTTTAAAAACAAATAGAATGTTTTTGATTATTTTTGTGAATTTCATAAATATTAAAGTGACAACTGTTGTTTGTGATAATTCACAAATGTTGCTGTGATTTATTATATTGGAACTTCAAATAAAATATGTTAATCTTTATTTGTATACAGGAAACATCAACGTTGGAATCTGTTAAGGAGTGATTAATAATGAAAACCTGGCAAAAAGCTACATTTATCATTGTTCTGGTATTATTCATAGCTGCTTCCGTTACCATTTCATTTCTTTCAATGGCACGAGCACCTTTTGAATATGAATATCAGACAGAAATTGCTGATACTCCCGGTAATGAAGGCTGGGTGCTGTTCGGCTTCAATGGTAATACATCTACTAAAGAAGTGTTTATTGATTATGTCCGTGATGAAAATGGCAATAATCCCGATACCTCAAAGCCTGTTTCAGCAGTTGGTGATTTCACTATGAACACCGACGAATATGTTGAGGTTATTCATATCGGTAAGGATGTTAAATACATAGATGAAACTTCATTTTTCTATTGCAAGGAACTCAAAGCAATAGAGGTTGATGAAGCTAATGAGTATTACACTTCTGCTGAAGGTGTGCTTTACACTAAGGATATGAAGACATTAGTAGCTTATCCTCTAAAGAAAGCTGACACAACCTACACTATACCGAAAGGTGTTGAGAGAGTAGGCTCTTGTGCTTTTTATAAAAACTCAACCTTAACCAAAATTGATTTACCCGAAACCTTAAAGGAAATCGGTGATATGGCATTCTTTAAGTGCGAAAATATTTCACTTGTTACTCTTCCTGATGGGCTTGAAAAAATCGGTTCTGATGCATTCAGCTATTGCCATGGTATGAAGCCTGTTATGTTTATTCCCGAATCTGTTAAAGAAATTGACAGCTTTGCATTCTACTCCTGCTCAAATCTTAAAGAATTTTATATGGGTGCAGAAAGCGAAGAGGGTATAACCTTTGGCGACAGCTGGCTTCCTAAAAATATAAAAAAGGCAGTTGTTAATATTGCTCCGGAAGAACAATACGGCAAAACCCGTGAAGACGCCAATAACATAATAAACGAGCTTCTCAAGGAAGGAGATGAAAACTGATGGCAAAAGAAAAAACTAAGAAAAAAGATAATATTTTCAAGGAAATGAAGAAATATTGGAACACTCCTGCTGAGGGAAAGCATGTTCCATATAAAGAATATTTTTCAATTTTTGCCGCAGTTGGTGGCGATTACACCTTAAAATATCTCCAAAGCTTTCTTACCTTTGGTACAGGTTGTTATCTTATTGCACATTATTACGAAATACCTCTTCTTACATTCAGTGCAATTAACGTATTCTTTATTGCATCAACATATTTTTGGAATCTTCTTACAATGGGTGTTGATGCAAACTTAGGATTTCTTCCTAAAAAGATTGAACAAAAATATAATGCGGTGTATCTGATCTTTGCTATGTTAGGCTTATTGATGCTCATATTTGATTTCTCTTTCATTCTTCCTGATGGTGTTGCAAACATTCTTGATACCCGTTGGAAGGGTATAAACAGCTTCAACATTTTCAAAATCTTCGGTGCCCATTTTCTTGCAAACGGTTGGAGCGGATTCAGAAATATTCTTATAAGAAAGAAGCTTCTCAAAAAGCTAGGCAGATACAAAATCTTTGCCTATGCAAATGTTATCCAATGCATTATAGTAGTTATCCTTATATGCGAATTGCCTCTTTATAAGCTTCCTCTTACAGACAGAGTATGGACTCTTTATCTTCTTTTCCAGCTTTATACAATATTCAATTACGTAGGCTTTACACAGTCTGTTGCAGATAACATCAGCCCCAACCCTCAGGAAAGACTTTACGTACGTTCATTCCCTGTTAAAATCAGCCACTTTGTTCAGAATATAGTGAATGTTCTTCTTCCCACGATCGCAGGTGTAATGTTCCTTGACGGCGTTAAGGATATCGGCACATTCAGATATCTTATCCCTGTATTTTTTGTGGTTTCATCTGGTGTTATGTTCATAGGTCTTCGTAAAATCAAAGAACGAATTCCTATGCCACCTCTTGAAAATAGAGAGTATCTTTCATTCTGGCATTGTGTTTCAGGTATTTTCAAAAACAAATATCTTTGGATAATTAAAATTGCAGAGCTCCTTGACTCATTGGGCAATGGTATGCTTGATATGAAAAGAATCCTTCTCATTTATACCTGGCGTGAAACAGGACTTTTCTTCTCTATAGCAGAAATCATTTATAAAATGTCCGGTAATCCGGGTCAATTCCTTGCACCTTGGATAAGAAAACGCTTTCAGTATAAGCAGCTGATTGTATTCAAATATATTGTCTTAGCCATGAGAAACGGAGTATATATTCTGGCAATTCTCTTTCTTGGCAATTCTCATTTCCTATGCGGTCTTGCAATTTACATTGCTATGCTTGTTTCCAATACACTTGAAGCTGCGGTTGGTATTGCACAGGATGACACCAAAATCAGAGTTACGGATTATCAGATGTATATTTCAGGCGAAAGACTGGAGGAATATCAGAAAATCATCAGCTGGTTTACAACACCTATTACAACCCTCGTTTCCCTGATTGTTCCGCTTATGTTCTACCGTGTGGGCTTTACCTCCGATTGGGACGTTCTTTATATGGGTGATGTCAGAGTACAATGTATGCTTATCGGTCTTTGTTTTGACCTTGCGGGATACGTACTGATGACCCTGCCATATCTGTTTATGTGGGATTTCACAGACGAAAAGCACGCTCACATTATGGAAGTTCTCAAACAAAGAGCTGAAGAAGGAAATGCTGCAGCAGAAGGCGATGCATGCAAGTTGCAGGATGCAGCGGTTACTGCAGAGGCTGCGGTTATTTCGCAAAACTAATAACGCTATGTTCCGAGGCGATTATATGAAAATTATTAATGTAAAGCAGAATAAAGATGTTTTCGGTGACGGAATTCACGATGACACTAAAGCCTTGCAGGCTTGCATTGACGAATTGAAGGATGGCGGAACTGTCTATTTCCCCGATGGTACATATCTCATTTCCGCAGCACTTATTTTCTATTCGTATCAGCATCTGAAGCTTTCGGACAATACAGTCATTCTGAGAAGCGATAAAAGCGAACCGCTGACAAGATATCTCCTGGCATCATATTCAGAATCCGAATGGGGAGCTTATGAAGGTACTCACGATGTTGTTATTTCAGGCGGTATTTTTGACGGCAACAAAAATCTTGATGAATGTATTACCCTTGTAAACACAGTTCATTGCAGCAATATTACCATTGAAAACTGCAGATTCCG
>JAZNJB010000039.1:0-42607 GCA_045577815.1 Acutalibacteraceae bacterium
GTTGCACTCGATATACCTTTGGTTCGATATGTGCCGTTGGCACGAGATTATAAGGATTTATATCATATCGAATTCAGCATCGCTGAATATATCGAATTTTGTCTTGCAAAATATATCGAACAAGCTTGCTTGTATATCGACAAAATGGAATTTAAATAAGATTAAATTCTTTCTTGACTTTTAATTTTTATATGTTAAAATATACAATCGTTGAATACTTTTATTATATAATATATACAAAGAAAGAAGTAATACTATGCACTCAACTCCCGAGGTACTTTTAACCCTATCAATCGCTCTTTTATCGGGACTTTTGCTTTCCCGTGTTGCTAAAAAAATGGGGCTTCCTGCAGTTACAGCATATCTTGTAGCAGGAGTAATAATCGGACCCTTCTGCCTTGGCAGATTAGGCTTCGGCTTTAATGAAGAATATAATCCCCCACAGTATTATTCAATACTCTGTGATTTGGCTTTGGGTTTTATCGCATTTGCAATCGGTAACGAATTCCGCCTTGCTCAGCTTAAAAAGATTGGTAAGCAGGCAACCGTAATCGGTATTGCACAAGCACTTGTTACAACCGTTGTTGTAGACATTGCACTTATTGCCCTTTCATTTATTTTGCCCGAGGGTTATCTCCCCCTTCCTGCAGCGATTATTCTTGGTGCAGTTGCAACCGCAACCGCACCTGCAGCAACCTTGATGGTTGTTCGTCAGTACAAGGCAAAAGGTCCCGTTACCGATATTCTTCTTCCTGTTGTTGCCCTTGACGATGCAGTCGGTCTTGTAGTTTTCGCAGTTTCTTTCGGAGTTGCAGGAGCAATCAACACTGGAGCAATTGATGTTATTTCAATGATTGTAAACCCCGTTTTAGAGGTTGTTTTATCAATTGCTTTAGGTGCAGTAATGGGCTTCTTGTTCACCATTTGTGAGCAATTTTTCCATTCCCGTTCAAAGCGTATGGCAATTTCCGTTACATTTGTAATGCTCACAGTTGCAATTTCTTCAATGAAATTTGAAATCGGCAGCATACATATTGCCTTTTCAAGCCTTTTAGCTTGTATGATGTTAGGTACAATATTCTGCAATATCTGCGATTTCTCAGAAGAGCTTATGGAAAGAGCAGACCGTTGGACAACGCCCCTTTTAGTTCTCTTCTTTGTTATAAGCGGTGCAGAGCTTGATTTATCAGTATTTAAAAACTGGATTTATATAGTTATAGGCGGAGCATATATTATCTTCCGTTGCATCGGTAAATATTACGGTGCTCGTTTCAGTGCAAAGGCTACTAAATGCGATAATAACATAGTTAAATATTTAGGTATCACTCTTTTCCCGCAAGCAGGTGTTGCTCTTGGTATGGCAAGTCAGGCATTAGAGTTCGGCGGTGATATCGGTGTTCTTGTTCAGAGCATCACCCTTTTCTCTGTTCTCGTTTACGAGCTTGTAGGACCTTATTTAACAAAGGTTGCCCTTACAAAAGCAGGCGATATTGTCCCCCACGGCAAAACAAGTGCACGTGAGGAAGCAAAAATCAAATTGCAGGAAAGCGACAGTCCTAAGAATAACAAGAAAGCATAATAGACAGGTCGGTTTACATTCAAAGTAAACCGACCTGTTAATTTTATTTATCTTTTCGGGAAACCGCTTCGCCTATTGCACGGAAAAGCGAGTCTTCTTCTGTTGATGGCAAATCGCAGTTATAATGCCAGACCATCACACCGCCGTAGCCGTTATTAATAGCATATTCTGTTTTCTTTTCAATAACATCAGGAGTGTTGAACCAGAAATCCTTATCGGTTTCAGGGCAATAATACCATCCGTCTTCGTCAATTTCTTTATAGTAACCATTATAGCCATACCAAAAGGCACCCATATCAGTAGGTCTTGAATAAAATGGTAAACCAACATTGATTTTGTTCCTGTCTATACTGCCGAAATCAGCATTTTCAAGACGAGCTATAATATCTTCGTAAGTAGCGTGTTTTCCGTCAGCGTCATTATAATCATAAGCCATCAGCTCAAGTGAATCAATTGCCTTTGCCGCTTTTTTGGTAAACCCTATATTCCACTCAACCCCTGAAACGCCCAAGGTATAATCACCCAATTTCTCATCCAGAGAAACAAGGAATTTGTTGTAATTACGCCATGCTTTAGAGGAAAGTGGGTATTCATAATCAAAATGAACTCCGTCAAAATCATATTCATCAAGAACATCAACAATATTTTTCTCTAAAACACCACTTTTAAAGGCTTTATTATGCTCATCACTCTGAGCTTCCATCTGCTCTTCCCAGACATCCGACTCTGTAGTACCGCGCGGTCCTAAAAGATTAAGAGTAATTTTAACATCTCTTTCCCCAATCGCCTTACGAATGTTTTCAAGTGCAGTTTCAAGCTTTTCTTTTTCTAATATCACTTCACCTTTTTCGTTAAAGGATGCGCATTCGAAAAGAATAACGTTTGTAATAATATTAAAATCCTCAGAATAAATACTGCCTTTCTCCTGAACATAATCTCCGCGGATATAGGCTACAACCTTGAAATCTTCCGTCCGTTCTTCAACTTCTTTTGAGCAACCCGAAAACCAAGAGAATGCGATGACAATAGTCAGAAACATTATCACTTTTTTTATAAAATTATTTTTCAATTTCATTATATATCACTCTTTAATTCTTCACTTATTTATGTGAAACATTGAAGGAACAAAATCCTTTGCTTCATTGCTTTTACTTTGAACAATAAACAGCTCTATAACATGAATTGATGCAATTGTGCAGATTAATGCCATCCATATTGTGCCATCAAAAAACTTCATTGCCACAGGCAAAACAAAAACCACTCCGCCAAAAATTTTACCTATATATGTGTGTGGCAAATATAATTTATTAAAACGCTTTTTAGATACAAATGAACAAGCACCGAAAAGAATGCCGGCACCTAAAATCCAAACAAAAATCCATAGCGGAACAAGTTTGTTTTTTATTAGGATTTTAGTCAACGCAAGATATGTTCCCACATCTCCCACCGTATCAAGAGTTGCACCAAGAGTGCTTGTGCTGTTGGTTTTTCTTGCAATGGGACCATCAATCAGGTCAGTAAATCCGCAAAGGACATAAATCACAAGAAAAAATGTTGTAATATCCTTGCAGAAAAAAAGCACAATCGCGCCTATAATCCTGCTGGAGGTTACTATGTTTGCCAAATGCTTTTTCATAAAAACACCCACTTTGTGTTAAGCTGTTTATGGCTAGAATTTTAACACAAAAATTTTTATTATTCAACAATAAAGTCAATTTTTAAATTATTCTTAATATTTAATAGACAACAAATAAAATTTGTGATAATATTTGTAGTAATATTAATAAAAGAGAGGTTACAACTATGAAAGACCTTACAAAATACCACGGAATAATCCCCGCTTTTTACGCTTGTTATGATGACGAGGGAAATGTATCTCCCGAAAGAACAAAAGCCTTTGCAAAATTCCTTTTAGATAAAGGTGTTAAAGGGCTTTATGTTTGCGGTTCATCAGGCGAATGTATTTATCAGAGCAAGGAAGAAAGAAAGCTTATTCTTGAATCCGTTATGGAAATTGCAAAAGGCAAAATGACAATTATCGCTCATGTTGCTTGCAACAGCACTGCAGATTCGATGGAGCTTGCCGCTCATGCAGAAAGCCTCGGCGTTGATGCAATTGCTTCAATTCCCCCTATTTATTTCAAGCTTCCCGAGGAATCTATTGCTCAGTATTGGAACGATATTTCCTCTGCTGCTCCCAATACAGATTTCGTTATTTATAATATTCCTCAGCTTGCAGGCGTTTCTCTTACAATGACTCTCTTCAAGGAGATGCTTAAAAACCCCAATGTAATCGGTGTTAAGAACTCTTCAATGCCCACTCAGGATATTCAGATGTTCAAAGCCGAGGGTGGCAAGGATTTCGTTGTTTTCAACGGACCCGATGAGCAGTTTGTTGCAGGTCGCGCAATCGGTGCAGAAGGCGGAATAGGTGGTACATATGGCGTAATGCCCGAGCTTTTCCTTAAAGCAGATGAGCTTATCAAAGCAGGTAAGCTCCAGGAAGCAAGAGAAATTCAGTATGCAATAAATGAAATCATTTATGCAATGTGCGCTTGCAATTGCAATATGTATGCAGCTGCAAAAGAGGTTCTTCGTCTTCAGGGTATCGACATCGGTGATGCAAGAAAACCTCTTGCCCAGCTCAAAGAGGAAAGCAAGCCCCTCGCAGCAAAAGTAAATCAGATGATTACCGAAGCAAAAGCAAAATTTTGCTGATAGAAAATAATAAAAATGTATTTCGACGACCTTAAAATCGGTATGGCAGTGGAAATCCCGCCTGCTCTTATCGAGAAAGAAAAAATGTTGGCTTTCGCCCGTGATTATGATAACATTCCACTTCATACCGATGAGGAATATGCAAAAGCCACCATCTTTGGCGGACTTATTGCCCCGGGTGTTATGTCCTTTATGTCTGTATGGGCAAAATATCTTCAGGTGGATTTTTTCGGCAAGGAGCTTCTTGCAGGCAAATCAACAAAAATTGAGTGGTTAGCACCCGTTTTCCCTGATGATGTTTTAACAGGAAAGGCAACAGTAACAAATCTCACAAAAAGGAACGAAAAAAACGGAATTGTTGAAATAACAATCGATGCTTATAACCAAAAGGATGAGCTTGTTCTCACCGATGTTACTGAAGCTATTGTAAAATGTAAAGCTATATAACAAATGCAAAATAGTTACAAAAAATTGTTGACAATATATTTTTTTGGTGTTACAATCGCAAGGTAAATGCATTTGAGCAGAAAATAGTAGGTTGGAAAGAATCTCAAGAGAGTTGCCGGTTGGTGCAAGGCAAAGAGGGCGTCCTTCTCGAATTCCTTCTGTTAGCAGTGCGCTGAACAAGAATAATCTTAAGTAGGATGCAACGGGTGTTCCCGTAACAGAACTAAGGTATGTCAGTACCTGAAAAGGTTGCTATTGTGAGGTAGCAACGAACTGAGGTGGTACCACGGGATTGTTTATTTCTCGTCCTCTGTATTCCCTATCGGAATGCGGAGGGCGTTTTTGTTTACTCTTTTTTACATTCCGAAGCATTACACAAACAAGAAAGGATGGTAAAAATGCAACAGAATTACTATCAGAAAGAAATCGAAACTATGTCGGCTGAAGAAATGAAAAAGCTTCAATCCGAAAAGCTTGTTAAACAGGTTAATCATGTTTACGAGAATGTGCCCTACTACAAAAACCTTATGGATGAGAAAGGCGTTAAGCCTGAAGATATAAAGGGAATCGAAGACCTTCACAAGCTTCCCTTCCTTGCAAAATCCGATTTGCGCGATGCCTACCCTTACGGTCTTCTTGCAACGTCTCTTGATGACTGTGTTCGTATTCAGTCCACATCAGGAACAACAGGTCGCCGTGTTGTTGCTTTCTACACTCAGCACGATATAGACCTTTGGGAGGATTGCTGTGCCCGTGCAATTGTTGCTGCAGGCGGAAGCAATAAGGATGTTTGTCAGGTAGCTTATGGTTACGGACTTTTCACAGGTGGTGCAGGTCTTAATGGTGGCTCACACAAGGTAGGTTGCCTTACACTTCCTATGTCCTCAGGTAACACAGAGCGTCAGATTCAGTTTATGACTGACCTTAATGCAACAATCCTCTGTTGCACTCCTTCTTATGCTGCATATATCGGTGAATCCTTGAAGGAACAAGGCTATAAGCCTGAAGATATTCCCTTGAAGGCTGGTATCTTTGGTGCAGAGCCCTGGACAGAGGAAATGAGACAGAATATTCAGAATACCCTGGGCATCAAGGCTTATGATATTTATGGTCTTACTGAAACTACCGGACCCGGTGTTGCTTTTGAATGCTCGGAGCAAACAGGTATGCACATAAACGAAGACCATTTCTATGCAGAAATTATTGACCCCGATACAGGTGAAGTTCTTCCTGAGGGCTCTAAAGGTGAGCTTGTATTCACATCTCTTGACAAAGAAGCCTTCCCCTTGCTTCGTTACCGCACCCGTGATATCTGTGTTCTTTCCCGTGAAAAATGCTCCTGCGGTCGTACCCTTGTAAAAATGGCTAAGCCCATGGGCAGAACTGACGATATGCTCATCATCCGCGGTGTTAATGTATTCCCAAGCCAGATTGAAACTGTTCTTCTTAAAGAGGGTTATGAGCCCAACTATCAGATTGTTGTTGACCGCGTAAATAACAACGATACCTTTGAGGTTAATGTGGAAATGACACCTGATAAATTCACAGATAAAGTCAGTGATATTCTTGCTATGGAAAAGAGCCTTGCAAATGCAATGAAGATTATGCTGGGAATTAATCCTGCAGTTCATCTTGTTGCACCTAAGAGCATCGCCCGTAGCGAAGGCAAAGCAGTCCGCGTTATAGATAAAAGAAAGCTTATATAAGAGAGAGAGAGGCGTTTTTAGTTATGGCAATCAAGCAATTAACAGTATTCGTTGAAAATAAGCAAGGTACAGTTGTTTCAATTACAGATACACTTTCCAGGCACAACATAAACCTCAGAGCCCTTTCTATTGCAGAAACTCAGGATTTCGGCATACTCCGTCTTATTGTAAATGACGAAGAAAAAGCAGAAAAGATTCTTACAGAAGAGGGCTATCTTATTAAAATCACCGATGTTGTAGGTGTTAAAATCGGTGATGCTCCCGGTAAGCTTACAGAAGCATTAAAGGTTCTTAACGAAAAACAAATCAACATTGAATACCTCTATGCTTTTATGGCTCGTACAGAAAAGCACGCCTATGTTGTTATTCGTGTTGAAGATAATAACTCAGCAGAAAGCACCCTGGAAAATGCAGGCTTCCATCTCATAACCAAGGAAGACATCTGTAAGATATAAAACCTGATACATAAATCAAATTAACCGGGCAGATTCCGTTGAACAGAATCTGCCCGGTGTTCTTTTAATTGACTTTTTCAGATTAGTATTATATATTAAAAATATAAATCTCAGAGGAGTGAATTTTATGTGGCAGATAATCAGAATTATTGTTTCGCTATTTATGATTTTTGAAACCGGCTTTGCAGGTATTCTTAACAGCGCAAGCCTCACACCCATTGAAATGCCTCAGGCAGAAACAAGGGAATATACTCAATATGTTGACCCGTTTATAGGAACAGGTGGAACACCCTGGACTGCAGGTATGCTCAGTCCTGCCGCTACTGTGCCCTTTGGCTCAGTCCGTCTCGGGCCCGACACAACCTTTGTCGGCGAGTCATACATAGTAAAAACAAACACCTCGGGCTATTACTATGAGCAGGCTCACATAAGAGGCTTCAGTCATTCCCGTCTTTCAGGAACAGGTGCAGAGGATTATCAGATGTTCCGCGTTACTCCCGGCATAGGTAATTCAATATCACATGCAATCCCCTATTCCCACGAATATGAAACCGCAGTACCCGGTTATTATGCGGTATATCTTTCATCCCTCGACTGCCTTGCGGAAATGACCGCAGATATTCACACAGGCATTCACAGATATACCTTCAACAATTCAAAGGATGCCCATCTTTATATTGATGTTACAAGCACTGCAGGTAACTATTCTGCAGGAAGCGGAAAAGTAAGCGTTGATGAAGATGGTGTAATCACAGGCTCATCAGTTATTGCAGCCGCCTTTTCATCAAGGCAGGAGGGTCTTTCTGTTTATTTTGCCGCTATTGCGGACCAACCTATAAAATCCTATGAAATCACAGGCAATGAAGAGGATTTAGGGCTTGACATTAATTTCGGCAACCTTAATAACCGACCTGTTGAATTAAAGGTTGGCATAAGCTATGTAAGCACCGAAAATGCTCTTGAAAATCTGAAGGCAGAGGCAGATAACCTCACCTTTGACGATGTAAAGGAAAAAGCCCTTGACGATTGGGAAAACGCCCTTTCTGTTATTGATATAACCGGCACTGATAAGGATATAAAAACAATATTCTATACCGCACTTTATCACAGTATGATAATGCCTACTAATTTCACCGATGTTAACGGCGAATACCTTGGCTTTGATAAAGAGGTGCACACTGCAGAGGGCTACACATACAGAACAGATATGTCCTTATGGGACACCGTAAGAACAACCCATTCACTTTATACTCTTATTGCACCCGAAATTCAGTACGACTGCCTCAACTCCCTTGTTGATATGGCAGAAAAAGGCGGAAATCTTCCCCGTTGGCCTATGGGTGCAGGCTATTCAGGCTCAATGCTGGGCGACCCTGCAAACATTTTAATCACAGAAAGCTACCTTAAGGGCTTTACTGATTTTGATGTTGAAACAGCCTATGAATATATGAAGCTGACCTCTGAAACAGAGGTGGAAAAGGCAGGCAGAGAATACCTTGACCTTTATAACAAATATGGCTATGTTCCCAACGACCTTGCAGAAGGTAATGAATCCGTTTCAAGAACAATCGAATATTCCTGGGAGGATGGCGCAATTGCCCTTCTTGCAGATGCTTTGGGCTATGAAGAGGATGCAACCAAATACTATGAAAAATCAATGTACTACAAAAATACCTTCAATCCCGAAACAAAGTATTTTCAGGGAAGGAATTCTGACGGCGAATTTGTTAAGGACTTTGACCCCAATGTAACCACCTTCTATGATGCAGTTCTCATTGAAAAGGTAGCAGATTGCTACTGCGAGGGCAGTGCAAGGCAATGGCGTTGGAATGCTTTGCAGGATATTGACGGAATGATTGAGCTTTTCGGAAGCAAGGAATATTTTGTAAGTGAGCTTCAGAGCTTTATGAATGATGCTTCCGCAGAGCGTGCCTCAGTAGACCCCGGTCACGGCTTCTGGATAGGAAATCAGCACGATATTCACACCCCCTATCTTTTCGCCAATGCCGGCAGACCCGACCTTACTCAGAAATGGGTGCGCTGGACATTGGAAAATCGTTTCAGCACAGATGTGAACGGACTTGACGGTAACGATGACGGCGGTACACTCAGCTCCTGGTATATCTTCTCTGCTATGGGCCTCTATCCCCTTGCAGGCACAGACAAATACTGGATTGGCTCACCCAATATCGACTCTGCAACCATAAATCTTCCCAACGGAAAAGAGCTGAAAATTGAGGCTGTGAATCAGGGTAAAGAGAATGTATATGTAAGCTCAGTAACCCTTAACGGCACCGAACTCACAGATACCTATATCACCCACAGTCAGCTTATGAATGGCGGAACACTCTGCTTCACAATGAGCAACACTAAATAACAAAGCCACGAGGTGCATTGTTTATGGCAAGGATTACAACTACAAAAGCTCATTCAAGCGGTATCGCTTTAGGCGGTATCGGTGCAGGAAGCGTTGAGCTTCTGCCCGATGGCGAATTTCATTCCTGGCTTATTGCCAATCAACCGAGGATAACCAAGGTATGCTTTGAGGATAAGGTTGATGATGGTGAAGGCAGTACAGGTGCCCTTTCCTTCTATGTCCGCGAAGCTAAAAGCAACGGCAAGCCCATTGTCCGTAAATTAGGTATGAAAACCGATGCAGATGACTTTTCATATCGTATGTTTGCATGGAACAAGCCCGTTGAAAAAATTGAATTTGACGGAAAATTCCCTATGTGCGACTTAGATTATATTGACAGCGCGTTATCCTGTAAGCTCAGTCTTAAAGCAATTTCTCCCCTTGTGCCTCATAACAGCGATGCTTCGTCAACACCCGGCTTTTATATGGATTTCACCATTGAAAACCCAACTGACACAGAGCTTCAGGTGAGCCTTCTGGGTACTCTTGTGCCTGATTTTGCCAACCGGAATGAAGGCAACAAAAACTCACTTCATAAGCTTTCTGACGGTGTGGGTATTCATATTGAGCCTGCTCAACGCTCTGACTCTGATTCCTGTGGCAACCTCTGCCTTTCAGTAAACGGTGACGGAGAAAAATCATATATCACTGCCGATTACTTTCGCTTTATGAGAGAGTTCATAGGCGAATCAAGACTCGGCGTAACTCAGGAATCCGTCTTGTTCGGCTTCAGAGAAAACGGCTCCTTACCAAACACAGAAATCGGCACAAGACCTGAAGCATTACCTGAAAATCCTGAAGCGTTAAGTGATAATGAGCTTGACGCCTTGTGCCACAACGCAATAAGGTATCCCTTTGTTGCTTCCATACTCAATCGAATTAAATATTCTGATCCCCATTACCCTTCTTCAAGAGAAGAGAAGCTTGCTTTTCTTGATAACTGCTTCAACAAAAACAAAAGAAAGGGCACGGATTTTGGTGCATGTGCCCTTTGCTCTGAGGTAAGACTTAACCCCGGTGAAAAGAAAAATGTGCGCTTCATTCTCACCTGGTATTTCCCAAACCTTTATGCTCTTGACGGCGAAAAGCAGGGTCATTACTACGAAAATCTCTATAACAGCTCCTTAGATGCCAACAGATTTCTTGCGGATAATGACAATATCTTTAAATCTGCCGTTGATTTTGCAGAGCTTCTGTATTCAACAGATTTACCCTTGGTCTATCCTGACTCCTGGTCATCGAACCTTTCCCCTCTGATTAAAAGCTCCGTTTATCTCAAAAACGGCAATTTCGGTCTTTGGGAGGGTCTGGGCTACTGCGGACTTCATACTACCGACATCACCTATCACGCCTCATTTTCCCTTATCAGTCTTTTTCCCGATTTACAGAAAAAGCAGATGAAAATGGGTGCAGAGCATCAGCGAGAGGACGGAAGAGTGCATCACTGCTTCAAGCCTGATACGAAATCAGTTGACAATGGCTTTGACCGTGTTGATATGAATATGCAGTTTGTTTTAATGGTGCTTCGTGATTACCTTTTCACAGGGGACAGGGATTATCTTCTCTCCCTGTGGGCTAATGTAAAGCGCGCTATGGCTTCAACGGAGGAACTTGATACCGACAAGGATGGTCTTCCCGATTATGATACTAAGCGCAACACCTACGATGCGTGGAATTTCTCAGGCACACCCGTATATATCGCGGTTCTTTGGTTGGCTTCTCTGAAGGCTGCAACAATTATTGCCGACAAGGTAAAAGACACAGCTTACTTTGAAAAGTGGAACAATATATTGGAAAAAGGCAAAAAAGCTCTTGAAGAAAAGCTCTGGAACGGTGAGTATTATAACCTTTGGCGAAACAATGAGGAAACCGATGAATCCCTTATGACAGACCAGCTTGACGGAGAATGGTTCCTCAGAATGATGGGTGTTCCCGGAAATATTCCTGATGAAAGAGTCCGTTCTGTGCTTGATTTAATCTTTAAAGCTAATTTTGATGAGGAGCAGGGACTTGTTAATGCAACAGTTCCCCAAAACAGAAAAACAAGCATTCACACCTACAAAAACTGCCAGACAATCGCCGTATGGACAGGTATAGGCTATGTGTTCTCCACCCTTGCTTTTTCGGTGGGATTAAATGGAATTGCAGACAAGGAAATAAATTCCATATCAGATAACCAGATGCGCCTCGGTCATTTCTGGGACCATTGGGAATGCGGTCACCACTATACCCGACCAATGTCAAGTTGGACAATTCTCAATGCAATATCAGGTATGAGTGTTGATTACGAAAGCAAAAGGCTTACCTTCAAGCCCGTAAACAACAATATTTCCTTCCCCCTTTGCCTTCCCGATATTCTTGCTAAGGTTACCTTTGCAGATGGTGATTGCACCATAGATTGCCTCACAGGAAGCCTTGAGGATTGGGATATAAGCATATTGAATTAACTATAATTAAAGAAAACGAGCAGATTTTAAGGTGTTTAAAATCTGCCCGTTAATTTTTATTATTTTATTTTTTTCAATGTCACAAAGGAATACCCAAGCACCCATATAGCTGAAATTATAACAAGTATATTGTGCAAGGTAAATATTTCAACTATTGCCCAATGCTCCTGAGAGCCCAAAAAGAAATATGAAATCAACATAAATCCAACAAATACGGGAAGTAAAATTTTCGAGAGCCATTCCATACCCTTTTTCTCTGCGTTAAGCCCTCCCCTTTTAACAAGCAACACAATGAGAATAGCCGTAAAAATAACTGCCACCGCAACTGCAATTATGTAAATTGCAACAGAGCTGTCCTCAAAGCGTCTTGAAATGGGTCTTACAAGGTTTACACCAATTGTACCTATAAAGCCTGCCAAAAATGTAAGTATTCTCCTTGGCTTTTCGGGAAGCCCTGAAAATGCAAATTCAGGAACATCCTCTTGCTTTTCGGAGAAAATAAGCACTGCAGTTATTATAGCACCTGCAATAAAGCCTGTGAAATATTCCCAACAAGACCAGGCATATAAGAAGGTGCCCTCATATTGTTCTCCAAGCTGACGGTAGCCACCATTTGCAAACCAGAAAAACAGATTTGATACTGTTATTGATATTCCGAATGCACCGCACACAGAAGAGCCGATTTCGGCAGCAACCTTATCCTTAACAATAAATCTTGTGGCAAGAATTGCACCAAAGGCTCTGATAGCCGAGGAAACTGCCTGAATTTCAGAGAAATAGTTTCTGCCGCCGATAATCTTCTTACCCCAGGAAATATCTGCAAAATGCTCCATATAAACCTGATATGCAGAGCCCTCAATACCTGATATTTCAAGACCTTCCTCGAAAAGCTCTACCGCCTCTGGTTGAATAAGCCCTACTATCCAATGGGAAACGCTTGCCTTGGAAATCAAATCAAAAGCAAGAAAAGCACCAATGATAATTAAGAAATCCTTTATTTTCCATTGATGAGAGCTGAAGCCCCTGCCTAAGAGTATGCCGAAAAGTCCTGCCATACCAAGCCCGACACAACACATCATAAATGCACCTGATGCTGGGGAAATATATCTGAAGAAATGCTCTGCTCCCTCAACCTCGCTTTCACGGATAACACCTGTTATCTGATTTACTACTGTTCCCCAGCTTGGCACAGTGAGAATAAATGACATTGCCGTTAAGGAAAGCCACCCTAAATCAAGCTTTTTGCGTTCACCCAGAACAGTTGTAATAAACAGAAGATAAATAAAACCAACATTAAAAACTCCTGCCTCTGAGCCCCAGCCACGAGACCCACGAAGTCGCCACAAAAAGCCTAAAAGAAGCCCACCAACAAGAATTATCATAATTTTCTGCCATAAGGGTCTTTGCTTTGCATTATTAATTACATTGCCCATAACTTTCACCCTTTTCTATATACTGTCGTCTGTTTAATTTTCTATTCAGAGGTCACATCACAATACTTACCGATGATGAACCTTGTTTGCGGGGATTGCAGTTTATTACCGTTAGCTGTAATACCGTCAAGCTCAACCTGAACTGTGTTTGTGTTGCTGTTGGTGCCTGCAATTTTCGGGCTCATATATGAAGTATAGGAAATATTTCTGAATACAACGTTTTTAATCTCAAAATTCTCCGCTTCTTCATCATAAATCTTCACAAGAATCGGTCTGCCTTCGTCACGGAATATCTCAATATTTTCAAAAAGAACTCCGTCAATACCGCCTTCGGTCTGCTCTGCTACAACAACAAGTGAGCCGATTCTGTCATTATCCCATATACCGTCACGGTAAATTACAGCGCAGTCACGGAAAGTGACATCTGAAATCTTTTTGTTCACTTCACCCGTAATACCGAAGCATCTTGCATATCCACCCCAGGCAATGCAGTTTGTGAATGTGATATTTTTACTGTCCATTGTACCGCCGAGAGCCTTAACCTCAAAGGTATCATCCGCCACTCTCGCAAAGCAGTTATCAACGGTTACATTATGGCTGTTACAGATTGCAAAGCCATCGCAATTACCACGATTACCGATGATATCTACATTGTCAATACTGACATCGGTACAGCAATAGGAGATAAACGACCATTCAGGTGAGTTTATGATTTTTACATCACGGACATTTACATTATTGCAGTTGGTGAAAACAACACCCCTTCTCTCTCGTCTGTCAAGTCGGGTCATATCTATTACACCCCTGCCTGCAAGGGTTATGTTATTACAGTTATAAAAATTTATAAACGGATACCTTGTAAGCCCGATGGCATTATCGCCCCACGCAGTAGGCTCAGAATATTTGTCTTCATCCTCGGCACAGTCAATATCAAAAAGATGGTTTGCAATCACATAAGCCCCTTCACGAAGATAAATCACCAGGTTATTATGTGAAACGAGGTTAACGTAGTCATATTGATACACACCTTTATCAAGAACCCAGACATTATCCTCTCCGTATTTCTCTATGTATTCTGCAATTTCTTTGTCCTCATCAACCTTTTCGCGCACCATAAGAGTATAGCCGTAATATTGGTTTGCATCGTTAAAAAGGAAAGTATATACACCCGTTTTATTGATTGATGCGGTTACGGTGTTGTCTTTACACTGTGCCTTTACACCATGTGATTCAGGTAACACTATGGCATTTTCCAGCACAACATCCGCACCGGTTATCTCAATGTTGAATGAAAACTCCTCGCTTGAATCAACATAAATTTCAGAGAAGGAGTGGAGAGTACCCGTATCGTCAACACGTATGAAAACCACCGAAGCATAAACAGGAATTTCCTCTCCGCTTACCTTTGCGGTGTAATAAGGCGATATTGTTATACCGTTTATGTCGTCATATCCGCCGGACTGCACATATTCGGGTAGCTGAGCCGATGCTCTGCCCACAAGCTCCTGCTCGGTAAGTCCCGCCTCTTCAAGAGTGATTATTGCCTCATCGGGATATTCAAGATACGAAAAATTAAAATTTTCACTTTCGGGATAAACCGTTGCCGGAAACATCAGATTTGAACAAAAAATTGAAACAGTTGTGAAAAATGTAATGAAAAATTTAACGATAGCTTGCATTGCCATTCCTCCTATTCTTTACGTAAACATTTGCTTATATCTACAAATTTGAATTTGCCAACCCCATCATACCACACTTTTCCCAACTTTTCCACACTTACATTTATTTTCAAAATTTCATACAGCGTAAATCAAAGAATAAGAAAAAATTCAGGCAGTGCACCGAGGTACACTGCCCTTGTTTTATTCGTCCTTCAGAAAAGCTGCGTTGGAAGCTTCAATTTTTCTTTTTGGGGAAACTGCTTGTCGAATTCCTCTGCCTCATCTTCATTTACAAAATATCCCTGTGGCGGAGTGTATTCGCCTGTAACACCTTTGAGATAGCCTTTTTTCAGTTCCTTGCAAAGGAAGAATGATGCATCTGCATCTTCGGGTAAATCATGGTAACGAATGCCAAATTCACCGGCATAAGTAAAACCACTTTTACCGTAAAAGCCAATGTTACCTTCAAAGCAGATTGCTCCGAAGCCCATTCCCGTTGCTTTCTCCAGTGAATAGTCAAGCAGGATTTTGCCGTAACCCTGACGCTTCAGTTCATTTGCAATACAGATAGGACCCATTGTAACAATCGGAATATCTCTGCCGTCATCGGCTTTGATTACAGCTTTCATAAACATATTCTGTCCTATGATTTTGCCGTCCTTTTCCATTACGAAATTGAGTTCGTCTATAAACGCCTCATCATTACGAAGCTGATTGAGAACATAATGCTCAAGGCAACCTGGACGGTACACATTCCAGAATGATTCCCTTACAAGATTTTCAACTTCTCTTTGTTCTTCTTTTCTTTCATTACGAATTATTAAGTCATTTTTATTCATTGTTTTTCCTCCTGAAAATTGTTGACCTTCAATGTGGGACGCTTGTGCGATTGTATTTACAAACCTCCTCGGTTAAAACACAATCTCCACTGTCTTGATTGTTTTTCTCAAAAAGCAATCTCCTTTAATAAAATATTTATAACCACGCCTTTCGGCAGGATTAACATTAATCCAAATCCGGTTGCTGTCCGTCGTGGGCTAACCATTTGCATTCCGTAATTTCCATATTTGTAAATGTTGCCTTGAATGATGAATCCTCAGGGCTACATGCATAAATACCAAATCGGATTGTGCCATTGCCATTCCACATATGACATACTCGCATTTGCTTGAATATAACGCCATCTTCTGAACATTCAATACAGTAATCGTCTTCTCTGCGACTGAAACGATACCACATTGATTTTATACTCGCATCAATTTCAGTAGTTGCCCAATCGGAATAACCATTGTTTGTAACAACACTACCCAGGTGCTGAAACCTGTCGTTTTCATATTCAATAGAGCCTTTGAGCCAATTCTCACTATCAAGGTACATTACAATTCCGCATTGGTCAAATCTGTGCTTGCTCTGAAATTCAGTTCTGACAACAAACGAGAAGAATTTATCATCGGTTTCCATCTGCAGAACCGGTGCATTGTCATTTCTGAAATGATAGTATGTCCTTTGCCATAAATCCGTGTGCGGATTTGTAACAATCTCAATCCTATCAGCAGATATTGAGTAATCCGCCGGCTCTCTTATCCATTGCAATTTATTCACATCAAAATTCATAACCCACCCCGAAAATTCATTTTCTAAACCAATTATACCACACATCCCCCAACATTTCCAAATGCTCTTTGAAGCTGAATTTCACACTGTTTTCATATAGTCCGACTCTGTCTGTGGGCTTTATGTGGTCATTGGTGGTTTTCAGCAAAAAACATCTTGGCATTTATATTAATATCCATGGTCCACATGTTTCCATTTTCCACCATCAGTTCTTACCAATATCCACATCCAATTCTCATAGGTGCTGTTGGAGTTTAAAGAACCATCCCCACCTGAAGAATCAACATCAAATGAAGACATCAAAACAATCACTTCATCTGCATTATATCTGTCAGCCCAATCCTGATAATCTGCAGACTCTTCATCCCCTGCATAATATATTTCCGTAAGGGTGCATCCGCCCCATTCTCTTTCAAAATCCTTTTTAATTGTATCAATAGCAGATGCGATATCTTCTTGTGAATAAACTTTTGAATCAACCTTCTTGGTTTTCACATCACTTACTTTTCCGCCATAATTACCACCATAGGTACACGAACTAAACATAAAAAGCATAAACAATATTAAACACAAAGACTTTTTCATAATTATGTTCTCCAAAATTTTATATCACTGAATCACAACAACTCTCTCAGCTTATCAAGGAAAGCCTCTTCGCCCAAGGTGTTCACCTTGAATAACATCGCCTGACTTCCGCCGGATGTAATTGCAGAAAGATAAACAGGACCATTCCCATTCTGAAACAATGTAACATTCATACTCACACGGTTTCCGCCTGAATAACTGTATCGTTCGAAAACACGGACACTGCACCTTGCATCACCATCACAAATATCGCTGGAATCTTCAAGTGAAGCCGACATACTACCATTCAGTATTCCGTTCTCGATTATCTTCAAAATCTGTCCGAAATCACCATTAAGAACCTGCTCTAATTTTGCCATTGCTTCTCCTCCTGTTCTTTACATCAACATTTACATATATCTGCAAAGTTATTTTTATAAAGCTCTGTAATACGGACAAATATCTTCATAGTATCCGTCTTTCATTCGAAAGCCTTTTGGTATTGTTCCTAATTGAGTGAATCCGAGACGTTCATATAAATGTCTTGCATGTGTATTTGTTGCAACAACTGCGTCAAATTGCAATTTATCGTTATAAATCAATATTGATTTCGTACTTATCTTCAATGAGTATATAGTTCACGTTATGCTTCTGTGCCAGGTCTAATATTTCTGCATTATCTGCCAACACACTCTCCATTGTGCACCATTCATCATCCAAACGATTTTCAATAACATTTGCATATTTCTTTATGTCAGCAAAGTGATTTCTGATATATTCCTCACTCATTACCAGACAGTAATATTTAATGCTTTCAAGATATTTGGAGTCAAAGTCCTTCTGCCAATCGAACGGAATATAGCAACCTTCGACAATTAAGTTCTGCTTGTTTTCGATAGCGGTTTTTATCATTTCACGGACGATGGGCCATAAGTATGCTGTTAAGTCTTTATCCTCGCTAATCGGAGTGAGTTCAGTATTTCCGCTACGGATTAATCCCATTTTCAAATGGTCAATTGACAGATACGGATATTTGAATTTTTCCAACAGCTTTTGGGCAAGTGCAGTTTTGCCTGTATGTGATGCTCCGGTAATTAAAATAATCATTATCTCACCTATAAATTGCGATTTATCAAATTAATTCTGTCAAAGAAATTTATATTATCATTTGTGGAAATACTGTTTAATTTCCATCATTCTGCTTTCTTGCTTAACGCCGAAAGGACATCGGCTTTCGCAATGACCGCACTTGATACAAGCATCAGCTTTTACTGATAGCTTTGTATAGTGGTTGGCAGCAATATCATCGCCTGCAAGAGCAAGATCAAAATATTTATTAACAAGACCGATGTCTATTCCTGCAGGGCAAGGCTGACAATGGTTGCAATAAACGCAGGTACCTGTAATAGTGTCTGCCGTAAATGTGCCGATAACTGAATAATCCTTTTCTTTATCGCTTGCCGTGAGAAATTCCAGTAATGTATCAAGATGCTCCATGGTCTGAACTCCCGGAACAGCAGTAAGAACACCCGGACGGTCAATAGCATACTGCAGGCATTGTGTATGTGTAAGCGCTACACCGAAGGGTGACTGCTCATCTGACAGAAGCTGTCCTGCGAAAAAAGGCTTCATAACACTGATACCAATACCTTCACATTCACATCGTTTGAACAAATTGAAGCGTTCTTTAACGCTACCGATACCGTATTCATCACCCTTCTCAAAATCATACGCAGGATTTATTGAAAACATCATCATATCAACAAGTCCCGTATCAATGATTCTGTTTGAAACACTCGGTGTATGTGAAGAAAATCCGATGTGACGAACAACACCTTGTTCTTTTAATTCCTTCAGGTAATCGAGAACACCGATTTCACACAGCTTGTCAAAATCCTCATCCTCATCAACACAATGCAAAAAACCGAAATCAACATAATCGGTACCAAGAGTCTCAAGCTCCCATAAAAATGTTTTTTTTATGGTTTCAAAATCACGGCACCAACCGTATTCTCCGTTTTCGTCATATACCGCACCGAAATGCACCTGCAAGAATACTTTGTCCCGGCAATTACGTATGGCTCTACCGATAGGAGCATAGGAAGCGCCTGCAGTACACAGGTCGAAAAAGTTGATTCCGTTGTCAATGGCTTTGCGGATAATTGCTTCAATTTCATCAACAGGTGTCTTTCCGATTCCGCCCATTCCAAGACCGAGTACGCTGAATTTTTCGTTTTTATTTCCGCGAGGGAGTTGTCTGTATTCCATGTTGCACCTCGTCAAATTCTCATTCATCATCCACATTATACCACACCTTCCGCCACATTTCCACAGTTACATACGTGTAAAAAATTTTACTGCGTAATACAAAGAAATACACCTACCAAACGGCAGGTGCTTACAATTATAGAATTACAAATTCAAGGAATTTTCATTCAACAAAAATTCATATAAACCAAGATGAAGAATGCCATTTTCATCATTCCAAGGCTTCATAGAAGTTTTGCTGATTATAATTTTTTTGAAGAAATCATTTGTATTTTTTAATGGTCTGAGTTCTGTTTCCATTTTATTTGGGTCATTAACGTTAAGAGCAGATTGAATATAATACTTTTTTGTTCCTGCATTAACCACAAAATCAATTTCACATTGTTTCTTTGTGCGTTTCCCATCCATCTGCTCATAAATCTCAACAACGCCCACATCAACTGAATAGCCCCTGCAAAGAAGCTCGTTGTAAATAATATTCTCCATAATGTGAGTTTCTTCTTGTTGTCTGAAATTAAGTCTTGCGTTGCGCAGTCCAATATCTGTACAGTAATATTTTGATGGGTATTCAAAATATTTTTTCCCTTTAACATCGTATCTTTTTGCATTACTAAACAAAAACGATTCTATCAGATAATTCAAATAATTTGAAATAGTGGTGCTTGAGACTTTTATATTTTTAACAGATTGTAAAGTATTTGCTATTTTGCTTGCATTAGTCAGCGAACCAACAGATGAGCACAAATCATCGGTAAGCTCTTCGAGAACTTCAGGTAGCTCAATATCGTAGCGTTCAACAATATCTTTAAAATAAACTTCTGAAAATAAGCTTCTCAGATAGCTGAGTTTTTCGGCATCCGAATTTTTAGAAATTGCTAATGGCATACCACCATATAGTGCATAGTTTTCGTAAGCATCGGATTTATCTCCACCTATAAAATCATAATACTCTTTAAAAGATATAGGATAAACTCTCAACTCATCGCCTCTGCCTCTGAACGCAGTAAGGACATCCTTGGTGAGCATTTTCGAATTGCTACCCGTAACATAAACATCCACATTACGAAGTCGCATAAGTCCATTAAGAACATTGTAGAGCTTAATATCTTCATGATTTTTCAGCTCTTCTTTTGTTATTGCATATTGTACCTCGTCAATGAGAATGTAATACATATCCTTATTTACGATTTTTGAACGGATATATTCCGATAATTTATGTGGGTCACGATATTCAAGATAAATATCATCATCTAAAGCTAAAGTAATAATCTGCTCTTCTTTAACTCCGTTTTCAATAAGATAATCATAAAACAAGTTAAACAGAAGATAGCTTTTCCCACAACGCCTTATACCTGTAATTACCTTTATTAAACCATTTTCTTTTTTATCAACAAGTTTTTGGAGATACGCATTACGCTTAATGGTCTTTTCCATAACCTCACCTCTCGCTTTAAAGTTAAGTGCACCTGCACCCAAGTTTCAAGTGTAGTATACCACTCTTTTTCAAAAAAAACAACTTTTTATTTAAAATTCAAGTGCAAAATCACCCAACTTTCAAGTCAATTTAAAATCAAGTACAAAAATTGAATATCATAAAACAAACAAAAAAAGCAACAGTACATCCAATACTGTTGCTTCTGAATTAGGATTTATTATGCTGCAAGTTTTTCGTTTGTGCTGATTTCGGTTGTGCTGATAACCTTCACCGAAGTGCTTCTGTATCGGATAATGCCGATAATAACTGAAATAAGGGATATGGATTCGCTTAACATACCGCTGTATGAATGTGCAAATAAGTTGTAAGCAAGAATAAGTGTTGATGAGATAAGAATTGTTTTGCGGAAGCTCCTTGCATCGAAAACACCCATACAAATAGTATTAACAACAAGACCGAGAGTAATAAGAAGCGAGTGAACTCCCTCCCATGAGAAGCAGCTTACTACCGCCATAGCTGCTCCAAAAAAAGCAGGTGTTACAAAATCTGTTTTGTTATTTTTCTCACGATAATAGAATGCAAAATTACGAATAATGCACACAACGTTTAAAGCGAAACCGGATGTTGCGCCTATGAGCAGATACTGAACACAGCTTAACGCTGTTGCAGCAGTCTGAATAAGCATTATCTTGCTTTTTTGGGTACGCTGATAAGAATAAAAGAATAAAGCGACTGAAATAAAACCTAATGCGTGACCGAGTAAAGTGATAGAATTTTGCATGTGTACCTCTGAATGTTTTTGCCTTGAATTTTTTTAATTACCGAGAGTAAATTATACTTGATTCCGGCATAAAATCAAGATGGCAATTTGCAGATATTGCACAAACAATGTAGAAACATTTTAGTAATTTTGCCAAAGCGAAAAAAGCACCCCTCAATTCTCACTACACTATTAATTTATACCCATATAAAAACCCCGAAAAAACCATACTTCAACACACAATATTCAAAGAAAAAGCCTTCATCACCTCCCCCGTCCATTAGTATTTTACATAACTCAAATACAACAATTTCAAGCACAAAAAACTTTACTGCATAATTCAAAGAAATACACCTACCAAATGGCAGGTGTACGACTTTAAAATTACAAACCTAAAATTGTTTTTATTCTCTCAATATTTCTTTCTGACATTTCCGTTTGCCTTGCAAAGAATTCCCATTTTGAAACAGCATTTTTTACTTGCTCAATGCTTTTATCTGCATCAGATTTTTTGATCCCCACCTTTTCGGCAACCGTTAACATATCCTCTTTTGTTATGTTGTCAGCTTTACCGTTAATAAGCATCTGATGAGCCTTAACCCATTGACTGTCTTTTCTGTATGCAAAGGTTACATCATAAGCAGGTGATAAGGACCAAACACCTTTTTTATCCATAAGGAAGGATATGTTTTTGGTATGGTCATCATAGTTTTTTGCATATTCATTGAAGACCATTCGTTTGAACAATTGAATGTAGTCGCTATAAGGAAGCTTAAGCTTCTTCATTACAGAAAAAGCATCCTCATAGGAATAAATCATTGGTGAATTAAAGTCCATATGAGCTAAAGCGCAAAGAGTTTGCATGTGCAGCTTCCTGCCGTTTTCACCTGTTCTGTCAAAACGCTTTGTCATAAAATGAGCTTTCCCGTTTTCTTTGTAAAGCTTACATTCACTCATTTCTATACCTGCTTCAACAGCCATGAGATAATATGCATATTCAATCTTAGTATATTCACTATCATCAGGACGAGTGTCTTTATCCTTGTTGTTTTTGATATTATCAAATTTTAATAACCAATATTCATAGCCTTTACCTGCTTCAATCTGACCTGAACGGATATCGTTTATTTCAGGATTCCAGGCTACAAGAGTCTTGGCTCTTGCTCCGCCAACAGAAGAACTGCATTCCATCAATTGAGACATAAGATGATCATTTTCTTCAATATGAAAATTCTCTTTTTCAGAAAGTATCTCAGAAGCAAGCTTTGTTAAAGCATCAAGGTTAACAGGCTCGTCTATCGCTCCGATTTCCTGTGATGGCTCATATTCCAAAGCACCCATACCTCTTTTGCCTGTGTAACAAAGCCTTTCTATAACAGATAAGCTGTCCGGTTCTCTTCCCTGACTTTCTAAATATCTGTTGATAACAATGTTACCGAATCTGTCAGGAAGCGAATCTGCAACCATACCGGGAAGTCCGTAAAAGGTTTGTTCCGGCAAGCTCGGGAAAGAATAGGTAACGTTTGATAACGGCATTGTAACAGGTGAAATTTCGATATTACTCTTCAAAAACTCATCATCATACTGAAACCCTACTAAACCATTATCCTCCTGATGAAGATAACCTACAGTAGTACCCCACATTTTAACACGAACAGTATTTACTTTTTTCAATCCTCATCATCCTCCTTATCTTCTCCCCATACCCAAGTATCATTTGATTTTTTCTTATCGGGTCTTGCACGTTTTCTGATTGTTTTTTCTTCAAACATCGCTTTGTAATCAGGTTTAGGTTCAGGAATAAGCATATCAAGATTATCCAATAAATTAAACTCCGATAAAATTTTAATTATGGCAGACCACTTTGTATCATCGCCATTTTCTATACGCATTAATGTAGTTACTGAAACGCCACAACGCTCAGCAAGCTGTTGCTGTGTAATATTCAAGGATACTCTATATTGTTTTATACGATTGCCAAATTCTTGTAAAATTGCTTTTTCGCTGTCAAATTGCGTAATCTTCATAACTCCTCCTGAAAATAACTATTCAGATTTGCAATATTATATTAACATAACGCACTTAATATGTCAACTTTGAATAGTTAATATAAAAATCAACATATTCAAACATCAAGTATCAGGATTCGACAAACAACTAAAAATAAAGACAGATTCACACACCATACCATCACCGCAACAAAGCGTAGATACCGTGAGCAAATCTGTCCAATGCCAATTCAACATATACCAAACACATTTTCTAGTGCAAAAAACTTTACTGCATAATTCAAAGAAAAGGAGCTGACTAAAAACTAAAAAAGTCAGCTCCTTATATTATCAGGGTAGTAAATTAGTAATTATCGTACAATCTGAATGAAACCTATGATTAAAAGATGTAAAGGATAGTATATGTAAAATAGCCATTTAGTGATTTGGTTTATCCATTGGTTATGTCCTCTCTTTCCGTTATACATCATAATAACAGGTATCGCCAATATAACCGCCATTTGTATAATCCCATAGAGTTTGTCAATAGCGAAGAAATATACAACTGAATAAATAGCAACAAAGAAAACCATCCATAGCATCTGCTTTTTGAGGTTTCCTCTATTGATACCGATAGCAAGAATACAAAGACTTGCGACACAGCTCCAATCACTCGGAAAGGTAATTAAACAAATAAGTGTTATAAGAACAATTTTTATGCTTTGCTTTATCTTTTGGTTGTTTACGATTCGTAACATTACCAAGCCCCACGCAAGAGGCCACATAACACTTGTCTGATTGAAAATATCTCCGTAATAAAACGGAATAAATGATTTCCAATCAATGTAACTTGAAGAAGCGAATATATAAGCAAAATGTGATATAAAAGAGAATAAAAACAGTCTTAAAGTGTATTTATTTACATTTTTGGTGTAATGATATCCCTCTGCTATAAAATAACACATAATCGGACAAGTGAGTCTGCCGATTATATGCAATGCAACAGGGACAATACCATTGTCATATCCCGGAAAAACCAACCAAGCCATATGGTCTATCGTCATTGCAATAATCGCAATAAATTTTATTGTATTCGAGTTTAGTATCTTTTTCATAACTGCTCTGCCAAATTCTTATTTGTCAAACTAATTATCATTTCAATTAGTTTTCATCGTGCAATATTTTTTATTTCCGGTATAGCAGAACTAAACTGCTTTCTTCCTGAAAAGGTATTTTCTGACCTTCTGTCAGTTGAATTATCTGCCCAGGTGCTGAGATTTGAAACACAAAATTTCAAAAAACTGTTCATATAAACATCAAAGTTTTCCTGTTCACCGTTAAAGCTGTATCCTTTAACTACAGGTTCTTTATTTTCTAAAAACAGCTCTCTTATTTCAAATATATCTAAAAGCTCGCCCTCTTCATCAGTGAACCAGCAACCAAAGGACGGGTCAAAGGAGCACCATTTATCTTCTTCTGATATGTAAACCAAGCAAGTTAAATGAGAACCTGTGAACTCCGAAGATACCATAGCCACAGGAAACGCCTTTATGCCCACAGCCACAAGGCAATCTGCAAAGGCTATTGCTCTGTAACGGCAGTTAATGGCACGGTTAAAAGGTTTATCAAAGGAATACTCCAAAATTTCAAGGGTGTCATCATTCAGCATTTTCATTTGCATTCCGCTGTAATATGTGTGTTCTGTAAGCCATTCAAGAATCTGAACAGCCTTATCAAAATCACTGTCAGCAGTTGCTATATCTGATAAATTATATTTTTCATTAAGCTGTGTATGAAAATCATAGGGCTTTATAATTTTATCAAGCTCCGTTTCTGTAAGCTCCCTGTCCTCTGATGCCATATCCTTGATACATACAGGCTCTTTTAACAGTGCTTCTTCATAATCCATTTCAGAAACATATTCAGCATATTTTTCACTGCTGAATTGCACGATAATTCTATCGATTAAATCAAATCTTAGATTAACAACAACGAGAATTATAACTACTAAACCTATAATAATCGGGATTTTAAACTTTTTCATTTTTGCACCCCTTGTCTCATAAAAATCTTATTTGTAAAATTATTATACCATACATTCCGCCACATTTCCACAATTACATTGATGTCAAAAACTTTACTTCATAATCAGATATAATGCGATAAGCGTATTATCTTATTTGAAACATTTTAGCAAAACAATTCAAGAGTGTAATTTTTATTTGCATTTCTTTTATATCAATGGTAAAATTATTGTATCATATACCTTCAGGTGATAAAATTATTTTAAATGATAAGAAAATTGTATTAAAAAGCGGAATAGATGCGATACTTAAAACTATTGAGCCCGAAGATGCCGAAGCTATAATTTTCTTTACAAAGCAGGTTGCTGTAGAAGCAGGATTTATAATACTTAAGATTACCAAATAGCAGGAAACCATTTTACAAAATATTCCTAAAAAATGTCAATGATAAGAGGGTGCACTGATGAAAATCGTAAAAAATGCCATATACGAGTACGAAAAGAACAACATAAACGAAGAGTTCGGTTATACAAAATGGTACAAGAAAGCTGAAATTCTGATTAATCGTATTATTGGTGTAATTTTGTCCTATGGCTTCTTACTTGTTTTTTTGCATATCTGCTCTGATACGATTAAACAAAATTTCAAGGTACCCAAAGAAACTTTCGAGGTTGTTTCTTTCTTCTGTGGTTTTTTAATAATAATTTTTGCAGTACCGATATTGTGGAAAGTTATTCAATTTGCAATTATCTCAAAAGGAAGACTTGATGAAAAATGCATATTTAATATCAAAAACCCGTCAGCGTCTATTTACAATGAAAAAACAACCCGTAAAAATGCCGTTATTTGTCTTATTGTTCCGGGTATTTTGTTCATTCTGCTCTTTTCAATACTGACCATATTATCTGATGGTGTTCAGAAAACATTTTTCATTTTGATGCTTTTCAGGACAATACTATGTGCTACTGATGATATCGGCACTCTTTGGTGTCTTTTACGGTATGTAGGCAAAAATGATATTATTTTTGGTGAGTATAAGAAAACGGTAACCGAAAAGGATGGTTGCTCGATATAAGAACGGAGGTATAGTAGAAATCTTTATGAAAAAGACAATTTTTAAAATTACGGATGAACGGGTGTGAAGCTTATGCCAATTTTTACGATAACATTCTGTGCTATTATTTTCATCATTTACATACTTGATAATTTTCTTATAATCTCCAAAACCGAAACAGTAACAACTAAAGAAAAGCTGTGGTCAGGGCATAACAAGGGCTATATAAATCACGCTTTGCATCTTTCGGAAAAGAAGATTAAGAGCGGTCAGGTGTGGCGTCTTGTTTCCTCTGCACTTCTTCACGTCGGTACTGTACATATAATTTCAAACATAACCGCAACGCTTATTGTAGGCTGGGCGGTTGAATCTCAATTAGGCACATTAAAAACCCTTGCTTGCTATGTGGGTTCTGCATTTATTTCAGGACTCTTTATGGCATTTGTTTATAAGCTCCACGAGGGCGAAGGTGCATCTACAGGTATTTACGGACTCATAGCAGTATTTGTTGTGCTGGCAGTAAAAAACGGAACAATTTTCTTTTCACCTGTTCCTGCATTGGCATTGATAGTTTTAGCTATTTACACCATAGGCGGAATGTTTATGGGTAAGGCAACTGCCTGGGAGCATATTTCAGGTTTTACAGGTGGCTTGCTTATGGGTTTGATTTTTGTTGTTTTAATATGATTTGAGAAGCTGAAGAACGGACAGGGCTCGCCCCGTCCGTTCTTGCATATAGTTGGCTTATTGTAATAGGCACCCCTTATCAATAATCACTACACATAAATCAAGACCCTGTTCATAAAATAAGACCTTATCAATTGCTGTCCTCCGTGATATAATCACAACAGAAGCTTCGAAAAAACTTGAAAAGGTGAAAACTATGAACAATATATTTATTGAAAATCTCAAAAAATTCCGCCTTGCAAAAGGTTTAACTCAGGAGCAGGTTGCAGATAAGCTGAATGTGAATTCTCAAACAGTTTCCCGTTGGGAATGCGGAACAACTCTCCCCGATGTTCTGACTCTTCCCGAGCTTGCACTGCTTTATGAAGTTACTGTAGATGATTTTTATAAAAAGAGTACAGTTGCTTACGATAACTATGCTCAACGCCTTGCCTCTGTTTACGAAAACTCCCGTGACCCTGAGGACTTTATGCGTTGCCGTGTTGAATATGAAAAGCTTATAAAAGCCGGCGAGCTTTCAACCGAAGATAAATGGCTATACGGTTGGATTCATATGTATATGATGAACTATTGCAGGGATGTTGCTGTTGAATGGTATGATAAAGCTGTAAACGATGACCCAAATGATGACCCTGAAAATTATCAGATAGCCTGTATGCAGAGAATCTGGATGTATTTTCTACTTCATAAAGAAAATGAAATTATTTCCGAGCTTGAAGGAAAGGCAAAAGCAAACCCTGATAATCCGAGAGATACAGACAACCTTCTGATTGCTCTTATCTGGGCTGAAAAATATGATGATGCATATAATCTCTTCACAGAAACAATCAAAAAATTCCCTGATGACTGGCGAATGTATATCCACGGTGGAGACATCTGCAAAGGTCTCAAAAAGTATGATGAAGCATTAGCTTGCTACAACAAAGCAGGTGAAATCGGAACATTTTTCTGCGATGAAATGGACTGTAAAGCAGGTCTTTATGAAGAAATGGGCGAATATGAAAAGGCGTACAACGAGTGTATGAAAATGGCTGATATCTACCGTAGCAGAGGTTACGATGTAGAAGCCGATATGACAGAAAAACGCGCCAAAGAGCTTAAAGCAAAAATGCAAAAATAATGCAAAAACTCTACTGCATAATTCAAAGAAAAGAACTTCAAAAAAGACGACAGGTTTTCGCCTGTCGTCTTACTGTATATGGTTAAAAAACCGGTATGAATTCATTTATTAAATATATCAACGCACCTGCTACACCTAAGGTCAGAATAGCAAATAACAAAAACTCAACGAAAGAACAAATAGACCTTTTCTTTTTCTCAGGTCTTCTGCCTTTATTTTCGTTATAGTAGTTGTTTTTTGATGCAGATTTTTTCGTTGTGGTTTTTGATTTTTGACTGTTTCTGTGTGCTTGTGAGATAGGGTCAGTATGCTCCATTATGCTTCTATGAAAATAATGAACCCAGTCAATATCATTTTGAGTACAATCGATTTCTTCAAATGCACCCGGTTCGTGTGCCAATTGATTTCTGATATGTCGAATATGTATGAGTGCATGTAAACACTCGTCCCAATCGGTCACGGTTCTGCTTATGTGAAAGGGAGTATTTTTCATATCGTTGATATAGTTTGTAACACCTTTGATTTCGTCATCAGGAAGCTTGTGATAAAGCTCTCTGCAAAGCTTATCCAGCTTTGAATACTCATTAAAAAACACCTGATTCAATTTACTCATACCATCACCGTCCAGTATCAATTTGCTCCTCGTCTAAGTCTAGTTTTTCTTTTAATAACTGTCTTGCTTTTTCAGATGTTGCTTCATTTACCCCGTATAGTTTTACTAATTCACTCAGATGAAAATTATGCGAACCTGTAAACCAAAGTTTCCTTTCTGAATCAAAACCACAATGTGTGTACTGAGCAAACGCCTTCGTCTTGTAAGTTGCATTAAGATAAATACGCTCATCCTCTTGTAAACGTGGTAATGGGTCTTCAAGCTTTTTCTGAATATATTTTTTGTTATATCTCATGCAGCATCACCTAAAAATAATATCTGCACTAATTATATCACCTCTGCAAAACAAAAACAATATCGATCATATTCCATTTCACCGTCATATTAACCAACCCACCACCCCACCAACTATGCAATACGCCGAAATTTTAAAAAATATAAAATAAACCTGAAATATTTGTCGTTTTTTGTCATATATAAGTGTGAGGTAATAACATAACATTATCATTTGCAGTTCAATTTAATCATTTTCGCGAAAATGATTAAATTAAACGTTGACAATGGTCAATATGAAGAATATAATATAACTGTGTTATAATAATATAAAAAGCAAAATTCATTTAGGAGAAAATCCATGAGAGAATACAGTTATATCAACAAATGGGAAACGCTTCTCACCCCTGACATCGTTTCTATGATTTCTGCTATTCAGGAATTAAAAGGTGAGCAGAACTTATATGTAAAAACTGAAGAAGATACATTAAATCAGTTAGTTGAAGTTGCTAAAATTCAAAGCACAGAAGCATCCAATAAAATTGAAGGTATATTCACATCTAACGATAGACTTAAAAAACTTCTGTCAAATAAAACCACTCCCAAATCAAGAGATGAACAAGAAATCGCAGGTTATCGTGATGTTTTATCAAGCATACACGAAAACTATGATTACATCCCGATTAAACCTTCTATAATGTTGCAGCTGCATCGTGACTTATATAAATTCAGCGGTAAATCCATTGGCGGAAGCTATAAGAATTCTGATAACATTATAGCACAGGAAGACGAATTCGGTAAAAAATTCATAAGATTCACACCTGTTCCTGCTTGGGAAACACCCGAAGCTATGGAAAAGCTTTGCCAGGCGTATGATGAGGCTCTGAATAAAACCGATGCAAATGCACTTATGATAATCCCTATGTTCATACTTGATTTTCTCTGCATCCACCCTTTCAATGATGGGAACGGTCGTATGAGCAGATTGCTCACACTGTTACTTCTCTATCGTTCAGGCTATATGGTTGGTAAATATATCAGTATTGAAAAATTGATTGAAAACACAAAAGAAACTTATTACGAGGCATTGCATAGCAGTTCACAAGGTTGGCACGAATGTGAAAATGATTATTCGCATTTCGTTAAATATGTGTTAGGCATTGTGCTTTCAGCATACCGTGATTTTTCTGAACGGGCAAAGGTTTTAACTGCCGATAAATTATCAAAGCCGGATAAAATCCGAGAAGTTATTAAATCTTCCCTTGGTAAAATCACAAAAACAGAAATAATGAAAAAATGTCCTGATATAAGTCAGGTTACGATTCAAAGAACTCTTAACGATCTAATTAAAAGTGGCGACATCATAAAAATCGGTGGCGGACGCTACACATCTTATGTTTGGAATGGAGATAAAAACTGATGATTACAGGTGAACTTAAAAATAAAATAGATAGCTTATGGGATATTTTTGCTGCAGGCGGACTTGTTAACCCCCTTGATGTTATTGAGCAGATAACATACCTTATGTTTATCCATGACCTTGACGATTCGGACAACCTTCGGGCAAAGGAAAGTGCTATGTTAGGTCTCCCCTATAAGAGCATTTTTGCAGATGAGGTTACAGTTGGCGACCGCAAAATTGACGGTAGTCAGCTTAAATGGTCTGTTTTCCGTGATTTTCCTGCAGGTAAAATGTATTCAACTATGCAGGAATGGGTTTTCCCCTTCATCAAAAATCTTGACGGCAAAAAAGACAGCGCATATTCAAAATATATGGACGATGCTATTTTCAAATTGCCTACACCTTTGCTTCTTTCAAAGGTAGTTGATTCCCTTGATGAAATCTACGCTCTTATGGCAAAGGAGCAGGATAAGGATGTCCGCGGTGATACATACGAATATCTTCTTAATAAAATTGCACAGTCAGGCTTGAACGGACAATTCCGTACACCTCGCCACATTATCAGAATGATGGTTGAGCTGATGCAACCCAAACCCGATGATATAATCTGCGACCCCGCTTGCGGAACAAGTGGATTTTTGGTAAATGCAGGCGAATATCTCAAAGAAAAACACAAAGAAGAAATCTTCTTTAATAAACAGAAAAAAGACCACTATATGAATCATATGTTCTTCGGCTACGATATGGACAGAACCATGCTCCGCATCGGTGCTATGAATATGATGACTCACGGTGTTGACAGTCCTTTTATTGAATACCGTGACAGTCTTTCCGACCAGAATGCTGATAAGGACAAGTTCTCTTTAATTCTTGCTAACCCACCATTCAAGGGTAGCCTTGATTACGATACTGTTTCTGCAGATTTATTAAAGGTTTGCAAAACTAAGAAAACAGAGCTTTTGTTCCTTGCTCTTTTCCTTCGTATGCTTCGTATCGGTGGCAGATGTGCTTGTATTGTTCCCGATGGTGTTCTTTTCGGTTCCTCAACTGCCCATAAAGCAATCCGTAAAGAAATAATTGAAGGTAACCGCCTTGAAGCAGTTATCTCTATGCCCTCAGGCGTGTTCAAGCCCTATGCAGGTGTTTCAACCGGTATTCTTATCTTCACTAAAACAGGTCACGGCGGAACTGATAATGTCTGGTTCTACGATATGCAGGCAGACGGCTTCAGCCTTGACGATAAGCGTACAGAAATAAAAGAAAACGATATCCCCGATATAATTGAAAGATTCCATAATCTTGATAAAGAAACTGAGCGTGAACGCACAGAAAAATCCTTCTTTGTACCAAAGGATGAAATCGTAGGTAATGATTACGACCTTTCAATTAATAAGTACAAAAAGACAGAGTATGTGCCCGTTGAATACCCATCAACTGCAGAAATCATGGCAGATTTACACGAGCTTGAAATGAAAATTACAACAGGCCTTGCCGAGTTGGAGGAAATGCTTAATGGTTGATATACATATTGAATATTTCGAAGGAATATTAGAGGAAAACGAAACAATTGAGATAACTCAACTTTGCAGAAAAGAAAATACGGAAATTGAGTTTCATAAGAAAAGTCCTTTTTTGATGAATGCGGCACTAGAACAATTGGTAGGTGATGTAGTTTTACATCTTCCGCCAGCAGAAATTGTGCCATTTGCGTTAACAAGTCTAATCCCGGCGATATGTACCATAGTGAACAAAATCCACGAGTTTGGAAAAAATAAGTCTTTTAAAAAAGTTACTAGTAACAATTGCGAAAACAAAGAACTTAATATCATTATAGAAAATGGTAATACAAAAATATTGTTTTCTGATAATGTGTTGATAAATGATATGGATAAGTATTTAGAGATGGCAATTGAAGCTGCAGTTGAGTATCAACAAATGGATAAAGCGGGAATCATAATTAGTGGCAACAATAAAGAATTACATGTAGAGAGTTTAGAAAAGTATGCTTATCGCATAATGCAACAAAAACAACAATTACAGCAGAATGACATTATCGATTATCAAAAACTTGAAGAAACTTTTAGAAGAGCGCTCACTAAAGTTGAACACGATAAAGAAGAAAAAAGGAATGAACTTTTAGAGCAAAAAGAAAAAGAATCCCAAGAAACAGAGAAGAACAACAAAGTACGTTCTTTCTTTATGCGATTATGCAATTGGGTAATGTATGCAATCGTGTATACGATTGCAGCGTATTGTTTTTATATTATGTTTAAAGTTGAAACTAATAATAATGCGGAACTTTTTGTAAAAATAATTCTAATGGTTATTTTTGGAGTAATAGCAATCTTTATGTTTTTATCTCAATTTGAATCATTCAAAGATTCTTATAAAGAGGTAAGAGAACATTTTAATAGCAATATAGGATTTGCAGCATTAATTATAGCTATAATAGCACTTGTGAAAGGGGTGGGATGATGGCTCGACTTGGTGATATATGCAACATACTTAATGGTTATGCCTTTAAAAGCGAAGATTACATATCATCTGGTATTCGCATTATACGAATTGCAAATGTCCAAAAAGGCTATATAGAAGATTCTACACCCGCATTTTATCCTATCGATACACCCAACATCGGAAAGTATATGCTTCTTGAAAATGATTTGCTTGTATCTCTTACAGGTAATGTTGGTCGTGTTGCATTACTAAAAAAAGATTTTCTCCCAGCTGCCCTTAATCAGCGTGTTGCTTGTATAAGAATTAAAGACGATGTTCCATACGATAAATCTTTTGTGTATTGCTATCTAAATTCTGATTTTTTTGAAAATAAATGTATCCAATCAGCCAAAGGTGTTGCACAAAAAAACATGAGCACCGAATGGTTAAAGGAATATGAAATTCCAGATTTAAGCTTAGAAAAGCAACGAGAAATTGCAACTGTACTCAATAAGCTTTCCGATTTAATTAACTTCCGCCAACAACAAATTATTAAACTTGATGAACTCGTCAAAGCCCGATTTGTCGAACTGTTTGAAGGCTGTAATTATCCGATATGCAGGTTAAGAGATGTGTGTGCTAAGATTACAGATGGCACACATAAAACTCCGAACTATTTAAAATCCGGTGTGACATTTATTTCTGCAAAAAACATAGTCAACGGTGAACTTGATTTCACAGATGTAAAATACATTTCCGACGATGAATATGCCGAAATACAAAAAAGATGTCAAACCGAAATGGGAGATATTCTTCTCTCGAAAAGCGGATCCTTAGGGGCTCCTGTTATTGTAAAGACTACCGAAAGAATAGGCTTGTTCGAAAGTCTTGCAGTTCTCAAATATGACAGAAGCAGATTGTTGCCCGCGTTTTTGTGTGAGCAACTAAAATCCGATAATGTCCAACGGCAATTTAGAGTTGGAACGAAAGGTGTCGCAATTAAACATTTGCATTTAGGTGTGATTGCAGATACTAATATCGTTGTGCCTCCCATTGATGTACAAAATATATTCGCAGCTTTCGTCGAACAGACCGACAAATCAAAATTTGAGGTTCAGCAAAGTCTTGAAAAACTTGAAACACTAAAAAAATCATTAATGCAACAATATTTTATATAAAGGAGATAAATAACATGGAAAATATAATTACAATAATTGTTTCAGCAATCCTTTCTGGCATTTTTGCTACTATTATTACTTTGTGGTGGCAAAACAAAAGCGAAAAAACAAAAATGAGGCGTGAAATATTTACAACATTGATGGCATACCGATTTAAAATCGCTCATGCCGAGAGCGTTAAAGCATTAAATTGTGTACAAGCCGTTTTCTACGATTGTGAAAATGTAATGCAAGCATGGTTGAAATTCAAAGATGCTGCAGATAAACAACCATTTAGCAAACAAGGCTTAGAAGATGCACATATAACATTGCTTGAAGAAATTGCAAAAGTTTTAAATTATAAAAATATAAATTGGCAAAATATAAAAAGTTACTATTACCCTGAAAGATTGGCTCAAGAACTTGATGATACAGAAACACTAAGGAAAACACAAATTGAAGTAGCTAAAATGAATTTGAATTCTCAATATGCGTCGATCTCCGATTAAATATCTGTTCTTATAAAAATACATATAGCAATTGTAAAAAAACAAGTAGGTATTATTGGGATGAGGTCACATTATGAATGAAGATAATATTGGTTTGGAAATAGCTAAAGAAGCTGTAAAAGAAGTAGCAAATGATATATATGTAGATGCCGGGAGACCAATAGCAAAACCGTCAGGTGAGCTTATTGGTTTAGTTCCTCGTGCAATAAAGGCAGCATTATCACCATTAGAAAAGTGGGTTATGCAAAGAGAATATAATATTGCCGAAACACAAAAATTACTTGAATTAAAGTTGCAAAATGTTTCACCTGAATTGATTGAACCCCCAGAGCCATACATAGCAGTTCCCGCACTTCAATACATAAGCTATTGCATGGATTGTGATGAATTGAGAGACATGTATGCAAATCTTCTTGCTAATTCAATGAATAAGGTTGTTAAGAACGGTGTTCATCCTGGATTTGTTGAAATAATAAAACAGTTATCTCCAGATGAGGCTAAATTATTAAAGTACATTTTTAATAATGAATTTAATTATCAAATTCCCATAATTTCTTTTAAAGCATATAAGCATACAATGGGATTTGCTACATTAATCAAAACATTTACAAACGCACCAGAGTTATGTGGCTGTGAAAGGCCACAGGATTATGAGAAGTATATTGATAATCTGATTAGGCTTGGGTTGATGAGTTGTTCTAATAATGAGTATTTGGCAGACGATTCAATATATGAACCATTAGAAAATCATTCTGATATTATTAACTTGAAAAAACAAATAAAAGAAAACGAAGAAATTAATTCTTTGGTAAAAAATGTTGAACTAAAAAAAGGTTTTGTTGCATTGACATCGTTCGGAAAAAGTTTTTGTTCAACATGTCTTACAGTACAAAGTACAACTTAAAGTATAAATATTAGAGGGTTGAGATGAATTATGACCAACTTTGATTTTTTGACAAAGGACAAGCAATTTGATAGTTTTTCGGGCATTGCTGTTGCGGCAGAAAAGACTTTACATATTGACCTGTCAACCTGCATTATAAATTGCCGAAGGGCGATGGAGATGGCTGTTAAATGGATGTATTCCGTTGACGGCTCTCTTGAGTTGCCTTATGATGAACGCCTTGTTAGTCTTATGAATAACGAGGATTTCAGAGATATAGTGGGCAATGATATTTGGCGCAGAATGAAGCTCATTCGTGAATTAGGTAATAATGCAGCTCACGAAGGTAAAAAGTTTTCTGTTGAGCAGGCAACTCTCTGCCTTGAAAACCTTTATATCTTTATGGACTTCATTGCTTGCTGCTATGGTGAAGAATATGTTCCGGGCGATTTCAATCTTGGTCTTTTGGAAGAAAGTGCAGAAGAAAAGGTTGAAGAGGTTGAGTTTGTTGACATTGACCTTAAAGCATTGATTGCTGAGAACGAAAATCTGAAAGCAGAGTTAACCTCTCGCCGTGAAAGTCAGCAGCAGACTTATGTTCCGAAACCTCTTGATATTTCTGAATATAAAACACGCAAAATCTATATTGATTTTATGCTTCAGGATGCAGGCTGGGTTGAGGGCAAGGATTGGGTCAATGAATATGAATTGCCCGGTATGCCAAATAAGTCCGAGGTTGGCTTTGCCGATTATGTTTTATTCGGTGATGATGGCAAGCCTTTGGCACTTATTGAAGCCAAGCGCACCTGTGTGGATGTATCTAAAGGCAGGCAACAGGCAAAGCTATATGCCGATTTATTAGAAAAGAAATTTGGTCGCCGTCCTGTGATTTTCCTTACAAACGGTTTCGATACCCGAATCACAGATAACCTCTACCCCGAGCGCAAATGTGCTACCATTTATTCAAAGCGTGATTTGGAAAAACTCTTTAATCTTCAGACTATGCGAACAAGCCTTAATCACGTAATGGTTAATAAAGAAATTGCAGGCAGATATTATCAGGAAGGTGCTATAAAAGCAGTTTGCGACAGCTTCGGCAAAAAGAACCGAAGAAAAGCCCTGCTTGTTATGGCAACAGGTTCAGGTAAAACAAGAACTGTTATTGCTCTTTGTGATGTTCTGTTGCAACACGGTTGGGTGAAAAACATCCTTTTCCTTGCTGACAGAAACTCATTGGTAACTCAGGCAAAGCGCAGTTTTTATAATATGCTCCCTGATTTATCTGTTACAAATCTCTGCGAAGAAAAAGATAATTATAACGCTCACTGTGTTTTCTCAACTTATCAAACAATGATGAACTGCATTGATTCTGTTAAGGATGAAAAAGGTAAGCTTTTCACATGCGGTCATTTTGATTTGGTAATTTGCGATGAAGCACACCGCTCCATTTATAACAAATATCGCCACATATTTAATTATTTTGACGCACCCTTGGTGGGTCTTACAGCTACACCCAAGGATGAAATTGATAAAAACACCTATGAGGTTTTTGAACTTGAAAACGGTGTGCCTACTTACGGCTATGAGTTGGCAGATGCCGTTAAAGACGGTTATCTTGTTGACTTTATGTCCGTTGAAACCAAACTCAAATTTATTGAGCAAGGCATTGTTTATGATGATTTATCCGATGAGGATAAAGAAGAATATGAATCAACCTTTGCCCGTGATGGTGAACTGCCCGAAAGCATCGGTTCATCCGCTCTCAATGAGTGGATTTTTAATGAAGATACAATCAAAGAAGTGCTTAATGTTTTAATGACCAACGGCATTAAAATTGACTATGGCGAAAGGATTGGTAAAACAATCATCTTTGCCAAAAACCACAGGCACGCCGAAAAAATATTCGAGGTATTCAACAAGGAATATCCCCATCTTAACGGTTATGCAAAGGTTATTGATAATAAAATCAACTATGCACAGACTGCCATTGATGAATTCTCCGACCCTAAGAAATTACCGCAAATAGCTATTTCTGTTGATATGCTTGATACCGGTATTGATGTTCACCAGGTAGTTAATCTTGTGTTCTTCAAAAAGGTTATGAGTAAGGCGAAATTCTGGCAGATGATCGGTCGAGGAACTCGCCTCTGCGAAGGTCTCTTGGATGGTAAGGACAAGAATATGTTTTACATATTTGATTTCTGCGGAAACTTTGAATTTTTCCGTATGAATAAAGGCAAGCCTACTGCAAACCAAATTGCATTACAAGGTGCAATTTTTAGTTTGAAATCGCAAATAGCTTTCAAGCTTCAGGATATAGCATATCAGACTGAAGATTTAATTGCTTTCCGCAAAGCGCTTGTTGAGGATATGGTTCGTAAGGTTCGGGAGCTCAACAAAGAGAATTTTGCAGTTCGTCAGCATCTGAAATATGTTGAATTGTATTCAAATCCCGATAATTACACAAGCCTTACCTACGAAGATACTCTCATTATGGGAGAAGAGCTTGCGCCACTCATCACACCTGATGAGGATGACCCGAAAGCAATGCGTTTTGATGCTCTTATGTACGGCATTGAGCTTGCATATCTGATAGGTAAAAAATACACTCGTGCACGTAGTGACCTTTTCAAAAAGGTTTCAGGCATTGCAAGTGTTGCAAACATTCCTGAAATAATGGTGCAAGCCGAACTGATTGATAAAATCCTGCATACCAATTATGTTGACAACGCAGGTATTAACGAGTTTGAACATATCCGTAAAAGTTTAAGAGATCTAATGAAATACATTCCTCATGGCGTTGAAATTTACAACACAAACTTTGACGATGAAATTTTATCAATCGAATGGAACGAATCCGAGCTTGAAAATGATGATTTGAAGAATTACAAAGCCAAGGCTGAATTCTATGTTCGTCAGCATCAGGAGAATCCCGTTATTGCAAAACTCAAATCAAATATTCCTTTGAATACTGATGATGTGAAAGCATTGGAAGAAATCCTTTGGAACGAGGTGGGAACAAAGGCTGACTATGAAGCTGAGTTCGGTCAGAAGCCTCTCGGTGAATTTGTTCGTGAAATCGTAGGTCTTGATATGAATGCAGCTAAAACTGCATTCGCAAAATATCTTGATGATGTAAATCTTGATTCAAGACAGATTTATTTTGTGAATCAGATTGTTGAATATATCGTTCACAACGGCTTGATGAAAGATCTTTCCGTTTTGCAAGAATCACCATTCACAGATAAAGGTAGCGTAGTCGAAATTTTCACAGACTTGTCCGTCTGGGCAGGTATCAGAAAAATTATTGAAAATATCAACGCAAATGCTAATGTGGCGTAAAGCTCATTGCAGAATCCGTTTACGATAAGTCAGAAGATATCTGATACATACCAAAACATATTTTAAGAGAGCAGGTCAGCACCTGCTCTCTTTTCTTTGCCCGCATATCAAAAACTCTACTGCATAATACAAAAAAGGGAGCTGACTGAAAAGTCAGCTCCTTGTGTTTTTAGTTGATAAATTGGGATTTATCAGTTTACCCTACCTATCATATCAAGAGGGATTTCTTTGAAACCAGGAGCGTCTTTTCTGATTTCATCAATATCCTTGATATTATAATCTCCGTTATCAATATCGACAAAGATTTCATCGCATTTGCCTACATTGTATATTGCATTTTCGCTTATATCGCTGAACTCCCAAACGGAGCTGTAAACCTCTCCATACTCCATATTTTTATTAATGATAATATTATTCTTGAAGGTGCTTGCAGGGTTGGGTATATAATCAGGCGAATCTGATTTTGAAATATCGTCTGTGCAGTTCTTGTATTCGGGGAATGCATTTTGCCAGGCTTCACTCTGCCAGGGTGAATTATACAGTGCTTCCCACATATCACCACTGTCAACATAAGCATGAGTGAACCACCCGTTTTCAAGAGCACCCTCTCTTGCCCTGTCATCAAACCTCAGGGCATTGTTGCCGGGGTTAACAATGATGTTATTGGTTATGACGTTATCTCTGCCACCACCGACGTGAATTGAGTTGCTGGGAATATTGATAAGAAGATTGCCGTAAATCTGATGACCTGAAACCGCATCATCAAGATAAATACCATCGGGTCTGTGATTTTCCGAACCGACGTTATAAATACAATTGTATCTTACAACGTTGCCGTACCACACCCAGCTTCTTCCCGAATAAATTGCACCTGCATCATCTGAAAGAAGGCATACATCGTGAATAAGATTATATTCAATAATATGATTGTTGCCTTTATATGTAATTGCCTCGTGAGGAGAGTTTGCCATTTCGTTGTGAGAACAGATATTTCCAACACCTTCAAGAGTAACGGCAGGCTGATAGGTCTGGTAAATTTCCGACCAATCGTGGATGTAATTATTGTCAGCCTTGCTGTTGCCGGGAGTAAGTGTTTTTGTATCGCCACCGGTAATAATAATTCCGCCCTTTCCGGTACGGGTGATTTCGTTGTTATATGCAAGATTGTTACTTCCGTTCATAACAAGAGCGTTGCCTGCAACATTTTTGATAAGACAATTCTGAACGGTATTGTTATTGCCTGCTATAACTACGCCGTCACTTCGTGTTCCTTTCACGGTTAATCCGTCAAAGGTAATGTAATCAGCCTCGGAATTTATTACAGGATTAAGTGAGAGTGAAAGAATAATTTCTGCATTATCCTTATTTTCAGGTTCCCACATACAAAGGAGTCCCTTTTCTCTGTCGAGATACCATTCTCCGGGTGCAGAAAGCTCTTCAAGAACGTTGAAAAAATAGTACGGAGCTTCTGTTTTTGTTCCGTAAAGACTAACAAACCTGGGAGAAAGCTCACGAGTATCTTTATCAAATCTTCCTATGGGAGTTGAAGCATCTGCCCAATCATATTTCCAATAGCCGAACATCCACACATCATCAAGGTTTTTCCAGCCTGAAATCCTCTTTGCAAGTTCAGAATTCACTTTGTAAATATCCGGTTCGGGATTACGGATTTCATACCAATCTTTAACCTCTGTAAGTGCACCGTCGGATTCCTTGCCCAAGCCTGTTTTTACAACCTCTTCGGTATAAAGATATTCATTATCGGGATATCTTGCAACGGTTTGTCTTATGTCATCCACGAAAAGCTCGCAATAAAGAGGACCTGTATAATCACCGTCATAGTTATCTGCTGTATGGTAAGAGCCGATTGCATAAATCTTACCCCAATCATCGCTTGTGAGCGAATAGGGTGCTTTTGTCAGGTCAACAACCATAACACTCTCCTGAGCATCGGCAGAAAGTCTTTCTGCAATTTCGGAATAACCTTTTACATTTTTAAAATCGGCAGTATCAAGTGTTATACCACCATTGATAACAACCTCACCGTTATAAGAACAGTATGTTACGGGACATTCCTCTGTGCCCGAATCCTCTTTGGTAAGTTCGAGAGAAGACACGCGGTATTCACCCGCTTCAATGCAGACGGTTATTCCGTTTTTGCCTGGTTTATCTGTATTTCTTACAGCTTCAACCGCTTTTTCAATTGTCAGAAACGGTGAATCTTTTGTACCGCTGTTGTTGTCATTGCCGGTTGTGCTTACATAAAAATCGCCCATAATCATTTTATCATCATTCTTTTCTTTTGATACTGTTGATATAGCAGGTGTAGGAGCAGTGTAATTTTCGTAAAGCAAAACATAAATGTGCGATTTAATATACGAATGACTTCCGAAGAGGAAACCGATAACAATAAGTATGGAGAGAATCGCTTTCAAAACCTTGTTGTTAAATATCCTGAACACGCAAAGCAGAGCCATAACAGATGTGATAATGAATGTGAGATACACAGGAATAACCATTGCCGCCAACTCAAGCTCACTGCTGCCGATTACGGCATTTATCAAAAACATACCACCAACAAGAATTGTAGCAAAAGCCAAAGCCGTTAAAACTGCATTCAATGCTGTTTTCTTTTTATCTATCTTTTTGCTCAGGGGTATCGAAAGCAATGCGCCACCAAGGCAAACAACAAAGGCGAGAATAAACTGAAGCGGTGTATATTCAAAGCAGAGATATTGCATATGGTAGTAATACAAACCGACAATTGCAAAAGCTATGCCCAAAACAAGAAAAATTGTTCCGAATATTTTTGGTTTTAAGGTTTTTTTCATAAAAATAAATCCTCCCGGATGCAGATTCGTTGAAATAATTATAGCACAATGTAGCCATTCTTTTCAATCGCAAGTGACAAAATCTCCTTGGCTTTCTGTGTTATATGGTTATGTTTGTTACCCGACAAATTGGAATTTGTTGATATGTATTTGTTTTCCGTTAAAATGTAGGGTACGGTCTTGACCGTACCGCCAAATTCATCCATAACCTTTCGGGCTGATCAAGATTTTATCGAGTTGATTATATCACCAATCAACAACTAAAGCAATAAAAGAAAAATGATTGAAAACCAAGCAAAGTATGTAAAAATCTTTACTGCATAATACAAAGAAAGGGAGCTGACTAAAAAAGTCAGCTCCTTTTATTCCTTCAAAGTGACGGTAATCGCACGAGTCTCAAAATCGTATGCAATCGTTATATCAATTCCACTTTCTCTCAGAGCTTTCATCAGTGATTCATGGTCGCTCCATATTTCCGCATAATCAATATTTGTTTCGTCTGTATTCAATAAAACCTTACTTTGATTCTTGGGAAGCAAACCTCGTTCTGAGGCTGTTTCCTTTGAAAGTTTCTTGCCTGTATCATCCAATTCTTTCAAAAAAGCTTTATAATCTTCTTCGAACATAAACAGGTGCATTCTTCCATTGATTACGTAGCGTTTGCCCATAAAAAAGTAACACTGAACCCCATATTCATTCAGCGGTGAATCGGCATATTCCGCCCCCACAGACTGCAGAAAAGCTGATAAAGGAATAGAGGCATATTCCTCTGTAACATTGTAATG
>JAZNJB010000040.1:0-41129 GCA_045577815.1 Acutalibacteraceae bacterium
ATTCAGTTCGCTCCCCACAAATAAAAGACTCAAAGAGCTTAACTGGGATGAATACGACCCTGATTTATTCGCTCTTTACTATAATTTCGGCAGATATCTTTTAATTGAAAGTTCAGGCAAAAATGCACGACTTCCTGCTAATCTGCAAGGCATCTGGTGTCACGATTTCAACCCACCATGGGGAAGTGATTTCCACACCAATATAAATCTTCAGATGAATTACTGGCCTGCCGAAAGTGCGAACCTTTCAAAAACTGTTGACCGCTTCATTCATTTCATGAAAATGGTTTCTTCTTTCGGTCAAGAAACTGCAAAAGAACTTTTCGGTGCGAGAGGTTGGGTTATTAACCATACTACCGATGCATTCGGAAGAACGGGCGTTCACGACAGCGTTGATTGTGGATTTTTCCCGATGGCAGGTCCATGGCTTTGCCTTAATCTCTGGGAGCATTACGAATACACTAACAGTACAGAGTATCTGGAAGAAATTTACCCAATTTTAAAAGGCTCTTGCGAGTTTGTTCAGGATTATTTAACAGAGAATGAAAATGGTCAGCTTATTACTTCCCCCTCAAACTCACCTGAAAACGAATTCTATTTTATTGATGCTAATGGCGAAAAGCAAGAGAGTATGTTCACCGAGGGTGCAACAATAGATTATCAGATTATTTATGCTCTTTTCACCCGTACTGCTCATGCTTGTAAGGTTCTTAACATTGACGAAGATTTTTCAAAAACGCTTTTTGCAGTTCTTGACAAGCTTCCTCCAATGGAAATCAGTGAACGTTACGGAACAATCCGTGAATGGATTAAGGATTACGAAGAAACCGAGCCCGGTCACCGTCATATCTCCCACCTTTTCGGACTTTTCCCTGCTGACCAGATTAACCCCGGCAATCCCGAAATTTACGAAGCGGCAAAAAGAACAATTGCAAGAAGAATTGAAAACGGCGGTGGCTCAACAGGTTGGTCAAGAGCATGGACAATCTGCTTCTATACCCGTCTTAAAGACGGCAACAACGCCTATACCCATCTTAAATATCTTCTTAAAAAATGTACTGCAAATAATCTTTTTGATATTCATCCGCCATTCCAGATTGACGGAAACTTCGGCGGTGTTGCAGGTATTACCGAAATGCTATTGCAAAGTCACGAGGGCTCCTTGGACGAAAGAATTTCAGAGCTTTTACCTGCATTACCTGATGAATGGGCAAACGGTTCAATTAAGGGTATCAAGGCTAGGGGAAATCTTACCTTTGATATAGAGTGGAACGATGGTGTTCTCAAAAAAGCAAGCATTACCGCTTCAGATAACACCACCTTGAGAATAAAGCTCAATGATAAAACAAAAAATCTTAAAGCAGACAAAGCCTTTATAATTGAGGACAACTGCCTTAAAGCAGAAATCTCTGCAGGAGAAGCAATTACTCTCACAAACTGATTTTCGGAGGACGATTTATGTCGGAACTCAAAGAAGTAATTAATAAAATATTTGAAAATGAAATAAAGAAAGCCGTTATCAGTAAACCCGTTTCAAAGCAAGGTGAATATAAAAAAATCACCATAAGCAGAATGCCGAAATTCTTTCAGATTGCAAAGCATACCGAAAAGCAGGTATTCCACGAAAATGTGCAGTTTGATGAAGTAGCAAATCGTGCAGCGGAGCTTATGGGAAATGATTTTTTGCAGCTCAATGCCTGGGACAATAGCAAGGAATATTATATAACCGCAAAAAACGGAAGATTCTCTTTCAAAACAAGAAGCACAGGTAACGAAACACCTGTTGTACCCGCCCAGCATAACAGACAGAAGCAATATCTTCTTCCTGAGGGTCAGGTTATTGCACCTTTAGTTGATATGGGCATCTTCACAAAGGATGGCAAGGTTATAAACTCTATGTATGATAAATACAAGCAGATTAACCGCCTTATTGAAATAATTGATGACGGAGTTCGTCAACAGAATTTAAAGAAGCTCAACATAATCGATTTTGGTTGTGGTAAATCATATTTAACATTTATTGTTTACTATTATTTAACCGAAATCAAGAAGATTGAAACCAATATAATCGGCTTAGATTTAAAGAAGGATGTTATTGAAAAATGCAATAAGGCTGCCGAAAAATACGGCTACAAAAATCTTCGCTTTGAATTAGGTGATATTAACGGCTATAAATGTCCCTTTGATGTAGATATGGTAATCACTCTTCACGCCTGTGATACCGCAACGGATTTTGCACTTTTCAATGCAGTCAACTGGGGCGCAAAAATGATATTCTCCGTGCCTTGCTGTCAACACGAATTGAATAGTCAGATTAAAACCGATAATCTTTCAGTTTTAACTCGCTACGGTATAATTCAGGAGCGTTTTTCTGCTCTTCTTACTGACAGTATAAGAGGAAATCTGCTTGAATATTGTGGCTACAAAACTCAGCTTTTAGAGTTTATTGATTTTGACCATACTCCGAAAAATATTCTCATTCGTGCAGTGCTTAAAGGCTCAAACCCCAAAGCGACAAAAGAAAAAGCATTGAATGAGGTTAAATCTGCTATGAAAGAATTCAATGTTGAACCGACGTTATATAAATTACTTATTGGTGATTAATTTATGAAAGAAAAAACATCTTTAGTTTTTACAGGTGACATAGGCTTTGACCGTTATTTTTACGGCAAATGGGATGATGAAGATTTAATTTCAGAAGAAATACTTGATTTTCTACATAGTGCCGACCATGTTATTCCCAATGTGGAAGGTCCTGTTGCCAACGCAGAGCAAAACACCACTCAAAGCGGTGTTCAACAGCTTCTTCATACCATTGACCCCAAAGCCGTAAAGGTGCTTGATAAAATGGGAGCAGATATATGGAACATCTGTAATAACCATATTATGGACGCAGGGTCTTATGGTATTGAAAGCACACTTAATATTGCAAAAGAATTGGGTGTGCAGACCATTGGCGCAGGAATGAATATTAATGAGGCAAGAAAGCCCGTTATTATTGATGAAGCAGGCGGAATCGGTCTTTTCGGTGTTGGCTATCAGCGCGCTTGTAGAAAAGCAGATGTTGACAAGCCCGGTTGTTATAGCTGGAGTGATCTGGATGCAATTCAAGATACTATAAACGAAATCAAGTCAAAATGCCGTTGGTGTATTGTTGTTGCCCACGCAGGTGAAGAATTTACTCCTCTTCCCTCTCCCTATACAAGAGAGCGTTACCATAAATATTTAGAAATGGGTGCAGATATTGTTATGGGGCATCATCCTCACGTGCCAATGAATTACGAAACTGTTGGTGATAAAATTATCTTCTATTCTCTCGGCAATTTCATTTTTGATACAGACTATCAGCGCTCACAGTTCAATACAGAGTTGGGACTTATTGTAAAACTTAACTTCACAGAAAATGAATTTTCTTACGAGCCAATGGGCTTGAGAATTGTTCGTGGTGAAGAAAGAATTGTAAAGGATGCTTTACCACCCATATTCGTTGATGTGCAGGATGAGGATTTCAATTTACTCTCTCCCCTTTCGGCAAAAATGCACATTGAAGCAACAAAACGTCAGATGACCTACCTTAAGCCCGAAGAATTCAAGGGTGCAACAGAAGAAAAATGGAAAGAGCATTTTTCCGAAGAGCTCCGAACAGGCAGAGTACCCGGTGAAACTCTTGACTTTTTCATTCTTTGTCCTCTTGCAGAAAAAGCAGAAAGTGGCGAATGGCAAAAAAGCAAATTAGAAGATGTTAAGCAATATATATTGGAGCAGATGTAAAATGGGAAATATTAAATTCAAAAACGGAAAACTTAAAATAATGCACATCACAGACACTCATCTTGACGATGATAATATTGATATGTCAGTATGGCTCATAAATAAAGCCTGCGAAAAAGAAAATCCTGATATTGCTGTAATTACAGGTGATAATGTTGATAACGAGGATGACTCCAACAAAACAAAAAATCATATTGATAAGCTTATGAATATTTTTGAAAAGCTGAACATTCCCGTTGCAATCACCTTCGGCAACCACGATTCCGAAAGAGGTGCAATAACCCGAGAAGAGCTTATGGAATACTATAACACCTTCTCTTGTTCTGTTAGCAGAGAATACACTGACCTGCCTGATTGCGCAACATTCAATGTTCCTGTTATGTCCGAGGATGGTTCTGAAATCAAATTCAACCTCTGGGTTATTGACTCCAACGATTATGATGATGAAGGTCACTATGGCTGTGTTCTTCCCCCTCAGGTTGAGTGGTATAAAAACAAAAGCGACGAAATCACCAACGCAAACAACGGCAAAAAGGTTTATTCCCTGGCATTCCAGCATATGATTGTTGAGGATGTTTACAAAGCGCTAAAAAAATGCAACAGAAGAAAGCTCTATTCATTTGCACATATGTATAACAAAAATGAGTATTATATGTTTGACCCTGATTTCAAGAATTTCGGAACACTCAACGAAACTCCCTGCAGTGGTTACCATAACTACGGTCAGTTTGAAGCAATGGTTGAAAAGGGTGATGTTCTCGGTATTTTCAGCGGTCACGACCATACAAATGCTTTCGCAGTTAAATTAGACGGTATTGATATCGGCAACTCTTTAAGCACCCGTTATAATGACGACAGATTCTCTTCTCAATACGGCTACCGTATTCTCGAGGTTCAGGAAAATGACACCTCAAAATACACAAGCCGAGTTGAGCGTTGGTATAATATGTTCTCATTCAAGGATTTAAAGAAAATCAAGAAAAACGGAACAGAGTTTGATTATAAAACTGCTAAAAGCGTTACAATCAAGGGTATTCCCCAGAGATTTATGACTAAAACAGGCAGAGTCTTCTGTCATTTAGTAACAGGCAGAAAGAATACATATAGTCATTGAAAGAGCTGAATGTATGAAAAAAATCCTTTTAATACTTGTTGGCGGAACAATCTGCACATCACTCAATGAATATGGCACTTTGTCAATCTCGGAAGGTGCAGGGGTAAGGCTTATTGAGAAATTTAAAAGCTCTGACTCACATTTCAAAGATAATGTTCAGATAACACAAACCGAAAACCTTTTCATTTTAAGCGAGAATATGTCAATTTCCAACTGGAATCTGATGCTTGACACTTATAGAAAACATATAAGCACCGATAACTTTGACGGAGTTATTTTCGCCCACGGAACAGATACTCTCGCTTACTCAACCTCACTTTTCTCTTTAATTCTTGCAAATACAGATATCCCCATATTTTTCGTTTCAAGTAATGCAAGACTTGACTCGGAAAGAGCAAACGGAAATGACAATTTCCGATATGCAGTTGAGCTTATCTGCAAAGGCATTGAACCAAATGTATATGCAACTTATAAAAATATTTCAGATGGCAGAATGTATCTTCACCTTGGCTCAAGATTGGAACAATGCAAAAACTATTCCGAAGATTTTTTCAGCCGGGGTGCAATTGATATAACAGATATTTCCGATGAAGCCTTAGAAGAAATCAAAGAAATTTTCCCTAAAAAAGAAAAATCACCACTTATAGATAAGTATGGTGATTGGCATTTAGAAAATAAGGTTTTAATGATAACTCCTTATGTGGGGCTTGATTATGATTCATTCAATTACAGTAAGTTTTCTGCAATTCTTCACGGGACATATCATTCGGGAACTGCCTGCACAGAGCCACTTAACGAAAATTCTGTTTTGCATTTAATGAATTTGTGTGCAAAAGAAAATCCTGATATTGACATCTATATTTCCCCCTCCAAAAATGAAGGCGAGATTTATGACACAGTCAGAGTTATGGGAAACCACGAAGCAAGTAAAAAGAAAATCAATTTCCTTTATGGTTGCACCAACGAAGTTGCTTATGCAAAGCTCGTTTTAGCATATTCAATTTTCAAAGATAAAAAAGATATTGAAAAATTTATCAACACAAATATTAACTTCGAATTCTTCGACAAATAACAAAGAACCGAGAGTTTCAAATTGAAGCTTTCGGTTCTTTTTGCATTATTTATTTAATTTTTTCTCTAAAAGCTCTTTGATAACTGTGGGGTCACCTGCACCGCGAAGCTCCTTCATACAAGCACCGAAGAGTGCCTGAAGAGCTTTAACCTTACCGTTGTTGAAGTCTTCAACAGCCTTGGGGTTTTCGTTGATAACCTTATCAATTACGCTATCAATTGCAGAAGAGTCAAATTTCTTGTCAAGGCCCTGCTCCTTGCAATATGCAACGGGGTCAACATTGTTTTCAACAACTGCAATAAGAATTTTCTTACCTGCGTTACGGTTAATGTCACTACTATCAACCATTTTAATAATAGTTGAAAGTGTTTCTGCAGTAACCTCAAGCTCATTGAGAGTTTTGCCGTCCTTACGAAGAATACCTGCGCAGTCTGTGAGAATCCAGCTTGCAGTATCCTTGGGGTTGCAACCAAGAGCAACTGTATCATCAAGAAGAGCCATAAGCTTATGGTTTGAAAGAAGCATTGCAATTTCCTTATCAGAAATGCCTACTGCTGCGTATTCCTCAGCCTTTTCGTCAACTGCGACCGGCTTATTTGCCTTGATTTTCTCAAGCCATTCATCATCAATAACAATGGGCATAAGGTTTGCATCAGGGAAATAACGATAGTCTGCTTCTGTTTCCTTGTTACGCATCGCCATGGTTTTGCCGCTTACATCGTCAAAACGTCTTGTTTCCTGAACAAGCTCTTCAGTTTCATATTCGAGAGCATCCATATGACGCTGAGCTTCATATTTGATTGCTCTTTCAATTGCTTCAAAGGAGCTCATATTCTTGATTTCTGTACGAACACCGAATTCCTCGCTACCCTCGGGGCGAACAGAAATGTTAACGTCGCAACGCATTGCGCCCTCTTCACATTCAGAAATACCGCCTGAACGGAACATAGATTTAAGCTTGTTAAGGTAAACAATAACCTCTTCTGCGCTACGGAAATCGGGCTGAGTAACAATTTCGATAAGCGGAACGCTGGTACGGTTAAAGTCAACGAATGAAGAGTTACCACCGTGAACAAGCTTACCTGCATCCTCTTCCATATGAATCTGCTTGATACGGATGTCACGAGTGCCGGCGCTTGTTTTAATGGGCACGCAACCATTTGTGCAAATGGGATGATTGAGCTGAGTAATCTGATATGCGCAGGGCAAATCAGGGTAATAATAGTTTTTCTTATCAAAGGTTGTATAGCGACTGATTTCACAGTTAAGCATAAGACCTGCAGTAACTGCTAATTCAATAACCTTTTTGTTCATTACGGGCAACATACCGGGCATACCGCTACAAGCGGGACATACGCAGTCATTAGGCTCGTTTGCCGCAGAGTGACCACCGCAAGAACAGAATATTTTTGATTCGGTACTTAATTCAACGTGAGTTTCAAGGCCGATGACGATTTCATAATTCATATTCATTCACCTTTCCTTTCAACACTGTTTGCAAGACTGAGAAGCACGCTTTCACCAAAATGCTTACCCATAAGCTGAACACCACCACTAACAAGAGCAGGTGTACCAATAAGGTTGGGAAGAGCAGTAAACACACTTTCTTCGAAAACCTTTGTGAAAGCATCCTTAATATCGTAAGCAGTAAATTCAGCTTTACTGCAAGCAGGAGCAAGAATTGCATCATATTTCTCAAGAAGCTCTTTTGTTGCATCTGCAATAACTCTACGAACTCTCAAAGATTTATCATAGCAATCTTTGTAACGATTTTTTGATAAAACATCAGAACCATAAAGAATAACTGCTTTTGTAAGGAAGTTAAAGCCTTCAGTTCTGGATTTAACATATAATTCGTCAATGTTTCTGTACTGCTCTGTACGGTGACCATATTTAACACCGTCATAACGGGAAACATTGTTGCAGGTTTCTGCACACATAAGAATCTGCCATGCAGTATTTGCCAAGGGGAAGAAATCCCAAGAGATTTCTTCTACTTCAACACCATTTGCTTTGAGTGCATCTGCATATTTCATTACATTTGCTTTAGTTGCATCATCTGCTTTTTCAAGCAATTCTTTAACGATACAAACTTTTTTACCTGAAACCTCAACATCTGTTGAGTAGTTATATTCCTTTTCAGGTAAGCTTGTGCCGTCCTTATCATCGTGACCTGCAATAACGCTCATAATTTCCTTCACGCCTTCTGCATTTGGTGCGAAAACGCCAACCTGCTCACCTGAAGCGGCACAGGAAATAACACCATAACGGGAAACTGTACCATAGGTGGGTTTAAGAAAATCCACACCAGCGAGTGCTGCAGAACGTCTTGTTGAGCCATTCATATCAACGCCGAGAGCAGCTTTAACATCACCGTTTTTTACTAATGATGCTGCTGCGCCTTCAAGCACTTCTTCCTGAGGAGCGTAATATGAAAATTCACCAACAAGGTCTAAACCGAATTCGCCTGTGTGAGCCTTTCCTGAAACTGCATAACCCTTTTCTTCAAGGCGAACAACTGCTTCTGCGCTGAAAAGAGGCTTGAAGCCTTCAAGAATACGGGAGCCTGCAGTTGCAGGAGCTCCTTTTACAAGAATTGTATCATCTACTGCAATTGTTCCCTTATCGCAAATATTTGTTGCATAATATTTCATTCTACACACCTCACTTTACTAATCTCGGAACCTGCCAGCTATCGTCGCTACGCTCGGGAGCGCCTTCAAGCAAGCTTTCTCTTGAGAAATTCTGTTTGCGTACATCTTCACGCAAAACGTTTGTCATTGGCATAACGTGTACCATTTCTTCAACATTTTCGGTGTCGCAGTCTTTAAGCTTTGCTTCTTTTTCACTCATAGCACCGAAGATACCCTGCATAATTGCCTCTTCCTCTTCAGATAGAGAGAGCTGATTCAACTGCTGAGCATTTGAGAAGGTTGAACGTTTACCCTGTGACTGCTTTCCTGAACCACCAACAGAAGCAGAGCGCTGAGCAAGTGCGCTACCATTACCGAGAAGGTGAACATCTTCAAGCTGTTGGTTAGTAACATCACCGGGAGCACCAAGCAACAAGTCTTGGGCGTTACCATTCAAGGGGAATGCAATAACATCAAGAATTTTTTCTTCATCAGTAAGAAGCATTACCATACGGTCAATACCGGGTGCCATACCTGCATGAGGTGGTGCACCATACTGGAATGCAGTATATAAAGCGTTAAATCGTTTTTTGAGTTCTGCTTCATCATAGCCTGCAATTTCGAAAGCCTTCTTCATAATGTCAATATCGTGGTTACGAACCGCACCTGAAGCAAGCTCAATACCATTACAAACAAGGTCATACTGATATGCGAGAACCTCTGTGGGCTCTTTATTGAGAAGAGAATCCATACCACCCTGAGGCATTGAGAAGGGGTTGTGAGTAAAAATCATTTCACCCAGCTCTTCATCAAACTCGTACATGGGGAAATCAACAACGAAGCAGAATTCAAAAGCATCATCACGGATTAAATCAAGCTGGTCCTTCTTAGCCAACCATTCGCGAATCATACCTGCTTTTTTCTCTGTATCGTTTTTCTTATCGTCACAGATAAAGAAGAGTGTTTCGCCCTCTTTAACATTTGTAAGAGCCTTTATTTCTTCTTTCTGTTCTTCACTGAGGAATTTAGCAATAGGACCTAAGAAAACATTATCTTTAAGAGTAATGTAACCCAAGCCACCAAGACCTACTGCATCAGATGTTGCAAACTTAAGAGAATTTTCAAAGAATTTGTTTGATTTACCGCTACAATCTGCAACAATACCACGAACAGGTCTGCCTCTGAATGCAGGGAAATTAACACCTGCGAAGAAATCTGTCAAATCGCAGATAATCAAGGGGTTTCTCAAATCGGGCTTATCTGAACCGTAGTACATCATAGCATCTGCATAAGTGATACGACGGAAGGGCTTTGGTGTTACCTTTTTATCAGAGAAGGTTGTGAAAGTATCGTAAATAACATCCTCGCAAACATCAAGAACCTCTTCCTGAGTTGCAAAAGCCATTTCAAAGTCCAACTGATAGAATTCACCGGGTGAACGGTCTGCACGAGCATCCTCATCACGGAAGCAGGGTGCAACCTGGAAATATCTGTCAAATCCAGAAACCATGAGAAGCTGTTTGAACTGCTGAGGCGCCTGAGGCAAAGCATAGAATTTGCCGGGGTGCTTACGGCTTGGAACGAGGAAGTCACGAGCGCCCTCGGGTGATGATGCAGTAAGAATAGGTGTCTGCATATCGAGGAAATCCTTTGCTTCCATTTTATTTCTGAGATGACGGATAATTTTTGAACGCATAACAAGGTTATCATGATTCTTGGGGTTACGAAGGTCAAGATAACGATATTTAAGGCGCAATTCATCCTTACTCTTTCTTGATTCTCTAACATCAAAGGGAAGCATATTCTGGCTCTTACCTAAAACCTGAAGGCTATCTGCAATCAATTCAACATAGCCTGTATCAATTTTAGTATTTACTGTTTCAGGATCACGCTTTTCAACAACACCACTAACAGAAATAACTGTTTCACGGTTAACGTTTTTTAGGAGTTCTTCATTGTGAATAACTACCTGAGTAACGCCTGTGTAGTCACGAAGGTCAACAAATATAACGCCACCGTGGTCACGCACAACATCAACCCAGCCTGCAAGTTGGACAGTCTGACCTATATGCTTGTCACAGATGTCGTTACAAAACAACGTTCTATACATATTGGTATACCTCCAAATAAAATTACAATGTAAAAAAGGTAAATAAAAAAGTCCCGGGGAATATAAAAATATTCCCGGGACGAGTAAACAAATAATTACCCGCGGTGCCACCCGCATTGATACGCAAACGCGCATCCTCTTTTAATATTCTGTTTTTAAAACCAACGAAGTGTTCCCGAGCTTACTACTCATCTCAAATGCGCTTTCAGTCGGTGACGCATTCTCCCTGACAGACTTTCCAAAAAAGCTGAGTCTTCGCGAAGCAGGAAAAATATTCAACATATCTCTCCAAACTAATGCTATTATAACAAAAAATCATTTTTTGTCAACAGTAATTTTTATGCTAGCTATATTTAATTTATGGCAAAAAATTAAAATTATTCACTTTTTATTTTAATATACAAGAACAAAAACACATACAAAACCACTGCAAGTAACAAAAACTCGCAGTGGTTATTAATTACGGAAGATATTTTAACAACATATAACCTTTTGTTCCGTCTGTTGTTTCAACATACGCCCAGCTTCCGCAATCTGTAAAAAGAATTGTTACCGTATCCCCCAATGCCGGTGTAGCGATAACTGTAGAATCTGCAGATTTTTCTGCATAAACCTTATAGTTCTTATAAGGTCCATTTATTACAGCTTCTTCATTTGCAGGTGTTATTTCATCGGGCAAGTAACGAACCGCCCCTACATAGTTTTCAAGATAACTACCCGCTAAAGACACTATACAAACCGCATCATCCCACGCGCTTGTGCTATGGGCAAATTCATTATTACCAAGATAAATTCCGCAATGGCCGATCTCCGTTGATGCGCTACCATCTGCAAGGCTTGTAAAGAATAATACATCGCCCGGCTGAAGCTCATCAATATCAACCTGTATTGCGTTAAATTCTCCCGTGTATCCTGAATTATATATACCTTCTGTAGCATAAAGCTTTTCTACATCTGCTGACAAATTATACAGAGGAACATATTGTTGCATAACTGAAAGAAACACATATTTTACAAGACCTGAGCAATCAAAGCCATAAACGCCATTGCTATCAGGAATACCATCAGACTGTCCGTGAGCATATGTGGTTTTCCAATTCTGTGCTATGTCCATAGCAAGGTCAATTACCTGCTGTTGATATTGTGTATTACCCTCATAGGTAAAAGTGCTTTTTACCGATGTCAGCTTTTTCTCATCTGCTACACCCTGCCACAAATACATAAGTCTGTCATTATAAAAAACTCTGTACCAGGAGCCCGTTGCACTGCTTGTAATCTGAGTCCCTAACAGAACCTCTTCCATATACCTCAAGGAGATAACATTTGAAGATGTAGTGGGCAACTCATATAGCTTTAATTGAGGCAGATTAACATAACGAGTTAAAAGCTCCTCATCACCCTCCAAGGGTGTTGTTATCCTTACGTAATCCGAGGTATCTATCTCTGCACCGGAAGCATCATATGCCACAACCTTATAATATAAATCCAAACCACTTGTAGCACTGAGATTTGTGTAATAAGTATTTTCTGTGGAAGAAATCAGGCTGTATTCCGAATCCTCCTTTAAGGACCTATAAATATCATATTTCACGGCATTTGCAACCTTATTCCACAAAAGATAGGGTTTATTTGCTTCGTTAAGCGTGCCTTCAAGCTCCAAATAATCAAGATAAACATATTCTCCTAAATATTCATCAAGAATATATCCTTTTTTGCCTTCTTCTGTTTCAATATAAGCCCAACTGCCACTATCAGTATAAATAACCGTTACCTTATCGTACAATGCCAAGGTACCTATTATCTCTGAAGAAGCTGAACGCTCACTGTAAAGGTTATAGTTATAATACTGTCCCACCACATATCTTATGGCATTTGCAGGTGTTACATTTTCAGGCAAGTAACGGCGGACACGAATTAAAGCTTGGGCATATTTATCTGAAAGTGGCATAATGTTCACGCCATCATCCCAGCTACTCAGACAACTGATAAATTCACCATTGCCAAGATATATGCCACAATAACTGACTGTTGAGCCTGAACCGAAGAACAAAACATCACCCGGTTGAATATTTTCCAAAGCTATATTTTCAACACGCAGTTCTCCGTCATAACCATAATTATAAACGGATTCTGTTGTATATAAAGTGGCAAGAACAACAGAAAGGTTATATGTGGGAATGTGCTTTTGCATCACTGTATTAAGCACATATTTCACAAAACCGGGAGCATTGAAGCCGTATGTTCCATCAGGATTAGCAACACCATCAGACTGTCCCGTAGCATAAATAGTGTCCCACTCATTGTAAATTTCAAGTGCAAGGTCAATTACCTGCTGTTGATATTGTGTATTACCCTCATAGGTAAAAGTGCTTTTAAGCGATGCAAGCTTTTCTTCACCCACTCCTTGCCATAAATACATTAAGCGGTCATTATAAAAAACTCTGTACCACGAGCCCGTTTCACTGCTTATAACCAGACCACCCAACTGAACCTCTTCCATATATCGTAAGGATATAGCATTGGAAGATGTTGTAGGCAAATCATATAGCTTTAATTGAGGAAGCTTAACATAACGAGTTAAAAGCTCCTCATCACCTTCCCATGGTGTTGTTATCTTTACGCAATCCGAGGTATCTATCTCCTCACCCAAAGCATCGTATGCAACAACCTTATAATACAAATCCAAACCGCTTATAGGGTTTAAATTTGTGTAATAAGTGTTTTCTGTGGAGGAAATCAGGCTATATTCCGAATCCGCCTTTAAGGAGCTATATACATCATATTTTACAGCATTTGCAACTCTGTTCCATACAAGATTTGGTTTATTTTCTTCGTTAAGTTCGCCTTTAAGCTCCACATAATCAAGGTAAACATATTCTCCTAAATATTCCGAAAGAACATATCCCTTTTCGCCCTTTTCAGTTTCAATATAAGCCCAACTACCACTATCAGTATAAATAACCATTACCTTATCATACAATGTCAGAGTGCCTATTATCTCTGAAGAAGCTGAACGCTCACCATAAAGGTTGTAGGTATAATACTGCCCCAACATATATTTTGTGGTATTTGCAGGTGTTACATTTTCAGGCAAAAAGCGACGTGCGCCTGCATAGTTTTCAAGATAACTACCCGATAAAGGCACTATACAAACTGCATCATCCCATGCGCTTGTGCTATGTGCAAACTCATTATTACCAAGATAAATTCCACAATGACCGATTTCTGTTGATGCGCTACCATCTGCAAGACTTTTAAAAAATAATATATCGCCCGGTTGAAGATTATCTATATCAACCTCTATTGCATTGAATTCACCCATATAGCCGGAATTATACAAACCTTCCGTTGCATAAAGTGTTTCAACATCTGCCGATAAATCATATACAGGAATATATTTCTGCATCACCGAATCAAGCACATATTTTACAAGACCGGGAGCATTGAAGCCATAAACACCATTAATATCCGGAACACCATCAGACTGTTCATAAGCATATGTGGTTTCCCAATTCTGTGCTATATCAACAGCAAGGTCAATTGCCTGCTGTTGATATGTTGTACTACCTGTGTAACTGAAGCGACTTTTAGTAGCATTAAGAGTTGCATTAATATCTCCACTACAAAGATAATACAAATCACCGTTTCTGAAAACTCTGTACCAATCACCATCAGTACCACTTAACACATAATTGCCCAACTCCACCTTTTCCATATACCTCAAGGATATAATGTTTGAAGATGTAGTGGGCAACTCATATAGATTTAATTGTGGCAGATTCACATAACGAGTCGCAAGCTCCTCGTTGCCTTCCAATGGTGTTGTTATCTTTACGCAATCCGAGGTATCTATCTCTGCACCGGAAGCATCATATGCCACAACCTTATAATACAAATCCACACCGCTTATCGGGTTTAGATTTATGTAATATGTATTTTCTGTAGAGGAAATGAAAGTATAATCTGACTCCTCCTTTAAGGAGATGTACACATCATACTTTACAGCATTTACAACTCTGAACCATGTAAGATGTGGTTTGTTTAGTTCGTTAATCTTACCTTTAAGCCTTACATAATCAAGGTAAACATATTCTTCTAAATAAGCTGTAAGAACATATCCCTTTTCGCCGGTTTCAGTTTCAATATAAGCCCAGTTGCCACTATCTGTATAAATTACCGTTACCTTATCGTACAATGCCAAAGTGCCTATTATCTCTGAAGAAGCTGAACGCTCACTGTAAAGATTATAATTATAATACTGTCCCACCATATATCTTATGGCATTTGCAGGTGTTACATTTTCAGGCAAATAACGGCGAACACTGATTAAAGCTTGGGCATACTTATCCGAAAGTGGCATAATGTTCACGCCATCCTCCCAGCTACTCAGACAACTGATAAATTCACCATTGCCAAGATATATGCCACAATAACTGACTGTTGAGCCTGAACCGAAGAACAAAACATCGCCGGGTTGAATGCTTTCCGAAGCTATATTTTCAGCACAAAATTCCCCTTTATAACCATAATTATAAATGGATTCTGTTGTATATAAAGTATCCAGAACAACAGAAAGATTATATGTGGGAACATGCTTTTGCATCACCGAATTAAGCACATATTTCACAAAGCCGGGAGCATTGAAGCCATATGTTCCGTCAGGATTAGCAACACCATCAGACTGTCCCGTAGCATAAATAGTGTCCCAATCATTGTAAATTTCAAGTGCAAGGTCAATTACCTGTTGTTGATATTGTGTATTACCCTCATAGGTAAAAGTGCTTTTAATCGGTGTCAGCTTTTCTTCATCTGCACCTTGCCACAAATACATAAGCTTGTCATTATAAAAAACTCTGTACCATGAACCTGTTGTGCTGCTTGTAATCTGAACACCCAACTGAACCTCTTCCATATATCGTAAGGATATAGCATTGGAAGATGTAGTTGGCAAATCATATAGCTTTAATTCCGGCAGATTCACATAACGAGTCAGAAGCTCCTCATCAACTTCCAATGGTGTGGTTATCTTTACGCAATCCGAGGTATCTAATTCAACACCGGAAGCGTCATATGCCACAACCTTATAATACAAATCCAAACCGCTTATAGCACTGAGATTTGTGTAATAAGTGTTTTCTGTGGAGGAAATCAGACTATAATCCGAATCCGCCTTTAAAGACCTGTAAATATCATATTTTACGGCATTTGCAACTTTGTTCCAAAAAAGATATGGTTTGTTATCCTGGTTAAGCTCGCCTTTAAGCTCCACATAATCAAGGTAAACATATTCTCCTAAATATTCCGAAAGAACATATCCCTTTTTACCTGTTTCAGTTTCAATATAAGCCCAATTGCCATTATCTGTATAAAGAAGGTTTACCTTATCGTACAATGCCAGAGTGCCTATCACCTCTGAATCGGGGGAATGGTCACTATAAAGATTATAGTTATAATAATCTCCCACCATATATTGGGTGGTATTTGCAGGAGTTATTTTCTCAGGTAACAAGCGAAGTGCGCCTGCATAGTTTTCAAGGTAACTGCCGGACAAGGGAACAATGCAAACCGCATCATTCCATGAGCTTGTGCTATGGGCAAATTCATTATTACCAAGATAAATTCCGCAATGACCAATTTCTGTTGATGCGCTACCATCTGCAAGACTTGTAAAGAACAAAACATCTCCCGGCTGAAGCTCATCAATATCAACCTTTATTGCATTAAATTCACCCTTATAGCCTGAATTATACAAACCTTCCGTTGCATAAAGTGTTTCAACATCTGCCGATAAATCATATACAGGTATATATTTCTGCATAATTGAAACAATCACATATTTTGCAAAACCCGAACAATCGAATCCGTAAACACCATTACTGTCAGGAACACCATTGGACTGCTCATGTGCATAGGTGGTTTTCCAATTCTGTGCTATATCAACAGCAAAATCAATTACCTGTTGCTGATATGTTGTATTACCTGTGTAACTGAAGCTGCTTTTAGTAGCAGTAAGTGTTTCATTAATATCTGCGCTACGCAGATAATACAAATCACCGTTTCTGAAAACTCTGTACCAATCGCCATCAGTACGACTTAACACGCAACTGCCCAATTCCAATTTTGCCATATACCTTAAAGGCAATATCTGTGAATTTATATCGGGTAACGTATATAAATTCACCATAAGCTCATTAACATAGCGGTTTTTCAACACTTCTTGTTCATTCAATCCAGTTGTAACACTAATGATTTTTGATGTTGCCAATTCGGCTCCCGAATCATCTGTGGCAACAATTTTATAATAGAATGTAAGTCCTTGGGGAATACTTGAATTTTTATAATTACAAGCAGTTCTTGTAGAAAGCAAGCTGAATGCTTTATCCGCATACAAAGAACGATACACCTTATATGCAGAAGCACCTTTAACAGAGCTCCATATAAACTGTGGCACACCGGCATCATCTGTTGACAACGAAACTGCCATTGTTCCGGAAACTGTAACATTCATATTAACCACAGCAGAATACACAGAATTTGCCGCAGAATCTGAATGGACTGCCCGAACCTTATAATAATATGTTTTACCTTCTGTTGCAGTTGTATCTGTGAAGGTTCTTTCAGTTACTGATGCTAATCTTGTATATCCGCTTGTTTTTCTTTCAGAACGATAAACACGATAATTCTTTGCACCTCTCACTAATTTCCATGACAATATAATATCACCATCTGAACTCATTTGTGACATCATAAATTGAGGTTGCAATAAAGTGCAGGTTTTACTTTTACCATCAGAGTTTGCTGAATTTGCAGATGTATTACTTGCTACTGCTTTTACACGATAATAATATTTTGTACCTGCCTGAGCTTCTTCATCTATATATTGCAAAGAGGTACTTTTACCCACATATGCCCATGTGTTTTTATCTTCGGAGCGATAAACATAATAAGATACCGCGCCTTCGATTTTATTCCACTCAATGTTAATTTTACCTGTTTCCGATATATTGGAAAGTGTGATTTCGGGTTGAGGAAGCTTACACACTCTTGAGCGAGCCGCAGAAAAAGCAGAATTTGCAGAGGTGTCACTTGCAACTGCGCGAACCTTATAATAGTAACGTCTGCCCGCTTCGGTTGATGTATTTGTCATTGAGGTTGCAGTTGTGGTTTTAATAAGACGATATTCACCCGTTTTACTCGTTGCACGATAAACCTCGTATTTCTGAGCACCATCTACTGCCGTCCATTTTACAGATATTTTACCACTGTCCTTAACATTAGAAAGCGTTACTACAGGACGAGGGAGCTTACAGGTAAGCTTTACCTTGTTGCTTGTGGCAGAAGTGGTTTTATCAGAGCTTACGGATTTCACGCAATAATAATAGGATTCGCCCACATTTGCATCATTATCAGTATAGCTTAAAGAGCTTGTGGATTTTACTCTTATATAGCCACCACTTCTGGTTTTAGAGCGATACACGCGATAATATGAAGCGCCCCAGGGTTCTTCCCATATTATTCTGTTCTTACCTGAAGACAGAATATTGGAGGGGGTTACAGCAGGTGCATCCGGTTTTATGGCAGCAGAAGTAAAAACCGTAGCTACAATTGTAATAGTAAACAGAGCAATAACTAATGTAAGCAATACTCTTTTCAACTTCATTTTGTCACGTCCTTATATATATTCAACACTGTTAATCTTATACTATATTTTTTATTTTAACCTATTTTTAAAAATCTGTAAACCCATAAAAAGTTCTTGCATTTCCACCTATATCGTAAAAAGCCTTTCCGTTAACAACACCTTGCTGTTTTTTCATAAATGAGCGTGTGCATCGATAATCATAAAGTTACCCCATCTTTAAATATTGCAATTTCACGGCAACCGTATTTTTCGTTTTTGGTTTTCTCGCCGTTTGCAACTCGTTTTATGATATCAAGCAATTCTTCTGCTTTTTCTTCTGTGTTAAACCCATAAGCATTGAAATCAATCCAATGAGGCTTTTTATTTGCAAGTTCATCATTTGATGCGATTTTTACTGTGGGAACTGCACTACCCAAGGGTGTTCCTCTTCCTGTTGTGAAAAGTATAATGTGACAACCACAAGCAGAAAGATTTGTTGTAGAAACAATATCGTTGCCAGGTCCGTTTAAAAGGTTGAGCCCTTTCTTTGTAAGAGTATCACCATAATCAAGAACATCAACCACAGGTGCTTTTCCGCCCTTCTGAACACACCCCAGGGATTTTTCTTCCAATGTAGTAATTCCGCCATCTTTATTACCGGGAGAGGGGTTTTCAGAAACGGGATGTCCGTGATTTTTAAAATACTCTTTAAAACTATTTATAAGAGAAACGCTCTTTTTAAAAACAGCTTCATTAATACATCTTTCAAAAAGCAGGGTTTCTGCTCCAAACATTTCAGGAACCTCTGTTAAAACGGCAGTTGCACCCATTGAGCAAAGCACTTCTGTCACCTTACCCACTACTGCATTTGCGGTAATACCTGAAAAACCATCCGATCCACCGCATTTAAGACCGATTTTAAGGCGATTTGCAGAAACTTTTTCTCGTTTATCTTCAGAGGTAATTTTCTTGATTTCTTCAAGAATTTTTATTCCCTCTTCCATTTCGTTTTCAACATCCTGAATATTAAGAAAACGAATTCTTCGGGCATCATAACACCCGAGAATTTTTTTCATTTCGGCAATATTATTATTTTCGCAGCCTAACCCAAGAACAAGCACACCACCTGCGTTGGGATGCTTTATAAGTCCCCTTAAAACAAGTTGCGTAACCTTATTATCGTCACCAAGCTGACTACAACCGTAAGGATGTGAAAAATAAAGTGCACCTGTTTTTTCTGCCAACGCTTTTCCCGTACTGTTTACACAACCAACTGTTGGTATAATCCATATATCGTTTCTTATTCCTATATCTCCGTTTTTTCGGACAAATGCTTCGATTTCAAAGGCTGGTATTGTTGGCAATTCATTACTGTTTTTCGTGTATTCATAATCGAGAATATCACTTAATTTTGTTTTCATATTCTCTGTATGCACTTTTTCGCCAAGAACTATATTATCTGTTGCAACACCAACAGGAAACCCGTATTTAATTATATCTTCACCTTTTGATATATTTTCAAGGGCAATTTTGTGACCGGTTTTCAAATCCACACAAACATTGTCCTTTTCATTTATTCTGAAAGTGTCCATTCCATTGCACCTTTTGCACCAAGAGTTTCGATTTTTTCATAAGAAAGCTTAACTATTTCTGCCATATCACAAATATCTGCAACCCAAAGATTACGGTTGCAAAGAATTTCATCAATAGATCTATTTTTCATAAATTCAATAACATCTTCTGCATCATCAGGAGTGTCATTTTTATAGAAATAGATTAAATATGCCAAAGACATTGAAAGAGCTTTCGGATAAACACCACTTTGCTCCTTGTATTCGAGAATTGTAGGCAATACCCTGACAGAAAATTTACTTACTGAATTAAGAGCGATAGATCGCAACTGATGTTTTATAAAGGGGTTTTTGAATCTGTCAAAAACTGCTTCTGCAAAAGCACGGCTTTCTTCATTATCACCAATAGTTTTTAAAATTTCTTCATTCATTGCTCTGTTGAGGAATGCACTGACAGTGGCATTCTCCATACATTCACCAACAGTTTCCACTCCTGAAAGCAAAGCGCCTGCAACCATTGATGTATGAGCACCATTAAGAATTCTTACTTTTATTTTTTTGTAGGGTGTAGCATCTCCTGTCCACACAACATTATACCCTGCTTTTTTAAGAGGTAATTCTTTTTCAAAATCCCCTTCAATAACCCAAAGGTGAAAAATCTCACCTGTGTCCAAAAACTTGTCATCGGGATGAAGCCTTGCAGTTTCATCAGTGGAATAACCTGTTACAATTCTGTCAACAAGAGTGTTTGCAAAGATATTTTCTTCATTAATCCACTTTACAAATTTCTCATCAAGCTTCCAGAATTCCGAATATTTAAGAACGCATTTTTTCAGCTCGTCACCATTGTTATCAATAAGCTCACAAGGTAAAACTATAAAACCATTTAAACCATTTTTATATCTTGCATAAAGAAGCTGAGTTAATTTTCCTGGAAAAGCTTTGCAGGGCGTATCATTGAATTTGCAATTTTCATCAAACTCAATACCCGCTTCGGTAGTGTTTGAAACAATAAATCTGAAATCAGGATTATCTGCAAGAGCAAGAAATTCATCAAAATTCTTATATGGGTCAATGCATCTTGAAACAGACTCAATTAAAGTATGCTCTTCTTTAATCTGTCCGTTTTCGATACCTCTTAAATATAGATTATATTTGCACCCTTGCTCATTGAGTTGAGAAACCTTTCCCCCTGCGCGTGGTTGAATTATAACTGCTTTTCCGTCATAAAGACCTTTTTTGTTAAGTCCATCTAAAAACCAATCAAAAAAACCGCGGAGAAAATTGCCCTCTCCGAACTGTATTACTGTCTCTTTCATTTTACTTACCGCTCTTTATATCCTAAAAACTTTCACAAGCTTCATTCGAAAGCTCAAAAAGAATTTCTCCGCCCGATGTAATCTCCTCGTAGGTTAAGAAGCAGTCTTTCACTCCTTCTCCGTTAAACTTAACAGATTTAATATAAGGAAAATCCAACGGATTCTTATCGCATATTATTTTTAATATATCTCCATTTTTACAGGAATGATAGTTTTTATTTAATTTCACCTCTGCCTCTTTGAAAAGAGGGGTGTTTATGTAGTATTTGGGGTCTGCAGGGCAAACCTGTGCAAAGCCTAATGCAGAAAGCACATACCATGCAGAAAGCTGACCCACATCCTCATTACCACAAAAGCCGTAAGCACCTGTCCGGTACGCTTCCTTTTGAACGCGCCTTGTCCAATACTGTGTTCTTGCAGAAAGTCCTAATATGCTAAAGTAATGGGTTATATTATGGCAAGGCTCATTGGAATGATTGTAATCATCATTCCATAGGCTTTTTAAATCTGCTTTTTCGAAAAATTCTTCAAGAAGCTCTATAGTTCTTTCTTCACCGAAAAGCTTACTCAAACCAACTACATCATAGGGTACAAACCAGGATTGCTGAAAAATGTTACTTTCAACAGTTCCGTCGTCATCATATCTGTCTTCTTCAAAAACAAAATCGCCGTCTGCTTTTCGGGGTGCCATAAAGCCTAATAATTCATTATAATTCTCTTTATAACGATTAGCTCTATCCAGAAATAACTCTGCATCGTCTTTCTTTCCCAAAGCCTCGGCAAACTTAGACATAGTAAAATCCGCCAACAAATATTCAAGAGTATCGCTTAATTCTTCGGGTACATAACAATCTTCAATATACGCCTTACAATCAGGTCTTATAGATTTAAACTCTTTTCCGTCAAGCTCTTTTTCACAAATACTTGATGCTTTTGATATTTTATATGCTTTTTCTGTGTTATAAGGCTTTATTCCTTTTATGAAAGCATCTGCAATAACAATAAGCCCCGGGTCACCTACCATGCAACCTGCATTTATGCCCAAAAGCTCCCAACGCGGAAATGATGTATTATTAAGCTCTGCGATTTTAAGCAGGGAATTGACCTCATCGCGAACCATATCAGGACGAATAATGCTTAAAAGAGGAAATTCACTTCTGTAAACATCCCAACCACTGAATACAGTTCTCTGCTTATAGTCCGAATCCTTAAATATTTCATAATTAATTGTATATCTACCATCAACATCTGCCATTGTCCGAGGGTCTAAAAGCACATGATAAAGGCAGGTATAAAAAAGCTTCAAATCAATTTCATCAGTACCTGAAACATTGATACAAGAAAATGCCTCTTCCCATTTTGTGAGGGCGTTTTCTGACATAGTGTCAAAATCAATATTTTCACATTCAGCAGAAAAATTTTTTCTCGCGCCCTCAATATCAACATAGGAAATGGCGCATTTTATGGTTAAAGGCTCTTTATTCTCCTCTGAGAAATCGAGGAAAACGCCTAAATCCTCACCCTGACACTTTTCAGTAAACTCTTCAGCATCGAAAAATCTTTTATTTGTGAAGGGTTGAGAAAACTCCATAACAAAATATAAATCATAGAAAATTCCACCGTGACCATGACCGAATCCGCCACCCTTTGGTGTGCATTTAATATGACCGTCAATTTTTCTGTCATTTACAACATTAACTTCCTGATAATCTGCTTTTCCACCGATTCTTCGGGAAAAGTTAATTATAAGCTTCTTCTCTGTGTTTTGTGGATAAGTAAATCTTAAAAGTCCTGTATGCTCGGAAACAGTAGCTTCTGCTAAAACATTGTATCTGTCAAGCCGGACAGAATAATACCCTGCCCGGTTTTTTTCGTTTTCGTGAGAAAATTCAGATTTCCAACCCTTTGCGCCTTTGTTAAAAGGTAATTCTTCATTACTTCCGCTTCTGAGGTCTGTGTCTTCTGTTACGGGCATCACCTGAATATTACCCAAATCACCGTACCAACCTATACCACTCATATGATTAAAGCTAAAGCCTTCTATTGTATTATGGCAATAGTTATAACCACTGCCATTGTCACCACCACTTACTGTATCGGGAGAAAGTTGTACCATTCCCCCGGGAACACAAGCACCCGGGTAGGTTTTTCCGCCACCGTGGGATTTTTCAATCTGTCCATCTCCAACAGTACCTATCATTGTATCAACATATACGGAATTTTTCATAAATAACCACCCTTTGTATTAAGCCATTATACTTAAATATTTTAACACAACAGGTCTGCACCTTCAACACATTTTCTTTTTATTGCCAAACAATTTTTCCATCAATAACTGTTACATGAACACGGGAAAATATATCGAAGGGTCTTCCTTCAAAAATAACGAAATCTGCATCTTTTCCCACTTTAAGACTACCCAATCTATGGTCAACTCTGCAAATTTTTGCCGCATCTATTGTAATTGCCTTCAAGGCATCAAATTCACCTAATCCCTCTTTAGCCGCCAATGCCGCGCACAATGGAAGATATTGGATTCTTGAAACGGGATGGTCAGTAGTTATTGCAACTCTTACTCCTGTTTTTTTCAGTATTCCTGCGGTTTTAAAATCCGATTGACTTACCTCCTTTTTATTCCTTGAGGCTAAGGACGGACCAACAATTGCAGGAAAACCGCTTTCGGCTATTTTTTCCGCTATAAGATGACCCTCTGTACAATGGTCAAGAGTAAGCTGAACATCAAATTCTTTTGCAATTCTTATGGCAGTTAATATATCATCCGCTCTGTGAACATGAGCTTTAAGAGGAATTTTACCCTCAAACAACCCTCTGTAGCTTTCCAATAAAAAATCTTTTTCTTTATTATTTCCATTTTCAAAATATTGCTGTGCACGAAAAAGCTCTTCTCTTATAAGTGCTGCTGTTCCCATTCTGCAAGATGGTGTGTTTCCGTTAAGCCCGTAATTTGTCATCGGATTCTCACCAAAGGCAATTTTTATAGCCGAAGGTGCAAGTACTACCATATCATCAATGCATCTTCCATATGTTTTGATGAAAGCAAACTGACCGCCAATGGGATTGGCACTACCGGGTCCTACCATCACCCCTGTAACACCTGAAGCCAACGCATTATGAAATGCGCTATCCATAGGATTTACGCCATCAATTCCTCTCACTGCAGGCATTATGGGATTTGTATTTTCATTGCTTTCATCCACCTGAGCGCTTGCCTTTTCTTCGCAAATACCCAAATGACTATGGGCATCAATAAACCCGGGGAAAACATTCATTCCCGTTGCATCGATAATTTTCACATCATCTGTAACTTTGATATTTTTTCCGATTTCTGCAATCTTCCCGTTACTAACGAACATATCTGCATTTATTGGCTCTTCACTTTCCATTGTATATAAATTACCATTTTTTACCAACAACATAATATTTTCCTTTCAAGTTGTGTCTTAAATCTGCGAATAGTTTTCCGCAAATGAGACAAACTATACTCAGAGTGAATGACTTGAACCAAAATGGTTTGACAGATCACTCGCCAGGAGGTGAAAACAATGGACAACAACAGAAACAATCAGCAGAACCAGAACAACAAAAACAATCAGAATAATAACCAGAACAAGCAGAACAACAAACAGAATCAGCAGAATAAACAGAACCAGAGAAACAACGACCAGAACCGATAAATTCTGCTGAAAAAACAAGGACATCGGCACATCGCCAATGTCCTTGTTGACTTTTTATTTACTTATTGTCCTTTCATATTCTCCTCCACCGAGAATTTCTTCAATTCTTTCTTGAGCTGATAATATGACTTTAGCTTTTGTTCCTTCAGGTATTGAAATTTTTACAGTTATTGTATTATTATCATTTATTTTCCAATCACAAACCAATTTCCCAAAGGGTGTATTAATACTCACATTAACATATTCAAGACCGCAATCTAGCTGAGGTGCAAGTGTAAAGCTTTCATAACCATTCTTTACATCCTTTACGCCTGCAAAGTGGGTAAAGAAAACCTCATCATAAGAACCGAGAAAATAATGGTCTTGTGAACGGGTTGTTGTTTCCCAGCTTTCCCATGCGGTATCTGCTCTGTTTTCAAGCCAGAAGCACCAGCTTGGGTAAGTTCTTTGAGTGAGCACCTTATATGCCACATCAGAACAGCCGTTATCATACAAAACAGGAAGAACAAATTTAACACCTGTGCAACCTGTGTCAAAATGATAATCTTTTGCGATTATGTCATTCACAAGATTTTCTAAAACGGCTTTTTTATTTTCTTCAGGCACCATACCAAACGCTAAAGGCAAAAGGTTTGAGGTCTGTCTGTATTTTGTGCGAAGACCCTTCTGGTCCCAGAAGGTTGTTTCATAAATCTGCTTTTCTGAATTATAAAACCTCTCGTTAAATGCTTTATAAATATTTTCACAAGCATTTTTATAAATACTTATATCATCTGTTTCACCAAGAATTTCTGCAATTTTTATAATGCTCAAAAGCATTTTATAAATAAATGCCGTACCGCAGATTTCACAACCCTCGGATGAGCCCGGGTCAATTTCTCCATCTGCTTCTCCCATTGGTGAAAGCCAGTCTGCAAGACCCTTGTGCCCCCATACCCAGCCTTGATTTGAAAGCGTTTCAATATCATTTAAAGCAAATTTTTTGAGATTGGGGTAAAGAGATTTTACATACTCTTTTTCGTTGCAATAATCTAAAAGTGCTTCGCAGGAGAATACATAAACTGTATTCCATACTGGAGAATTTTCTAAGCCCCACTCTGCAGAAGGTACCATAACAGGAACATTTCCGTAAGCTTCAAAGCAGTCATTCATTATCTCAACAAAGTTTTTAAGATACTCTGCCATTTGAAAATTGAACATTATTGAAAGAAGACCGCAACTGAAATCCCCTAACCACCCGTTTTTCTCCCATACGGGTGTGTCGGTAGGCTTACCCTGAAAATTATTGAAAAGCGTTCTTTGCATTATTTCGTGAAGCTTATTAACACTTTCGTCAGAGCACTCAAATGTTGAAATAATTTCCATATCATTTGCAACACGATAAATGGTTGTATTATCTTCTGTAATTTCCACAGGACAATTTTCGACCTGAATATACCTAAAGCCTTTATAGCTGAATTTAGGCTCTAATTCGCAAAGGTCACCATTACCTATAAATGTATCTTGCTGAATATACTCATCGGGCCACCAAGGTCCGTCGTGCCCTTCGTACTTGCCGATTTTCTGTATATAGCCATCTTTTTTAACCTTTTCGCTATACACTACTTTTATTTCAGTATTCTCAGGCAAACACAAGCTGAATTTCGCCCAACCGGTTATCATTTCAGGTGCAGTGATAAGAAATGTACCCTCACATAACTTTTCAATTCTCTTAGGTTTAAATTCTGCAATTCTTTTGATAGGCGGCATATTCTGTGGCTTTAACTCACCCTCGGGTGCATCAACCAAAACAGCCTTTACCCAATTAAAATCCGTCTTTCTTAAATCGTGAACTTCGCCGTAATAAATGCTGTTTTTTGTTATCTGTCCGTCTAAAGTATATTCCCAATTTTCATCGGTAATAATACTTTCATTTCCGCCATCTTCATAAGTAATGTTCAAATCTGCTATGAGCTTCGGGGAAGAACGCCATGAGGCTTTATGCCAATCCCAGACATACGTTGTTTCATTGAAAAAGCTGTGACCCAATTCTACGGTAATTTCATTTTTCCCATTATTCAGCAAATCCGAAACATCAAAGCTTCTGTAAAGCACAGTTTTATTGTATTGAGTATGGGCAGGGTTAAGAACAGAATCATCAGGTAATTTTCCGTTGATTTTAAGCTCAAAAAGACCAAGACCGCAAATAAGTATTTCTGCTTTTTTTATTTCTTTTGTAATCCCGAAAGTCTTTTTAAATACAGGCGCACGGCGGTCTTCAATTTTCATATCGCTCCCAATCCACTTGCCTTTAAAAATATACATTTCACCCATATTGCCACACATCCTTTGATATTTTCTAAATTATAACCTTTATTTTATATTATGGCAATAGAAAACGGCAACAGAAATAATCTGTCACCGTTTTTTATTAATTTTTAATCTGGTGCTTACAGAAAACACCATATATAACAGGTAATGCTATTGCGCCTATGAGAACAGCAACCGGCAAGAAAAATATTGTTATATCTGATACGCTTTGGTTAATAACAACAAATTCCGAATAGCTTATATAGCTTCCGCAAAGCATTAACGCAGGTGTAAGCTTGAGCATCGTTTCCAAGGGCTCTTCCACTAAAACATAAAAATTCAAAACAATCGGTAAAAATCCTAAAAAAAGTGAAACGAAGGAAGCAACTGTGGACTTTTTGAAAACAACAGAAGCAGCCAATGAAATAAAAGAAAGCAATATGCTACCTAAAATGATAAACGGGAACACTGTAAAAAATCTATCAATGTTGCTTATTTCCACACCCACATCAGCACCCTCAATGCCGAGAAAAGCGAAATTCACCCCAAACACAATAGCTGTAAAGGCAACCGCACAAATAACCGCATATATAGACGAGGCTATTATTTTTGCAGAAACGGTCATTCGTCTTCCGCGCTTTGTATGAATAATAATAGCATCGGTTCCCTGAGAATATTCTGAAGAAAAAACCGTGCAGGTACCTAATAAAACAACTGCAATCAATAAAAGGGATAATGTCCCGGATGAAAAGGCATCAAAGGCAGATTCCCAACCGTAATCATAACCGTAAACATAGCCCTCATTCAAAGCATTTTCTATAGCTTCAGCTTTTTTCAGATACACGAAATAATCTTTTGTTCCCTCAAACCTTGAAGCTGTGTATTTAAGATGTTTAACAGCCTCAACCTGTTCTCTGTAGCTATTGACAGGAGCATAAACCTCAAAATATTCAGAATAATATTCGGGCTTTATTATAGGCTTATCAGAGGAATCATACATTATAGACTCAAATTCTTTTTCGGTTATTTCTCCTCTTTCAAGCCTGTGCTGCAATTCTGTCATATCAATTTCGTATTTACCGTGATAGGTGCTGTTCATCGGCAATCGTGCTACACCATTCACATATTGCAGAGAGGCTCGTATTTCATCCATTGTTGTATAAATATCATCTCTGCTTTCAAAGGCTTCAAGCCTCTGCTCCAATTCCTGAATATTATCTCGCGAAACCGTAACCTCGGACATTTTTCTGCCATTCATATCACTTAAGGCATATTCCCCTCTGATTCCCTCTTTATACTGAGAAAGCTGATAACCGCAAAGAGCAAGGCTACCTATAAAAACAAGAATAATTACACCAAAGCAAAGCTTATTTTTAAAAATCTTTACCAACTCATATTTTACGAGAGTGCACATCAAATCACCTCAATTCCTGATTTTGTGCTTAAGATAGGTTATTTTAACCAAAAGGCTTAACATAATTATAAGTAGCACCGATACCACCAGAGATATGTATAATGTTCTTATAGTAAGCAAGCCTTGAAATATGGTTGCATACTGCTGAAAAACCTGATGGCTGTTAACAATCATATTGGCAGGTAAGGTATTTAAAAGCACACCTGCATCAAATGGTATATTATTTGTTGAATTCATAAACATTAAAAGACCTGCAGGTGCAACGCTTACCAAAACGGTGCAGAAAATAATACTTGTAATCTTTCTGAAAAAAGCAGAAAAGCAAAGGGTTATGAGAGAAATAACGCAACAAGCCAAAAACAATGAAGCAGCTTTAGCTGAAAGATGTTGAAAATGTGTAACAGAATAGCCGACATTTCCGCCCTCAAAGCCTAAAACAATCAACGAGGGTAAATAGCTTACCAAGGCGCCTGCAATGGTACAAATCAAGCTATAAATTATTCCTGTAAGTATTTTTGCGGTTGCCAATTTATTTTTACCTTTTTTGGTCGCCATCAATAATGAATCGGTTCCCGAATTGTATTCTGCAGAAAACACACCACACAAGCCGAAAATTATCACAAATATTAAAAGTATTCCGACACTATCAAAAACACCTTCAGCTACATTCCAACCATAGTCATAGCCATAATAAATACCTTTTTCAAGATTATCTGCTATGTTGTAAGCTTTCATACTGTAATCAATTCTTTTGTTCAGTTCATAATCGGTTCTTTCGGAATTTTCAAAATATATATTTTTGTCCCTTTGGGCAGTCTCATAAACGGTTATTGGGTAATAAAGTGCAAAATATTCCGCAAGATATTCTTCCTTTATGCAAGGTGCAGAGTTATATCCGGAAATAATCTTGTTATATTCCTCATTTGTTATTTCACCGGTAACTGCCTTTTCAAATAAATCATCTTCTTTTACATCGTATTTACCTTTAAGAACATAACCGGCATAAAAATTTTCAATGGCAGAATCTGTTTCATATATTTCCTCTCTGCCTTCAAACTCCTGAAGCTCATCTCTGAAATTATCTATATTTTTATTTGAAACAATACCACCAGGGTATTCGCTTCTGTTTATGCTTGTAACCACTTTCCCTGTTTTGCATTTATATATCTGATAACCTGAAAAGAAACAGGATATTATGAGAACTAAAGCAATTACCACAGAGCTTATCCTGCTGTTCCATATTTTCATAAACTCATATTTAATCAGCTTCAGCATCCTCCGACACCTCCCCGAAAAAGTACAGATAAACATCGTCAAGCTCGGGCTTAACATTAACTGCTTCTTCAAATGGCTTACCTTCACTGACTATACGCACATTCACAAAGCCGTTATCCCCATCCTTGATTGTACCCACGCTATACTGCGCTTGTATTCGCGAAAGCTCGCTTCTTTTCACATCAACAGACCAAACCTTGTCCATTGCAATTTCTATTAGCTCCTCGGGAGAGCCGTCTGCAACAATTTTACCGTTTTTCATAATGAGAACTCTGTCTGCAAGGAAGGTAATATCTGAAACGATATGGGTTGCATAAATAATAATCCGCTCCTTTGAAAGGGCACAAAGCAAATTACGAAAGCGTATTCTTTCCTTTGGGTCAAGCCCTGCAGTAGGCTCATCAAGAATAAGCACCGATGGTTCATTCAGAAGAGACTGAGCAATGCCCAAGCGTTGCTTCATCCCCCCTGAAAAAGAACCTATTTTTTTGTTCTGAACCTCTGTAAGACCTACCTCTTCCAACATTTCTTTGCATCTTTTTTTAGCAAAATCACCGTCAATACCCTTAAGGGCGCACATATACATTAAAAAATCCTTAGCCTTAAAATCCTTATAGCAACCAAAATTCTGAGGTAAATAACCAAGAATATTTCTGTATGAGGAGTCGAGAGCTTTAATATTTCTGCCGTCAAGAGAAACGCTTCCCTCGGTAGCATCAAGTATTCCTGCAGTAATTCTCATTAAAGTGGTTTTACCGCTTCCGTTTGCACCTAAAAGAGCGCAAACACCATTAGTTAAAGTAAGATTTACTCCGTCAACAGCCTTTTTATCACCATATTTTTTAGTGATTTCAGAATATTTTATTTCCAAATCTTTTCGCCACCTTTTCAAAACTGTAATTTTTTATTGCTACAGAGTACATTGCATAAACAATAGATGAGTTTATAACAACTGCCAATACTAAAAATGGCATTCTTATTTCTAAAAGCTTTTCCGAAAGAAACTGCATCGAAATAAAGCAAGCCACCACCACTGCATATAATGCTGATACCAAAGAAATTGCCACCTGCGTTTTAAATATAAGACTTGCACCAAGACAAAGAAAAGAGGACGCTGTGAAGCTTATCAAACCTAATACAGCACTTCTTATAATATTTATATCGCTCAACTGAGAAGAAATCAGCAAGGTTATAATTATTACAATCAAATCAAAACAACCGCATATAAGCATTTTTGCAGAAAACACGGTTTGTGGCTTTATCAGACAGGTGCCTTCAAGCTCCATTCTGCTTACATCAATATTGCTGAGTACTACCGGTACTGAGGCAATACTTAGCAAGGGAGTTGCTCCGCAGAGAAACAGAGTTGTAAGTTGATTATTAATTTTAAAGCTTAAATAAACAACCACAAAAACGAACATCAATGAAAATAACCAAAACCAGTTGCTCACTGTTTGAATTTGGCTCAAAACTACTCTTTTTGCAGAAATATAAGGCACTTTTACAGGTCGCTCATTTTTTAAAACTATTTGCTTTGCTTTTTCTATTTGCTCACTGCGAGGGTTTTCCACCTGATATAAAAGCAATTTTTCCTTTAATTGTTTATCAATCAATCCTCAAGCTCTCCCTTCAATAAATTTTTAAGATTTTTTTCGCCCCTGTAAAGCTGAGTTTTAACCGTAGCCTGCTGTATGCCTAAAACCTCTGCAATCTCTTTTATTTTCATATCATGGTAATATCTTAAAATCACCACATCTCTTTGCTTCGGTGAAAGGCTCATAACTGCATTTTTTACCGCTTGTGCTTTTTCTAATGCCTTTTCAAATTCAGTTTTATATGATACATTGTCAAAACTGTTTTCAATAAGCTCTTCTTTATTCTTTCTGAAATAATCGTTTGAGCTGTTAACTGCAATAGCAAAAAGGTAGCTTTTCAGTTTATTTTGCTCCTTGTATTGAGGAAGGCTTACGGAAAATTTCAAAAAAACCTCCTGTGTGAGATCCTCTGCATAGCTTTTATCGCCAATACGGCGACATAAAAAACTGTATATATCGGAATAATATTTTTCTATTATCTCTCCAAGAGCATCTTTATTTCCGCATTTGGCTCTGTAAATAAGCTCCTTTTCCTTCAAATCTCACACCCCTTTCATATAATATAACGATTTAAAAATCAAAAAAGTTTCAATTCCCACTAAAAAATAATAGCAGACATCTGCTGATGCCTGCTATCACTATTTAATCTTTCTTTTCGAGATAATGTAAGAACATATAGCCCTTTACACCGTTTTGGGTTTCAACATACGCCCATTTTTCACTACCTGTGTAAAGAACGGTAACTGTTCTGCCCTTTCTGATGTTTGCAAGAACAGTAGCATCTGCAGATTTATCTGCATAGAGCTTATATTTTTTATAGGGACCTTTAACTGTAGCCTCTTCATTAGCCGCTTTTACACTTGTGGGAAGAAGACGACGGGCTCCCATAAATTCCTGACGGTAATTACCTGTTAAGGAAACTATACAAACGGAATCATCCCAAGTTCCCGTACAATGAGCAAATTCATTATTACCGAGATAAATACCGATATGCTTAATTCTCTCGTTAGAACCCTCTGCAAGGCTGCTGAAGAACATTACATCGCCGGGCTGAAGTTCATTAATTCCAACCTTTTTAACGGTGTATTCACCCGGGTAGCCTTCATTACACAAGACTGTTGTTGAATACAGCCTTTTAACATCTGCGGATATACCGTATGCAGGGTTGTATTTTCTCATAACTGAATCAAATACATATTTAACAAAGCTTGAGCAGTTAAAATAATAAACTCCGTTTTTAACCACAACATCACTGGTATGTGCATCTGTATACTTTGTTTTCCAGTTTTCAGATATATCTACAGCCAAATCTATCACTTCCTGCTGATACTTGGTGTTACCTTTATATTTAAAGGTACTTTTTACAGAAGTAAGTGTATCTGCAAGATTCTCACTGAAAAGATAATATAATTTTCCTTTGTAGAATGCTCTGTACCATGTTCCGCCATCACTGCTTAATACAGAATTACCCAACTGCACCTCTTCCATATAGCGTATACGGGTAGCTGTTGAGTTTGCCGTAGGAAGATTATATATTTTAGCTACATAATTTTTTAAATAGCGGGTTTTCAACTCCTCTTTTTGAGTGAATTTTACAGTAATTTCAATAGTTTTTGAGGTTGCAAGGATTTTCCCCGACTTATTTAGCGCTTCAACCCTGTAATAAAGTGTAAGGCCCTGAGGAATATTTTTATTCTTATAAGTTAAACCTTTTTCTGTTGAAATCAGCTTAAAGTCTTTATTCTTGAAAAAAGAGCGGTATACATTATATGAGGTTGCATTTTTTATCTTATTCCATGTAAATGTGGGATATGATTTATCTCCGTACATTACACCAACAGAAAAGCCTGAACCCTTGAAAACTTTTACATCTTTAACAACGGAACAAATAGAGTTTGCATCCGTATTTTTATGAGTAGCACGGATTTTATAGTAATATTTTTTACCGGCAGAAGCTTTTTTATCAGTAAATGTTTTACCTTTGACTGCAGCAATTCTTTTATACTCGCCTGTTTTTTTACCGGCTCGGTAAACAAGATATTTATCTGTTCCGCTTAAGGCTTTCCAATTTAAAATTATTTTACCGGCAGAGTTTACTTTAGGTGTATACAGATTTGGTTGTGCCAAAGTACAAAGCTTACTTTTTCTAACGGAAAAAGCTGAATTTGCAGCAGCCTTACTTGCAACTGCACGAACCTTGTAGTGATAGCGCTGTCCCGCTTTTGTAGATTTATTAGTCATTGATGTTGCAGTTGTAGTCTTAATGAGGCTATACTTACCATCCTTGGTCAATGCGCGATAAACCTGATATTTTTTAGCACCCTTCACTGCTTTCCATTTTATCTTGATTTTTCCGGTCTTTTCAACATTGGAAAGGGTTACTGAAGAACGGGAAAGCTTACGGGTTAATTTAACTTTATTGCTGGATTTTGAAACAGCTTTTCTTTTATTAACAGACTTAACTACGTAATAATAAGTTTTGCCGACTTTTGTATTCGGGTCTGTATAACTTAATGAAGTTGTTGATTTAACATGTTTTAATTCGCCATCTTTAGATGTTGCGCGATACACACGATAATAGGTAGCTCTTTTAACTTCCTTCCATTTTATTCTGTTTTTACCTGAAGCTGCAATATTATAGGCTTTCACAACAGGTGCGCTTGGCTTGGATGCTGCAAAAGCGCATACCGAAACCACCCCAACAACTGCCAATATAGTAACAATTAAAGTAATAAATTTTTTTCTCGTCATCATATTGTCGCCTCTTTCTTAGTTTTCAATAAATTAAACAAAAACGAAAAATGTATCATAACAAACATTTTCTCAAAAATCTGTGAATGTTTTTAAATCTTTTTTCAAATTATATCACATATTCAAAGAAAATAATACCCTTTATGCCGAAATTTGTTTCATAAAATTTTATATCTTCTGTTTTACCAAAAAATTCTGCAATTTTTGTAAACATTTTGAGCAATTTTAAATGTGCTCTCAAACTTTATTTTCCCGTATCAACCATTTTCATTTTTGTTGCTTTCTGTCCCCAACAGTTTGCCCAGGCTTCACAATAAAGCTTGTAATATGAAACATTGTTCTTTTCTCTGTATTTTGCAAAGAAATTGCACCATATAACTGATGGAATTGCAATTACAACATAGTAAAGAGGGCCTAAAAGAAGGCATTGCCATGTATGACCGTATTCGTGAATGCGGGTGTTATAAGTCCAAGGGTTAACATCCTCTCTGTCTTTCATAAAAATGAAAAGCCCCATTGAAAGCCCCCCTGCATTCCAAGGAAGATACACTATATTAGCGTAACCGAATTTAGAATGTCTTTTTTTGAGGATTTTGGTACAAATAAGGTAAGCGATTCCGCCAACAATATTTACAGGCAAACCCCAAGTCCATTGAACAATATAAAAAATGATATCTTTTATTGTGTTTTTAATATTCTTTTCTTTGGGCGTAGGTTCAGATTTTGTTATATCAACATTTTCAATTTTTTCCATATCATTCTGCCTCCTTAGGGTGAAAGGAATTATCCGAACCGTGTTTTCTTAAGCTCATCCAATTCCAAAAGAATTAAATACTCTCCCTTTTCATTCGTATCAAGAGTATGAATTTTTGTTTCGTTGTTATCTTTGCCAATCCAGATTTCTTCCAATTTATAACCTGCAAGCAATTCGCAACGCTCTCTTTCGTAATCAGTGAGAGTAACTGTGCCGTATTTATGCTTTGTGGCAATAGCCGCACGAATCATTGTGTGGTCATCTTTAGTCATCTTAAAGCGTTTAAGTAAGAAATACGCTACAATTGCACTTATCATAGGAAGAACGGCAACACAAATGCGAATACCTAACAAAGCGCCTGCAGTCTGTTCAATATAAACACCTTTATTTCCTGTAACAAGTCCAAAACCATCAAGAACAACACCAACAACAAATGTCATAACGCCACCAACAACTTGTTTCACCATGGTGTTGCAGGTGCTTATAACACCTTCACGACGTCTGCCTGTAATAAGCTCGTCAACATCTGTAAGGTCAGGGAAAACATTATTACCAACAAAGCCAAGGCCACTCATACCAAACGGGTATAAAACAGCACCACCTAAAATCATAATAACAAGAGGGACTATTGAAGTCTGGCCTTCAGGACTGCCTGTTTTAACAAACAAAAGCATTCCAAGACCTATAATCATAAAGGGCGTTACCACCGCTCCGCATTTACTTTTACCTTTTTTCATAGTAATAGCATAGTTTAACGGGAATGCTAAAGCTTCAAATGCACCTGCAAAAGTATTAAAAAGCGGATAGTATTTATATAAATTGGCAAGGTAGGTTATGTAATAAACGCTTGTTGTTGAATAAAAGCTTCTTGCCATCTGCCAGAAGAAAGACATTGAAAAATAATCTCTGAAGGCCTTGCTTCTGAACACCTGAACATATTCATCAATTGCGAACTTAATATCAAGAGGCGGTAATTTCTCGTTCAATGAGCTGGGTTCTTTAACTGTTTTGAAGGTTGAGAAAACAGAAATGGCATAGACAATTGAAAGCACAACGCCTGTAAGCATAAACGGGGCTTTTGAAGCCTCTGAAAGATTACTTGATGAACCGAAAACAGAAAGGAAAATCAACAGAACTATATAAGAGGGCACCATACCAATAGAGTTGAAAATGTAACTCACTGAGGTGTATTGAGTTCTCTTGTTGTATTCGGGTGCCAATGTGGGAAGCATTGCCGTGTGAGGCACCGCTACCATTGTATATGCAGTTTTATAAAGAATATATGCAAATGCATAGTACACTACGCAAACAGTAGGATGCTCCGCAGCATCAAGCCCGAAGGAATTCCAGAGCATTGAGTATGATATTACAAGGGGCGGAATACTCCATAAAAGGTACCTTCTGTGCCTACCATATTTTGAACGGGTGCGGTCTGTTACAATACCCATAATGGGATCATTTACACCATCCCATATCGTTGCTATCATAACAATAAAAGTAGCATGCTTTATCTCCATTCCTACAACATCAGTGAGGAATGCAGTGAAATACATACTGATTATGTAACCGCCGCCACCCATAAAAATATTAGCATAGCAATACTGTATCATTGGCAAAACAGTGTCTCTGAACTTACCCTCAACGCCTATTGCCTTTTTTAATCGTTCACCCAAAGATTATCACTCTTTCTTTCGATAAATCTTAATATTTCCCTAAATCTGTAATTTGAGGAATTTCAATGGACTCTGTATAAAGCTCTCTGGGATTATTTTCATCAAGAACAATAAGTCTTCCGCCGTGTTCCATACCATAGGTAAAGAAGCCGGCACCAAGAGTCTGATAAAGGTCAATTCCGTCAATCTTCATCTTAAAATCATTAACATGGTCGTGACCAAAAAATGCGGCAAAAATATCACCCATCTTCTTCCAGCTTTCAAACTGTTGAGTATGGTCATTTTCCATATACGGCGGACAAGGACATTCTCTTACTCTGCCCTCAAGAATTTCATTTGCAAGATAGAAATATCTTCCGCCACGCTCAAAGGTATATTCATCGTCCTTTGTAACCTCTTTGAAACCAATCATTTCCTGCTGAACGGGAATATGCTGGAAAAGAATTGCAGGAAGAGGTTCACCGCCATTGGCATCTTTTAATTCCTTTGCTCTTTTTTCATACCAAGCAATCTGGTCTTCGTGAACACAGTCATAAGGAAAATCGCCTTTTTCATTTTTTTGGTAATCATTGGAGTCAATAAGCCATATAGCAAAAGCATCTTTATCATCTTTACTGCTTTTAATTGTCACACAACAGTTGCCCGTTCCGTAAACATCTGCATCATTAAGATTTGAACGGCAATTCTGGTATTCCATATACATAAGCATCTGAAATTCTGTGTGGAATCCAACCTCACCATCGTGATTACCGAAAACAACACAAAGAGGAATATTTCTATCCCTTATAGGCTTTGTAATTTTCTGAATTGTGCTCTGAACCAGGTCGTAGGTAAATTCTTCCCAATAACCGCTGATATTGTCACCGCCGAAAACAACCAAATCAGGATTTGTTTTCTCCACAAGCTTTTCAATAACATTAAGAGTTTCAATATCTCGTCTTTCGGGAATTGAGCGGTCCTCATCATCGTCCATTACAGGCTCAACATCGTGAATATCAGTTATATGTAAAATTTTGAATTTACCATCTGCACCGAATTTAAGCGGTGCAGGAGCTTCTCTTTTAAATCTGTCTGTTTTCCATTTTTTAGGAAGTCCCATTGCCATAATAAATTCCCTCCGTGAATTTAGTTAATAGTTATTTTAGCGATATACAAGCAAGCTTGTTCGATATATTTTATTTTACAAAATTCGATATATTTCGCCTTGCTCAATTCGATATGATATAAATCCTTTTCACTCGTGCCGTCAGGCACATATCGTACCGCAGGTATATCGAATCATCAGATATATCGAAAATCCGTCAGGATTTATATCGCTGTGGCTTCGCCACATTAAAACGCCCAATTGCCGTTTTCAAAAATTTTATATGCTTTTCCATCCTTATACCCTGTAATTTCCAAATCAGGTGCGCCAATCATAAAGTCAACGTGAATCATGCTGTCATTAACGCCTAATGCCTGACACTCTTCAAGGCTTTTATCTTCAAAGCCGTCAATAGTATCACAGAAGCCTCTGCCGAGAGCCACGTGACAACTTGCATTTTCATCAAAAAGAGTGTTATAGAAAAGTATGCCTGTATCTGCAATAGGACTGTTATATGGAATAAGAGCAAGCTCACCAAGATACTTTGCACCTTCATCCATTGAAAGCATTTTATCTAGTAAATCCTTACCCGTTTCTGCTTCCCATTCAACTGCTTTACCATCTTTGAATGTGATTGAGAAATTATTTATAATCTGCCCCTGATAAGAAAGCGGCTTTGTTGAAACAAGCTTACCCTCTGCGAAGCCCTTTTTAGGAGAAATAAAAACCTCTTCAGTGGGCAAATTAGGATTGAAAAAATTCCCTGAAAGTGTATTTTCACCACCACCGCACCAATGGCTTTCGGGAATAAGACTTGCTTTAAAATCAGTTCCATTTGAACTCTTATATTCAAGATAATCGAATTTCTTTTCGTTGAGATATGCAGTTCTTGATTTTAAATCTGCATTGTGATTTTTCCAGGCATCCTCCGGGTCATTGTCCTTTGTAATATAAACAGTTTTAAGAATAGCATCCCAAAGCATATTGTAAGCCTTGTTTTTTGTTTCATTGGGAAAAACCTTCTTTGCCCATGCGTAAGAAGGAACTGCCGCAATACACCATTGGTCTTTGTTTTCAAGAGCATCGCTGTATTTTTTAGTAACCTTATAACGAGCCATCTGAGATTTCTGCATTTTCTCACGATTAACCCCTTTAAGTCCGTCAGGGTCTTCGCTTTCAATATAAATTCTGCAAGGCACTTCCTCAACCATAAGCTTGAGTCTTTCCTCCTGCCAAGCAGGAACCTCACTTAATGATTTAAGTGAACGATGCTTGTAGTTAAGCTTTGTAATCGCTTGAAAACCGAAATCCACCTCAACTCTTGATGCCCCTGCTTTATAGCATTCACCTACAAGAATTGTAATAAATTCGTGTTGGTCTGCCTCTGCATAAATTCTCACCGGCTGACCTTTCTTAATATTTGCACCAACTCGTGCAATAAGACGAGCGTATTTTTTCTGCATTGTTTTATTCATAATATCGCCTCAAACTAATTAAATCTATACATAATAATTTTACCATAGTAACTTCACAAATACAATAAAATAAGGGTAAATTATTACAATATATAGCAAAAAATCAAAAAGGAGAAACAACTCATAAGAGCGTTTCTCCTTTCCGGGACTTAATAAAAGTCAATTTCGCGTTTTACTTAAACGTTGCCGTCTTCGTAAGCTTTGATCATCTTTTTAACCATCTGACCGCCGATAGAACCTGCCTGACGAGATGTGAGGTCGCCGTTGTAACCCTGCTTGAGGTCAACGCCAACTTCCTGAGCAGCCTCCATCTTTACCTGATTGAGAATCTGCTTTGCATTTGCTTTGTTATCTGCGGGCATATTGTTGTTTCTTGAAGCCATTTCTTTACACTCCTTCGCAATCAATTCTTGCGTTTGCATTTTTATTATGAGAATAATTTTATTGAATATTGCAAGAAATTTTTGGTAGAAAATGTTGTGTTTTTGCACAAGAGAAAGGTTTTGTTTTTGTAAATTTTATATGATAAATAGAACTTTTTTCAAAGGACAATTTTTTTGTTGCCAAGCGAGTAATCGAATGATAATATATACTAGAATTAAATTGAGAAATTCCCCGAACACTTATATTAATAGGAGAATGTATTATGGTAAAAGTTCTTAAATTTGGTGGTAGCTCTCTTGCAGATGCAGAGCAGTTCAAAAAGGTTGCCGCAATAATCAAGGCGGAGCCCGAAAGAAGATATGTTGTGGCGTCAGCTCCCGGCAAAAGATTTTCTGATGATATCAAAGTAACAGATATGCTTTATGACTGCTACAAGCTCGTTAAAGCAAATCAGCCTATTGATGATGCTTTCAAGCTTATTGAAGACCGCTATAATGGTATTATCAAGGATTTAGGCATTAAGCTTTGGCTTCAGCCTGAATTTGACAGAATCAAAAATGCAATTGTTCATCACGCAGGTCGTGACTATATCGCAAGCCGCGGTGAATACCTTAACTCAATGGTTCTTGCAAGCTACATCGGTTATGATTTCATTGATGCTGAAGAAGGCATTTTCTTTAAAGAAAACGGCACACTTGATACAGAAAAAACAAATGAAGAGCTCACTGCAATTCTTGAAAAACATGAACATGCAGTCATTCCCGGCTTCTACGGTGTAATGCCCAACGGCACAATTAAAACCTTCTCTCGTGGCGGTAGCGATATCACAGGTTCAATTGTTGCAAGAGCTATTAAAGCAGATATCTACGAAAACTGGACAGACGTTTCAGGTATGCTTATGGCAGACCCCAGATGCGTTGAAAATCCAAAAGTTATTTCTACAATAACATACAGCGAGCTTCGTGAGCTTTCATATATGGGCGCAACTGTTATGCACGAGGATGCAATTTTCCCTGTTCGCGAAATGGGTATTCCGATTAACATCAGAAACACAAATGCTCCTGAAGATGCAGGTACAATGATTGTTTCTTCCGTTGAAAGCAACAAGGTTGACACTGTTATCACAGGTGTTGCAGGTAAAAAAGGTTTCTCTGTTATCGCAATTGAAAAGGATATGATGAACGCAGAGGTCGGTTTCGGCAGAACTGTTCTTGAGGTTCTTGAAAACTACAACCTTTGCTTCGAGCATCTCCCCTCAGGTATTGACACAATGTCTGTTGTTGTTAACGATAACGATTTCCTTCCTGTTAAAGAAAGTGTTGTTAATGACATTATGAGAAGAACAAAGGCAGATTCAGTTACTGTTAACGGCGGTATTGCTCTTGTGGCAGTTGTTGGCAGAGGTATGGCAGGTGCTAAAGGCACTGCAGGCAGACTTTTCAAGGCAATTGCTGAAAATGATATCAACATTAAAATGATTGACCAGGGTTCAAGCGAGCTTAATATTATTGTTGGTATCAGTGAAGACG
>JAZNJB010000041.1:0-30101 GCA_045577815.1 Acutalibacteraceae bacterium
GCCGATTGTGTTCGCCTTCGGCGAGGGCAGGTTCAAGTCCGTATAACTTCTCTACATAAATAACAAAAGAGCCACAAAAAGTGACTCTTTTGTCATTGGTGCGGGTGACAGGACTTGATGGGCTCTGCCCATCATTCGCTACGCGAACGCCGATTGTGTTCGCCTTCGGCGAGGGCAGGTTCAAGTCCGTATAACTTCTCTACATAAATAACAAAAGAGCCACAAAAAGTGACTCTTTTGTCATTGGTGCGGGTGACAGGACTTGAACCTGCACGGGGGTGCCACCAGAACCTAAATCTGGCGCGTCTGCCAATTCCGCCACACCCGCGTATTTAGTTAAAAGTTAAGAGTGAATAGTGAAGAAGTAGAGTGAAAAAGTAAGAGTGAGTAGTGAAGAGGTGAGTTCCATTGGTGAAGGAAGTCTTATTATGTCACTCAAAGACTATACTGAGGAAAGAACTTTATGGGAAGGACACTTGCGGTGCCCAAAATTGTTTGCTCGCTATTCGCTTCGCACAATTTTGACCGCTACGCCATTTCGCCCTTACTGCATCCGCCACAGGCGGCGTGCGGGCTCAATGCTACCAATTCCGCCACACCCGCATATTAAATGCAAAATGAAGAATGCAAAGTGGAAAATTATAGGGAAAGCTTCGCTTCCAAACAATAATAACCTATGGAATTGTAGCATAACCGCAATTAAAATGCAAGTGGTATTATGATGTGTAATAGAAGAGTCAGGTGGATTTTTGTAGAATTTTCAGAAAAATTATGAATTAAAAGAATATTGATGACAAATTTTTACAAAAAACTTTTAATTTGGAGTGTATTTATTCTTGACTAATGGTTTTTAATTTATTATAATATACGAGATGATGTGTTATTTTAGTTAATAATGCACTATCCGTATGATATGATAATCGTTTTGTTATTTATATTTTTATATATTTTTCTTGATAAATATTCTGGAAGTTACATGAATTTTTGTGTTTTGTGAATATTTTTTGTATATTTATTAATAATTTTTATATTTTTTAATATAGATATGTCCCGCACGAATGTGAATTCCTGCGACAAAACTTTTATTATAGGCGGTAATGGATTTTTGTTTCATTTATCGCAATTCTGATGACGGAAAGTGCTTTTGCATTTTCGTCATTTTTTGTTTATTTTAATTTATTTATGAAAGGAGCACCGATAAAATGGATCTCGGATTAGCAATAGGACTTATTATTGCCGCTGCCGTAGTATTCGGCGTTGTGGGATTTGTTGTCGGCGGCGCTCACCGTAAGAAAGTTGCGGAGGCTGCCATTGGCTCTGCTACAGAAGAAGCCGCTCGCATTGTTAATAATGCAATGACAGAGGCTGAGCAGAAAAAGAAGGAAACAATTCTTGAAGCCAAAGATGAAATTCACAAATTAAGAAGCGAAACTGAACAGGATTTGCGCGAAAGACGTGCAGAGGTTCAGCGCCAGGAAAGAAGACTTATTCAGAAAGAAGAAAGTCTTGACAAGAAAATTGAAAACCAGGAAAAGAAAGAGGAAGCTTTAGCGCAGAAGGTTAAAGATCTGGAAGCTAAAGAGCTTGAGGTTGAATCTCTTAAAAAGAGTCAGCTTGAAATCCTCGAAAGAATTTCCGGTTACACAAAAGAGCAGGCTAAAGAGGTTATTCTTAAAACTCTTGAAGAACAGCTTACTCACGAAAAGGCTGCAAAAATATTTGAATATGAGCAGCAGGTTAAAGATGATATGGATAAGCTCGCAGGTGAGATTATTTCCGGTGCAATTCAGCGTTGCGCTGCTGACCACGCTGCAGAGGCAACTGTTTCTGTTGTTACAATCCCCAATGACGAAATGAAGGGTCGTATCATAGGTCGTGAGGGTAGAAATATCCGTACAATTGAAACAATTACAGGTGTTGACCTTATTATTGACGATACTCCCGAAGCAATTACAGTTTCTTGCTTCGAGCCTGTAAGAAGAGAGATTGCAAGACTTACTCTTGAAAAGCTCGTTTCTGACGGCAGAATTCACCCTGCTCGCGTTGAGGAAATGTATGAAAAATCAAAACGTGAGGTTGAGCAGACCATTAAGCAGACCGGTGAAAAGGCTGTTATTGATGCAGGTGTTAACGGTCTTCACGGTGAACTTGTTAAGCTTCTCGGTAAGCTTAAATATCGTACAAGTTACGGTCAGAATGTTCTTAATCACTCTCTTGAGGTTTCTTACCTTGCAGGTCTTATGGCTGCCGAAATGGGTGCAGATGTTAAGCTTGCAAAGCGCGCAGGTCTTCTTCACGATATAGGTAAGGCTCTTGACCATGAAAAAGAGGGTACTCACATTGAGCTTGGTGTTGAGGTTGCTAAAAAGAATCGTGAAAACGAGCAGGTTATTCACGCTATTCAGGCTCACCACGGCGATGTTGAGGCAAAAACTGTTATCGCTTGCCTTGTTCAGGCAGCGGATGCTATTTCTGCAGCTCGTCCCGGTGCAAGGCGTGAAAATATTGAATCTTATATTCAGCGTTTGCAGAAGCTTGAAGAGATTACAAACTCCTTCCCCGGTGTTGATAATTCCTTTGCTATTCAGGCAGGTCGTGAAGTTCGCATTATGGTTAAGCCTGATGCAGTTACTGATGACCAGATGGTTCTTCTTGCAAGAGATATTGTTAAGAAAATCGAAAACGACCTTGAATATCCCGGTCAGATTAAGGTTAACGTAATCAGAGAAAGCAGAGCAATTGAGTTCGCTAAATAATTAATAAAAATCAAAATCGCGAAACCCTTCCAGTATGGTGAGTTTCGCGATTTGTAATCTATATATAGAAACGATGGTAAAGCTATGCGTTTACTTTTTTTAGGCGATGTTGTAGGTCAGGGCGGTTGCGAATTTTTAATGAAGAAGCTTCCTGATTACAAAAGAAAAAATAATATTGATGTTTGTATTGCTAATGGTGAAAATTCTGCTCAGGGAAATGGTGTAACCCCAAAATCCTGCGATATGGTTTTTTCAAGTGGCGTGGATTTTATAACTCTTGGCAACCACACCTTCAAAAGACCTGAAATAATGGAATATCTTGATAAAAATGTGCCTGTAATCCGTCCGTATAATTATCCGCAAGGCGCACCCGGTAAGGGTGTGGGGATAATTGATAAAAGCAGATTTCGTGTTGCGGTTATCAATATGCAGGGAACGGTTTATTCCGAGCCTCTCGGAAATCCTTTTTGGGAGATTGACAAGGCTCTGGGAGAAACCGATGGTTGCAAAATTGTTATTGTGGATTTCCACGCGGAAGCAACTGCAGAAAAACGCGCCATGGGTTTTTATCTTGATGGTAGAGTTACAGCGGTTTTAGGTACTCATACTCATGTGCAGACCGCTGATGAGCAGATTTTACCAAAAGGTACTGCGTATATAACAGATTTGGGAATGTGCGGTCCTGTGCAATCTGTTCTCGGTATTGAGCCCGAGCTTACTATAAGGAAATTCAAAAGTAATTTACCCGTAAGATTTGAGAATGCAAAGGGTGAGTACTCAATTGATGGTTGCCTTTTGGAAATTGATGAAAAAACGGGTAAAGCAATTTCAATAGAAAGGGTGAATATAAGATGAGAAAAATTATTTCAATATTTCTTATTCTTTCTCTTTTAGTTGGTTTTTGCTCTTGCGGTGATAACAAGAATGGTGATGAAACCACTACCGGCGATAATTATGTTTTGCCAACACCCGTTATTGTTTCAAATATTTCTTTGCCGTATACGAGTGCGGCAGATTTTAATCCTTATAAAACTCAAAGCTCTTTAAACAGAGATTTGTTGCCTGTAATGTACGAAAGCCTTTATATAGCAACAGATAATGGCAAGGGCGAACCTCAACTTGCTTCAAGTGGTGAAATTGACGGTAAAACTGTTATTGTTAAAATACTACAAGGTCTTAAATTCAGCGATGGTGGAGAATTTATTTCTTCCCATATTAAATATTCCTACGAAAAAGCAAAAAACAGTTCTTATTATAAAGAGCAGTTATCAAATATCAGTTCAATTACTCTTGTTGATAACTACACAATTAAATTCACTCTCAGAGATGCAGACCCTATGGCATTGAATGTTCTTGATTTCCCCATTACCAAAAGCGGTGATGGTGGGTATGTGGGAACAGGAAAATACACTTTGGAAAAATCCGCAGATATGGTGTATTTTCAGGTGAATAAAAATCACAGAGACTATAAGAATAGTTGGAACGAGCAGATTGCCCTTTATGATATGGCAGGTGTTTCAAGCCCCATTTACCCGTTCAAATCCAATAAAATCAGCCTTTACAAGAATGATTTGAATTCTTCTGAATATATAAATCTTTCTTCAAAAACTGTTTCTTTGGGGCTGAATAATTTAGTTTATGTAGGAGTTAATTCCCAGTGGGCAGGAACAGTTACATCAATTGACTGGGTTCGTCAGGCGGTTAATATAGGTATTGACAGAAATATAATTGCTTCCTCTTCTTATCTTGGACAGGGTACTGCAACTGCAACTCCCTTCAAAAAGGGTTATTACGAGTTGGAAGATATGGAGCTTATCGGCGAAAGCGGAAATCTTGAAAAAGCAATAAATATTCTTGAACGCCATGGTTATGACCAAGTGAATTCCGAGGGTGTTCGTTCAAATGGTTCAACCTCTTTAAGAGTTGATGTTTTAGTTTGCACAGAAAACCCATATAAGCTTACAGTTGCTCGGAATTTTAAAGCCCAATTAGAAAAATTGGGCTTTAGCGTGAAAATCCGTGAATATGAAAAAAGCGAGGATTTTCTTGCTGCTTTAAATGAAGGGCATTATAGCTTCTATATTGGCGAAGCTAAGCTGACAAATAACTGCGACCTTTCAGAATTTTTCTCAAAAGAGGGAAAGCTTAATTTCGGAATTAAGGAAGAAATCTTTGAAATCTATTCAATGTTTAAGAGTGGCGAAAGCAACACAAAGGTTTTTGTTGAGAATTTCAGCGCTAATGTGCCTTTCCTTCCTCTCTTTTACAGAAAAGCAGTTGTGTCGATAAATCCTAATATTACAGGAATTGGTGACGAAAATAACCTTTATTCTTCTGTTTTCGATTGGAAAATGCCTGAAAAGCAATAATATATTAAGAAAATAGTACTTGTATTTAGTTGTGTAATAATATATAATTATAAGTTGTATAAAAGATATTTCTTTATTAAAAAGGAGTTGTCAGAATGGATCCTATTAAAGTGGATTTCTCCGGTAAGGGCAGACCTAAAGAGGTTGTTATTCCTCCGGACAGAAAGGTTCTCAAAATCATAATCAGCCTTATTGTAACAATCATCGGTGGTGCAGTTGCTTACTATATGATGCTTCCTGCATTGAACTTCAAATCCCTTGATTTTTATTACTTTATTGCAGTTGTTATTGCAATTTATATAGGTATGATTTTCCTTACATCAAAGGCATTCATCAAGCCTGAATACATTACCTATGTTAAAAGACAGAGCATTGCTCCTCTTGCAATCGGTCTTGTGTTTGCGCTTATTCTTGGTATTGGTTATCTTACATCAGCAGCGCTTTTCCGCGCAAGAGATTATAGCGAAATTATCGAGGTTAAAACCGAAGACTTCGGCGAAAGTGAAGACAGTATCACAACCATCACAAGCCTTAAGGATTTCAGCAGTGTTCCTATGGTTGATAAGAATGTTGCTCTTAACCTTGCAAACAAAAAGCTTGGTGACCTTTCCGAATGGGTTTCTCAGTTCGTTATTGATGAAACATATTCAACACAGATAAACTACGAGGGTAATCCTTATAGAATTTTCCCTCTTAAATATGGCGATGTGTTTAAATGGCTGAAGAACACTCGTGACGGTATTCCTGCTTACCTTGCTGTTAATATGTATACTCAGGAAGCAAATGCAGTTGTTCTTAAGGATATGAGCCTTCCCAATATCAAGGTTTCAACAAGCGAATATTTCAATGAAAAGCTTGTTCGTGTGCTTCGTTTTGCATACCCCACATATATGTTTGGCACTCCCTCTCTTGAAATTGATGAAAACGGCCATCCTTGGTGGGTTTGCGAAAGAGTAGATAAAACAGTTGGTCTTATCGGCGGTACAGATGTTATAGGTGTTGTTCTTGTTGACGCTTGTGATAAGAATAATATTAAATACTATGACATTGAAGAAGTTAAAACAAATGAAGAAATTCAGTGGATTGACCAGATTTATTCTGATGACCTTCTTGTTCAGCAGTATAACTACTATGGTAAATATTCAGGCGGTTTCATCAACGGCTATATCGGTCAGAGCGGTGTTGTTTCTACAACAGACGGCTCAAGCTATATTGCAAGTGGCGATGACGTTTGGCTTTACACCGGTGTTACATCTGTTACAAACGACGACTCTATTGTAGGCTTTGCTATTATCAACCAGCGTACAAAAGAAGCTGTGTTCCAGAGAATTTCAGGTACAACAGAAAAAGGTGCTCAGACATCTGCTGAAGGTATCGTTTCCGATAAGGGCTGGAAGGCAACATTCCCTGTTCTTCTCAACCTTGACGGCGAAGCAACTTACTTTATGGCACTCAAAGACAATGATGTTGTTAAGAGCTATGCAATGGTAAGCGTTGAGCGTGTTCAGGATGCTGTAAGAAGTGAGGATGACGCTAACCCCGACCTTGAAGCTTGTCTTAAATCTTATGTAAGCAAGGTTAAAGCAAGTACAAAGAAAGTTCTTGAAATCACTTATGATGCAGTTCTTCCCGATGCTTTAGCAGGTGGAGAAACAAGCGGTGAAACAGAAAACAAAGAACCCGCAAAGCTTGAAAGCGTAACAGGTGTTATTACAGACATCCGTTCCGCAGTTGTTAACGGCAACAGCATTTACTATATTGCTCTTGACGGCAACAAAACTTACTATTCAATTTCCGCTTCTGATGATGATTCAGTTGTAATCCTCAACACAGGCGATAAGGTTAAAATTTCTTATAAATCTGCAGAGGGTAACATCATTACCGCAAAATCTGTTGAGAGATAATATGTTGACTCCCTTTAGTTTTTCTTGAAAAACTAAAGGGAGTCGTATTTTTATTTGTTCATTTGTTTCTGGTTCTGAATAGGTATCGGTCTGTGCTTTGCGGTATATTCTGTTATATCAATTTTTATAACTGAAACAGCACTTACCATTCTTTCATTGAACTGAAAATCCATACCTGTCTGGGATTTCATAAATATTGAAAGTCCCTGCATTTTATCTTCAGGGTTTTTAAGAATTTCTGCTGTACCTTTACCCATAATTGAGGAATAAGATGTGCCGTACTGACAAGCAATGTTGCCACCTGAAAAAGCAATAATCTCGCTCTCGATTGAGAAGAAAACCTTGGGGTTAGCTCTTATTAAATCGAGTTTTTTACCCTCGGTTGCACCATGAAGATAGATAGTTAATTTACCATCTTCCATTGTGAAGCCATAGTTCATAGGCACAACATATGGCTCGTCACCGTCAACAAGACCGATATGTATAATATTCTCTTTTTCAAGAATTTTTATAATTTCTTCTAAATCTGTAATTTCACGCTCTCTGCGTGTGAGACCTTGTATCATATTAATTTCCTTTCTTGTTGAAAACGCTGGGTTTCTTTAGTAGTTGGAAAATTAGTTATCTGCAACTAAATTCTTTAATTTGGTTTTAAGAACAGTTTTTCTGTCACTTATAAAATCCTTGAAATCTTTAATATCCAAACTGGTTGTTTCTTTAACAAATAAACTCTTTTTATCTATGTTATGTTTTTGAACCCAGTCTGCTAAAGGCATATCATTCTTGGATTCGTTCATTGAACCATTCAAAAGTTGTAAATTTGCAACGCTATTCCAGTTTTTAGGATTTTCTGCAAATTCTACGTCAGTTTCAGGAATGGAAGATATAAGTTTTTCCTTTGTATAAAAGGTTGTGGCGGGATGTAGATGGTCTTGGTGAAAATCTTGATTATAATAATCAAGGTTAGGATATAAAAGGTGCAACAGATAAAAGGCATCGTTACTATCTTTTTGGGCATCTAATAAACCATCCAAAAAATCATCATCAAAATTATAATTTCTTGCAGGATCATTTTTGAAAGTATCCATAAGTTCTTTTGCAGGGAATTTTTTGCCTTTGGCATTCTTAAGAACTTTTCTCATAGCTACAAGTACACTATCAGTCTGACCACCGAAAATTGACTTGATGAATGTAAGGATAAGCCAGTTAGAGATAGCGGCTCTGTCATCTTTATCATAAGTTGCTTTAACAATTGTATCAGAAAGATTATTGTAGTAAATGTAATATATTACAGGTATGGCAGCATTTTTAGCTCTGAAGGTGATGTTGTTGAAACCTAATTTATCAAATAATGTGAAGGCAGCAATGATACTCTTTTTTACATTACCCCAGTTTGCTTCGAATAATTGCACATTTTCAAATGTGAAGTTTTTTAATTGGAATTTAATATTGTCAACAAATAAAACTAAACAGGTTTTTAAAACAAAGTCTTTATCAATTAAAAAGCTTGGTCTTCCGATTTTATAAATCTCTTCCACAAGGTTATCAATTTCTTTTCTTGCATCTATGGTTTTCCAATTGGCTGATGCTATAGACATAAGAAGATCAGAAAATGAAAGTGGTGTTCCGCCGCTGTTCGTTCTTATAAAAATATCTAAAACCTTATCAGGTTCCTGCTCTTCTTGCAAATAATAGTTAATAAGTGGTTTTACATGAATAGCTTCGTACAATTTAGATAAAGTTTTAGACGCGTAGGCATTATTGAGCAGGTTGTTATCTGTAAGGTAATTGATTACATCTTGTACGGTCTTCAACTCAAGAATCTGACCAACTTCAAACCAGTTTGAGCCATCCTGATTCTTAGCAAATTTTTCTAAATCATGTTTGCATAAAAAACGGAAATCGAATGACTTCTGGTTATCGTATTGTTGATTAACGGGAGCATCTAAATTCAAGTATAATTTTCTTGTTGGAAGACAATCTTCATTATTCTTCCACCATTTTCTTGGCATTTTATATGCGTATGAACCACGAAGACCGATATAAAGACTAGTCAATCGCTGTTGTCCGTCAATAACAGCTTCAAAGTCAGGTACACCTTTTGTGTCAATATCTTTATTGTTTTCTGCAAAAAATTCTCGGTACGTAGTGAGAAATTCATAGAATTTATAACCTTTTTTTATGTTGCTATCTGAAATTTTCCATAGCATAAAAGAGTTGATAGGATAACCTTGAAGTATACTATCAAAGAGCATCTCAATCTGAGTGCTACTCCAGGTAAACTTTCGTTGAATTGCAGGTAACAGATAGTATCTGCTATGGATTTTATCAATCGCATCCTTAATAGTTATTGGTTGTTGGAAACCGCTACTCATATGGCTCATGACCTTTCCAAATTAATATAGTTTTTATGATTTAGTTTTATCCTTTTTTGATATCAAAGCAACATTCTCTACATGGTGTGTGCGTGGAAACATATCTACCGGTGTAACTTCTTTTACTTCATAACCTAAAACCAAAAGCCTTGCGCAATCTCTTGCCAATGTTGCAGGGTCGCAGGAAACATATACAATTTTATCCGGATTTATTTCTGCAACTGTTTTCAAAAGGTTTTCTGCACAGCCTTTTCTTGGTGGGTCAAGAATAACTGTATCAGGCTTGATGCCTTCGTTTTTCAGCTCTTCTGCTGCAACACTTGCATCACCGCAGATGAAACGGGCATTTTCGATGCAGTTCAGCTTTGCATTAAGCTTTGCATCCTCAATTGCTTCGGGAATGATTTCCACACCCACTAATTTCTTAACAGAATTTGCCATTGAAAGACCGATTGTACCTGTACCGCAGTAAAGGTCAAGTATGGTCTGGTCAGGTGTGGGAGCAACATATTCCGCAGCTTTTTTGTAAAGTAGCTCTGCTCCGTTTCTGTTGACCTGATAGAATGAAAGGGGAGAAAGCTTGATTTTTACACCGCAGAGAATATCGGTAATATAGCCATCACCATAAATAGCGGTGCAGGTGTCACCTAAAACAACATTTGTGTTTTCTCTGTTTATATTAACAACCAATGTTTTAAAGCCGTTAATTTCTTTAAGCTTTTCTATAAGCTCTTCGCTATTGGGAAGAGTTACACCATTTATTACGGCGCAGACCATAATTTCACCTGTTGCGAATGCTTTTCTCAGGTATATGTGTCGAACAAGACCTATGCCGATTTCTTCGTTGTAAACAGTAATATTATTTTCGTTAATCCATTTTCTGAATATTTCAATAATTTTTGTGAAATCCTCGGGCTGTAAAAGACAGTCGCCACCGTCAATAACTCGGTGGCTTTTTTTAGCATAAAAGCCTATATTTAAGATGCCGTTTTCTCGTCTTACAGGGTATTGGGCTTTATTGCGGTAGCGGGTTGTTTCGGGTGAAGAAATAATAGGTTTGAAAACAGGGGAAAGTCCACCAATTCTTTGAAAAGCATCCTCTACCTTTTGAGCCTTGTATTTTAATTCATCATCATATTTAATATGACCGAAGGAGCAACCACCACAGCTTTTAAAAGCATCACATTCAGGCTCTATTCTGCTTTTTGAGGGCTTGATTATTTTAAGTGCTTTACCGATGGCATAGGTTTTCTTTGCCTTTATAATATGGCAGAGAATTTCATCACCAATGGCAGTATTTTCAACAAAAATAGCTTGACCGTCGAATTTACCAACGCCGCCACCTTCGGAGGTGTAGCCTGTTATATTCAATTTGAATTCGTCGTTTTTATTAACCATTGTTTTTTATTTCCTCAATAGCAGTTTTGTATTCCTCAAAAGTTAAAAATGTGTTTAATATCTGAACAAGTGCATTTGATGTAAGCCTTTCGGGCAAATCTAAATGTTTAAGAAGTTTTTTTCTCAAGGTATCGCTGTCGGGCTTCCCTGAAAGTCCGTCTTCAAATAAATCAAGCTTGGTGATTTCTCTTCGTTCTGTTTTTTCGTTTTTCTCGCAGAGAACACCTGCTTTTTCTAAAGCATCAATTATAACCTGAACCTTTACGCCTTCAACACCTAATTTGCCCTCTTTTGAGGGTTCGGTTTTTCGTTTTTCCTTGCCGAAAATATCGGGAATATAGGCGTGCTTGATTTGTTCCGAGGGTACAATCCCCCTTATAAAAGAACGGATTTTGAAACCTGCAGAATCGCTGTCTGTAAGAATTAAAAGACCTTTTGTTTCTGCCAGCTTTCTTATTAACTTCTGCTTTTCTTTGTCATTGAAAATGCCGAAGCCGTCAGTTTCTATAATTACGCCGTCAATCACAGAGGAAAGCTTGATTTTATCATAGCGCCCTTCTACGATGATAACTCTGTCAATTTTTATCATTAAACTCTCAACAACCTTAAAATAAGCTCTTCAAGTACGATTTTTCCGTCTTCATTTGTGGATTTCAGGCGACGGTCTGTGTCTGAAAGAATATTAAGTGCGTTCTTAAGTTGAGTGATGGTATAGTTTGAACCATCACGGGCAGCATTATCTAACATAAAGGTTCTGCCTTTATATGCTGAAGGAAAGCAATCTGCAAGTACAGTATATGAAACACCCTTTTCCTTGGCTGCTTTGACTCTGTACATATCAACAAATGCTTTTGAAAGCACCGCTAAAATCATAACCGGCTCTTCACGAAGCTTGAAAAGATTAGAAAGGGTTTCAAATGCCTGGTCTGCTTCACCCCTTGCTATCATTCTTGAAAGGTTGAATATTTTTGCCTCAACGCTGACAATAACAGTTTCGTCAATGTGCTTTCTTGTGATTTCTCCCGAACCTGCAAAGGCACAGACCTTGTTTAGCTCATTTTGAAGTGTGCTCATATCTTCGCCTACAAGGTTAATTATATACCCTGCGGTATCTCGGGAAAGGGTACAGTCTTTTTTTGAAGCAGAGGTTATAAGGAGCTTTTCAAGGGCAGAGCGTGTTCGTTTATCTATTTTAGCACAAGCACCAATTTCTTCGAAGGTTTTGACAATTTTTACCCATTTGCTGTTTTTCTCATCAACCTCAATGGTGTCCATCCAGAAGACGAGGATTGAGGTTTCCGGAATGTCTGCAAGAATTGTATGAAGTCCTTCGTCCATTTTACCTCTGTCACCTACGTAGGTGTTCAGGGGGAAATCCTTAACAAGGGTGCAGGTGTAATTATCCATCATAGGAAATGAGGTGGTACAGTCATAAATCTCATTAAGATTTGTATCCTTGCCGTCTAATTTCTTTAAGTTGAAATCTGAAAAATCAGAGCTTACTGATTTACTGCAAATCTGATTAGCATAAAACTGCTTTAAATAACCCTCGTTACCATAAAGGAGATAAAGGTTACTGAATTCACCGCTTTTTATTTGTTTTTTTAAGGTTTCTTCATTTAAAAGCATTGTTCTTCTCCTTTATAGAATTATCTTAATATCACCATCTTCTGCGGTGGTGTAAAATTTATTGCAATGTTTTTTTAGTGCCGGAATATTTTTATTTATAATAACATCACTGTTACTGCTGATTATAAGAGCGTCAACATATTGGGGCAAGTCTTCCGGTATAAATTTTGAAAGCACAAGTATATCCGGAGTGCCGTAGATATCAAAAATCAAATCCAAATCCGAATTACTGCCATAACAAATTGCAACAGTCTTTTCATACCCTTTTATTATAACACAACTTACAGGGTATGTGTCAACGGTTTCAACGGTAATTTCCTTATTAAACCGAGATGTAAACGAATTTGCTACAATAGTATTTTCTCTTAAATATATATTACTTTCGCTCAAAGTACCTTTAGAATATTGTGTGACTACCGTTGTTTGGGGTGAATGAGTCAATAAGGCTTTTGTAAGTTCGTTTGTTGTTTTATCAGCATTTCCTATAAAGAGAAAATCAAGGCTTTCGCATTTTGATGCAGGAACAAAGTCATAAGGTATATCGTCGGAAGAAGTGCCGCAATTAAAATATGCATATTTAAGACCTTGGCGAAGGCTTACATTAACACCATTTTCTACATTTATAACTGAAATAGTAGCAGGTGTAAGATTTGTGCAAGGGAGAATTATGCTTAAACTCATAAAAACCGCACTAATAACAGCAGAAAGCTTAATGATTGCTTTGTTTTTCTTTTTGGAGTAAATCAAAAAAGAAAAGAAAGAAATTAAGACAACCGAAATAAGACCGCAGATAAAATATTCTTTGTGAGTGGGGAGGGTGCAGAATCTGAATTTTTCAAGATTATCTGCAACATTTGTAACAAAGTCAGACAATAGCTTGGTTATATGGAAAAGAAAAACCGAAGCTGAATGAGTAATATTATTGGGTATAAAGGAAAATGCAGTTGCAACAACACCCAAAAGAAGACTCCAGAAAGCAGGTTTTACGCAAACAATGTTTGTTACGGGAGAAAGAAGACTGAAAACTCTGAAGAAATACGCAGATATTGGTAAAGTGAAAAGTCCTGCGAAAACTGATGTGAATAAGCTGCTTGATAAATATTCAGTGGTTTTTCGTAAAGGCTTATTTTTAATTTTTAAGATTTTTCCTTCGGCTTTTGCGGTTATATTAATGGATACAAGTATGCCAAATGTGGCAAAAAACGAGAGAAGAAAGCTTGGTGAGGTTATTACATAGGGATTATTCAAAACAAGAAGCCCCATTGCAAAGCCTAAAGAGTTCAAAGCATCCTGTTCTTCGTTGAAAAATGGCGCGAAAAGAACAACCGCCATCATTATCGAGGCTCTCATAACCGAGGGGGTGAAAGCGGAAACGATACATAACAAAACAAGGAACAACAGGCACAAAGCATTTCTCAGCTTTTCCTTTGTTTTGAAAAGCTTAAGAAAGGCGATTATATACCCACACCAAGTGCTTGTGTGAAGACCTGAAACTGCAAGTAAATGTGCAATTCCCGTTGCACGGAAATCATTTTTTATATCACCATCTAATAGCGCTTTATCACCAAAGAGCATACCAAGAATAAGGCCTGCGTGGAAATTATCAAGGTAGCAGGTTATTTGCTCAGTTACAATTTCTTTTAAACGCAGGCAGTAATAGTAGGGCGTTTTTTCGCTTTCCCAGAGGATGTTAAGGTCACTTGCTTGTGCTTCAAGGATTATTCCGTCGCTCATAGAATCTGCATCAGGCTTGTTATAATCATTTTTTATAATGGTCAGTTTTGCAGCAGGGAGAGATATGTAATCATAGAGCTTGAAATCTGTTTCATACTCGTAATTAAGAAGCACCTGAATTTTAGTGGTTTGGTTTTTGTTTCCGATTCTATCGGCTTTTAAGGTGAAGCTTGTGCCGAAGGGCGTTTCTTGAGGCGAAGAAATAATTTTACCCGAAACATCAGTTACTGTGTTGTGAAGATTTTTTAAAGGTGCAATTTTTGTGAAATGAAAAACACCGAAGAAAATACAAGCTAAAATAACGGAAATACAAATGGTAGGAATTATAATTTTCTCTTTTAATTTAAGTGGTTTTATAAAATAAATAATAAAGACCGATACTGCGCTGAGGAGCAGAAAAGGGAGGACACCTATTCCTGAAAGAACAAGGAAAGCGGTGCTTAGCCCAATTGCTGTACCTGAAACGAGCATCGGTCTTTTCATAGTGTTACCTCATTAAAACTCAGCCTGCCGGCCAAGTGAATTTTCTTCCTGACATAACGTGGAAATGGATATGCTTAACAGTCTGACCTGCAGAATCACCACAGTTGTTTACAACGCGGAATCCATTTGTCATACCAAGCTCTTTTGAGAGCTTTGCAATAACCTCAAAAATATGAGAAATTACTGCGCTGTTTTCTTCATTTACATCTGCTGCGGAAGAAATATGTGCCTTGGGGATTACGAGAATGTGAGTGGGAGCCTGAGGCTCAAGGTCGTTGAATGCAACAACTGTATCATCCTCATAAACCTTTGTTGCAGGGATTTCGCCGTTAGCGATTTTACAAAAAATACAATCCATATTTAAGCACTCCTTATTTTACAAATGTTTTTACAATTTCTTCTGCTGCTTTAAGTGCATCGGGAATCTTTGCGATTTCCTTACCGCCTGCCATAGCAGAATCGGGCTTACCGCCACCGGCACCGCCTGCAACCTTTGCAACCTCTTTTACAATGTTACCTGCGTGAGCGCCTTTTGCGATAGCATCTTTTCCACAGAAGCAACCGAAAGAGCAAGTACCTTTTTCATTCTGCTCTGCTGCAAGAATAACAATAATATTGTCACCCTTGTCCTTTGAGGAGTCAAGCATTGAACGGAGCTCTTTTGCGTCTGCTTCGCCTAAAGCTGCAGTAATAAGCTTAACGCCGTTGATTTCAACGAAGTTGTCGAAAAGCTCACCTGCTTTAGCCTTTGAAATTTCTGCCTTAAGGTCTGCAAGTTCTTTTTCTTTTGCTTTGAGCTCGTTGGAAACTGCTGTTGCTTTGTTGCAAAGGTCGTTAACATTTGCAAGCTTGAGAGCGTTAGCAGTATCGTGAATAAGCTTTTCCTGTTTATCAAGGTGAGCGAGAACCCCAAGTCCTGTTACACCCTCAATTCTTCTTACACCTGCAGCAACGGATGATTCGGAAATAATACGGAAAAGACCGATATTACCTGTATTTGAAACATGAGTACCACCGCAAAGCTCTGTTGAGAAATCGCCTGCAGAAACAACGCGGACTGTGTCACCGTATTTTTCACCAAAGAGAGCCATTGCACCTTTTTTCTTTGCATCATCAATGCTCATTTCCTCTGTAACAACAGGAAGAGCTGAAAGAATGATTTCGTTAACTCTGTTTTCGATTTTTACGATTTCTTCAGCAGTAAGAGCGGAGAAATGAGAAAAGTCAAAACGAACCGCATTGTCGTTAACAAGCTGTCCTGCCTGCTCAACATGAGTGCCAAGTGCTTCTCTGAGTGCTGCCTGAAGAAGGTGAGCAGCAGTATGGTTTCTCATAATAGCCTGACGGCGAGATTTATTTACCTGACCGCTTACTGTATCGCCAAGGTTGATTGCATCGCCTTCAGTAAGAGTACCGTGGTGAAGAATTACGCCTTCTGCGGTTTTAGTTGTATTAGTAACTGTGAAAACGGAGCCGTTAACTGTAAGTGTACCTGTATCACCAACCTGACCACCGCTTTCTGCATAGAATGCGGATTTATCAAGAACAATAACTGCATCGGTATCAATGCCGATAAAGTCAACCTTTTCGCCATTTGAGGCAATTGCGAGAACCTTGCCCTCCTGCTCTGTTACACAATAGCCTGTGAATTCTGTTGCATCACATTCCTTGAAGGAAATATCAGAGGATTTCCAACCTTCTGTACCTGCAACCTTACGGGAGGACTTTGCAAGTGCTTTAGCATCTGCAAGATATTTTTCAAATTCTTCGTTGTTAACTGTATAGCCGTTTTCTTCTGCAATTTCACGGGTTAAGTCAATGGGGAAGCCGTAAGTATCCTGAAGCTTGAAGGCATCTGCACCTGAAAGAACTGTACCTTCAGTTTTCTTAATCATATCGCTAAGAAGCTCAAGACCGCTGTCAATGGTTTTATAGAAGCTGTTTTCTTCCATTGAAATAACCTTGATAATGTAATCCTGTTTTTCGCGAAGAACAGGGTAAGCATTTTCGTTTTCCTTAATAACAGTTTCGCAAACCTCAGCAAGGAAGGGTCTGTCGATACCTAAAAGTCTTCCGTGACGGGCAGCTCTTCTGAGAAGCCTTCTGAGAACATAGCCTCTGCCAACGTTTGAGGGAATAACACCGTCACCAATCATAAAGGTTGTTGAACGGATATGGTCGGTAATAACACGAAGAGAAATATCGCTCTTTTCATTTTCGTGATATTTAACACCTGCAATTTCCATTATGTGCTTCATAATATTCTGAACTGTGTCAACCTCGAAAATATTGTTAACATCCTGAGCAATACAAGCAAGTCTTTCAAGCCCCATACCTGTGTCGATATTAGGTTTAGCAAGAGGTGTGTAGTTATTCTTGCCGTCGTTTTCAAACTGTGTGAAAACTAAGTTCCAGAATTCAACATAACGGTCACATTCGCAGCCAACCTTACAATCGGGGCTGCCACAGCCGTATTTCTCACCGCGGTCATAGTAAAGCTCTGAGCAAGGACCGCAGGGACCCTGACCGTGCTCCCAGAAGTTATCCTCTTTGCCGAAGCGAACCATATGGTCGGGCTTTACGCCGACATCCTTTGTCCAGATATCGTAAGCCTCGTCATCCTCAAGATAAACACTGCAATAAATTTTATCGGGGTCCATTTCCATAACTTCGGTACAGAATTCCCAAGCCCACGGAATAACCTCTTTTTTGAAATAGTCACCGAAGGAGAAGTTGCCCAGCATTTCGAAATATGTTCCGTGACGGGCAGTGATACCAACTCTTTCAATATCGGGTGTACGAATACATTTTTGGCAGGTGGTAACTCTCTTTCTCGGGGGAGTTTCCTCGCCTGTAAAGTATTTTTTCATAGGTGTCATACCTGCGTTGATAAGAAGAATACTCTTATCGCCCTGAGGTACGAGGGGGAAGCTGGGAAGTCTTAAATGGTCTTTTGATTCAAAGAATTTAAGATATTTTTCTCTTAATTCATTAAGTCCTGTCCATTCCATTGATTTATTCACTCCGTTCATAAAAATGCAAAATTAAAAATGCAAAATGCAAAATTAAAGGGTGCTGCGCACGGCAATTATAAAATCGGTTTGTTCTATACTTTGCGTTTTGCGCTTTGCACTTTGCACTAAAAAAAGCGCGCTTTTTTACAACACGGGACGGAATAACCGCGGTACCACCCGAATTGTGCAAAACGCACCACTCAAACTGACGGTTAACGCCCGTCAACGTACTGTTTTCAGTAAGACTCCGCAAGTAGCAAATTTAAAGGCGGTAAGAAACTTTCAGCAACCGTTTCCTCTCTGAATACCGTATCAGTAAATCATCTTGCATCGTAGCCAATATAACCAATATAATTTGTAACATATATATTATATATGTTTTTCTCTTAAAGTCAAGATTTTTTATTTTACCAAATTCGCTTTCGTGTATTTCACAAAAATTTTTTTTGAAGATTGTGAATGATTTTTGCTATTGATAATTGCAAACAAAATGATATAATGTTATAATTTTTAAAGAGAAAAAATCTTACAAAAGGGGCGTTTTTTATGACTAAAAAATTTATAGCACTTATTCTTTCTCTTACTATGCTTTTTTCTGTTATGAGTGTAGGTGCCGCTGCTGTTGATAGTGAATATAACGATTATACAGAATATCCTGTGATACTTGTTCCCGGTTATAGCGGTTCTGAACTTGATATGGTAAATGATGACGGAACAACAGAACGTGTATGGCATTTTGATATGATGAACATTCTTACCTTGGTGCTTAACGATATTGCAGAATTTTCCAGAAGTATGATAGAGTATGCCAAGGGCGATTCTACACTTTTGGCATTAAAAATTGAAGACGGGTTAAATCAGCTTTTGGGAAATATTAAATGCAACCCTGATGGCTCAAGTGTCAAAAACATAAAGGTCACTTACGATAATGCCGCTGTTACAAATATGGGCTATATTCATGAAAATGGACTTAATGATGAAGTTATCGGTGAAGCTGATTTGTTTGCTGAGATTTCCGCCGTTATAGGTGAACAGAACTGTTTCTTTTTCCAATCAGATTGGCGAATGAGCGTTCTCGACTGTGCCGCAAGGCTTGACAGTTATATTCAAATGGTAAAAGAGTTTTCCGGAAAAGATAAGGTTAATATCATAGCAGTTTCGCATGGTGGTCAGGTTACTGCAACCTACCTTTCTCTTTATGGCTATAAGCAGGATGTTGATAATGCAGTTCTTACCGTTCCTGCAATAGGTGGTGCGTTGCTTGCTTACGATATTATGAATGAAAGCGTAGCACTTGATGAATATAATCTTATTTATTTCCTTGAACACGGTTTCATTTCAGAAGATGATTATAAGTGGCTTCTTCAGGCAGAGCAGTTAGGTTTTTTAGATGATCTTATTGCTGCAATTCTTCCGCCTATAAAAGATTTTGCACGAAATTTTGGAAGCATCTGGGATTTTATACCTGAAGAGTATTATGATGAATTAAAAGCAAAAGAACTTGACCCTGTTGAAAATGCAGGTATAATTGCTAAAAGTGATATTGTTCATTACGAAATAATGCCGAATATGTCGGAAAATCTCAAAAAATGTATCGACGAGTACGGAATGAATATTTCAATTATTGCAGGTTACGGTGTTCCTGCCGTTACCGGTACACAAGAGCAATCTGATGCCATTATTGGTGTTAATGATGCAACGGGTGCATATTGTGCTCCTTACGGACAACGTTTTAACGATGGCTATACAGGTTGCGGTGTGGTTTGCTCAGATTTTACACACGACCATATTTCACCGTCCTTCGAAGTTGATGCATCTGCTGCATATCTTCCCGAGAATACTTGGTACGTGGAAGAGCTTTTTCACGGAATGACTTTTAATGACAAGTATTCAAGAACTCTTGCATTGAAAACTCTTTTAACAGATGATATAACTGATGTTTATTCTGATCCTACATATCCTCAGTTCTGCTCATCCACAAATGCGTGTAATACCGTTTTTGCAAAGTTTGATAAAAGTCCTGTAGGTTATGTTTCGGACGAAGATAATTATCTGATTGTTACAAATATTTCAGAAAAATACTCTGTTAAAATAACATCAATTATTTTTGCGGGTTCGGAATTTATCGCTCACTCTGCGGGTATAAATGCACTTGCACCGGGTCAGTCCGTAAGTATTCCTGTATCGGGTAAACTTCCGGCTGTAAGCCGGCAGAATATGCAACTGCAAATTGATTATTATTGCGAGGGAAGAACTTTAACACCAACGGGAACAAAAACCTTTAATTTTATGATTATGAATGGTGGCCCTATAGAATATAATTATGAAAATCCTTTGATTGCCGCAGATTATGTAATCGGAATTGACGGAGTTATAGGAGAAAAAGCAACAGAAAAACTTGAGCCTTTCGGTATAATTAATTTTATCGAGTTCTTCTATAATTGGTTTGCAGCCATTATGAAAGAATTGGGATTTGCATATTTATTCAGTATTTAAAAACAAGCATCTGACTGAAAAATATTTCTTGACTTATTGTGTAAAAGGTGTTATAATCCGTAACTGTTGCGGTATGTCCGTTGAGATTTGACCGCATAAATTTCCTTGCTCTCAAATAGGTAAATGAGAGCCGGAGTCCATAAGGAGGTGCAAACGATGTCAAACAGTTATGAGACAATTATCGTCTATTCACTCGCTAAAGGTGAAGAAGCAGCAAAAGAGCTTCACGCAAAATTCGAGGCGATGATGGCAGAGAACGGTACAGTTGACAGCGTTGACGAATGGGGTAAGCGTAAGCTTGCATACCTTATCAACGATGAAGACAACGGTTACTATGTTCTTTACAACCATACTTGTGATGCTGAATTCCCTGCTGAGCTCAGCCGTGTTCTTAAAATCACAGATGGCGTTCTTCGTTCTTTGGTTATTAAAAAATAAGAGGTGTGAAAGATGCTTAATTGTGCAGTTATAATGGGTCGCCTTACAGCAGACCCCGAGCTTCGCCAGACTCCCTCAGGCGTTTCTGTAACAAGATTTACTGTTGCGGTTGACAGAGGCTATGTTAAAGCAGGCGAAGAAAGAAAAGCAGACTTTATTAATGTTGTTGCTTGGAGACAAACAGCAGAATTCGTTTCAAGATATTTCCAGAAGGGCTCAATGATTGCCGTTCAGGGTTCTATTCAGACAGGTTCCTATGAAAAGGATGGCGTTAAACGCTATACTGTAGAAATCAGTGCTGATAATGTTAGCTTCTGCGGTTCAAAAAGTGAGACCGGAACAAACGGTGCACCATCAACAACAGCTACTACAGCTGCACCGTCTTTCTCTAACGGTGGTTTAGACGATTTCGCAGCAATGGCTGACGATGACGACTTACCGTTCTGATTCTAATAGGAGGTAAATTTACAATGGCATTTGATAAAAACGATCGCCGTCCCAACAAAAGAGGCCGCAAAAAAGTTTGCGCTTTCTGCGTTGAGAAGGTTGAAGCAATTGATTACAAAGATACAGCTAAGCTCAGCAGATACACATCTGACAGAGCTAAAATCCTTCCCCGCCGTGTAACCGGTACTTGCGCTTATCATCAGAGAGAGCTTACTACCGCTATCAAGAGAGCAAGACAGATTGCCCTCCTTCCCTACACAGCAGACTAATCTTTTTGCGCATAGCACATCACCTTTGCGATTTATTCACCCGAACTCGCGTACCTTTGTACGCTTCGGGGTTCATAAATCACAAATCTGACGCACTCTGCACGAAAATATACTTGTAATTTAGGTATCCTCTTCAGAGAGGGTACCTTTTTTACTGCCAAAACTCGCGTACCTTTGTACGCTTCGGGGTTCATAAAAACAAAAAATCAAAGCACACTACAGCAAAAATATCTACTCAGAGACTCTTTTTAAGAAAGGGTCTCTGTTTTTTGTTAAATAAAAATTACATTTTGTCGAAATGCTTGAAAGAATGCTCTTGTTATGGTATCATACAAGAGCATTAATTTTTGTTTGTTAGGATTTTTTATATATGAAAAAAGTTAGACATTCCTTTTTTGTGGTTCTGTTTTTAGGAATAGTTCACGCGCTTTTGTGCGTTGCTTATAACTACACATATTTTTCAACTGAATTTAATTTCGATGAGAAGTTTCAAGGCGTTTGGTATTGGGTAATGCTTATGATAGCATTTCTTGCAGGTCCCTTTGTTTATTTTGTTGCGGGGCGTTTATGTAAGAAAAAGGGAAGTAAAAAGCTTATTCTTGTTTCGGTGCTTGTAATGAATATTGCGGTTACCATTTTAGGTATTGTTTCTTTCTTCTCTGCAGATTTGCTTGAAACATACCGACTTATAAATGCACCATCATATCTTTATTATTCTCTTTTTTCAGATGGTGTAATGTATTTAGCAGTTCCTGCTATGATAATTTCGTCATTGTTCCCTGTGTTCTTCTTTAAAATTGGGTATGTTAACAAGCCAAGAACTAACAACGAAATTAAGATGGAAGATATTGAGATTAAAGAGGAGAAAGAGTTATAAAAAATGACCGGCAGTGTTTTTCAACACTGTCGGTTTTGTTATATTGTTCCGTCATAAAATGCTTTTTTAAACCAAACGTCCTCAACCTCAAACTCCTTCTGGTCAAGATAGTTGAGAATTCCTGCATCGCTCTGAAAATCAAATTTTAATTTGTAGGAATATAAAAATTGCTTTTTGTAATTACCAAAGTTTTTGTTTTGGGCGTTAGTTCCGTATTTGCCGTCACCTAAAAGGGGATGACCAAGATAGGAGAAATGGGCTCTTATCTGATGGGTTCTGCCTGTTAAAAGCTCAACCTCTAAAAGTGAAAGTCCATCCTTATAGCCAAGCACCTTGTATTTTGTGGAAATATGCTTGGTTTTGTCATTGCCTTTTTCGCTGACATAAACTTTATTTTGCTTTTCATTCTTTTCGAGATAACCCTCAATAAGACCGCTTTCTTTTTTGAGTTTACCGATTACAACGCAAAGATAAAGCTTATGCATTTCACGATTTTTAAGCTTTTCGTTGAGAATGCGAAGACTTTCTGCATTTTTTGCACCGATTATAATACCGCTTGTGTTACGGTCGATTCTGTTAACAAGAGCGGGGGCGAATGAATTTTCTTCATCGGGCTTATAATCGCCTTTTTCATAAAGATAACGCTTAACTCTTGTTATAGCGGTATCGGTATAATTGTCTTCGTCAGGGTGGGAGAGAAGTCCTGTCGGTTTATCTATGAGAATGATGTTTTCATCTTCATAAACAATGTTAAGGCTTTTTCCTGCGTTTAAAAAATCATATTTAGGCTTTGTAACTTCAAAGAATTCATCGTTAATATACATTGAAACAAGGTCATTTTCTTTAAGTCTGTAAGAAATTTCTGACCTTTTGTTATTAACCTTGATTCTTTTGCTTCTTATGTACTTGTACATAAGTGACTGGGGGAGCAACGGAACCGATTTTGTAATATACTTATCAAGCCTTTGCCCTGCATCATTTTTGTTTATATAAAATTCTTTCACTTTGTTTTCAACTCCGCGGCAATTTTTTCAAGCTTTTTGAAACGTCTGCTTACTGCAGAGCGTGAAAGTTCGGGGTTCATCATTTTTCCAAGCTCGTCCAGAGAAATATCAGGGTTTTCAAGTCTTAATGAGCAAAGCGCCTCTAAATCCTCTGTCATGTCAGACAGCTTGATTTTTGAAAGTATTTCTTCAATGACAGCAATTTGCTTTAACCCTGCTTCAATGGAACGGCTCATATTTGCCGATTCAAAATTTGAACGGCGGTTAATCTGGTTTTTTATATCTTTCATAGCACGGGTTTGCATTACCTCTAAAAAGGCATTGTTTGCACCCATTGTGCCGATATAATCTTCAATGGATTCCGCTTCCTTGGCATAAACAACATAGCTGTTGTTTCTTATAATCTTTTTGCAACGAAGCCCCATATCGCCGATAACCTGCATTAAGTCCTCGCAAAGCTTTGCTTTAGCAACGCTGAATTCAATGTGATAATCTTTTTCGGGGTCTGTAACGCTTCCGCACACAAGGAAAGCACCTCTTAAAAATGCCTTTGAGCAACAGTCTTCGTTTGACTGCTCAAGGTTTGAAAGGTTTATTCTTAAAGTGATTTCTTTACCCGTATAGCCGAAATACTCTAAAATTTTAAGGCGCTCTGCCCTTGTTGGAATGTTTATTTTATAATTTCCCGCTTTTGAGCAGGTGAGTTCGGGAGTAACACCTGTAAGGTCGCGGATGCTTGTGCAATAATGCTCGGCAACTGCCTGAATTTCTGTCATAAGAGAAATTTCAGCAAGAGAAAATGCTCTGCCGAAAATGAGCATACCGAAAGCCTCCGCCTTTGTGCAACAGGCGGAGGGAATAAGACCGGTTAATTCTGTTTTAACGTCCGAAGAGAATGACATAATTACCTCAGTATGATAACTTCCGGCTCTAATGTAACGCCGGTTTCTTTTTTTACTGTTTCTTTAGTGAGCTCAATAAGATCAACAATATCTTTTGCGGTAGCATTATTTTTGTTAATGAGGAAACCTGCGTGTTTATCGCTGATTTGTGCGCCACCGAGAGTTTTACCCTTAAAGCCCACTTGCTCAATAAGTGCACCTGCAAAATATCCTTCGGGGCGTTTAAAAGTACTGCCTGCGCTGGGATATTCAAGAGGTTGCTTATCTTTACGGCGAGAAAGAAAATCGTTCATAGCCTCTTTGATTTCCTCTTTGGGTGCTTTTTTCATTTTAAATTTTGCAGAAACCACAATGCAATCATTTTCCTTGAAAACTGAATGGCGATAGGAGAGCTTTGCTTCCTCAACAGGCATTGTTTTAAGCTCCAAATCAGGAGAAAGATAGGTTATTTCTGAAATAACATCTTTAACCTCACCGCCGTATGCGCCTGCATTCATAAACACTGCACCACCGCAGGTTCCGGGAATACCATAAGCGAATTCAAGTCCCGAAAGGGAGTTTTCCAAAGCGAATTTGCAAAGAGTGACAACCTTTGTACCTGCAGAGCAACATATAACATCGTCACCCTCAAGGGTAAGAGATGTCATTTCGTCACCTATTTTGACAACCACTTTGTCAAGTCCTTCATCAAGCACGAGAACATTGGTGCCGTTGCCGAGAATGGTATAAGGTGTTTGGGTTTTTTTTATTAATTTGAGAATATCTGTTAATTGCTTTTCGTTTTTGGGCTCAATTAAAAGGGGACAGGGTCCGCCAACCTTAAAGGAGATATGGTTGCAAAGCTTTTCATCCTTATATGCCTTGCAACCTATTTCAATTGCCGAATCAAAAAGCGAATTTATTGTTTCGATGTTTATTTTAATCACCGTCAATCATCAAGTAATGCAGCACCGATAATACCGGCATCGTTGCCTAAAGCAGCGGGAATGATAGCTGCCTGTTTATCTGCGTAAACGCTGTAACGCTCTGATTTTACTATATCGCGAATGGGCTTAAGAATCTTTTCGCCCTGACCGCTGATACCACCACCGATGCAAACTGCTTCGGGCTGAAGAGCGTTGATAACATTTGCAAGACCGATAGAAACATAGTAAAGGTATCTGTCAACAACTGCTTTTGCAATTGCATCGCCCATATCAAGAGCATCGAAAATGGATTTGCCGTCAACTTTGTTAAGGTCGCCTTCGCAGGTTTTCCAAAGGAGTGAGTCGCGGTTACCTTCCATTGCTTCAACTGCCTGAGAAACAAGTGCAGTTGCGGAAGCGTATTTTTCCCAACAGCCGTTTCTGCCACAGTTGCAGGGAATACCATCTACATTAATAACCATATGACCCATTTCACCGCCACAGAAGTTACTGCCACGATAAATTTTGCCGTCGATGATAATACCGCTACCAACACCTGTTCCGAGAGTTACTGCAACAAAGTTTTTAACACCGTTACCGCAGCCTGCAACTGCTTCGCCGAGAGCTGCTGCGTTAGCGTCATTTTCAAGATAAACGGGCTTGCCGAATCTTTCCTCAAGCATCTGCTTTGCAGGAACATTGTGGAATTTAAGGTTGTTTGAAAATTCGATAGCGCCGGTGTCTTTATTTACAGAGCCGGGAGTACCGATACCAACAGAAACAACATCATCATAAGAAACGCCTGCATCTGCAATAGCAAGATCTGCAGCCTCTTTGATTGAGTCGAAGATTTCTTCTGCGGGACGAGGTGCGCGGGTTTTAACCTTACCTCTACCGATTATTTTATAATTTTCATCAATAATACCTACTGCGATATTAGTACCGCCAAGGTCAACACCAATTCTATACATAATTATATCTCCTTTTGTGTGATTTTATTTATTTTTGGCATTATTCCTCCATACCAAGCTGTTGCATAAGCTCTCTTGCCGCATTGTAGCCCAGCTTTTTCTGACGGTTATTCATAGCGGCAATTTCAATAATAATTGCAAGATTTCGTCCGGGTTTAACAGGAACAGTGGTTGTGGGGATATTAATTCCCAAAATTGATATGTATTCATCATCAAGACCAAGGCGGTCATAAGCCTTCTGGGGATCCCAATGCTCAAGCTGAATAACCATATCTATTTTCTCTGTAAGCTTAACAGCACCTACACCGAATATATTACGTGCGTTTACTATACCGATGCCACGAAGCTCCATAAAGTGACGGATGTTATCAGGGGATGAGCCAACAAGAGTTTTTGAAGAAACCTTTTTGATTTCAACCGCATCATCAGCAATAAGGCGGTGACCTCTTTTAATAAGCTCAACTGCGGTTTCACTTTTACCAACACCGCTATCGCCTAAAATGAGAATACCTTCACCGTAAACCTCAACCATAACACCGTGACGGGTTATACGTTCTGCAAGCTCAGTTCCGAGGTATGAAATAAGAGTTGCTGTAATCTGAGATGTGATTTCAGCAGTTCTTAAAAGGGGAACCTCATATTTCTTTGCAAGCTCAAGCATAACCTCCGGGTAATCGATATTACGGGTGATTATAACTGCAGGGGGCTTGAAAGAAAAGAAAAGCTCAAGTCTTTCTTTCTGAGTCTGCTCATCAAGCTCTTCAAGATAACTCATTTCCGCAAGACCGATAAACTCAACTCTTAACGGGTCAAAGAATTTTTCATACCCTGCAAAAAGTAGACCGGGTCTGTTAATGTCCTGAGAACAGATAACCAACTCGGAGTCGGGTTTATCAGGCAAGTATATTGTTTCAAAAGAATGGGTTTTAATTACCTTTCTGAGAGGGACGGAATATTTACCGCTCAAAATAACTCCTCCTTTTTAAATACAATTATAACCATTATAAACTATAATTTGTTATATGCCAATAGGAATTTGAAATAAATTTCAAAAGTTGAAAGTGGCAAATGGCAAGTGGAAAGTTTCGGAACCTGCGGTCGGCATTATAAAATAGCGTCGCAGACCCTTAAATTGCCACTTACCATTTGCCACTTTCAACTTTTAAAAAACACTTGAAATATTTGTAATTATATGTTATCATTCTTTCTGTATGAAAAGGCATTGACGGAGACAGTAGCTCCTTTGCTGAATTAAGCGAGTCGGGGATGGTGGAAGCCCGATAGGATGCAAGGATGTCGAATATCACTCCCGAGCTGAGAGCTGAAATTTTCAGTAAGCTTCTCCGGTTGCTCACCGTTATGAGGGCGGCGTATGATAGTACGATTAATATAGGTGGTTGCAAAGTATGTCTTTGTCCTGTATTACAGGGCAAGGATTTTTTAATTTATAAACATTTATTTTTATATATTGGAGGTAAAGTCAATGTATGATCCAATTTCCCCCAACGTGAATTTCGTTGAGCAGGAAAAGAAGATTGAAGAGTTCTGGAGAGAGCATAAAATCTTCGAAAAGAGCATTGAGGACAGAAAAGACGGAACACCCTATGTGTTCTATGATGGTCCTCCCACTGCTAACGGAAAACCCCATATCGGTCACGTTCTTACCCGTGTTATTAAGGATATGATTCCTCGTTACCGTACAATGAAAGGCTGTATGGTTCCCAGAAAAGCAGGTTGGGATACTCACGGTCTTCCTGTTGAGCTTGAGGTTGAAAAGCTTCTCGGTCTTGATGGTAAAGAGCAGATTGAAGAATATGGTCTTGAGCCCTTTATCGGTCACTGTAAAGAAAGTGTCTGGAAATACAAGGGTATGTGGGAGGATTTCTCACGTACAGTTGGTTTCTGGGCTGATATGGATGACCCTTATGTAACATATCACAATGAATTCATTGAATCAGAGTGGTGGGCACTTAAGCAGATTTATGAGAAAAATCTTCTTTATAAGGGCTTCAAAATTGTTCCTTATTGTCCTCGTTGCGGAACACCTCTTTCTTCTCACGAGGTTGCTCAGGGCTATAAAACAGTTAAAGAGCGTTCAGCGGTTGTTCGCTTTAAGGTTGTTGGCGAAGATGCTTTCTTCCTCGCTTGGACAACAACTCCCTGGACACTTCCCTCAAACGTCGCTCTTTGCGTGAACCCCAATGATATTTATGTTAAGGTTAAAGCAGCGGACGGATTCACATATTATATGGCAGAAGCGCCTCTTGATAAGGTTCTCGGTAAGCTTGCAACAGAAGATGCACCTGCTTATGAAATTCTCGAAAGCTACAAGGGTATTGACCTTGAGGGCAAGGAATATGAGCCTCTCTTTGACTATGTTAAGCCTATCTGCGACAAGCAGAATAAAAAAGGCTTCTTCATTACTGCAGATAATTATGTAACAATGACTGACGGTACAGGTATTGTTCATATTGCTCCCGCATTCGGTGAAGATGACGCTAAGGTTGGTAGAAGATATGACCTTCCCTTTGTTCAGCTTGTTGACGGTAAGGGTGAAATGGCAGAGCCCACACCTTACGCAGGTACATTCGTTAAGGATGCAGATAAATTAGTTCTTATTGATCTCGAAAAAGCAGGACTCCTTTTTGATGCTCCAAAATTTGAGCACGAATATCCTCACTGCTGGAGATGTAACACACCTCTTATCTACTATGCAAGAGAGTCCTGGTTCATCAAAATGACAGAGGTTAAGGATGACCTTATCAGAAATAACAATACAATTAACTGGATTCCCGAAAGCATTGGTAAAGGTCGTTTCGGCGACTGGCTTCAGAATGTTCAGGACTGGGGTATTTCCCGTAACAGATATTGGGGTACACCTCTTAACATCTGGGAATGTGAATGTGGTTGCCGTCATTCAATCGGTTCAATTGAAGAGCTTAAATCAATGAGCGACAACTGCCCTGATGAAATTGAACTTCACAGACCCTTCATTGATGCAGTTACAATTAAATGTCCGGACTGCGGAAAAGAGATGAAACGTGTTCCCGAGGTTATTGACTGTTGGTTTGACTCAGGCGCAATGCCCTTCGCACAGCATCATTATCCCTTTGAAAATAAAGAGCTTTTTGAGGCACAGTTCCCTGCAGACTTTATTTCCGAAGCTGTTGACCAGACTCGTGGTTGGTTCTATTCTCTTCTTGCTATTTCAACTCTCATTTTCAATAAAGCACCTTACAAGAATGTTATCGTTCTCGGTCACGTTCAGGATGAAAATGGTCAGAAAATGAGTAAATCAAAGGGTAATGCAGTTGACCCGTTTGATGCACTTGAAAGCTACGGTGCAGACGCTATCCGTTGGTATTTCTACACTAACTCTGCTCCTTGGCTTCCCAACCGTTTCCATGGTAAAGCAGTTGTTGAGGGTCAGCGTAAATTTATGAGCACTCTCTGGAATACTTATTCCTTCTATGTGCTCTATGCAAATATTGATAAATTTGACCCGTCAAAATATAATCTTAAGGATTGCAAGCTTACCGTAATGGATAAGTGGCTCCTTTCAAAGCTTAACTCAATGGTTAAAACTGTTGACGAAAACCTTGCTAATTACAAGATTCCTGAAGCTGCAAAGGCTCTCCAGGAATTCACAGATGAAATGAGTAACTGGTATGTTCGTCGCGGTAGAGAAAGATATTGGGTACAGGGCGAAACAGAGGATAAGACAGCAGCTTATATGACTCTTTATACAGCCCTTGTTACAACTGCGAAAGCGGCAGCACCCATGATTCCCTTTATGGCAGAGTCAATTTACAGAAATCTTGTTTGCAATATTGATAAATCAGCTCCGGAAAGCGTACATCTTTGTATGTTCCCCGAGGTCGAGGAAAACCGTATCGACGTTGATCTGGAAAAGAATATGGATGAGGTTGTTGATATTGTTGTTCTCGGCAGAGCTGCAAGAAACGGTTCAAATATGAAGAACCGTCAGCCTCTCAGCACAATGTACGTTCAGAGCGAAAAGCAGGTTGAAGGTTACTTTATTGATATTATCCGTGATGAGCTTAATGTTAAGAACGTTGATTTCGTTGTGGACGCTTCAAGCTTCGTTTCTTACATTTTCAAGCCCCAGC
>JAZNJB010000042.1:0-11743 GCA_045577815.1 Acutalibacteraceae bacterium
AACTGTGTAATTCTTACAACGGTTTCTTGCCTTCTTATTCTTTGTCTTATGCAGTAAAGTTTTTGACACATGGGCAAGGAAAGAAAAAATGAGAGCAAGGAGTAGTTTCCCTGCTCTCACACTAACTCTTCACATTCGCCTTACAATTGCGAACAAAAGGCAAATTCCTTTGTATTTTATATTTTTATTACTGGAACAGCAATTCTTGCGCCTACATCTATTTGTGCACCGAAATTAAAAGTCGGTGCAACATTATTTGCGAGCTTATAACCGTAGCGTTCAAAGTTGTAGTTTTCCAATGCTTTGTAAACTTGACCGATATAGATACCGAAATCATCGGGATTTTCAAATGGTTCACTTTGAAAATAAAGTAATATACATTCAGGGAGTTCTACTATTTTATATCCTTCAGGTAAAGGCTTTGAATAATTCAAAGGAACTTCAACACCTGAAGCAATATTGCTGTAACCGTCCTCTTGTAAAAACTCAGGCAACTCAAGTATTGCTGCAGTATCAAACTTTTCAGGAATACTATTCTGAAGTCCCTCCCAATCACAACCTGCTTCTTCGCAATAAGATAAATAACCTGTTGCCGATTCTGACGGCAGATAAATCAGTTTTCTTTTCGGTTTGTTTACAGGTATTACAGTACAGATTGATGTGCTTTCCATTTCTCGTCCTTCTTTCAAGATATGATAATGATTTGCAGGGTGACCGATATACCAAGGTATCGCAATTGGACTTTTACGGTACTCATCAGGAGTAACAGAAAACCGTTTTGCAAAAGACCTTGTATAACCTTCGTGGGAAGTGAAATGGCTGTCTAAAGCTACATCAAGCACATTATCATCTGTGTTAATCAGCTTCTCTGCACTTTTACTTAAGACAATAGCATTTACATATTCATAAAGAGTTGTCTGCAAATATTTCTTAAACAATCTGTCGAGCTGACGGCGAGAATATCCTATAGCATTGCATATACTCTCAATACTGAAATCATCATCGTTATGATGTAATTTTATGTATGTTTGTGTAGTAACAACTATTTCTAAATCGTTCATATTGCACCCTTGAAATATGATAACAATAAATCAATATTTTTTCTTGATTTATATGGACAAATTCACTTTATTATATCTGAACCTCGTTAAAAAGAATTTTTTCAATTGTAATGCGAGGACGCCACCAAGCTCTTGCTTGTTCATATTCATCAGGATATGGAGTATACCATTTCCAAGTAATATCAAAGCCGCCATCGTCCATTTGCAGCTTACCTAAAACACCTTTTTCAGCAATAATTAATGGCTTGATTTCCGGAGTGATAAATTCCATATATGTGCCGGCAAAGATACTGGAAGGCATCGGTACATACTCAACACCGTATTTTTCAACATCTTTGCAAATTGTGTTATTAATGGCGTTGCATAATAAGTCTTTGAATAAATTCAATTCAACTACATCGTTAATTTTGTTCATTATTAAAAGCTCATATGCCAACAGAAAACAGTTCAAATCATCTCCGCTAACTTTTTCGGTATTTTCAAGATACTCAAAACCATCTTTTATAATACCTTCATAAAGAGCTGCGCGGTTTCCGTAGCAAACCAAAAATGTTGCTAACGATATTGAAGGATTAAAACTGCTGATTCCGTCACCTTTCTTCTCCCACCATATTGCGTGAGGATAATCATTGTTACTGTCTATGGCAAATAACCAACGCTTTTTATCTTCATCAAAAGAATCGTGAGATTCCAAATACCTGACTATTCCTTTTACGATATCATAATCTATGTTAAGTGCATTTACACGGAAAAGCGTGATTATAGCATCGTTTGTTGCAATAGGACTTGAGTTGGGATTGAAAAAATCAGGTTCAAGAGCGTTGCCAAAGCCACCATCAGCATTTTGGAATTTGGAAAGTTCATCAATGACAGCTTGATTTGATTCATTTTCAAAGAAATATTTATAAATAGCCAACTCAAGAGGTCTTGCATTTTGTAAAACATATTTTATTGCTTTGGTTTTATCCATAATACTTCCCTCGCACTTTTAATACGATTATTATACAATAACTGCCCAAATAAAGCAACATCACCTCAGCCATATATGAACCGAGGTGATGTTTGGTATTTTATCGTTCGCCAAATTTTAAAAACGCCTTTTTAAAAGCACCAATTTTACGTGAGGAAGTATAAACCTGATATTCTTTATCTCTGTATTTAACCTTTACCCACTCTTTTGTAACTTCATCAACATAATTAAAATTAACTATAAAACTATGATGGGGTTGAGCAAAAGTTTCAAGGTCAAGAAGCGCTTTCCAGTGGTCAAGGCGGTAATTGGTTTCAACCTTCCTGTCAATCAGATACAACACAGATTTTCTATCTTCTATTGCTATGTATAGAATTTCGTGCGGATAGATTTTGCAAACATCTTTGCTACTTGTCTGCACAATAATTCCGGAATTGCAACAATACCTTTTGCAAGTATTATTATCACCACTTAAATCAATACAAATTCTGTCACAGCCACAGCACTTTATTATTTCAAAGTCTAACCCAAGTTGCTCTAAAACATCAACTAATTTTGCTTCAGCTTGTGCGTCAAATTTTTTCGCTACATCGTACACCATCAAATCCATAAAAACCATCCTCATTTATATATAGAAATTTGTTTCTATATATAAATGACAAAATTCAGCAAATACTTCACAAAAATTTTCGTTTTCTCAAAGTTTCTGCCTTTTCAACAAATTATATGCTCTATATTTGTTCAAAAAAGCAACAACAATAGAAAATTTAGTGAAATAGCGTAAAAACATGGTGCCGGTAAAACCGACACCACTAGCAAATTATTTATTATGTCAATTGCTCTGATAATTTTTCAACATTATCATACCCCAATTTATAAGGATATTTATGAGTTTAGCGAAGAAAAAGCAACCATAATTACATTATTTATACACTAAATAATTTGGATTAACTTTTCAATAAAGTGTAATAACTACAAATACAATATAGGGTTGAATAAAGCATACTTTTGTTTGTTATATAATTAGACTTGCACTCAAGAAATAATAACTATATTTAATAACTATCAGAGTATTTTATAGCAAATGCGTTATGAGGGTGTATACTTTCTTCAGTAACTATTTTAGTTATAACATTTTCATAGTTATTTTTGAAAACACTCTCAAATTCTTTAGAAATATTTCTACAAATATCTTCACAAAACAAAGGTGTACTATAGATATTATTTACCAAATAAATTTCATCTTCTCGCTTTAATAATCCTCGCAACATATAATGCTCTGAACACCATTTAAGTAGTTCCATCAAATCGCCTTCCCAGTTGGAAATTGTTAATTCTACACTACCTCTTTGGGTGTGAGAATTAATATTGTCAAACAATTCAAGATTTGTAGATTTTGTACAAGGGCAAGCATTACATATATCAAATTTAACTGTTATTGTGTTATGACTTTTTTCATTCGCAAACATACTCGTTATAATCATAGGTATTTTAACAATACTTTTTTTCTTCGATATATCTGAATATAATTCAGTAAAAAAATCTGTATGTATTTGAAATTTACAAACTTTGGAATGTTGTGCTTTTGCGGTGGTTTGCAAAAAACTATGTATGTCACATAACAAGTCTGTGTGGTTATCGTTACAAAAATCATCAATACTATTCAACAGTCTTGACATATGAATTCCTCTATGGAATTCATCAAGACTTACCGATAGGAGACATTCCCCCAAAAAAGGAATTCTATCTTTTTTGTGATCAAGAAAAAAACGAACTGGAACATGTTCAACTCCGACAAAATCCAATTTTGAATTAATTGTTGGCACTTGCTTTGCAATATCAGATAGTTGAAAGTTTTTAAAATTAGTTTCTAGTTTGTATGCAATATCTTTTGTTCGAGAAATAGATTTTTGTTGTATTAAGCATGCCTCTTCATAACGTTCTTCTATTGTTTTTCGTTCCTCTTTATTAATTTCAGAAAGCCATTCGTTATAGCAATCACACTTTTCACCCACATCATCCCAATCAAACAACTTAAAACTATTAATTTTATTAGAATAAAAATCCGAGCACTTCTCACAATTAAATGGTGTTGATACAGGAACAGGAAGATGTTGAAATCCTGCGATTTTTATATTTGTGTTTTTTAGGTTCATCCTTTTTATTCTAGTATTAAGTTCAATAATACTCCACAACCACAAAGGTCTATATAAATGTTCTTCGAGTAGAAATTTTGTTAATGTCTGGTTTTGCACTGATAAAGGGGTAATGGTAATTCTGCTAACCCCTATGTTTATTAAATCTCTAATTGAAGAAACCATATCTTCTATAGCCTCTAGCTCGGTTAGGAAAGGTGGTTTAAACAGCAAATAAACTTTTATGTTAACTATATCCTTAATCTCTCTATAGACTTTTTTAAATTGGCTAAATGACGTTCCTTTATTAATTGCATATTTCAATATTTTATCGTTCGTTGATTCTAATCCTAATGCAATATCTAATTTTATCTGTGGAAGAGATTGAACTAAATCATAGAGCTTCTTTTTATCAATACAATCAAATCGAGATTCCACGGTGAAACTATTTACATTACATTGTTGTTGGAGCCTTGATAGTAAAAGATATCTATTATGAAAATCTAACTCTTGGTCACAGAAAAAAGAGCCATTCATATATATTTTGATATGTTTTAATTTATATATACTTATTTGTCCAATAATTTCATCCAAGTGTTCTTTTATAACATCATTTGCAACAACATGTTCTCTACACGAATAATTACACATCGTACATCCGTAAGAATTTGACATCCAAGAGCAATTATTCTTCAAGTAAATTGTTCCTACATTGTTGTCCTTGTCAATATCAACCTCAAAAAGAGGAAAATCATCATATGTAAACTTATTGTTTTCTACAAAATCTTGCATTATATTATGCATTTTGTAATCCCCACTATTCTTTATTTAGTTTTACAAATTCAATTCCTAATGGAAATAAAGATAATGCCAAACCAATACAACCTAACCATTCAGGCAATAAATTTGAAATTATAATAGATAGTCCCAACGCAACAAATATGAAAAAAGGTATCCAAACAACTGGTTTTTTTATAACAGACCAAAATTTATACCAATACTGATACTTGTTTCGCGAATTAATTCTATTGTTGTCATTTATGTTTTTGCATTCGTTTTGATATGCGGAAAGAACTTTAATTCCATATGATAAAGTCCACATTCTATCTAAATATTCTGTATTTTTATCGTTCCAACACCCTTTAATCTCCATACTCAATACAAGTTCTATGAGTTTACTCAATTTTGTGTATAGAGAATTGTTCGGAGATAACCATAATGAATGTTTGTGTTCTAAAATGAATAAAATGTAGAATTCTAAATGTCCTGCCCCATGATCATGTTTCTTTAATTTATTATTAACATAGTATTCTTCAAGCTCAATTTCAGAAGTTACTATTGCCAAGTTCATATTAACTTTATTCAATATTTTAATTGACTTATTAATAATAGTCTTGAGCTTTTCAAACTCCTTTGCTTGCAACAAATTATCTCCTAACATATTTATAGAAAAACAAAATGAATACAACACTAGTGAGTTTTTATCAAGACATATCTTGCAATCTTTTACAAATGTTTTTTTGTCAAAGTTTAAGCTTTTATCGTAAGACCATAAATATTCATTATCAAATTTTGAAATCAACCAAACAAGTGCGTTAACAACACTTTTTTTTATGGTATCTCTTTGGGGATCGTTACATGACAAGTTAGAGCAACAAGAAACTAAAGCTACTACACAAAGTGCTGTTGCCCTAACATTACTCTTGCTTTGCATACATGTTCCCCAACTACCATCACCAAACTGCTTGTCCAAAATTTTTTTTAATAAGTCTGAATATGTTGTATTGTTGGTAGTAATATTTACCAATGATAAACTCCATAATATAAAGGCTTCTTCTAATATTCTATCTTTATTTATATTCTTATTAAGATTATTAAGCAGTAAGTCAGTGATTTCTTCAACCAAATAGTTGGCATGAACTGGCAATTCACATTCAGAAAGCGCCCACAGTAATTCTGCCGCAGTATATAGAGAGACTTTTCCGTTCGGATGATATGTGTCTTTACTAGTTAAACCAGTTTTTACATTTCCTAAAGGGCATAATTCTTCTACTTTTTGAACTGAACGGCTAATAGAAGTACTAACCATTTCGTAAATATTATTAGACATAGTGCTATTCCTTTAATAGATCAAAAACACTTTCGATCTGCATAACTTTTTTTGCATAAAAATCGCCTTGCATAATTGCATAATCCATATCTTTTTGCTTTAGATAATTAATTATAAATGCAGTAGCAAATGAGTCACCTGCACCACCTGGATGAACAATTTTTGTCAAAGGTGAAACCGAATGATATGACAATTTTTTATTAACATAAGAGATAACTCCATCCCTACCGCAAGTAACTATTAAATTTGTATCATTGAGTATTAACTTTTCTAAAATAATTTTATTAGGATCGTCAATTTCTCTAGAACATAATGACAATAATTCACCCTCATTAATAAAAAGAAAGTCTGCATCATATTTTAATACTAGTTTATTATCTAAGCTATAAAAATAGTCGTTAACAAAACCATTTGGTAATAATACTTTTACAGTTTTATTCAATGATGTTGATAAGTCATATATTTGAGATAATAAAGGGGCTTGAACACAACAAAAGAAAACAACATCAAAATTAGAATAATTTATATCATAATCGCTTAATTCTTGCGACTCATTAAAATATGAGTAACAGTGTCTCTGCAATTTTTGATTATATATTGTTATCAAAAAATTATCTTCTTTACCCGATTTTCCTTCTTTATTTTCATTAATGTACTTAAAGCCGTTATTTATTGCTAAATCAACCATATTGCTACTGGGGGCAAGTAAGTAAAAGTCTTCTTTGAGAGTTTTAGTTATAGTTCCTACTACTAAAACTGCACCAGAATCTTTATATGATATATGGTTAGCAATTGATTCTCCGTCTAATTTAGAAAAATCATCAACTAATAGTGATAATGAACGAAATGTTGTTCCTACTGCAAGTATTTTCATATATCTTTTTTGTAAATTGTAGCGTATTTGTCTAAGCCTTCCCAAACAGTTACGCTTTCTAAAGATTTAACATCAGATAAATTATTAATTATATATATTGCTATATTCTCTACAGTAGCCCTACCTAACTCTGGTATATCGTTAAGATATTTCTTATCAATTGTTTTTAACGTGCAGTCAATTTTTGGCATAATTTCATGAAAATCTATACCATCAACCATTTCATTTTTAACTCTACCTTCCAAAACAATTTCGATTTTAAATGTGTGTCCATGAATTTTTCTTCCATGTGCACAGTCAATATTTTTTATGATTCCTAGTTTTGCCATAATTATACCTCCCAAGAGTTGATAATAACACAGTATTATTTTTTAAAAATAATACTATATACTTTATATTTTTTGCAATATCTAATACAAAAACGCAGAAAAAAACAACAAAAACGTACAAACTACTGCAAATCTATGATTTCCAACTTATGTAAGTGAGAAATAAAAACAGCATGAATTATTTCGCCCTCATGAAAATTTGCTTTTATTTGTTTTTCAGCACGTTTTGGAGTGTTCAATGAACCACCGTCGTATACAACATTAATAAAATTATTTTCATCTGGATTTAACTTGAACCGTTCACAGTAAAAAGCACCTTGTCCACTTGCAAAAAACTACATATCATTTTCATATGTTGCACACCCCTTGTACCTAATTATTTTTCATCAGTATCACTAAGACGCCTATAATTTCCGTTTTGGAATTTTTGCATGAAATCCTCAATATGTTCCGCGTGATATCTTACTGCCATTGACGAGCGATAAAGACCGTGTAAAGCTTCTAAAATCACTTCTTTTGTTTTTACAGGTATATCTTTAAATTCATTCCATTCATCTTTTAACTCTTGTATAAAATTAAGGGCATACCTACAATCAAAAAAAGTTCCGTCTTCTTTTATGAGAATTGTTCTGTAGGGGAAGGCTCGATATTCATTTGACGGTACCATTTCATAAAAGTTATACATATTTTTTATACCTTGCTTATCCAAAATATCATCAAAGGTATTATCGGTTGTACTTAAAAATCCGAGCGAACAATTTATTCCAAACAAAAACTCTGCTAATCTTCTAAATCTTACAATTCCAGATGCTATTTTGCTTTGATCTGCATTTTCTATAGATGCAAGTATCGCTGTTTTGAGATTTTCGAACTGTTCATTCAACCCATCAATTTGTTTTTGCTCTTTTTCTATAGTTCTTTGCTCAAGCAACAGCCTTTGGAAATATGATGACCATTGTTTTTTTAACACATCTTCAATATCTTGAAGTTTTTCAAAAGGGAAATATGAGTTTCCTTTTGCTCTGTGACGTATATAATCTATAAAATTAAAAATATACTTTGCCAACTCGTTTTTTTCAATTGAAGGGAAAACTATCTTATCTATAATTGCGTTATTGTCCTTGTTTTTTTCATACAACTCATGTTGATAATATACCTTGTTATCAATAAATGTATATATAGGAATATTACATTCAATTGCTTTTAAAACCTCTAGTTGAGTTATTGAAATTTTATTCTCAGAAGAAGTTGAAACCGCATCTTCAAAATCATTAATATTTACAGCATCTATTGCCTCAGGTACACTTACTCCACCAAACCTTGATCCGATAATAACAATAAGCATATCACAATTTGCAACTTCACTTACGCAACTTGTATGTGTATGTTTACGAGGATCATACAAAACATCTGCGTAATCGCTCATAACGGGAATATGTCCCATAGACTTTATAAAATTACGCAATTCAGAGCGGATAATGGATAAATCATAACAAGTTGACGAAATAAATACTTTAACTTCAGCCATAATAAAACCTCACTTAAAATTGTGTTCTGTATATATATGACAAAAAACGACAAATACTTCACATTTTTTACAAAGTTTTTTATAGTTCTCTGTTTTGAACAAATTGTGACTACTTGTGTTGGTCAAAATCACAACAAAAACTCCCCGAAGCCTATCAATTACGGTAGGGTTCGGGGAGTTTGTTTTATTTTTATGTCATTTATTCATTTCGTCAACAAATTCACTATTTCTTGCGGTGAGTTCAACCCAAGCAGGTCTGAAACCGCTTTTTATAGCGTTGCGAACGGATTTTATATTCGACCAAGCTGCACAGTAAAACGGAACTTTGCCGAGTTTAAGTGTTTCAATAGCTAGTCGGCTTGTAATTGCAGATGCTATACCTTTTCTTCTGTATTCGGGCAGAACATCAACACCAATCTGATACATTGTTTCGCAATCTGCAGAACAACCAGCAAGACCAACAAGTTTGTCATTATCAAAAGCACCAACAGCAAGTTTATCAAGGTGCTTTCTGCTTTTACACAAAGCGTTGCCCCATTCGGCAGTGTAATACTGCTCAAAATCTTCGGGTTGCAAAACTCGTATTTCATAATCGCAAGGCAATTCTTTAAGCTCGTTGACATCAGGCAAAAAGTATTCTGCCATAAAGCATACCTTGTAACCGAATTGAGCTAATTTCTCGTTAAGCGCAATGACATTGGGTGATTCAAAACAATGCTCAACGGCATATTTACCTATGTACCACTCTACAGTTTCTTTCATTCTCAGACTGACTTGTGCCACAATATTGTTGCCGTATGAAACCAAATCACATTCAAGAGGTAGTGGCATATATACTCTTGCCTTTTCGTTCTTCTGTGACAAAACAATTTTATTTTCAGTCGAAAGGAAATCCTCCGGATTACAGTTACAATCATATGCCGACTGCTGTAATGCGATTTTCAATATTTCTTGGTTTGTCATAATTACTCCTATTTATTTGCCTTTATTGTAATTGTTGCACCCCAGTTATTCAGAACCTCAACAGAAGAAAAACCTGCTTGAAGCAAAGCTTCGGTTTCGTGTTCAACAGTTAATGGGGTGTCATAATGATAAAACTCATTATCATCAATTTCTTGTTCCTTTTTGAGACGAAGAAGTTCGTTTCGGAAGGCTTGCTCATCTTCATCAGTCAATGCAAAATAATCTGTGAGTATAAAATATCCGTTGTCTTTCAATGACTTACAGAGTTTTGTATAAAGAGGTATCTTTTCATCTTTTGTGAAGTGGTGCAGAGACTCTACTGATACTGCAGCATCAAAAGTATTTTCATCAAATGGAACATCAAAATATGAACCGCATATTAAAGACAATTCCTTTTCGGGAAACTTGTTTTTCAATGCGTTCAGCATTGATTCTGTCAAGTCAACACCTGTTATTTTGGCAGATGGGTTAAGTATGAAATAATGCTCCAATTCCAAACCCGTACCACAACCTAAGTCAAGTATTTTTGCTCCATCTGCTTTTGGTAAACAATCAGATGTAAACGGATAAAACACATCAGACGATTCTATATTGGTCATCATATGTTCATCGTAACCATCCAGCCTTTTATTAAAAAAATCATTCATTTTTTCAAGCATAATTTATATATCCTCTGTTTCTCCATATCCTCTCGATATGCAAAATAATCTTTTGGTGGTTTAACTATCTCGATAAGTTCAGCTCCGAGTTTTTCAATTGTTTTATAGGAAGCAATGTTGCTTTCGTCACAAGTCAATATCAACTCACACATACTATGTGTTTTTGCGACCTGCAACACAAGCTTACATGCTCTGTATGCATAATTGTTACCACGGTGTTCCTTATTGATTTCATAACCGATATGTCCGTTGTAATACGAATGGTAATTATCACCTATACGAATACTTATTTTTCCAATAGGCGTATTACCAACACAAATATCGTAGTAATAGAATGGTAACAATTCATCATCACCCTGATACTTTTGAGAAATTTTTAATGTAATTTCACCATCAGATAAAATATCAAAGTCGTTCAAAAATTCAAACTTACTCATTTATATCTCCTCTGTAAATTACATCAATTTCTTCTTCACAGGGTTCTTCAAACATAGATGCAAATTTTTCAGCAAGGTTATCATCAATATAATAAGCGGTTGTTTCTTCAGCTAATATTGCATTATTTCTTTTCTCTAAGCGTGCCTTCCAAGTTTTATCACTGATATCAATGTAATGGAATTCACAATCTATATTTCGGCTATTATAGAACTCTCGAGCATAATCTCGTTCTTCCTTCAGCCAAAAGCCCCAGTCAAGAATAACATTGATTCCGACCTCTATGAGTTCCAATGATTTGTTGAATAAGTAGTTTTGAGTTCTTTCCACATAATCATCGTGTTTATCACCACAATGCTGACCGAACAAAGCAAGGGTTATCTCATCTGTAGAGAGCAATACAGCGTGATTCTGGACACGTAACTGCTCAGCATATGTACTTTTACCGCTGCAGATTTTACCGCAGATTAAATATACTTTTGGCATAAGAAACACCTTCTTTTATAATTTACAATACATCTCCTGCGCTTTCGGTATAAATCCAAGCTTTTCATAAAGTTTGATTGCTCCGTGATTGTTTACAAGTACATCAAGATTGATAAGATTGCAGTTTTGCTCTTTTGCCCAGTCCTTTGCTGAATTCATAAGAGCTGTGGCGAAGCCTTTATTTCTGTGTGAT
>JAZNJB010000043.1:0-5234 GCA_045577815.1 Acutalibacteraceae bacterium
CCAATTTAATTGCGTATCTTTGTTCCGAGGTTAATTGTTTATACATAGCAACACAAAAATAGTTAATCTTAGGGAGACTTCGGTCTCCTTTTTTTGTATTGCTCGTAGAATCTACTTTTGCACTTCGTTTGTGAAATTAGACAAATCAAATAGATGCGTTAATTGTTAATTATTAACTGTTTATTGCAAAATCTTTCCAAACTTTCATATCATTAAACATCAACAACTTAGAATTAAACTAAAAATAAAGTGTCAAAAAATTGGACTGTTTGAGTATATTTAGTATCAAAAATCCTAACAACATCAATCATCAATAAATCAATATATTACATAAATATCTTTACAACTGCTAAAAATAAACAGCATTTTTTCAAGAATATGCAATATTTTTCCAGCAATTTTATTATATTTGCAACAAAACAATTGAAACACAGATGAGAACATTAAAGGAAAAATATAGGATGTTATTGGAAGAAACCGATATTTCATACATCAGGAATATTCATGATACGATTGCATGGAATGAACGCTTGATCGCAATCATAGGATCTCGTGGCGTAGGTAAAACAACTATGGTCCTTCAACACATAAAGCTACATGAAGACACAAAGTCTTCTCTATTTGTTTTTGCTGACGACATCTGGTTTTCAACCCACACCATTCTTGAATTAGCTGACGAGTTTTATAAAGACGGAGGTAAAGCATTGTTTATCGATGAAATCCACAAGTATAAAAATTGGTCGCAAGAAATAAAAAACATCTACGATTCTTTCCCTAAGTTAAGAGTATGTTATACAGGCTCATCCATACTTGACCTGCAAAAAGGCGCATACGATTTGAGCAGACGATTATTAGAATACAAAATGCATGGGTTGTCATTTAGGGAATACATTTCATTAAAGCATAAGATTGACATTCCAACTCATACGTTAGAGCAAGTTTTAGCAAACGACATTAATTTTCCGTATTCAGAATTAAGACCTCTGCCGTTGTTCAAAGAATATCTCAAAGAAGGTTATTATCCATATTTTCTTAATACAGGATACTATCTGCGCTTAGACAAGACCATCAACGTAATTCTCGAAAACGACATTCCGAAATTTGCGGAATTATCAATCTCTATGTCGAACAAGATAAAAACATTATTATTTATCATTGCTCAAAGTGTCCCTTTCAAGCCTAATTATTCCAAAATTGCGAGAGATCTGGACATTCATAGAAATTCCGTAGCAGATTTGATGATTTGGCTCGACAGAGCGAATCTAATCAACATATTAAGAGACGATGTAAAAGGAATAAGTCTGTTAGGAAAGGTTGAGAAAATTTATCTGAACAATCCAAATATAGCATATCTGCTGTCGGACAAAGAACCTGAAATCGGCAATATTAGAGAGACTATTTTTTTCGCATGGATGGATGCGATGTACAAGGTAACTTCTTCAAAAGAAGCCGACTTCAGAATCGGCGATTACACCTTTGAGATTGGCGGCAAAGACAAAAAACACAATCAGATCAAAAATGTTGAAAACGCCTTTATTGTCAAAGACAATATAGAATACGGATACAAAAATGAGATCCCATTATGGGCATTCGGATTACTGTACTGACAACCGACAGTCACCTTAACTGCAAATCAAATATACGCGTCAATTACACCTCTTCCATTCTCTTTGGTGTAATTGACGCGTCTCTACCAATTGTAAATTGTTAATTGTAAACTGTTAATTGTAAAATCGTGTCAAAAAATTGGACAGTTGAAAAAATATTTTCACATTTAATTGTTTGATATATCAAAATTGTTATCTTTACAAATTAGGAATACAACTCCTAATTTGTCAGAATAAATATAGTATTATGTATAAAAGAGAACTACAAGATTTATTGATTGAACTGAACAAAAAATGGTCTGTCATATCAGTAACAGGGCCGTATGGGGCGATGGGAAAAGTAAAACTTTTTTATTAAATAACGGTTCTTAAGAACATAATTATGTATCTTTGCACCTATGAAGAAGAATCTATATATCATAAGCGGTTGTAATGGAGCTGGTAAAACCACAGCTTCGTATACCGTCCTTCCTGAAATTCTTCAATGCAAGGAATTTGTAAACGCTGATGAAATTGCGAAAGGATTATCACCGTTCAATCCAGAAAGTGTCGCTATTGAAGCTGGAAGAATAATGCTTTCAAGAATAGAAGATTTATTAAACAGAAATGAAACTTTCTCTATTGAAACAACACTTGCTACAAAATCATACATTAACTTAATTAGAAAAGCTCACGATAAAGGATACTGTGTACATCTGATATTCTTCTGGTTAGAAACTCCAGAGTTGGCGATACAACGTGTAGCAGAACGCGTTAGTAATGGAGGTCACAATATTCCCACTGATGTAATTCAGCGTAGATATATAGCTGGCATCAAAAATATGTTTAATCTTTTTATGAAAGAAGTTGATCTATGGGCTATATATGACAACAGTCGAAATCCGCGTACTATTATTGCAAGTGGTGGTAAAACCGTTGATTTTAAAATATATTCAGAAATAACTTATAACAAAATAAAAAACTATGTCAAATAAAGAAGCCGACGAATTTGTAAAGAAACTTAATGCTGGTTTGGAATTAGCCGAAAAGCGAATGTTACAAGAGAAATCATCGCGAGGAGAAAACGTGGTGATATACACAGAAGACAAAGGAATACAACATATTCCAGCAAGTCAGGTCATTGCAAATAACGATATATTTCAAAATTGATATATTAACATTATTTATAGTTTAAATAAATGTATCTTTGCAAAATTAAAGTTAAAAATTAAAAGGAATATAGTATAGATTAGACAAAAGACAAATATTAGACATATTATAATTTAGCATTTCAAAACGATTCTTGGTCCAAAATTTCCACACTATCTCGCAAGAGAACTCCATCAAGAAAACGTTACGAGACGCCTGTTTTGGCGTGGGTTAACTTATTGATGGAAGGGCGTGGAAACCCGTGGACCGATAAGCTTAATTCCACGCTCTTTTTATGCACATCGGACAACACATAAAACAAACAATGAAAGCAAAGAACATCACCGCCACACAACTGGCGAAAGATATCTGTTGCACACGTCCGCATATACATAAAATTTTCCGAAAGGAAAATATCGACATCGCCCTCCTACTCCACATCTCCAAAGCGTTGCGACACGACTTCTTCAAAGACATCTCTGATGAATTTAGAAATATGTAACCACAATGGATACTGTATCCGTTGTGGTTACTTCCTTTTTATAAATCAAAGAAGTATTTACAATATTTTTGCTTTATGGCAAGAGCTACAAAGCCGTAAGAGTAGCGGTAAAAAATTAAAGATATGTTCAGCGAATTATTAGACAAATTAACAATGATGACACTCAAATCATTAGGTTTAAGTTTAGATTATGCAAATGCAGTCGGAGCAAATGTAGACAAGTGGAGTTATGGATGTGAAGGTGGCTATTGTTCTGGTGCTTGCGGAGGCAGCTGTGAAGGAGGATGTGATGGTACATGTTACGGAGGATGTGCTGATGGATGTTCTGGAAGTTCCAGAAGTTAATTTATCTTGATTAGTAAATTAGAACCATCAAGCTTGATGGTTCTTTTTAAATTTTATATATTATGCAATTACCAGAAAATAGACCGTATAATTTATCGTTCATTGTTACTCACGAATGCAATTTACGATGCGTTTATTGCTACGAAAGTAATCGCGACAATGCACAGTTAGACGCAGATCAAGTAAAAAGAATCATATCAGAATATTTAAATAATGAAAAATACGGTTCTGTACAAATTGACTTCTTCGGAGGTGAACCTTGGCTTAAATTTGATTTAATCAAAGAAGTCTGCGAATGGGTTTGGGAAAGACAATGGAAAAACAAATATTTGTTCTTTACCACAACAAATGGCACTTTGGTTCACGGAGAAGTTAAAGAATGGTTAGGGAAGAACAAAGAACGTTTTTGGTGTGGTTTAAGTTTAGATGGAACAAGAGAAACACATAACAAGAACAGAAGCAATTCTTTTGACAAAATAGATCTTGACTTCTTTTTAGAATGCTGGCCAAAACAGACAGTCAAAATGACAATTTCACCTTTAAGTATTGATAATTTTGCCGATGACATTATTTTCATACAAGAAAAAGGGTTCTTAATTGCAGGTACCAATTTTGCAGAAGGAATAGACTGGAACGATAAAAAATATCTTACAATTGTAAGCAAGCAATTAGAAAAATTAGTCAGATTCTATTTAGATAATCCACAATACGAAATTGCTCAAATCATCAATTTAGCAATTGAACATTGCGAATCGCCCAAGAAAGCTTACAAATGGTGTGGTACTGGAGACAACATGAGAATATATGATATTGATGGAAAACATTATCCCTGCTCATTCTTTACACCAATGACATTCAAAAAAGAACAGTTAGACGCATTAAAATCTATTGACTTCAGCGATCATAGTTTGTTTGTGGATAAATATTGTGCTGATAATTGTTATTTATTCAATATTTGCCCAAATTGCTATGGAGCAAATTATTTAGTTAATGGGAAATTCAATGAGCGCGACAAATCAAGATGTAATTTAGTTAAATTACAAGCATATTACGCATCCGCATTACAAGCACAAAAAATCATCGCTAAAAGTAGTAATATAGAAGTATCTGAGAAAAACAAAGTAGCGCTTCAGATACGAGCTATTGAAAAAATAAACGACATCTGTCAGAAAGAACTTTTTATAGAATAATTATATGGATAACGTATTATTAGACAAATTTTAAAAAACTAGGTCCTAAAATTAACTATTTAGAAAGAAAATCAACAAATTCTTTTCACGGCACCATCCATAATTTTGTGTAAATTAAAATTATGGATGATGTCTTTAACTATTAATACTATGATTATGTCACACGTCCGTGTGCCTCTACGGGATATTTTACCATAATTGTCAATTGTTAATTGTAAACTGTTAATTGTTAATTGAAATGCTCGGATTCTCATTAGCTGCTTTCCACGAGCGTAGCGAGACGGTGGCGACGGTTATTATCGTTATTGTCAGAACAGCAACTACATAAACCCAGACCGACATCTCGGTGCGATAGACAAACTGCTGCATCCATCTGTCGATGATGTAATAACTTATCGGTATCGCCACCGCGGAACATATCGCTACGATGTAAAGATATTTCTTGTTGAACATCTTCAATAT
>JAZNJB010000044.1:0-91633 GCA_045577815.1 Acutalibacteraceae bacterium
CTTGTTAAGATTGCCCCGGGCGCAAACCCACCTGTTTGCAAGATTATGGACTATGGTAAGTTCCGTTTCGAGCAAGCAAAGCGTGAGAAGGAAGCCAAGAAAAAACAGAAGGTTATGGATATTAAGGAAGTTCGTTTATCCATGAACATTGATGTTGGCGATTTCAACACAAAGGTTAACCATGCTATGAAGTTTTTACGTGCAGGCGATAAGGTTAAAGTTTCAATTCGCTTCAGAGGCAGAGAAATGGCGCATACAGAAAACGGTCTCACAATTATGCAACGCTTCGCAGAGGCTTGCGATGAATGCGGTACTGTTGAAAAAGCTGCAAAGCTTGAAGGTCGTCAGATGCTCATGTTCCTTGTTCCCAAGGCATCAAAGTAAAATTTAAGGAGGATTTATCATGCCTAAGATTAAAACACACTCAGGCGCTAAAAAGCGTTTCAAAATGTCCAAAAACGGCAAAGCAATTCGTGCTCATGCTAATAAGTCTCACATCCTTACCAAGAAGACAACAAAACGAAAAAGAGGTCTTCGTAAGACTAATGTTGCAGACGTTACAAATCAGAAGCAGATTAAACGTCTTATTCCTTATAAATAAGAAGAAAACGGTACAGGAGGTAACTTATAATGGCACGTATTAAAGGTGCGATGATGACTCGCAAAAGAAGAAATAAAGTTCTTAAACTCGCTAAGGGTTATTATGGCTCAAAGAGCAAACTTTTCAAAACAGCTAAACAGGCTGTTATGAAAAGCGGTAACTATGCTTATATTGGCCGTAAGCAGAAAAAGAGAGATTTCCGTCGTCTTTGGATTACAAGAATCTCTGCTGCTTGCAAAATGAATGGTATCAACTACTCAACATTCATCAATGGTCTTAAAAAAGCAGGCATCGAGCTTAACAGAAAAATGCTTTCAGAGATTGCTATTGCAGACCCCGAAGGTTTTGCAGCACTCGTTGAAAAAGCAAAAGCAGCTCTTTAATAATCAAGAATTGCGCCCGACCAAGTTTTTTGGTCGGGCGTAAGATGTTTTTTGAAACTATGGAAAAAATTACAAGTAAAGCAAATGACCGCATAAAATATGCGGTAAAAATCAGAGAAAATGCCTCTTTCAGAAAGCAGGAAAATCTGTTTTTTGCAGAGGGTGCAAGGCTTTGTTATGATGCCGCTTCAAGTGGTGTTCCCATAGCAGAAATGTATGTTACGGAAAAGGCCTTGAATAAATATTCAGACTATGTGCGTTTGGTGGAAGAAAAGGCTGAGCGTTGCTTTGTTGTGTCTGAAGAAGTGGCTGAAAAGCTTGCTGATACAAAAGGAAATCAGGGGCTTTTTTGCCTGTGTAAAATGCTTGACAAAAACATAAATATAGGTAAAATAAAATACAATGGGAAGTATATTGCCTTAGAAGGTGTTTCAAATCCTGCCAATTTCGGTGCAGTTGTAAGGACTGCCGAAGCGGTAGGACTTGATGGCGTTATAGTAAGCGGTGGTTGCGATATTTATAACCCAAAATCCCAACGGGCAGCTATGGGCTCTCTTTTCAGACTTGATGTTGTTGAAGTGGAGAATTTGCCCGAAACATTAAAAGAGCTTGCAGATAATGGTATGTCTGTGCTTGCAGGTGTTCCTGATTCTGATGCGGAGAAAATTACAGAGGTTAATATGAATGGCGGTGTTGTTGCCATAATAGGCAACGAGGGTGACGGAATTACCAAGGAAACCTGTGCCGTTGCAACAAAGCTTGTAACAATACCTATGAAGGGTAGAGCAGAATCTCTTAATGCAGCCGCTGCTGCTTCAATAATTATCTGGGAAATGATGAGATGAGTATTTGTCCTGTTGAATATTGGATATGGTTACAAAATGCATTGGGCGCCGGAGCGCGTACCGATGAGCTTTTAGCATATTTCAAAACTCCCGAAGAAATGTATAAAGCAGGGGAGTATGAATGGCGTTTATCAGGGCTTTTAACTCAAAAGAAAATTGAATATCTCAAAAACTCAAGCGTTGAAAAAACTACTGAGATAATAAATGAATGTCGTAATAAGGGGTATAAAATAATAACTCCTGATGATAATCTTTTTCCAAACAGATTAAAAAATCTGTCTGATATGCCCCTTGTGCTTTACGGAATGGGAGATTGTTCCGTTTTGAACGATACTGTCAGTCTCGGTATGGTTGGCACAAGAAACGCAAGTAATTACGGAATTGAAACTGCCCAGAAATTAGCATTTTTGTTGGCTCTTTCGGGAGTGACAATCGTAAGTGGCGGAGCATTGGGTATAGACAGTGAAGCCCATGCAGGTGCAATGCTTGCTAAAGGCAGAACACTTGCTTTTTTAGGTTGCGGACTTTCTGTTAATTATCTTGCGGAAAACGCTTCTCTGAGAAGGGCTATAACCAGATATGGCGCGGTAGTGTCAGAATATTCACCGTTTACCCCTGCAAGTAAAACTACCTTCCCCACAAGAAACCGTTTGATTTCGGGTGTGTCTTTAGGTGTTGTGGTAGTTGAAGCAGGTGTGAAGAGTGGTTCTCTTATTACCGCGAATTATGCTCTTGAACAGGGGAAAGATGTTTTTGCAGTTCCCGGCGATATTGTCCGTTCTTCATTTGACGGAGCAAATTATCTTATAAAGAATGGCGCAAAGCCGATTTTCAATGCGGAAGATGTGTTGAGTGAATACGAATACCTTTATGGCGATTTGATAGACTTGTCAAACGCGAAAACTACTATTGCTTCAATTCCCTATGTGAATTACAGAAAGAAAAAGAAGAATCCCCAATCAGTTGAAGTAAAAAAAGTTGAAAACAAAATAAAGGCAAATGAACCGCCTGTTAAACCAATTTCAAAAAAAGCTCTTCCCGATGATATCAGTAATGAAGCAAAAATTGTTTATTCTGCATTGAATGAACAAGGTGTTCATATTGATGATATTGTGAGGGCAACAAATTTAAAAATGAATATTGTACTGTCTTCTCTGACCGAGCTTGAGCTATATGGCTTTGTGGAGTTGGAAAGCGGTAAGAAATATAAAATAGTTTGATATATATTTGATATACGAGAAAATGAAAGGATGAAACCAATGTCCAAACTTGTTATTGTTGAGTCTCCTGCTAAAGCAAAGACTATTAAAAAATATCTTGGTAGCGAATATGACGTTGTGGCTTCTATGGGTCATATCAGAGATTTACCTGCCGCAAAGCTTAATGTTGATGTGAAAAATGATTTCAGTCCTAAATATGCAATTATCAAAGGTAAGGAAAAGCTTGTTAAAGACCTTAAAGAGCGCGTTGACGGTTGCGATAAAGTATATCTCGCAACTGACCCTGACCGTGAAGGAGAAGCAATTTCATGGCATCTTGCAACTGTTTTAGGTCTTGACCTTAACGATAAAAACAGAGTTAAATTCAATGAAATTAATGAAAAAAGCGTAAAACACGGTATAAGCAATCCTGAGGTTGTTGATATGGGTCTTGTTGATGCTCAGCAGGCTCGCCGTATTCTTGACAGACTTGTGGGTTACAGACTCAGTCCGTTTATTTCTCAAAAAATCAGAAGAGGACTTTCTGCAGGTCGTGTGCAGAGCGTGGCAGTTCGCCTTATTGTTGACCGCCAGGAAGAAATTGAAAAATTTAATCCTGAGGAATACTGGTCAATAGATGCAAAATTTCTTTCAAACAGAAAGAGCTTTGGCGCTTCTCTTACCAGTGACGAAAACGGTAAGGTTAAAATAGAGAACAAGGAGCAAGCAGACTATTATCTTTCTCGTCTTGAAGATGCAGTTTATACCGCATCAAGCGTAAAGAAAGGCACAAGAAAGAAACAACCTGCACCTCCCTTTATTACTTCTTCAATGCAACAGGAAGCATCAAGAAAGCTTAATTTCCAGGCTCAGAAAACAATGAAAATTGCTCAGGAGCTTTATGAAGGTGTTGAGGTATCGGGCTATGGTATGACCGGTCTTATTACCTATATGAGAACTGACTCTCTTCGTATTTCCGAAGAAGCAAGAGCTGTAGCAAATGCTTTTATTACAAGCGAGTATGGTGAAAAATATCTTCCTGAAAAGCCTCGTTATTTTAAAACAAGAGCAGGTGCTCAGGATGGTCACGAAGCTATAAGACCAGCTAATGTAGCAATTACACCTGCTATGGCAAAGGGTAGCCTTTCAAATGACCAATATAAGCTCTATAACCTTATCTGGTGCAGATATGTGGCATCTCTTATGGCACCTTGTGTGCAGGATACTGTTAAGATTGAAATTACTGCTGAAAAAGAGGGTGCAACAGGTTATTGTGTATTCTCTGCAAGCGGTTATTCAATTAAATTTGATGGCTTCACAAAGCTTTATGAAGATGTTACTGCTGAGGAAGACAATGATACAAACATTCCTGATGTAAAAGCAGGTGATGTTCTTAAGCTTAAAGAGGTTAAGGGTAATCAACACTTTACTCAGCCCCCCTCATTCTACACAGAAGCATCTCTTATTAAAACTCTTGAAGAAACAGGTGTTGGTCGCCCAAGTACTTATGCTTCAATTGTTACAACAATTATCAAGAGAGAGTATGTAAAGCGTGACGGTAAGCTTCTTAAAGCAACAGAGCTTGGAGTTACAACTACAAATCTTCTTAAAGAAAAATTCCAGAAAATCGTTAATACAAAATTCACTGCATCAATGGAAACAAAGCTTGATGAAATTGATGAAGGCAAAACCAATTATGTTGCAATGCTCCACGAATTTTATGACGATTTAGAAAACACTCTTTCTAAAGCGAAAACAGAAATGCAGGGTCAGAAGATTCAGCTTCAGGAAGATATTACAGATGTAAAATGCGATAAATGTGGCAAAAACATGGTAATCAAAGTGGGAAGATACGGAAAATTCCTTGCTTGTCCCGGTTATCCCGAATGTAAAACAACAAAGCCACTTATTGAGGAAACAAACGCTATTTGTCCCGTTTGTGGCGGTAATGTTATCGGTAAAAAATCCAAACGTGGTTATCAGTTCTATGGTTGCAGTAACTATCCACAGTGTAACTTTATGACTTGGGATAAGCCCACAGGCGAAAATTGCCCCAAATGCGGTAAAGCACTCTTTAAGGGTAAGGGTGGTATGATTACATGCTCAAACGATGCTTGTGATTACACATGCAAAGCTACTCGCAAAAATGCAAAAAAAACACAGAGTGAAAATGATGATTGATAAAAAAGCTGTTGTTATCGGCGGAGGTCTTGCAGGCGTTGAGGCGGCAAACCAATTGAGTAAAAGAGGCGTTAAAGTTACTCTTTACGAAATGAAGCCCCAAAGATTTTCTCTTGCCCATAAAAGTGAAAAATTAGGGGAGCTTGTTTGCTCAAACTCCCTTAAGGCTGCCCGTTTAGGCTCGGCGGCAGGACTTTTGAAAGCAGAAATGCGCCTTTTTGGTTCTGTGTGCCTTGATGCGGCAGATATAGCGCAGGTTCCCGCAGGTGGAGCTCTCGCTGTTGACAGAGATATTTTTTCTGCTCTTATTACAGAGCGCATAGAAAATGACCCTAATATTACTCTTGTAAGAGAGGAAATAACAGAAATACCCGAAAGTGATATTGTTATTATTGCCGCAGGTCCTCTGATGAGCGATGCTTTAGCAACTGAAGTGTCAAAGCTTTGTGGCAAGGAATTTCTTTCCTTCTATGATGCGGCGGCACCTATAGTTACGGCAGAAAGCGTAGATATGGAATATGCTTTTACTCAGTCGAGATACGACAGGGGCGGAGAAGATGACTATATAAATTGCCCTCTGAATAAAGAGGAATATGAAGAGTTTTACGAGGCTCTTATAAATGCTGAAAGTGCCGAGCTTCATTCCTTTGATAAGAAAAAGGATGTTTATGAGGGTTGTATGCCAATAGAGGTTTTAGCTTCAAGAGGTAAGGATGCTATGCGCTATGGTCCTTTGAAGCCTGTTGGGCTCACTAATCCCAAAACAGGCCACAGACCCTGGGCTAATCTTCAACTCCGAAAAGAAAACAAAGATGGAACAATGTATAATCTTGTGGGCTTTCAGACTAATTTGAAATTTCCTGAGCAGAAGAGAGTTTTTTCAATGTTTCCTGCTCTTAAAAATGCTGAGTTCGTAAGATACGGGGTTATGCATAGAAATACATTTCTTAATTCTCCGGGTCTTTTAAACGAAGATTTCAGTATGAAAAAAGCCCCCAATATATATTTTGCAGGGCAGATTTCAGGTGTTGAAGGGTATATGGAAAGTGCAGCGTCAGGCATTCTTGCAGGTTATAATGCCGCTAGAAGAATTTTCGGTGAAGAGCCTTTAAGCTTGCCGAAAATTACAATGTTAGGTGCACTTTCAAAATATATAAGTGATGAAACTGTTAAAAACTTTCAACCAATGGGTGCGGCGATAGGTATAATTGACCCCTTGGAAGAAAGAATTAAAGATAAGGCTGAACGTTACCTGAAGGTAGCCCAAAGAAGCCTTGAATATTATAGGACTATTGATATATAAGGAGGCAATTATGGATTTATCTGCATTTGAAAGAATAATCGGTTATGAATTTAAAGATAAAGAACTTCTTAAAAGAGCATTAACACATTCATCCTATGCTAATGAAAACAAATTGCCTCATGATAATGAAAGACTTGAATTTTTGGGAGATTCTGTTTTAGGTTTTGTTACTGCAGAATATCTTTTTGAGGAATTCAAAAATCGTCCTGAGGGCGCTCTTACAAAGCTTCGTGCGGCAGTTGTTTGTGAAAAATCTCTTTTTAAATTTGCTGAAAAAATAAATTTAGGTGAATTTATTTTTATGGGCAGAGGTGAAGAGCACACAGGTGGCAGAAACAGACCATCAATTGTTTCAGATGCTTTTGAGGCGATTATTGCGGCAATGTATCTTGATGGTGGTATTGCTGTTGTAAAACCCTATATTCTCGGTTTTATTAAAGAGGCTGTCAAGAGAGAAGCAAGCTTTAAAGATAACAAATCTCTTCTTCAGGAAGAAATTCAGAAAGAAAAAGGGAATTCTCTTTCTTATGAAGAAATTGGTGAATTCGGACCCGACCACGATAAAACCTTTAAGTTTGTTGTTAAGCTTAATGGTGAGGTTGTCGGTACAGGTGAAGGCAGAACAAAAAAAGAAGCAGAGCAAGCAGCGGCAGGAGATGCCCTTATGAAAATACAAAAATGAAACACGTAAATATTTCACTTTTTGTTCCTCATCAGGGTTGCCCTCATCAATGTTCTTTTTGTAATCAAAGGACCATTTCAGGTTCTGTTAGGGAATTAACACCTGAAGAGGTAAGAGAAACTCTTGAAAAAGCAGTTAATGATAAAGTTGACCCCCAAAATACAGAAATAGCCTTTTTTGGCGGTAGCTTTACTGCTATAAAAAGGGATTATATGATTTCTCTTTTGGAAGCAGCTAAGCCTTTTATTGAAAATGATAGCTTTTGCGGAATAAGAATTTCCACCCGTCCTGATGCCATTGACGAAGATGTTCTTGAAATTCTTGGAAATTATAAGGTAACCTCAATTGAGCTTGGGGCACAAAGTACTGACGAACAGGTTCTTTTATTAAATCACCGAGGTCATACCCGCGATGATATAATAAAAGCATCACAGTTAATAAAAGAAAAAGGCTTTTCATTAGGGCTTCAGATGATGACGGGGCTTTTAGGAGATACACCCGAAAAATCTCTGAAAACCGCAGAAGATATTATTTCTATGAAGCCTGATACAGTTCGTATTTATCCTACAATAGTTCTTGAGAGTACATATTTAGGAGAGCTTTATAAAAAGGGTGAATATGAACCTCAGACAGTCGAAGAAGCAGTCAATGTTTGCGCTTTACTTCTTAAAAGGTTTTACGAAGAAAACATTACTGTTATTCGATTGGGTCTCCACTCAGGCGGAAACGTGGAAGAGGGATATCTTTCAGGCCCGTATCACCCCGCCTTCGGTGAGCTTTGCGAATCAAAAATTTATTTAGAAAAAGCAAAAGAAATTCTTTCTGTGAAATACCCCATAGAGAATAAAAATATCTGCTCTCTTTCACAGAAGAGAGAAATCACTCTTTATGTAAATGACCGGGAACTTTCTAAAATGACAGGTCAGAAGGGTGCAAATAAAATTGCTCTTAAAAGAGCAGGGTGGGAAGTTTCCGTTAAGGGAATGAAAACACTTAATAAGTATGAAATTATAGTAGACTAAGTTACAAGAAAGGTAGAAAACCAGATGTATCTTAAAGCGATAGAAATGCAGGGCTTTAAATCCTTTCCGGACAAGACTGTATTAACCTTCGGAAAAGGTATAACGGCTGTTGTTGGCCCCAATGGTAGCGGAAAGAGTAACCTTTCCGATGCTATGCGTTGGGTTTTGGGTGAACAGTCCACAAAGAACTTGCGTGGCTCAAAAATGGAAGATGTTATCTTCAGTGGTACAGATTCCCGCCGTGCAGTTGGCTTTGCGGAAGTTACCCTTAAGCTTGATAATTCCGATATGGCTCTCAATAACCCGAAAAGAGAGGTAACTGTTACAAGACGTTACTTCCGTTCAGGTGAAAGTGAATATAAAATAAACGGCGAGCAGGCAAGACTTAAAGATATTCACGAGCTCTTTATGGACACAGGTCTCGGTCGTGACGGCTACTCTATGATTAGTCAGGGTAAGGTTGAAACCCTTATTTCAGGCAAATCTGAGGACAGACGTGATATGCTTGAAGAGGCGGCAGGTATTTCTCACTACAGATATCGCCGTGCAGATGCAATGCGCCGACTTAATCAGGCAGAGGAAAATCTTTTAAGATTAAGAGATATTCTCACGGAATTGGAGTCACGAGTTGGTCCTCTTAAAACACAAAGCGAAAAAGCACAAAAATTTCTTGAATACTCAGGGGAGAAAAAGAACCTTGAAATTGGTCTTTGGTTATACACAATTGAGAAAACCAAGAATGATTTAAGAGAACAAGAGAAGAAAATCACAATTATTGATGCTCAGTATGGTGAGGTTTGTAAATCCCTTGAAGAAATCACAGAAAAAATTGATTCTTCATTTGCGGAAACACAGAGGATTACTGTTGCAGTTGATGAAATCAGAAGAGCATGTACTCAACTTGAAGAACAGGCTTCTCTTCTTGAAAGTCAGATTGCAGTTCAGGAAAATACAATTCTTCATAATAACGAAACAATTGAGCGTATTGAAAGAGAAAAAACAGAAGAAAATGACACCGATACAGAAATCGGTACTCAGATAGCCGATGCAGAGAAATCAATCGCTGAACTTCAGTCATCTATCGAAGAGAAAAAAGCAGAGCTTAATTCATTTACAGGTGAGCTTGATGTTTTAAGCGATGAAAACAGCAAATCTGCACAGAGAAGCGTTGAGTTAAGCGAAAAAATGTCTGACCTATCTCTTGAAATTGCAGATAACAGAGTTATAAGCTCAACTGCTGCCTCTTCTGTTGAAGAAATCGAAAACAGAATTTCTGTTATTGATGAATTAAGTGCTTCAAGAAAGTCTGTTCTTGAAACTCTTCAGGTACAATGCAAAGAAGCAGAGGATGAGCTTTCAAAAATTGTTGAGCGTAACACAGAACTTAACAATTCGCTTTCAGGTATTGAGCTTCTTGCAACAAACAGAAAAGAAAAGCTTGATAAATTAAAAGATCAGGAAAACATTCTTCGTAATGATATTCAATTCAAAAATTCTCGTATTACTATGCTTTCCGACCTTGAAAAGAATATGGAAGGATATCAGGGTAGTGTAAAAGCAGTTATGCGCGAGGTAAGAAGAGGAGTGCTAAAGGGTATTCATGCTCCTGTTTCTCAGATTATTACAGTTAAGGATAAATATTCCTCGGCGATTGAAACTGCTCTTGGCGCACAAATTCAGAATATTATTACAGATACTGAAAATGATGCAAAAAAAGCAATCGGTTTCCTGAAGGAAAGCCATGCAGGTCGAGCAACCTTTTTGCCTCTTACTGCTATTAAGGGCAAGGTTCTTGATGAGAAGGACCTTGATGATTGCTTTGGTTACATAAACCTTGCATCTGAGCTTGTTGATTATGATAAGAAATACGTAGAAATCATCAAATCTCTTTTGGGCAGAACTGTTGTTGCAGAGGATCTGGATGCAGCAATAGGGATTGCTAAAAAATATAATTATAAATTCAAAATTGTTACTCTTGACGGTCAGGTGGTTAATGCCGGCGGTTCAATGACCGGTGGTGCAAAGCTTCAGAATGCAGGCATTCTCAGCAGAGGAAACGAAATTGAAAAGCTGAAAGCATCTTTGAGCGAGTCAAAAGAAAATCTTGAAATATTGCTTAAGGATATGGAAGCTCAGCAGGAAAGCTATTCCGCAGTTGCTGCAGAGCTTGAAGGCTGTAAGAGTGAAATTATTTCTCTTGGTGAAGAAAAAATCAGAGTTGAAGGTGTTCTTGCTCTTCGCAAGGGTAATTTCGAAAACACTCTTCAGACACAGTCTCTTGCCGATGAAGAAAAGACGCAATTAAGCGAGCGAGTTAAATCTATTAAAGATAGTGCTTCCTCTGCAAATGAAAAGCTTGTTGCTCTTCAGACTGAGCTTGACAAGGTTGAAGCAGAGCTTTCCGCTCTTACAGGCGACAGAGAAAGTCTTCGCGAAAAAAGAGAAAAGCTTACCGCGGATGCGGCACAGATAAATCTTTCTATTGCAACTGCCGAAAAGGAAATTGAAGCAAAGCAGGAAGAAATCACAAGACTTCAGAACAGAAGCACAAGCCATAAGGATAAGCTTTCTCAGCTTGATAGCGAAATTGAAGAAATCAATAAGCGGAACGAGGAAATCAGAGAAAGAATTGAGGTTCTTAATGGTGAGGCAGAGGGCTTGAGAACACAAAGCTCAGCTTCCAAAGAACAAGTTGCTTCTCTTATTTCTAAACGTGAACAGTATGAGCAAGAAAGCGGTAAACTCCGTATTCTTGAAAGAGAAAAAACTGAAGAACGTGAAAAATTAGGTGGAGAAAAGGCAAGACTTTCCGAAAGAAAAGAAACAATGGAAAAAGAGTTTGAGGATGTACAAAACAAGCTCTATGATGAATATGAGCTCACAAAGCGTGAGGCAGAGGAACTCAACATTGTTATTGAAGATATTCCCGAGGCAAAGAAAAGACTTAATGAGCTTAAAAGCAAAATCCGTGGTCTTGGTAATGTGAATGTAAGTGCTATTGAGGAGTATAAAGAGGTTTCCGAAAGATACAGCTTTATGCACACTCAGGTAAGCGATGTTGAAAAATCCAAGGCAGAGCTTATTAAACTTATTAATGAGCTTACAGGCAAAATGGGAGTTCAGTTTAAGGAACAGTTTGATAAAATCAATTTCAGCTTCGGTCAGACCTTTGCAGAGCTTTTCGGTGGCGGTAAGGCATCCCTTGTTCTTACTGATGAAAGCGATGTTCTCGAATGTGACATTGATATCAAGGTTCAGCCTCCGGGCAAGAATGTTCAGAATATTTCTCTTCTTTCCGGTGGTGAAAAGGGTCTTTCTGCAATAGCACTCCTTTTCTCAATTCTAAAAATTAATCCTTGTCCATTCTGTATTTTTGACGAGGTTGAGGCGGCTCTTGACGATGTTAACGTTGCAAGATACGCTGCATATGTTCGCAGAATGACACAGAATACACAGTTTATTCTTATTACACACCGCCGCGGTACAATGGAAGAGGCAGATATGCTTTATGGTGTTACAATGCAAGAAAAGGGCGTATCTAAACTTCTTGAACTTAAAACTGCAGAAATGGCAACTAAATTCGATTTGACATAATTTATATATAAATGGAGTTTTTCTAATGGGTATTTTTAAGAAAATAAACTTCGGTTTAAGAAAAACAAGAAACAATGTTTCAGGAGCGATTGATAATGTTCTTGATAGCTATACATCAATTGACCAGGAGCTTTTTGATGAGCTTGAAGAAGCTCTTGTTATGGGTGATGTTGGTGTTTCAACTGCATCTGAAATCACTTTACGTCTTAATGATGTTGTTCGCAAAAAGGGTATAAAAGATCCTGCCGATGTTAAGGCAGAAATTAAAGATATAGTTGCTGAAATGCTTGAAGGCGGAGAGGATATGGGTCTTATCACTATTCCTTCGGTAATCCTTGTTATCGGTGTTAACGGTGTTGGTAAAACTACCACAATCGGTAAGCTTGCCGCAAGATACAAAGCAGAGGGCAAGAGTGTTATTCTTGCCGCTGCGGATACCTTCCGTGCCGCAGCTATTGACCAGCTTGATGTGTGGGCAGAGCGTGCAGGTGTTGACATTGTTAAGCACAAAGAGGGTGCAGACCCTGCAGCAGTAATTTTCGATACTATTTCTGCCGCAAAGGCAAGAGGTACTGAAATTATTATTTGCGATACTGCAGGTCGTCTTCATAACAAGAAAAACCTTATGGAAGAATTAGGTAAGATTTACCGAGTTATTGACCGCGAGCTTCCTTATTCCGACCGTGAGGTGCTTCTCGTTCTTGATGCAACAACAGGTCAGAATGCAGTTAATCAGGCTCGTGAATTTGCAAAAATTGCAGAAATCACAGGTATTATTCTTACAAAGCTTGATGGTACTGCCCGTGGAGGTGTTGTTCTTTCAATTAAGAATGACCTGAAAGTTCCTGTTAAATTCATCGGTGTGGGTGAAGGTATTGACGATTTACAGCCCTTTAACCCTCACGCTTTTGCAGATGGACTTTTCAATGACCTTCCCGAAGATTTTGAAGAGGATGAAATTGACCTTTCAAAAATCCGCGAAGAATATGTTCCTGCAGAGGAAACTGATGAAAGAGAAGAGCTTGCTAAAGCAGTTGGAGAAATCTTCAGTGCTATGGCAGATATTAGTGAAACTTCTGAAACTGCAGAGGAAGAAATTGAGGTTTCTGTAGAAGAAGTTGAAGAAATTAAATCTCCTGTTGCTGAAGTCGTAGAAGATGAGCCTGAAAAAGAGATAGAGGCAGAAACAATTGCTGTTATTGAAGATGAAGATGGCCCAACAGCAGTTTTCGTTGCAGAAGAACCAGAAGAAAAAGAAGCAGCAAAAGAAGAAGTAAAAGAAGAAGCAAAAGAAGAGCCTAAAAAGAAAAAAGGCTTCTTCGGGAGGTTATTCGGTTAATGGAAAACAACGTTTTTTTAATCGCCACTCATAATATGAAAAAGAGAGACGAGCTTTATCGCATTCTCTCTCCTTTAGGTATTGATGTTAAAACTGCTGAGCAGGCAGGAGTAGAGATTTCTGATGTTGATGAAACAGGAGAAACCTTCTACGAAAACGCTTTTTTAAAAGCTCAGAGTGGTTGTCTTGAAAGTGGTATGCCCTGCGTAGCAGATGATTCAGGTCTTGCAGTTGATTATATTGTAGGCGCTCCTGGGGTTTACTCTGCTCGTTTTGCCGGTGAACACGGAAATGATGCTAAGAATAATCAGAAGCTTCTTAAAATTCTTGATGGTGTTCCCTATGAAGAAAGAACTGCAAAGTTCGTTTCTGTTGTTTGTTGTGTTTTCCCCAATGGTGATGTTATTTCCGCAAGAGGTGAATGCAAGGGTCACATTGGTTTTGAACCTAAAGGCAACGGAGGTTTTGGTTATGACCCGTTGTTTATGGTTGGTGACAAAAGCTTTGCAGAGCTTTCAGGCGAAGAAAAGGATGCTTTAAGCCACAGAGGTAATGCTCTTCGTCAGATAGCAGAAAAATTGAAAGATTATATGTCGTTATAATACATCCTTATAAATAGTAATTACTGTGCCGAGTTCGGTAGTATCAATTTCAATTTTGATATTATCTGTCTCGGCACTTATTGTTTTCATATTGATTTTTCTGATTGATTTTTCAAAATCTGTTTCATTCAATATTTCTTTTTCTGTTTCTTCGTTTTGAACAAAACATTTTATACAATCTTCAATAAAAGTAAGTGCTTCGGGTGCTTCATCCAATATAACAGACTCAAAAATCAGGTTCATTTCATTTAATCGGTGTTTTTTATCATATTTGAAACAAAGCATTATTTCATTTTCAGCGAATTTGAAAAATTTTGTTAAATAGGATTTTTCGGTGTCGATAATATAACCATCAGCGGTCATATTATAGTTTTTATTCAATTCATTCATTCTGTTTGAAAATGCTTTAAGGCTTTCGCCCGTTGTTTCGAAAACGCAACTATTGAGGGTTATTAGTGATAATAAAGTAATAAATAGGTTTAATATATGCTTTTTCATTTCAAAAAAACCTCGTTTTGTTCATTTTTTCTTAACAATTTATACAATAGATGTTGTATAATTTAGTATGGAGATAAAGTATACTAATATATATGTTTTTAATATAAATTAATTCAGAGTGATGACAATGAAGAAAATTATTAAAAAAGCTATTTCTTTAATACTTTGTGTGCTTGTAGCCCTTTCTTGCTTTTCGCAGGTTGCTGCTGCAGGTTATACAACTGATTACCCCCGAGGCGTTACTGCCGAGGAGGCTCTTGCTGCTGTTGAAGGAACAGATAAGCTTTTAAATAACATAGTTCCGTCTCTTACAGGTACAACACTTTCAGAAACTATTAAACCTATGATATATACAGACCGGAATTTATCGGTTATAGTGGTGTCTCTTTATCAGTCGCTTTCTGAGAGTATGAGCCGGACTGAAGAAACTGAGTCGGGCACTTCACTTCCTGTAGAGGGCTTGCCGGAAAGCTTTGTTTCGTTGTATGAAGGCTTGTTATCAAATTTAATGGGCGAAGATATAATCGGCGTGGATTTTTCTGTTGCCGGTGTTGCAGAAGGCTTGAATGATTATCCTGATGTACAAAAAAGCCTTATTGAAGCAGGTACATGGGAAAATATTGATGTTGAAGCTCTGAAATGGGGCATTAAAGATAAAACAGGTTTTATTAATGCTTTCGCTAAGGCTTTAATTCCGTTAAATGATATTCTTTACATGCTTCTTTGTTCCGGTGACTATACTGTTTTGTCTTTTATCAAATTTGAAGGTGCAGACGGATATACTACCTCGGTTGTTCCAATACTTCAGGCTTTGAAATGTAAGGATATAATGACTCAGGCGGATTTTACCGCTCAAGCCGAAGCAGACAGAGAAAATATTATAAAAAATATTCTTTCACCTGTTTTTGATGTGATTGAAAATATTTTTAAAACACCTGCAGATGGATTGTCAGATGTTTTGCCCTCACTTGCAGCCTTTGTTGAAGGTGGCGGTCTGGATGCTTGCATGGAGTCTTTGTTTGCGCCCATATTTTCCAATAAATTCATTAAACTGGCAGTATCTTTAAACATAATTGACTTAAATTCAATGCAGTTTGATACAACAGAAATGCTTTCCACAGGTGTTTCTGATATGATGGCGGAAGGTGATTTAAAATTAGCTGAAATTAACCTGAAGCGTCTTTCAGAATGTGGTTCTTATAAAGAGGAAAAATTTGTTTCTGATAAAGGCAGAGCCTATGTTGAGATAATGCGTTGGCTTGTGGATACATTAAAGCTCAATAAAAACTTATTACCTCAGCTTATGAAGGATATGGGCTCAAATGAGGCGGTTGCTTCAATTGATATGCTGAACGGTTTCCTTGATAACGATACAGATAAAATAGTTGGTACTATTATTCTTTTGTTTACTCCTGCAAAGCTCGATGCACCCCAGTTGATGCTTTATCCTGAAATCGCACAGACAGTTGTTCAGTTTACCCCAAATTTAACCGAAGAAAATTATAAAAAGGTACTTAATGAAGTAGACGATTTGCTTGATGATTTCGTTAAAGAGGGTGGAAGCTACAGAAGTATTGAAGCACTTCTTTCCAATGCTATTTACACTAATGCAAACATAAATGCTCTTTTAACAGGTATTTATGGAGCTATGGAAAAAGAGAATCTTTTGGATTTGCTTGGTCTTTTAGGAATTGATGCAACGCCAAAGGGTGTTGCAGAGGCAATAAAAAATGATTACCCCGATGCCTATAATGCTTTGATAAAAGCAGATTCATGGGAAAAGGTTTCAAAAAATATTTCCTGGGGCTTTTATAATGGTTCAAGAAGGGGCTTCCAAAAGGCTTTTGTTGCGGTGCTTCGCCCGTTGAACCCCTTGTTAAAGGTTGTTCTTGCAGGTGAAGATTTAGTTATCGCTGATTCAATTACCCTGAAGGGTGCAGATGGTTATAACACAGGTGTTATTCCCATTCTCGAAGCGTTAGGATGCAAAGATATTTCAATTAAAACTTACACTCAATACGTGAACGATAACAGTCAGGACGCTCTTTTAAATAATATTGCAGAGCCTGTTTTCGATTTGCTTGATGAGATTTTTGATAATCCTGTTAAAACTCTTACAAGGATTTTACCCAATATTGTTTATTTCCTTAACAGCGGTTCTTTGGAAATATGCCTTTCAAATCTTCTTATTCCCGTAAATGCGTTAACATCTCGTATGTCGGGAGTTATTAATATGGAATTGGATACTACTGCATTAACAAATGAGCTTGATTTAAATAAGCTTTTGGGCGGTATGCTTGAAGATTCGGGGATGAAAATTGCAGAGTTTGATATAAATACTTTTGCAGGAATCGGCACTAAAACCGAAAAGCAAAGTAAAATGGTTGTTGATGGCAACAATGTTAAGTATTCATATATTGAAGCGGACCAGACAGGTGTTCTGCTAACTCTTTTGAGAGTTCTTGCAAAAACACTCAAAATGCCCGGTAACGAAAATCTTCTTATTGGCACAATGGGTAGCGGTAACGATACTTTTGCAACTTATTCAAGCTCAATCGGTGAGCAGTTTAAGCAGATGACTGAAGATGAACTTATTGAATGGCTTTATAATTTACTCTTTAAAGAAAGAGCACAGATTGAAATAGTTGTTGATGAAGAATATAATCCCACGATTATTTATAAAGAACCCACCAAGGACTATACCATTCTTTATATAATTGGTGGCTTTGCATCAGTTTCAGCCGTAATCGGTATAATACTTTTCTGTAACAGAAAACGACTCTACTATTAAGGTAGGTAATCAATTATGTTAGTATTAAAAAATATAGTTAAAGATTATGTTACCGGTGACACAACCGTAAGAGCTCTCAAGGGAATTGACATCAATTTCCGTGAGAGCGAGTTCGTTGCGGTTTTAGGTCCGTCAGGTTGTGGTAAAACAACTCTTCTTAATATTATCGGTGGTCTTGATAGATATACAAGTGGTGATTTGCAGATAAACGGCAAATCAACGAAGCATTTTAACGATAGCGATTGGGACACATATCGCAATCATTCAATAGGCTTCGTTTTCCAGAGCTATAACCTTATTCAGCATCAGACAGTACTTTCAAATGTTGAGCTTGCTCTCACTCTTTCAGGTGTTTCTAAAAAGGAAAGAAGAAAAAGAGCGATTGAAGCGCTTAAAAAGGTTGGTCTTGAAAACCAGATTCATAAAAAGCCTACTCAGATGTCAGGTGGTCAGATGCAGAGGGTTGCTATTGCCCGTGCGCTTATAAATGACCCTGATATTCTTCTGGCAGATGAACCCACAGGTGCTCTTGATACAGAAACAAGCGTTCAGATTATGGAGCTTCTTAAGGAGATTTCTAAAGATAAGCTCATTATTATGGTTACTCATAACCCTGACCTTGCCGAAACTTATTCAAACCGAATTATCAGATGCCTTGATGGTGAGGTTATCAGCGACTCAAATCCTTTTGAGCCCGACGAAAGCGATAAGGCAAATGAAAAGGTAAGATTTGAAAATACAAAAGAAAAGGGCAAAAAGTCAATGTCCTTTGCTTCTGCTTTTTCACTGAGCATAAATAACTTAAGAACTAAAAGTGCAAGAACATTCCTGACTGCTTTTGCAGGTAGCATCGGTATTATCGGTATTGCTCTGGTTCTTGCTCTTTCAAACGGTATTCAGGTTTATATTGACAGAATTCAGGAGGATATGCTCCTTTCCTATCCTATGACCGTTGAAAAACAGACCTTCGATTTAGAAAGCATTATGACCTCATTTACGGGTATTACAACTGAAATGGTTGAGGGTGTGGATGAAGATAAGGGGGATAAAGTCTATGTTAATGAGTCCCTTATGCAGATGGTTAATGCCTTTATTTCTGAATCTACGTCAAATAACCTTGATAATTTCAAGAAATATATAGAAGATAATCAGGCAGAATTTGATGAGGTCTGCAACGATGTTCAGTATAAATACAGCACAGATTTGAATATCTACCGAGCAGACACCGAAAACGGACTTGTTAAAGTTAACCCCAGCACCATGATGGAAAATATGCCAATGATGGAGGGTATGGGGGATATGGCATCCTCTATGACAAGTATGATGCCCGTTAATGCGTGGATTGAGCTTATCGGTGACGATGAATTAATGGATGCCCAATATGACGTTATTGCAGGTAAAATGCCTGAGAAATTCAACGAGGTTGTACTTATTGTTGACGGTAACAATATGATAAACGAGCTTGTTGTTTATGCTCTTGGTCTCAAAGATCAGGAAGAATTTACAAAGAATATTATGCAGGCTCTTGCAAGCGGTGAATCTTTAGAGAAAGAAGATATTACCGAATATTCTTATGATGAAATTCTTGATATGAAATTCAAGCTTGTTTTAAGCGCAGATTATTTCGTTAAGGATAAGAAAACAGGCCTCTGGAGCGATAACAGTGCCAACGATTATTTTGTTAAAAAGCTTGTTGATGAGGGTCAGGAGCTCCGTATTGTTGGTATATTAAAGCCCGATGAAAACAACACTCTTTCTTTAGGTACGGGTGGTATCGGTTATATGCGTGATCTTATGGATTACGCCATTGAAGAAACCGCTACTAGAGATGTTGTTAAAGAACAGCTTGCAGACACAACCAAGGATGTTCTTACAGGTCTTGAATTTTCACACCTTACAGTTAACGATTTCGACCTCAAGGATGTTGACTTAGGTCTTATTGATTTTAATTATCTTGACTATACACCCTTTATGTCTATGGCTGAGGGTATGGATATGTCTGAGGTTAATTTGATGGATATGGGAGCTATGTTTGGCTTTGACGATATGACAGAGCTTCAGAAAAAGCTTATGGAAGGCTTCCTTACTGATGAACAGGTTCTCGCCATTAAGCAGGCTTATGTTGATACGATGACTGCAAAGAGCTCTCTGTCAGGAACTCTTGATAAGATTGGTTATTCAACCTTTGAAACACCTACAAGCATTTATTTCTACCCCAAGAGCTTTGAAGCAAAGGAAAGACTTAACGAGCTTATTGAATATTATAATGAGCAGGTAGTTGCAGACGGTCACGAGGAAGCTCAGATTAAGGTTTCTGACTATATCGGTATGCTTATGAGTAGCTTAACAACAATTATTGACGTTGTTACCTATGTGCTTGTTTGCTTCGTTGCAATTTCCCTTGTGGTTTCCTCTGTTATGATTGGTATTATTACCTATATTTCCGTTCTTGAAAGAACAAAGGAAATCGGTATTCTTAGAAGTATTGGTGCTTCAAAGAAAGATATTGCAAGAGTTTTCAATGCAGAAACGGCAGTTATCGGTCTTGGTGCAGGTATAATCGGTATTCTTTCAACATTACTGTTAGAAATTCCCATTAACTTGCTTCTCAAATATGCAGCTCATATTCCTGCGGCGGCAGCTCTGCCACCTGTTGCGGCAGTAGTGCTCGTAATAATAAGCGTTTCTCTCACACTTATCGCAGGTCTTATTCCCTCAAGAATAGCAGCGAAGAAGGATCCTGTAGAAGCTTTGAGAACTGAATAAAAATTTTATGACCTCATTCCAAAAGCAGTTTTGGAGTGAGGTCATTTGTTATGTTGGAGAATCTAATATATGTAATTTAATTAATATAATTACATATATTAAAGATGTGATTTTGAGTTCATTAGTTAAGCTTTATTATAGAATATATAAATTCAGAAGAAAAAGGTTATAGTTTTTTGAACCTGCCTTCGAAGAGAGGGGAACCGTCATCAATTTTTTTGTTCTGAATTTTAAAATATAAAACATATTAAAATAGTTTCAAGTTATCAATTCTCTTTTAAAAATATATTGATAAAAGTTGTAAATTGTGATAAACTAAAAATGCCAAACCAATTGAATATAAAAATGAGGGCAATTTCTATTTTTTATAGGAATAATGCTTCCTTTTCGTATCAACATATATGTGAATTTGATAAAAATGCAAATTCCGCGATATGTTGGTGCTTATTGCCCTTTATATTGAATTGGTTTGGCGACTATCGGAGTTTGCGTTTTTTGTGCGTCTGCTTCGGTGGGCGCACTTTTTGTTTTTTTAGGCTTTTTGGTGAATTTTCTTGCATTTCGGCACGATTTTTCTGCATTTCGGCAAATTTGCAGAATTATTTCGGATTTACAGATATAATTGAAAGTGTATCGCAACATATCAGTTTGTTCTTTTAAGGGGATGATTAACGCTTTTGAGAAATTTTTATGTCAACTTTTTCTAAAAATGGCACTTAATAATAGAGGATAAAAGAAGGGGATTTATATGAAGAAAATTATAAGCACTATTTTATGTGTTTCATTACTCGCATCAATAATCTGTGTTCCTGTTTCGGCAACGGAAGAATTTGTTGCCACAGAAAATGTAGAAGAGTTCTGCGAGGATGTGACAGCTTTAGTAGGGGAGTATAGTGATGCTGAGTATATAACTCCCGAGGAATCTGTGCTTGAAGCAGAAGAAACAGCAGAAGTTTCTGATTGGGATATAAATTATTGTAGTCGCCTTATTGTTCAATCGGATGAACCCATCGAAAAATATAATTCGGTTGACATTGTAAGTGGTTTTTCCAATTTCTACATAGTTCAGTTTGAAAACGAAGAAGATACCAACTATGCATATGAAAAATACTGTGCAGATAAAGATATTTTATCTGTTAAATACGATGTTTCATATAACGCATTGCAAAATATAGAAGAGGAAACAGAAGAAACTACAGGTTTAACTTATGAAGATTATAGAAAAGCCTGGTATATAGAATCAACAGGTATGAATTTTGTTCTTGATAAATACAAGGATGCAGATTTACCTGAAATAGTTATTGGTGTAGTTGATACAGGTTACGATTTTAATAATAACTATTTTTCAGACAGAATAATTGAAACAGGATTTAATAATTCAGGTGAACATGACCCTGATTCCGAACAGGATTATAACGGTCACGGAACAATGGTTACAAGTATGATATATAACTGCACAACCGATAATGTGAAAATTGCTCATTACAGATGTGTAAAAAAAGATGGCAGCATAGATAGCATTGCTTTAGCTGCAACAGCAATTTTAACGGCAGTTGATTTTGGGGTTGATGCAGTAAACTGTAGCTTTTCTGCTTTTGGTGGAGACGAATTAATGGAAGAGGTTATTGATTACGCCTATGAAAAATCCTGTATGATTTTCAATTCTGCAGGAAACAAGGGTGGCGATTTGGAAAGACTTCTGGCTCACCCTTTGAATGCCTCAGATAGAACAGTTACGGTTGGTGCAAATAATATTTATGATGTACCGGCAAGCTTTTCATGCTGGGGTAAGCCTGTAACTATATTTGCACCGGGTGATAATGTTCCTGTTTGTAGTATTAACAATGAATTTGGCTATGCCGATGGCACATCGTTTTCATCGCCTCTTATGGCTGGAATTTATGCAATGTTTTATGCAACTCATCAAACAATGACTTTTGAAGATAGAATGAGAGCAATTAAAAATTGCGGTAATGAGATTTATGAACCATATACTAAAGGTTGGTTTGGTAGTGGTGTTGTAAATGCGGTGGAGTTATTTAATTTTCCGACAATATCAGAGCCTACCTTCAGTCATAATGAGAGGCAGTATAATGGCAAAGTTGCTGTTGAATTATATGCTGAAAATGGTGCGGAAATTTATTATACAATTGATGGAACTTATCCCTCTCCAACCAATGGTATGCTTTATACAGAGCCTTATGAGTTTGAAAACGCTGAAATTCGCTTCCGTGCTGTTTCGTATAAAAATGGTTCAAGAAGCAGATGTGTAACAAAAGACATAATATCTATGTTTGTTGGCACCGATGATATGTTCACTGTAACTGAAGATGGTGTTATAACTGCCTATACAGGCGATGTAGAATACCTTAAAATACCTGAATATATTAATGGGATAAAAGTTGTTGATTTAAAATACGGGGCATTTCAAAACGAGACACTAAAAGGTGTTGTAATGCCTGATACTGTAGAGTATTTAGGTTGGACGGATGATGACTATGATCGAACAATAACATTTGATGACCAAATTAGTTGCTTTTGCGATTGTCCAAATTTAAAGTATATTTGGGGGTATAATGTTAAAGCATTAGGTTACTATGCTGTTTCAGGATTATGGAATATCAAGGAGATTTTCTTTCCTAATTGCGAAGAAATATATCCTTGGGCGTTTTATTGGGCTTCTTTCATCGGCGCTAATTTTCCTAAAGTTAAACGTATAGGAGAAAACGCATTTAAAATGGATGATAAACTTAGAGAAGTATATTTACCCGAATGTGAAAAAATAAGCTACGCTGCCTTTGATATGACTACGCATACAGGAGGTTTTTCTAGTAATTTGAGAACCTTCTATGCACCTAAAGCAACTTTTATGGATGAATACAACTTTGATGGTATAACAGAAACTTTTACGGTTAATAGTGCAGAAGCAACTGCTAACATTTTTAATGGCTCTATAATGGGGTGTGTGCTTGACTTGCCATCAATGGAAACTCTTGGAGAAACAGCTTTATATCATACAGCAATAAAACGCCTTTATTTATCAAGTGTTCAATATATGTATAGTTTACCCAACATTATTGCCACAGAAGATAATGCGACGTTTTACTGTGAGTATTATCGCCCCATAACAGTTGACCTTTGTCTGCCTGCAACCTTGAAATATTGTGTTCCAACAACAGATTACATACACGACCAGATGAGCTATGCAGTTTATGGTTCAAAGGGGACTTATACAGAGCAATGGGCAACTGAAAACAAAGTGCCGTTTTATGAAATAACTCAAGAAACTGCCATTGTAGAAGATATTGAACCTGTATGGGATAAGTATTCATATAAGCCACTTGAATTCGATGCACGTGGTTTTAACAGAACATATCAATGGTATGGGTCAACGGATAATATTCAGGGAGATGCTGATGATAAGTTGATAACCAATGCAACTGATAAAACATTTAATCCTGAAGATTATAAAGCGTATCAGTACTATTACTGCGTTATGACAAGCACTGATAAAAACACAGAGGGCGAAATTGTAAATCGGGTTGAAATTAAAAGCTCTATGTGTCAGAACAGGCTTTATCATATGTTTGGAATTGATGATACATACATTGATTTTGAAAACAAGCTTATTTTTACAACTATAACCGAACAGAGAGATATTACCGGTATATTGAACTTCACAGAAAATGCCACTTACAGAGGCAGACCATCATATGTTTACAGAGATTTATATTTGTATGGTACGGATTCTGCTCTCTGGATTTATACGGATGGTCCTGTAACAGATATTTATACCCTTATTGTTCAAGGTGATGTTAATGGTGACAGTGCGGTCGATGTTTTGGATTTATCTGAAATGGAAAAAGCTTTAAACGGACATAGACAATTAGAAGGTTATTATGGCTTAGCTGCAGATATCAATAGAAACGATGAACTGACTATGGAAGATTATACCCAAGTGGTTAACCTGGCTTTGTCAAGTTGATTGCTTTTTATTCGTTGTTTAAAATTCGGTCAGGTGTAAATCCTTTGATTTACACCTGACCGATGAGTTTTTTGTGTTTGTTCTGTGGCACAGGCAAGCCGGTGCCTTACGAGTGAGATGGGTTAAGTGAGTTCGTTCGGTTAGTGTCATAACTGTAAGGTATAGGCTTGCCTGTACCAAGCGATGTAGTAAGATAGAGCAATGTAGGGTCGGGTCTTGACCCGACCGTTGTATAATTTTTGGATTTTCAACTTAACGGAACGGTCAAGACCGTTCCCTACATTCTGGCGACCAGAAACTTTTATAATTGCTGATTTTACAACTTGCCACTTTCTATTTTCAACTTTCCAGTTACTATAATGAACTAAACTCATACCCTTGTTCTCTTGCATAGTCAATTATATCACCTAAGGCATCGGCGTTGTCAGGTGAAACAGCGTGTAAGAGAAGAATGCAACCGGGGTGAAGTCTTGCGGTTACTGTGTCAAAGGCATATTGCTTGCCTTTGGGGTTATTTATATCCCAATCTGCGTAGGCACTTGACCAGAAAACAGAAGTATATCCGATGCTTTGTACTAATTCTAAAGCGTTTTCTGAACAAGCACCCTCGGGAAAACGGAAATAGGTTGAAGAATAACCGAAATGTTCTCTCAGATAATTATCAAGTGTTTCAATTTCCTTTGCCATTTGGGTGCGATTAATTTTTGAAAAGTTTGGGTGAGTGTCCGAATGGTTTCCGACAATATGCCCTTCATTAATCATTCTTGAAATAATTTCGGGGTTATCCTTAACATTTGGTAAGGTTACAAAAAATGCCGCAGGTACTTTCTTTTCTTTTAATGTATCAAGTATTTTTTCTGTGCAACCATTTTCATAACCGCAGTCAAAGGTTAAATAAATTATCTTTTTACCACTTGTATCAAGGCATAAACCGCCGTATTTCTCATAAAATTTCTGATTGTTTACTGAAATTTCGTGAGGTGCTTCATCCTTTGAAACTCCATAACTATGATTATGAGTAGATGTAGAAAGACCTTTAAGATTATCGGGGTCAATAACGGGCAGATTAACTGTTGGCAAAGGTTCTAATCCTGTATAGGTTTTCTTAGTGCCTGTGTTTTTACCGTAAAGTATTTTCTTTGTGTTTTTTATTTTGTCCATTGGTTGTGGCGCGGGCGCACTTTCGGTCTGGCTTTCACTTTCATTTTGGGATGTGCTTTCTTGTTTCTCGGTGGCTTCGCTTGTTTTAGCTTCGCTTGAAAATGATGTTGTTTCTTTTGAATCGTTTTTACCGCAACCAACAAATGAGGGGATTAATAAAAGTATAAGTAAAATTGAAATGAATTTTTTCATATTTAATCCTTCCTTTTAATAACGAGGGGAATGTCCCCTCGCTTTTTATTTGAACATATACTGCACGTTGTCTAAAATACCGTCCATTGTTTTAACACTTTTTTTAGCAAGCTTTTTCATTTTTCGTTTCGTGCTGTTTTTTGAATTTACAACACCTGCGGTAACTGCTGCAGCAACGCCCATTGCCATTAAAGCACCACCAATTTTCATTGTTTTATCAGAACCCATTAACATCATTTTTAACACCTCCATTTTGTTTTAAAAATATTTTTACCTGTGTATGAAAAAGTAGTCACACATACTTGATAAAAATAAATGGAAGTGATAAAATTCATAATAGATTAATTTGGCAAAGAAAGAAGTGTTAAAATGGAAAATCAAAAAAGACTTGTTGCCATAAATGATATTTCAGGTTTCGGTAAATGCTCTTTGACTGTTGCATTACCTGTAATTTCTGCTGCCGGTGTTGAAACAATTTGTATGCCCACTGCAGTTTTATCAACCCACACAGGTGGTTTTACCGGCTACACTTATCGCGACCTTACTTGCGATATGCCCGATATTTCTGCTCATTGGAAATCAATTGATTTAAAGCCCGATGCAATTTATTCAGGCTTCCTCGGTTCTTTTGACCAGATTGATATTGTTAAAAAGTTTGCAGATGATTTTAAAAGGGACGATAATATTTTTATTGCAGACCCTTGCATGGCAGACCACGGCAAAATGTATGCAATTTTTGATAAAAAATTTGCAAAAGCAATGGCAGAGCTTTGCGGTGGAGCAGATATTATTCTTCCTAATATAACAGAGGCTTGTTTTATGACAGAAACTCCATTTGTTTCAGGTCCTCATACAGAAGAATATATTGAAACTCTTCTCAACAAGCTTCTTGATATGGGCGCAAAAAATGTTGTTCTCACAGGCGTTACATTTGAGGAAAATAAACTTGGTGCGGCATATATGGGACATGAAAGAGTTGCCCAATATTATTTCCAAGACCGTCTCCCCGGAATGTATCACGGTACAGGTGATGTTTTTGCAAGTTCTTTCTGCGGTGCAATTCTTAATGGTATTTCATATTATGATGCTATGGGTATTGCCGTAAGATATGTTTGTGACTGCATTAAGAGAACACAGTCAATGGAAAATCCCATCACCTATGGTGTTGATTTTGAGAGAGGAATTCCATTTTATATTAAGGAATTAGGTAAAATATGAGCGAGCTTAACATAGTTTTAGTGGAACCTGAAATTCCGCAAAATACAGGAAATATTGCACGTACTTGTGCGGCAACAGGTGCAAGGCTTCATATTATAAAGCCTATGGGCTTTACAATTGATGATAAAAAATTAAAAAGAGCAGGGCTTGATTATTGGTATCTGCTTGATTTGACCTATTATGAAAATCTTGATGATTTTTTCGAGAAGAATCCCGATGGTAGTTATTACTTTTTTACTACCAAGGCAAGAAAAACCCATTCAGATGTAGCTTATTCCCATAAATCATTCCTCTTTTTCGGTAAGGAAACCAAGGGGCTTCCTGAAGAATTTTTGTTAAAGCATCCTGATGAATGTGTAAGAATTCCTATGGTTGATGATGCCAGAAGTCTTAATCTTTCAAATTCTGTTGCAATTGGTGTTTATGAAGCTTTAAGGCAGTTGGGCTATCCCGAGCTTCAGAATAAAGGTCAACTGCATAATTACACTTGGGAAGAAAATATATAAAATTAAATAACATAACACCTTCGTATAATGCATAAATTGTATTGCGGAGGTGTTTTATTATGACAGAAGAAAAAAGAACAGGAATTTTACCCCATAACTGCATACTTGAGGACAGAAGAAAGCTTTCTGTTTCAGGTGTTAAGGATGTAGGAAGTTTTGATGAGGAAACAATTATCGCCCAGACTGAATATGGTGAGTTGACTGTTAAAGGCGAAAAATTACACATCACAAAGCTTTCTCTTGAAATAGGGGAGCTGTGCATAGAGGGAAACATAAGTGCCATTTCTTATGCCGATATAATCGATAAATCGGGTAGCTTCCTTTCGAGAGTGTTCAGATAATGTATAATGTTGAACAAAGCCAACAAATGCTTATTTTTCTCGCATCCTTAGGTGTAGGATTTCTTTTAGGTGTGTTGTATGATTTTTTACGTGCTTTAAGATTGTCTTTTACGCGAGGAAAATGGAGCGTTATAATTTTTGATTTGCTCTATTTTTTTATGGTGGCATTTCTGAGCTATATTTTTATTCTTGCTTCAAACAAGGGTGAAGTGCGTTCTTATATTATTATAGGCGAGCTTCTAGGAGCAGTTTTTTATTATTTTTCATTAGGTATTGCAGTAATTAAACTGACAGACCGTTTTGTCAGCCTTTTGAAGCGATTTTATAAATATGTTTTTAATATTATTTCCTTTCCTTTCCGCTTGTTAAAAAGACTTTTTCAAAAGGTTTTTGGTAAATTAATCATTTTTTTGAAAAAAAGTAGGAAAAAGTCTCAGAAAATACAAAAAAAGGTCTTGCCAAAATGGCGTGTGTACGTGTATAATTTATTCGGTATATTATGTGCAGGTTCACAAAAATCACGGAAGGGTGGAAAGGCTTATGGCAAAGGCGAAAAAGAAGAATCAGCTTAAACCTCGTAGCGTTTTGGTTATTGTTTTATGCTTTGTTCTCTTGCTTTATATGGGAATAAGGTTTATAAAAGCCCAGAGCGAAATAAATGCTAAACAAGCTCAGCTTACAGAGCTTGAAAGCATCTATGAAAGTAGAGCTTCCGAAAACGAAGAGCTTAAAGCCGCCATTAAAGACGGTGATAAAAAAGAGCTTGCAGAAGAATATGCAAGGAAAAAAGGGTATGTTATGCCGGATGAAAGAGTTTATGTGGACATAACACCAGGTTCCGAAGAATAACATAACAAATCAAAAACAGGGGTAAACTATGGCAGTGGAAATCGGCGCGATTCTTGAAGGAAAAGTTACAGGCATTACAAATTTCGGAGCTTTTGTGGAGCTTCCCGACAAAACAACAGGTATGGTACATATTTCAGAGGTTTCATCATCTTTTATTAAAGATATTCATGAAAAGCTTTCTGAAGGCGATGTTGTTAAGGTTAAGGTTATTGACATTAATGAGAAAGGGAAAGTGGCACTTTCAATTAAGAAAGCTCAGCCTGAACAGGAAGAAGAATCTAAACCGAAACGTCCTGTAGGAGACAGACCCAGGAGAAGTCAGCCTCCTGTATGGACAGGTACACAAAAAAGTGAGCCCGAAACAATGTCTTTTGAAGATATGATGGCAAAATTCAAAAGCGTTAGTGATGAAAAGATGAGCGACCTTAAAAAGAATAATGTTGCAAAGCGTGGTGCTTCAACACCTCGTCGCGGTGGCAATTCAAGAGGTTAAGTTACATATTATAAACCGTGTCGAGTAGTCGGCACGGTTTAAAAATTATGGAAGTGAAAACTATGAGAGAAATAAGTGCAAAGCTTATTGAGGATGCAGTTGAAAGGATTTTCCTTGAAGCAAACGGAAAGCTTTCAGATTCTTTGGAAGAAAAAATCCGTAAATGCGAAAGCGAAGAATCCAATCCTATTGCAAAAGGTATTTTCTGTGACCTTTGCAGAAATCTTGATGCAGCAAAAGAGCTTAATATTCCCATTTGTCAGGATACGGGAATGGCAGTTCTTTTTTGCGAATTAGGTCAGGATGTTCATATTGTTGATGGAGATTTTAATACTGCAGTCAACAATGGTGTCAGAAAAGCTTACCTTGATGGCAAAATGCGTTGCTCAATCGTTAAAGACCCTATAAGAAGGGGAAATACCAACGATAATACACCTGCTTTAATTCACCTTTCTCTTGTAGAAGGTGACAAAATAAAGCTCACCGCCGCACCCAAAGGCTTCGGCAGTGAGAATATGAGCAAAATTAAAATGTTTACACCCTCTGCAAGTGTTGATGATATTGTTGATTTCGTTGTGAATGTTGTTAAAGAAGCGGGCTCTAATCCTTGCCCACCTGTTGTTTTGGGAGTGGGTATAGGTAGCGATTTTGAGGGCGTTGCACTTCTTTCAAAAAAAGCACTTTGCAGAGATATTTCTATAAGAAACGAAGATGAATTTTACGAGGATTTAGAAAACCGAATGCTTGCAGAAATCAACAAGCTTAACATTGGTGCTCAGGGCTTTGGTGGCGATATAACAGCTCTTGCAGTTAATATTGAAACTTCCCCCACACATATTGCAGGTCTTCCCGTTGCAGTTAATGTTGGTTGCCATGTAACACGTCATAAAGAACTTGTGCTGTAATGCACAAGTTCTTTTAAATTGAAAGTTGAAAGTGGCAAGTTTCAGGGCGCGAAAATGCGCCGTATTATAATTGCCGACCGCAGGTCCCGACACTCCTCACTCCTCATTCCTAACTCCTAACTTGTTACATAATTCTTCATATATTTCCAAAAGCTTAAATTTAACAATATATTTTTCTCCACCGTTGACTATTTTCTCGCCACTTTGGGTCAGATAGTCAGCGGTGTTTTCATTTGTTTCAATTCCATCTGCGGCTGGTACACACAATGGCGGAAACATAACACACCACCAATTTTTGCCCTCGCCCTCGCCCAAAACCACTTTTAATGCGGTGTATTGGCCTGCAGGAAAAGTCAGATTTCCGTAGGTTCTTGTGTTGAAATATTCCTCTTGTAAGGTGATTTTTACTTCATAATCAAATCCGTTTTCTTCAAGAGTATCTTTTGCAGTTTTCAAAAGAATATCTTTGGATTTTTCAAAATGCTCTTTTGCATTTTCTTTTGTAACATCATTACTTAAAATACTTGCATTGGTTTGTAAAAGTGCATCGCGTATTTTTAATTTTACTCCCTGGTCTGTTTCAGAATCACTGTTTGCAAGAATGTGAAGTCTTACAACATCATCTTTTACAGTTTGGGCAGATGCGGTGAAATAAGTACAGGAAAACGCCATATAAAGTGAAATTGCTACGGCAACAACAGATAATAAGATTTTATCTTTTCTTTCGTTAAACGCTTTGTATTTAAAAATTGACATAATAAAAACCGTCCTTTCAAAAGTGATTTTGGACGGTTTTTATTTTGTTTATTCAGTTTTGTATAGAAATAATTTCCACACCTGCTTTTTCAGGTGTGCAGATATATACATTAGAAAATTGCTTTTCTAAAAGCTTTGCACTTTTTTCTGCGTTTTCTTTCTCTTTGAAAATTCCGTAAACTGCCGAGCCTGAGCCTGTCATACAAGAAGCAATTGCTCTGTTTTTATTCATTATATCTTTAATATCTACTCTTCCGTTTATATCAAAGGCTTGTTCAAAAACATTACTGCAAAGCTTAAGGCCGCTTTCGAAATCACTATCTGCAAAATATTCAAGCATTTGCTCGTTTTTTGGGTGCTTCATATATTCGAGAGAGTCGACCGCATCATATGCTTCTTTGGTAGAAACTCCATCATTGGGCTTTACTACAACTATATGGTAACCCTCTAAATCGGGGAGCGGGGCTACAACCCCACCTGTATCAAGGCACAGTGCAGTACCACCAATAATGCAGAAGGGAATATCTGCACCAACCTTTACACCAATTCGGCAAAGAACTTTTTCGGAATAATTGGTGTTGAAAATTTTATTCAAGGCAACAAGTACTGCTGCACCATCGGCACTGCCACCACCCATACCTGCGCAAAAAGGTGTGTGCTTCTCAATATGAATATGAATACCTGTGTTTTCTTTTATATCTGCATACTCAAAAAACTTTTCGGCACATTTGTAAACGATATTTTTTTTATCTGTGGGTACACCCTCGGTATCACAGGTAACGGTAATTTCATCGCCATCAGTTTTTTCAACGGTTATAATGTCACCAAGGCTTATGGACTGCATAATAGTAAAAAGCTTGTGATAGCCGTTTTTCTTAATACCGGTTATATCTAAAATAAGATTGATTTTTGAATTTGCTTTTAAAATGAGTTTCATACTGCCACTCCTTTCAAACAATATAATAGCACAAATTTTCTTATATTAAAAGATATATATTTTGCAATAAACTCTGTTATTTTGTATTATTTTGTGCTATTATGATATTTTGAAAGAAGGTTTTACTATGAGCGAAATAAAAATTATTGATTTACATACTCATACGGACAGTTCTCAGGATGGTAATCATCCTGTGGAATATATGGCAGAGGTTGCGGCACAAAACGGTATTCAAATTGTTGCTTTTACTGACCATTGTGAAGTTGATGTTTTTTACAGAGATGGTTTTGATAAAAGGGCAGAACGCAGTTTCTGTGAGGTTTCAAAGGCACAAAAGGCTTTTGAAGGAAAAATTGAAATTCTTAGAGGAATTGAGCTTGCACAGCCACATTATGTTCCTGACCTTGCAGAAGAAATTATAAATAAAAATGATTATGATGTTATAATCGGCTCTATTCATAATCTAAGAGGAAAGCCTGATTTTTATGATTTTAAAACCTTTGACGGATTTGATGTTCAGGCTTTAATGAATGAATATTTTGATGAGCTTCTGGAGATGCTTCAATGGGGCAATTTTGAAATTTTAGCTCATATTACATATCCTTTCAGATACATTTTTAACCTTTGCGGTTATGTTGAAGATATAAATAAATATTCAAAAAAGATTGATGAAATCTTAAAGCTTTGCGCCGAAAAAGATAAAGCTTTGGAAATCAATATGGGCGGTCTTAAATACCCTATAAACAAGCCTGCACCTGATATTGATACTATCAAAAGATATAAAGAATTAGGCGGTAGACTTGTAAGCGTTGGTTCCGATTCGCACTATGCAGAGCGCATCGGTTTTGGTATTCCCAGAGCATACGAAATGGCAAGAGAAGCAGGTTTCGATTTTGTTGCAAGATTTAAAGACAGAAAAGCTTTTGAATTTGCAATAAAGTAAAAATATATAGCTTAAAACTGTATATTCTGAGGTTTTGGGTTAGTTTTATTCATTTATTACAACAGGAAATGAATATAAAAACTGTAAAGCTGATAACTTGACAATGTTCAAAACTGTGTCTAAAATGTCAACAACTACGGGTTCAGAACTTTTTAAAATTCTAAAAAGGAAAAAACACGTAAAGCTCACTGACTTTACATTGACAAAGTTTTGAACATTTGACTTTTTTTGACCTTGTATATGCATTTGTATATTCAATTATTCACATTTTTAACAAAGGGGTGGTGTTTTGAGAAAAATAGAATATTCAGTTTCAGCAGAATTCAATGGAACACCCCTATATTACTTTTTAAGAGAGTGCGTAGGTGTATCAACACGAATAATTCAGACTCTTCGTCATACGAAAAATTCTGTTTTTATAAACGGAAAAGAGAGCAGAGTTGTTGATAAGGTTAAGGCAGGGGATTGCGTTACAGTATTTCTTCCTGAAAAAACAGAAGCACCACAACTTTGGGAAACTGAGCTTTCGGTAATTTACGAGGATGAAGATTTACTTATTATAAATAAGCCTTCGGGAGTTTCGGTTCACCCAACAAGAAATCACCCTAACGGAACTCTTTGTAATGCAGTTGCGGCATATCTGAAAAAAGAAGGTAACGAGAGTTTTGTTGCAAGAGCAGTTGGCAGACTTGATAAAGTAACCTCAGGAGTTATGGTGTTTGCCAAAAATGCTTTTGTTGCATCAAAATTGAATGGTAACCTTGATAAAACATACTTAGCTTTGGTAGAGGGTGTTTTAGATGGGGTGGGGACAGTTAATGCTCCCATTTACAGACCTGATATAAATAAGACCATTCGCGCCGTAGGGGAGCAAGGTGACAAAGCAATAACTAATTGGAAAGCGCTGAAAAATTTTGATGATAAAACATTGTTAGAGGTGAAAACAGTTACGGGAAGAACTCACCAGATAAGAGTTCATATGGCTTATATAGGTAACGCTCTTGTAGGTGATGAGATGTATGGGGCGAAAGCCACTGAGAATATTAAAAGAGCTGCTCTTCATTGTTGCAAAGTAAAAATTATTCACCCTATAACAAATGAGGAGCTTACCTTTGTGGCGGAGCTTCCAGAAGATATGAAAAAAGAGATGGAAAAAAGCGGATTTTCTCTTGACAAAGGGGAAGTGTTCTGCTAAAATACCATTTGCCGCATATTAAGGGCGGACGCTATAGGTGCGTCTATAAACACCTGAAGCAGATGGTGTGCCTTGTTAGCGAGACTGAAAGAAAGCAGGTAAAAATCTATGTACGCAATCATCGAAACAGGCGGAAAACAGTACAAAGTTCAGAGCGGCGATGTTATTTTCATCGAAAAGCTTGAAGTTGAAGCTGATTCCACTATAACCTTCGATAAGGTTATCGCTGTTGGTGCAGACGACGGTATCAAAGTTGGTGCTCCTTACGTTGACGGTGCTTCTGTTGAAGCTAAGGTTATCAAAAATGGTAAGGGCAAAAAAATCGTTGTTGCTACCTACAAACCCAAAAAGAATGAAAAACGTAAAATGGGTCACAGACAGCCCTATACAAAGGTTGAAATTTCAGCTATTAACGCATAATCAATGATTAAAGTTAAATTTTTTCATTCTGAAAATGGTGCGCCTTTAGGTTTTTCTTTTGAAGGTCATGCAGGTTATGCCGCTCATGGTAGCGATATAGTTTGCGCCGCAATTTCTTCTGTTGCATATATGACTGCTAATACCATAATTGAAATAATGAAAGTTGATGCAGATGTATCTGTTGATGAAAACGGGGAAATGACTTTGAAAATTCCTGAAGAAAGCGCAGAAAAAACGAAAGAACTATTGCTTGGCTTGGAGCTTCATATCAATGAACTCAGAAAGCAATATCCCAAAAATGTTACGATAACTACGGAGGTGTAACGAATGCTTAAAATCAATATCCAGTTATTTGCTCATAAAAAAGGTATGGGTTCAACTCGTAACGGCCGTGATTCCGAATCAAAAAGACTCGGTGCCAAAAGAGCTGACGGTCAGTATGTTCTTGCAGGTAACATCCTTGTAAAACAGAGAGGCACAAAAATCCACCCCGGTACAAATGTTGGTAAGGGTAAAGATGATACACTCTTTGCACTTATTGATGGTCAGGTTCGCTTCGAGCGTCTTGGTAGAGACCGCAAGAAAGTAAGCGTTTATCCTGTTGAGCAATAATTAATTGTGAAAACTCACTCTATCCGAAAGGGTAGAGTGTTTTTTTGTTTTTCAGCTGTTTTTATTTTGGTATTTTATTGCAAATATAAATGTAATATGATAAAATGTTAAAGATTATAAATACATTTCACATAGGACGTGATTATTATGAGAAAAACAAGTGCAAATATCGGCTTTATTGGTATCAGCGGAAGAGGTTCAAGTATGCTTGAGCTTCTTTTGCAGGTTGATGGCGTTAAGGTTCCTGCAGTTTGCGACCTTATTCCTGAAAGAGCAGAGAGAGGTATTGAAATTGTTGAAAAAGCAAACAACAAGGAATACTCGGTTCACGCTTACCTTGATTATAAAGAGATGTTTGCTAACGAAGATTTGGATGCAGTTGTTATTGCAACAACGTGGATTTCCCACGCAAGGATTGCAGTTGATGCAATGAAAGCAGGTTGCCATGTTGCAACTGAAGTTGGCGGTGCGGCATCTATTGAAGAATGTTGGCAGATGGTAAGAACAAGTGAGGAAACAGGCAAAATCTGTATGCTTCTTGAAAACTGCTGCTATTGTCGTAACGAAATGGCTGTGTTCAATATGATTCGTCAGGGCATTTTCGGTGAAATCGTACATATGGAAGGTGGTTATCGCCACGATTTGCGTGATGAAATTGCTCTGGGCAGAGAGAATATTCACGGCAGACTCTTTAACTTTATGAACCGTAATGGTGAACTTTACCCAACACATCAGTTAGGACCGATTGCCAAAGCTCTTCGAATTAACAGAGGTAACCGTTTCTTAACAGTTAACTCTGTTGCAAGTAAGGCTCGTGGTCTTCACCAGTGGATTAAAGATAACAAAGGCGAAGAATACGACCTTTATAACACAGATTTCAAATGCGGTGATATTGTCACAACAATTATCAAATGCGCAGGCGGAGAAACAATTAAATTGACACATGACTGTACACTTCCTCGTCCTTACACCCGTGACTACGAAGTGCAGGGCACAAAGGGTATCTATTCCGAACCTGAGGACGGCAAAGGCAGAATTTATATTGACGGAACTCACACAGAGCATCAGAGCTGGACTCACGAATGGGATGATTTTGGTCCCTGGAGAGATAAATATGAGCATCCTTTATGGGTAGCTTATGAAAAGGGCGGAATTAAAGCAGGCCACGGCGGTATGGACTATCTTGTTCTTTCTGCTTATGTTGACGCAGTTTATGAAGGCGGTCAACCTCCCATTGACGTTTATGACACAGCTGCATGGATGGCAATTACCTGCCTTTCAGAGCAGTCAGTTGCAATGGGTGGTGCTCCTGTTCCTGTTCCGGATTTCACAAACGGCAGATGGATTGACAGAGAAGATTTCCGCAGAGGTATTTATTGCCTTGAGGAAGTTTGCGAAGAATGCTTTGAGAAAGTTGAGGAATGATTATGAAATATTATATTGGTGTTGATGGTGGCGGAACAAAAACCGCATTTGCTCTTTTTGATGAAAACAAAAATGTTGTTGCTCAAAACGAAACTGAAGGCTCAAACCATGAAAACCTTGAAGGTGCAATTCCTCAGGCTGCGGGCATTATTGCAGATGGCATCAAGGGTCTTATTGCTAAAGCAAACCTTGAACTTTCCGATATCAGCGGTATTTTAATGGGTCTTGCAGGTATCGACCATCCTTATCAGCACGATGAAATGCAGGTTGAACTTGGTAAGCTTGGCATTACAGGTGCAAGAATCTACAATGACGGTTTCATCGTTATTAAAGCAGGCGTTGGCGCAGGCGCAGGTATCGGTTATAACTGTGGTACAGGTACTTGCTGCAACTGCCTTGATAATGATGGCAATATGCTTCAGATTGGCGGTTTTGATGTGCTTTCAGGTGACAAAGGTAATGGTCACTGGGTTGGCTCTCAGGCTTTCAGAATTATGTATGATGAAATTTGCCTTGGTAAAGTAAAATCGCAGATTACTGCTTTAATGGGCGAAAAAGCAGGTATTAAAGATAGAGCAACACTTCTTGATGCTATTGCAGTTCTTGAAGATGAAGAAAAAGGCGAGGATTTCCTCAGAATGCTTATTGTTTCATTCTTTGAAGCAGCAAATAATGATGATGAAGAAGCACTTAAGGTTATTGAAGAAATGGCTCAGAGAGGCGCAGATTTCATTTGCGGTCATGTTAACAAAATGAATTTCGGTGATGAAATCAATGTTGTTCTCTCAGGTTCAATTCACACAAAGCTTCCCTCACAGAAATACACAGACAGAATGGCAGAGCTTGTTGCCGAAAAAACAGGCAGAAAGTTCAATTTCATTAAGCTTAACTGCGCACCCGTTACAGGTTGCATTAACTGGCTTCTTGAAGACTGATACAACATTTAAAATTTTTCCGAAAGGACTTGAAATAAATGAAAGAAATTAATTTAACTGTCATTGGTTCAGGTAGCACATATTGCCCCGAGCTTATCTATGGTTTTATTGAAGCAAAGGACTCTCTTAAACTTAAAAGAGTTGCTTTTATGGATATTGATGAAAGAAAGCGTACTATCGTTGGCGGTCTTTGTGTTCGTATGCTTAAGAGCGCAGGTATTGATTGCGAAGTTGTTATGACAGATGACCTTGACCTTGCTTTACAGGGCGCAGATTTCGTTGTTACTCAGATTCGTGTTGGTAAGCTTCCTTGTCGCCACATTGATGAATCAATTCCTCTCAAGCATGACCTTATCGGTCAGGAAACAACAGGTATCGGTGGTTTCTTCAAGGCTCTCCGAACAATTCCCGTTATGAAGAATATTGCAGAGAGAATTGAAGCGATTTGCCCTGATGCATGGCTTATTAACTTCACAAATCCTTCAGGTATTATTTCTGAATTCCTTCTTAACCACACAAATGTTAAAACAATGGGTCTTTGCAACGTTCCTATTGCTATGATTGATGACGTTAAGGCTGCAGTAGGTGAGGATGCAGATATTACATACCTTGGTCTTAACCATCTTAGCTGGATTACATCTGTTCTCGTAAACGGCGAAGAAAAAATAGATGCAATTTTCGATGATGATTTTGCTCCCACAGTTATGAAAAATATTCATGACGATGGCTTCGATATGGAATGCCTTAACGCTTGCAAGGGCTTCCCATCATCATATCTTCAGTACTACTATAGCCGTGCAGCAAAGCTTGCTCACTTAAAGCAGGGTTCAAAGAGCCGTGCACAGGTTTGTATGGAAATTGAAGAACAGCTTCTTGAGCTTTACAGTGACAATGAGCTTGTTATTAAACCCGCTCTTCTTGAACAGCGCGGTGGCTACAAATATTCTCTTGCAGCAGTTTCTCTTATTGATTCAATTGCAAATGATAAAAACGATGTTCACGTTGTTAACATCAAAAACAACGGCACTCTTAAATTTATGGATAATGACGATATTGTTGAAATTGCAGCAGTTATCGGTGCAGACGGAGCTAAACCCGTTGAGATTGGCGAGTTTAATAACCGTCATATTATCAGCCTTATGAGAACAGTTAAGTCTTATGAGAAATACACTGTTGAAGCAGCTGTGAAGGGCTCTGACGAGGATGCTCTCAATGCTCTTATGCTCCATCCTCTTTGCGGTGATTTTGCTCAGGCGAAATCCTGCTTTGAAGAAATGAAAGAGGCACACAAGGCATATTTACCTCAATTTTTCAAAGACTAAGGTGAATTAGTATGGCTAAAAACAAAAAAACACCCAAGCAGGAAATAATTCCTGAGGGTATGAGCAAAAAAGATTATGCAGATGCAGCTTTCAGAAAAAAAGTTACCATAATTAACCTTTGTATTCTTGGTGTGTTTATAGTAGGTGTTATTGCAGTAATTTTCGCAGGTTGGTATAACACCAAGCTTGAAAACGAACGTTTTGAGCAGATTGAGCAAGCTTTCTTCGATGAGAGAGATTCAGTAAAAGCCTCCCTTGAAAAAATCGAAAAAGATGGCGGTTCTCATGAAGATAAAAGCAAGGTGAAAATCGAGGTAACAGATGACACCTTCTATTATTGGATTACAACACTTGATGAAACTTATCAAGCAGAACAAGATGATGAAAATTACGCCGCTTTTGGTGGTGCTGAAATTCATCTTCAGGGTATGTTTATAACAAAAGAATTTACAGGTGGAGCTGTTCAGTATTGGGTTTATAGAAATTATTCCCATGAAGGTCATGAACATCATAATCATGAAGAGAGTTCTTCATCAGAAATGATTCCTATTGAGGTTATTTTTAATGGTGATGTTGAAATTCCCGAAGATGGCACATGGGTTGATGTAAAAGGTATTGTAGGACCTGACTCCACTAAAAACCTTTCCGGTATCAGATATGCTGAAATGAAAATTATGGGTGAACCAGGTCAAGAATTTGTTGAATAAAAAATAGTTCCCGTAACAAGATTTTTTAAAATCTTGTTACGGGAACATTATGTTATTTAGCAGAAAGGATTTTCGGTTCTATAGGGGAGTGATTTGGGCTGGTTGTAGCCGATGTTTTCAACACCAAGATATTTGAACACTTCAAAGAGTGCTTTGCCGTGGTGACCGAAAGCAACTGCACCGTGATGAGGGAAATTGCCCTCAATGAGAACATGGCGATAGAATCTGCCCATTTCGGGAATTGCAAATACACCGATACCACCAAATGAACGGGTTGCAACGGGAAGAACCTCACCCTGAGCAATATATGCGCGAAGCTCGCTATCTGCAGTGGACTGCAAACGGAAGAATGTAATATCACCGGGAGCGATGTCGCCTTCAAGAGTACCATTTGTGTATTCCTTGGGAAGAGCTCTTGCCATAATCTTCTGATATTTCATTTCACAGAAGCTGAGCTTACAAGAAGGAGTATTACCACAATGGAAGCCCATAAATGTATCTGTGAAGCTGTAAGGTGTTTTGCCACCGATTTCAGCATCATACATATCACGAGGTACGGAGTTGTTAATATCAAGAAGAGTAACTGCATCGTTACTTACACAAGCACCGATATACTCGGAAAGAACGCCGTAAATATCAACCTCACAGGAAACGGGTATGCCACGTGAAGCAAGTCTGCTGTTTACATAGCAGGGAACAAATTTGAACTCTGTCTGGAATGCGGGCCAGCATTTACCTGCGATTGCAACATATTCTCTTGAACCCTTATGAGCCTCAACCCAGTCAAGAAGAGTGAGCTCATACTGAGCAAGCTTTTCAAGGATTTCAGGCTTTTTGTTGCCTTCTCCAAGCTCATTTTCCATATCCTTAACAACTGCGGGGATTCTCTCATCGCCTGCGTGGGCGTTAAAGGAAGCGAAAAGGTCAAGCTCACTGTTTTCTTCAATTTCAACGCCTAAGTCATGAAGGCATTTAATGGGAGCATTACAAGCTAGGAAATCCTGAGGACGAGGACCGAAGGAAATGATTTTAAGATTTTTGAGAGCGAGAATTGCTCTTGCTACGGGAACAAAATCGGCAATCATTTTTGCACAGTCTACCGCATCGCCAACGGGATATTCGGGTATGTAAGCCTTGATGTTTCTTAATTTAAGGTTATAGCTTAAGTTAAGTACACCACAGTAAGCGTCACCTCTGCCGTCGAGAAGATCATTCTGGCTTTCTTCTGCAGCTGCACAATACATAACAGGACCGCCAAAATGTCTTGCAAGAAGAGTTTCTGCAGATTCAGGACCGAAGTTACCAAGGTAGATAACAAGAGCGTTACAACCTGCATTTTTTACATCTTCGCAAGCCTTGAGCATATCTTTTTCATTTTCAATGCAAACGGGGCATTCATAGATTTCACCGTATTTTGCATATTCTTTCACAATTGCAGAGCGTCTGCCCTCGGAAAGAGTCATAGGGAAACAGTCACGGGAAACTGCTACAATACCTAATTTTACCTGAGGCATATTTATCATGATAATTACCTTCCTTATATAATATTGTATTTATTTTACGATATTTTTCCTTTGTATGTCAATATAAAAAGGAATTAAAACTTAATAAACCTTAATCCATTCAATATCGGGAACATCTCTTGAAGAGGTGATGCGGATTTTGATTTCATCAGTTTCGCAGGTGTCAATTTTAACAATTTTTCTGCTACCGATAGTGGTGCTTTTTCCTGCTTCTTCCCAAAGCTTATCTTTGTTTTTGTAGAAGATAACAAAGCTTTCAACCCTTTGACCCTCGCTTATTCTTTCCGCAATTTCAATATACTTGATTTTTACTTTTTTATTTAAATTTAAGGTGTATTCGGGTTGAGTTTCTCCGAAGCCCTCAAGGGTCTGGAATTCAATTCCCTCTGCAAGATTTTCTTTGAATTCTTTTCTTACTAGTTCACCCAATTCGTGAAGTCTTTCTAAGTCCCTCGGGTCAAATTTGCCGTTGGGCATGGGGGGAATGTTAAGGTTAAAGGTGGAGTTATTACCAACTGTGTTAATGTATGTTGTGAAAAGTCTTTCCAAGGAGTGAGGTTCTTCATCTTTATGGTAGAACCAACCGGGTCTTATGGACATATCAGTTTCTGCAGGAGCAAAAACAAGACCTTTTGAATACATAATATTCTGAATAGAACCGATTGTAATATCTGTGTTATATAAAAACTCAAGACTACCATCTACCAAAGAACCTTCAGTTTGCGGTTTATTCATTGGGCAAAGCTCCACGGGTACAACTGCCCATTGGGCAAAGGGTGCTTTACCTGCTTCATTACCGCACCAACGGATTGTTCCGCCATCGTGAAAGATATTTGCATGAGGCTGATATTTTTTTACAAGGTCAACATACCCCTCAAAATCATAAACCTGTTTCTTGCCGTTGGGACCCTCACCGCAGGCACCATCAAACCATACATAGAAAATCTCGCCATAGTTGGTTAAAAGCTCGATAAGTTGGTTTTTATAATAGGTATTATATTCATCGGTACCGTAGTATTTTGAGTTTCTGTCCCAAGGGGAGAGGTAAAAGCCGAATTTAATATCGTGTCTTTTACAAGCCTCTGCACATTCTTTTACAATATCGCCCTTTCCGTTTTTATAAGGGCTGTTTTTCATTGAGTGCTCAGTATATTTTGTTTGCCAGAGGCAGAAGCCATCGTGGTGCTTTGCAGTAAGTACCATTCCTTTCATCCCTGCATCCTTAATAGCTTTCGCCCATTGGTCACAATCAAGCTCTGTGGGGTTAAATATTGCAGGGTCTTCTGTTCCGTCACCCCATTCAAGATTTGTGTAGGTATTGGGGCTGAAATGCACAAAAGCATAAAAGGGCGTTTCTCTTAAATGGCTTAGTTGATTTTCACTTGGTACTACATGAGCTGCGTTTTTTAAAAATTCTCTAAATACCATTTTTGTTTTCCTCAGCTATTTTATTTTTACTGAAAGCCAGCCACACAATTATGATACAGGCAGAGAGAATTGCCATAGTGTGTTGGAAGCCGGAATTTCTGAAAAGATGGGTGCAATCGGGTGTACCGATAAGAAGATAAACAATATTTATGTATGTAACAAAGAAGAGTAAGAGATAAGCATAATATTTTTCAATATGGGTTTTTGAGGCGTTGAAGCCATAGAATTTTACAAGAACAGCAACAAAACCAATTGTATATAAAACTGCAATAATTATGGCAATAATCATAAAATCCGAGTCCTCATATCTTACAAGAACCGGCCTTACGATATTCACACCAATCATAAAAAGTGTGCCTAAAATAAAGGTGAGAATTGCTTTGGGTTTCTCTTTGATATTTGAGAAAGCAAGCTCAGGAACATCGCTTTGTGGCTTGAGTTTTATAATGAAAGCTGTGATAATTCCACCTGCTATAAAGCCGGTGAAATATTCCCAGCAACCCCAGGCATAGAAAAATTCGGGGAGATAGGGGGCGTGAAGCTCGTGATAACCACCATTTCCGAAATAGAAGAAAAGGTCGGCAAGAGTGATAGCAATTGCAAAGGCGGAGCAAACAACCAAACCTGTTTTTGCAGAAATTTTATCTTTAATAATAAAGCGTACTGTTATAAGAGAAGCGATTGCTTTAATTGTTGCGGTAATAACATCGCAGGACTGGAAATAATTTCTGCCGCCATCGATTTTCTTTGCCCAGGAAACATCCTTGAAATGCTCCATATAAAGCTCATAAGCGGAGCCATCAATATTCTGGATTTCTAATCCTTTTTCGAAAAGCTCGGCAGCCTCAGGCTGAACTGCGTTAAGAATAAATGGTGAAATAACTGCACTTGCAATTAAATCGGTTATGTAGAAAACTGCAATGAGAATAACAAAGTCCTTGAGTTTCCATTGCTTTTCGCTGAAACCACGACCAAGCATTATGCCAAAAAGGGATGCAAGACCAAAGCCAAGGCAAAGCATTAAAAATACCGCAGAACCAACTGAGGTATAAACATCACTACCGCCCATTGACCAATCCTCTGCATCATAAATAATTCCTGTTATCTGGCTTAAAAGAGTGCCCCAACCGGGTGTTGTCAGCATAAATGAGAGCGCTGTAAGGGAGAGCCAACCAATATCGAGCTTCTGACGGCTACCCTTTATAACAACAAGAAACATTGTAAAAATAAAACCAGCATTTAAAAGTCCCCAGGATGAGCCCCAACCGTGCTCACCGCGGACTCTCCATAAAAGACCCATTAAAAGTGCGCCCAATAAAATATGTAAGGCATTTTTCAATACTTTGTTCTCTTTTTTCATTTTATCACCCTTTTTCATAGAGGTTAATATATTCAAATTATACTTTAAATAATGTGTAAATGCAACTTTAAATAATGTTTAACAAAATATGAATTTATTGAAAAGTTTGAAAATTTATGATATTCTTAAACTGTAATGAAGGGTGGGGTTGCTTTATGGCAAAGGAAAAAACTAAAAAAGCAAAAAAGGTTTTGATTGGCTTTTTAATAGTGGTGGTGGCTATTGCAACTGTGACTGCTGTTGTTAATACCATATTAACTCATAATCTTTTAAAGGTAGGAAGCTCATATAATAAGGTTGAAATTGAAAATCAGCTTGTTCCCGAAAAGGACGAGAATGGGTATTGGTATTTTACTACCGATGATGATTTTAAGGTAATGCACCTTACAGATATTCATATCGGTAGCGGGTGGATGTGCCACGGTAGAGATAAAAAGACACTTAAAGCTGTTGCAACTATGATTACAAAAGAAAAGCCTGATTTAGTTATTGCAACAGGTGACATAGCTTATCCTGTACCTTTCCAGGCAGGCACTTTCAATAACTACACCAGCGCAAAGGTTTTTGCAAATCTTATGGAAAGTCTTGGCGTTTATTGGACTGTAACCTTCGGTAATCATGATGCTGAGCCTTATTCTTATTTTGACAGAAAAGCAGTTGCAGGCTTTTATACAGAAGATGATTATAAATATTGTTTGTATCAGCCTGGTCCTGAAGATGTTGACGGAGAGGGCAACCATGTAATTGAGGTGAAAAACTCAAAGGGCGTTATTACTCAGGGTTTGATTATGATTGATTCTCTTTCTTATGTTGATGACCGTATGATTACAAGCTGGAAAGGCACTTATGACAATATTCACGATAACCAGGTTGAATGGTACGAATCTGAAATCAAGCGTATGAATGCTGAAAATAAAAAAATCGACAAAAATGCTGAAACTGTAAAAACACAGGCATTCTTCCATATTCCGTTGGTTGAATTAATGGATGCTTGGAACGAATTCGTTGAAAATGATTTTAAAGACACCGAAGATTTTAAATACATTGATGGTATAATCGGTGAGGGTGGCAGAAGAGTTTACTGCGGTTTTGGTGAAGATAAACTATTTGAAAAAATGCTTGAACTGAAGTCAACTAAAGCTATGCACACAGGTCATGACCATTATAATAGCCTGACTGCTGAATACAAGGGTATCACATTCAGCTGTGGCTACAGTATAGATTACATTGCATACATAGGCATTGCCAAAGAAGGCTCTCAAAGAGGTTGCAATATGATTACCTGCAAGCCTGATTCCACATTCACAATTGATAAATATAACTATTATTCCGACAGATATGATTTGGAAGGTTTTAGTCGCGAAGAGGTTACAATGCAATTTGCGGATGTAGAATATCAGGTTGAGGAATGATATAATTAAAATGTATAAAAGGAGGAATATTAATGAAAAAAATTAAAAGCATTATCTGGGGAGTTGTTCTTGTTGCAGTTGGTGTTATAGTTGCTCTTAATGCTCTTGAAATTACCGATATTGATATTTTCTTTGATGGTTGGTGGACTCTTTTTATAATAATTCCTTGCTTTATAGGAATATTTACTTCTAAGGATAAATACAGTAATATTTTAGGTCTGGCAGCAGGCGTTTTCCTTCTCCTTTGCTGTCAGGATATTCTGGAGTTTTCAATGCTTTGGAAATTGGGACTTCCTGTAATTATTGTTGCAGTTGGTCTTAAAATGATTTTCGGGGGGCTTTTCCGCAATAAAAGCGAAAAGGTTATTGAAAATATTAAAATCAACGGAGGCGATACCAAAAAATTCGGGGCAACTTTTTCGGGTGCTACTGCTAATTTCACGGGCGAGATGTTTTACGGAACTGAGCTTAATGCAATATTCGGCGGAGTTGACTGCGATTTAAGAGGAGCTTTTATTGAGCAGGACTGTGTAATTAAAGCCAATGCAATATTCGGCGGAATTGATATTTATGTTCCCGAAGGGGTTAATGTTAAGGTTCATTCAACTTCGATTTTCGGTGGTGTGGATAATAAAGAACATAAAAATTCACCCGAAAATCCTCACACAATATTCGTTCACGCAAATTGTATTTTTGGTGGAATTGATATTAAATAATCTAATAAAAAGCATTCTGCTTCCTACGAGGCAGAATGCTTTTTTATACGTCTTTCAAATACTATAAAGCATATAAACAATGCTATAAAGGTTATACCCCATGAGAGAGGATAGGAAAGATACAAATTCCAGAGTTCCTGTCTTAATGGGTAGCCTGTGTAAAGCCATAAAACTCTTATACCGCAGGCACCTAAAAGGGTTATTATCATTGGTTCAATGGATTTTCCCATACCTCGAATCTGGCAACCTGAAACATCCATTATACTGCAGATAAAATAGGTGGTCATCATTATATAAAGCCTTTGCTTGCCCATTTCTATAACTTCCGGCTCCGTTGTAAAAATACCGATAATCTGTTCGGGGAAAAGAAGTCCTATTGCACCGAAGCATACGCTTATAATAAGTGCAAAGCCCATACACATAAAATAAACTTTGCGAAGATTTTCATATTTCTTTGCACCAATATTCTGTGAAGAGAATGTCATTGCAGTCTGGGATACTGCATTGGTACAGGTATAAATAATTGCATCAGCATTTTGGGCGGCTGTGTTTCCTGCTATGGCAACAGAACCGAATGTGTTGATGGTGGACTGGATAAGCACATTTGAGAAGGAGAAAAGACTACTCTGAAAACCTGCAGGAAGACCGATTCTGATAATTTCCTTTAATTCCTCTTTATAAATTCTAACCTTTTTGAAATTGAGTCTGCAGGCATTTTCAATATTTGCAAGGCGAATAACAATAAATATTGCAGAAATGTATTGAGCAACTATTGTAGCAATTGCAACACCAGCCACATCGAAATGAAAGCCCACAACAAGAACTACGTTTAAAACAACATTGATTATTCCTGTAAAGCCAAGAATGAAAAGCGGTCGTTTTGTGTCACCTGTGGCACGGACAATTGATGCACCAAAATTATAAACCAATGAACCGGGTGCGCCTAAAAAATAGATTTTTAAATAAAGTGTTGCAAGGGGGAGAACATTTTCCGGAGTGCCCATAAGTTCAAGAAGCTTACCTGACATAAAAAAGCCAAAAATACCAACGGTAAAACCGGAAGCCACACTTATTGCCATAGCAGTGTGAACGCTTTTGTGAATTTTATCGTTGGAGTTTGCACCAATATTACGTGCGGTTACAACGCCTGAACCTGTGGAAAGGCCAACGAAAAGGTTAACTATCAGATTAACAAGGGAGCTTGTTGACCCTACGGCTGCAAGAGAATCACTGCCTGCAAAGCGACCAACAACCATAACATCGGCGGCATTATAAATAAGCTGAAGAACGCCTGTTAGCATAAGGGGAATGGAGAATATGAGAATCTTTTTGAAAAAAGGTCCCGTTGTCATATCAAGCATACCTCGTTTATTCATAAAGACACCTCCAGAAAATAATCCAAAAGTATTATATACTATTCTCAGAAAAAATCATCATTTTTGCAAAAAAATATTAAATTTTTTGAATTTATTATTTGAAATGGTCACGCCCGTGGGTTTTTATATCCACGGGCGTGATTTTATGTTGTTATAGGTGTTTTGTCGTAGTCGGGGAAATCTTTTGGTGTTATTATTTGCTTTTCAATTGCATCGTCTCTTAAGTTACTGAAAAATTCAATATATGTTGCCTCGTAGTACGGGGTTACATATAAATAACTTAGAAGATCAAGGCTTAAAAAATTTAAAATAAACCAAGGCGTAAATGATAAATCTAAAACGAATGCTTTGATTTTGTTGCCTTTCATAAGGGTTTTACTTAAATGCAAGGCTTCAGTTGAACTGATGTCAGGTCGCAAAGCTAAAATGTATTCAACTGCGGCATATTGGTATAATTTTATTATTCCTGGAATGATACCGAGAAATGTCCAAAGCATACAAGTTAAGAATTTTACCAAAGCCACTGTAGCGATGTTCCCAGCCGTTTTGTTTTTAAAATCTTCAAAAACATCACCAAACGATGCAGTTTGATTCTTCCTCAGTTTCAAAAAATAACGGGTACCACCAACTCGCAAAATACTGATAATCAGAACTTCAACAAGTGTTATTGATGCTGATAAGATTGTGCCTGTGATACTTTCATCGCCGTTATTTTCCAAAATAAATGATTTTATGTTTTCCCAATTGAAATTTGCTGGGGTAAACAGTGAGAAGTATTGTTCATAATCTGTTGTGAATATTGAAATTATGGAGTCTATGTTAAGAGCCATAAAAAACACAACTGCAATATTAATCCAATAACTTTTTTGTTTTAATAAACTTCTACCACGGTTTTTAAGTTCTTTTCTGCTCATAATAAACCACCTGGATTAAGTTTTACTGAGTAGGCGTAGAATTATTCAAGGTTTGATTCTTCTGATTCGCTTGCTTCAATAACGGGTTCTACAGCTTCTGAAGCAGGTTTATCAACTACGGGTTCAACAGGTTCTTCAACAGGATGTTCAATGGGCTCCTGAGGAGTATAGAAGTTATTCTCTGCAGAATTTTGCTGAGGAGCGTAGGGATTATCCCAAGTTTGCTGATATGTTGGGGAAGTAAATGGTTGATTCTGAGGTGTATCGTATGTGCTCTGGTAATAAGGGTTGTAAGCCTCGTAATCGGGGATATCAGCGGGAGTGATTGCGCCCTTAGCCAAAGCCTGAAGCCTTAAATCAGAGAAGAATTCAACATAAGTTGCTTGCATATAGGGGTTAACATAGAAAATACCTAAAAGTCCGAATGTGAAGAGTGAAAGTATGCTCCAACCAAGGAAGGAAAAGCCTAACGCAAAGCACTCCCATTTGTTGCCGTCCATAAGGATTTTGCTTAAACGGTGGGCTTCTTTTCTGTCAATATCGGGGCGAACCGCCAAGATGAAATCAATTGCCCAATATTCAAAATATTTTATAATACCGGGAATTATGAAAAGAAACATCCATAATGTAATGAAAAGATTTTTAAAAAATGTTACCTTTGCAACGTTTAAGAATGTTTTATCTTTAAAATTCTGAATAACTTCGCCCAGGTCAACGGGTTGGTTTTTTCTGGATTTAAGAAAGTATCTTATACCACCACATCTTAAAGAACTGAAAATTAAGATTGATAATATTGTTAATATTATTGCACCTGTGGATAGAGCTGTAATAACAGGTGCACTGAAAATGTATTCTTCCGCAACTGAAAAATCAAAGCCTTCAAGGGATGAACTGTCTGAAGAGCTTGAGGAGAAAGAAAAACCTCCACCTTGTCCTAAAAGCATCAAAATTGCGATTAAAACACTATGCCAATAGTTCTTCTTAAATAGGTTTTTACCTGCTTGTTTTAAATTTTTTCTGTCCATAAAAGCACCTCCTGAGTGTTTTGGTTTTTATTTGGTTCGTTAATCAATTGCTTTGATTTTGTATACTGCAACTCCGTGGGGAGCAACTGTTACCTGAATTTTATCTTTCAAAGCGAATGTTTCCTTTTCCCAAAGATTTGTTGCTTCATAAGAGTTTTTGATAGGTAAATCAACAAATGGATCACTATGAAGCTTTGCAAGGGAAATTGACATTTCTTTTGGTTTGTTTGATTTATTAAAAAGGCAAACTGCAAGCTCGTGATTTTCTAAGGGCTTTACGAGAATATCACTTATAATATCAGAAGAAATACGTTTTGCCTGAATGCCTCTTCTGTCCTGGTCAATTGCGATAAGGTCTTTGTTTTTGAGGATTTCAAGAACCTTATTATTTTCATCAACGGTTCCATCAATATTAATGAACTTTCTGATATCGTTGCCGAGGATAAGGGGTGCAGCCATCATACACCAAAGGGTGAAATGAGTTTTGTTTTCTTCCATATTAAGCTGACCAACACCAACCTCAAGCATATCAGGGTCGTTCCATGCACCGATTTGGGCGTATTTATAAAGGCGCACATTCTGTTCGTAAATCGCAAGCATTGATGCCCAGAAAGGTTTGATATCGTGGGTTGTTCTCCAAAGGTTACCTGCCTTTGCACCCCATTTCCAAGGTTGATTCATACCCCATTCGCAGATTGAATAGCAAATGGGCTTTTCTGATGTACCGTTTTTCTCTGCGAATTCCCTTGTTGCTCTCTGAAGCTCTTTGCCCATATAAGTATACTGGCGCTGAGCAGAATCCATACGGGAAGCAACGGGGTTATAGAATTTTAAGGTGTTGATACCTTTTTTGAGATTTATAACAACCTGAAGTCTGCCATCGGGGGTAAAGCCCTTTGAAGAGGGAAAATAGCAATCATACTCCTCTTCACCATTAACAAGGCAAACAAGGAATTTTCTCTTTAAACCGCCTTTTCTGAAAACGATTGTCAGGCTGTATTCTCCATCTTCGGGAGCTTCGATTGTATCAAAAAGAAGCTCGCCTAACCCACCGCAAAGGTTAGAAACCATATAACCACTTTCAACCTTTTCGTCTTCAACAACCTTTGCACCTTTAGAAACAATACCGTGCTCTGCCTGAATTTCGCAGAAATCTTCTTCACCGGGTTTACCGAGAGTGATTTTTATAATTGATGGTGCAATTGTGGGAATTGCTTCGTTATGGCAGAAATCGTATTTGAAATATTCAACACCCCATTCTGCAAGGGTATCTGCATCTACTCTTTCATTATAAAGGCTCGCAGGTAAGTCTTCACAGGTGCCTGTACCATTTGAGGTATAAAGACCAACCTTGAAGCCTAATTCATTGATTTCTTCAATAAGAGGCTTCATTCCTCTTGGAAAGCGTGTTAAGTCACCCTGAAGCTTTCCGTCAGAGGTTCTCATTGAGCTTTGCCAACAGTCATCAAGGTTAACATATTGATAACCTGCATCAAGAAGACCTGTTTTCTTTAAGGCTACGGCAGTATCTTTGATTAGTTTTTCATCAATTGAATTTCTGAAGGTGTTCCAGCTACTCCAACCCATTGGTGGAGTGAGGGCAACGCCGTTATTATTTTTTTCAATATCTGCCACGTGAACCTGAGTTGCGGCAAAAGCTTTTTTTGCAACGCAAACGGGGCAGATTTCCTTTTCTTTAAGCTTTTTAGCTAACATAGCACCTGCGCCAAAGCCTGCAACAATGGAGGCAGTTTTCTTTATATTCATAAATATCACCTTTCAAAAAAAGCCGCCCACAAACGGACGGCTAAAGTTTTGTTATTCAGCAGCTTCAACTGTTTCTTCAACGGGGGCTTCAACTGCAGGAGCAGCTTCAACTGTTGCATTGTAAGCTTCAGCAAGCTTGTTGAGATATTTGATTTTATAAACGCTGCTAACGATGGGGAGGATTCTCCAAATCATTACGAACATACCGCCGTGCTTGAGAGTAATGTTGTAATCTTTAGCTTTCTGGAACATTCTTTCAACCATCTGATAGTTCCAAACAAATGCATAAATGCCAAAGCTGAAAATATCAAGAAGGAAAACGAGAATGTAGTGACCGCTTTCTTTATCGTCACCATCGCAGATTTTGTTAAGATCTTTAGTCCATTTAGTCCAGAAGAAAAGACCATAAATGCCAAGAGTTATAATATTGAGGAAAATAAATTTACCTGTTTTTCTTTTTTTAATCATAATTATTGCCTCCAATAGAGCGATTTATTATCTTATAGTAAATAATACTATAATTATATTCTTATGTCAATAAGTATTTGTTTAAAAAACAACCTGCGATTTTGGTCGCAGGTTGTAAATGCTTTTTAGTTTTTAAAAAGGGTAAGCTCTTCTTTTTTTTGCTCGTCTTTATATTTCTGAAGTCTTGCTTTGATTTTATCTGCAGGGTTAAGAAGGCTTGAAACAGAACAATCGTGGTTAAGAGTGTCAATAATAAGTGAACAATATTTGCTCATATCAACCTCAAAATACCAAGGCTTGCTGAGAAGCTCAGGAGTTCTGTAAACAAGGTTTGTTGTGAAGACACCATTGATGATACCTGCTTCATAAGCTTTATCAAATTCCTGAAGTCCGTTACAGAAAAGACCAAAGCTTGTACAAATGAAGATACGATTTGCTTTAAGCTCTTTAAGCTTTGTTGCAACTTCAATCATTGAGTCGCCTGATGATATCATATCGTCAATGATAAGGCAATCTTTGCCTTCAACATCGTCACCAAGGAATTCGTGAGCGAGGATGGGGTTTCTACCGTTAACAACAACGGAATAGTCACGGCGTTTATAGAACATACCAAGGTCAATACCGAGAACTGTTGAATAGTAAATACAACGACCCATACCACCTTCGTCAGGGGAGATAACCATAAGATTGTCATGGTCAATTTTAAGGTCTTTAAAGTTTTTTGTAAGAGCTTTTACCATCTGATATGTAGGTGCAACGTTCTCAAAGCCCTTGAGAGGAATTGCATTCTGAACTCTGGGGTCGTGAGCATCAAAGGTAATGATATTCTCAACGCCCATATCAACGCAAAGCTCCTGAAGAGCAATTGCACAGTCAAGAGATTCTCTTCTTGAGCGCTTATGCTGTCTGCCTTCATAAAGCATAGGCATAATAACATTTATTCTTCTTGCTTTACCTTCAACAGCAGAAATTGCACGTTTGAGGTTTGCATAGTGCTCATCGGGAGAATAGTGGCACTCGTAACCATACATATTGTAGGTTAAGCCGTGATTGAAGCAATCGCAGATGATGTAAATATCGTAGCCACGAACTGTTTCATGAAGAAGGCATTTACCTTCACCTGAACCGAATCTTGTAAAATCAGCGTCAACGATAAAAGTATCTCTTTGGTAGCCATAGAAAGCGATTGTATCTTTGTGTTCGCTTTCACGCTCTTCTCTCCATGATGTGAGATAGTTATCAATTTTTTGTGCAAGCTCCTCACAACCGGGAGTAGCAATAATTCCCAGTGGACCTACAGGAATTGTGTTTGGAATACCGAATGCATCTGCCATCGCCTAAACCTCCATATATTCTTTCTTATACTGTATATTGTACTAATAATTTCCTCTGTTTTCAAGTCAAATCGACAAAATATAACATTAAAATTTATAACCATATTATCCCGGCATTTTGTGAAAATTCACAAAAAACAAAAATAATGATGGAATTGACTATAATTCCACCATTACAAACTAAAATCTTCTTTTGAAAAATCGCCCGAAAAAGAGATAACCTTCGGTTCTCTTTTCAAAGGGTCATATTTAAATTTTTTGCATTTTGAAAAGGATTGCATAATTCCGCCGATTTTGCGACAAAGAACAGTTTCACCATTACCAACATAAGAGCCATGCTCACAAAGGGCGCACTGAGGCTCGATGCTTTTATTAAAAATCTTAAGAGCCATATTCCCAGCCTCCGTGTGTCAAATGAATTCACCTTACGATTTTAACACACTTTCTTGCGGTTATCAACCTCTAAAATCAAAAGAACACACATAGTCAATAAAATTATTGATGCGCCGATACTGTGGTAAAGGGTGAAAGAGGTGTTTGTGGTTCCTAACACAACGGAAACCTCGGTGTATTGGGGAAATATTTTTAAAAGCAGCGAGCAATAAATTGCGCTTAAAGAGGCGTTTATAAGCCTTGAGCATAACAAATTTTTCAGTTCTGTTTTGCAAACAGTTGAATAGGTTGCGCATTGGCAAATTACCGCAAAACCACCGAACCCTAAAATTCCTGCAATTACAGGAAGGGAAAGACTTGATAAAACGGCGTTTTCGCACCCTGTTGTAACCTCACCAACGGATTTTATAATCAGAGTGAGGGTATGGGGGAGCTTCAGGGCTTGGCAAAGAGCGGAAAGAACGCAGAATGTAAGCACCCAACCGCAAACTGAAAGCATAGCCTCGCTACCTTTTGAAACGGATTTTACAAATATGTTTTTATTCAGGTTTTTTTGTGTTGTTTTTATTTCCTGTATTTCCCCATTTCCGATAAATCGACATAAAAATCCCACCGATAAAGACGCTAAAATGCAGGCGAAATACAAAACAAAACCTGCTTTTGTGTTATTTAACATAAATGTTCCCACTGCGGTTACCGCAAAGGCAGGGCTTGGGTTAATGCACCAGTAAAAAAGTCGTTGTGCGTCATTTTCAGAAATTTTTCTGTCTTTATAAAATTCTGCAACTGTTTTAGCACCTACGGGGTAACCGCCTAAAAGACCTAAAACAAAAGGAATAAAACCATAGGCGCTTGTTCTGAAAAGATATTTAAAGGGCTTTTCAACCAATTTACATAAAAGCTCAGCAATATTGCTCTGAGATATGTAGGAGGAAAGCACCATAAAAGGGAAAAGAGCAGGAATCAAGCTGTTCCCCAAGAGTAAAAAGCCATTTTTAATGCCATTTGCAGTATCTTTAGGGTAAATAATAAGACAAACTGCAATTGAACACACAATAATTAAAGTTAAAAGATTTTTAAGTAAAACCGAAGAAAATTTTTTCATAGCTGACACCCCAAAATATTTTATGATTATTAATCATAGAAATATAACAAAGGGGCGTGGTACTTTGGGATTTAATCCGTTAAAAAGCATCAAAGAGGACGGCAATAATGCAGGTATTGAAATGTACGGCAATAAAAGAATGATTGTTCTTGATTGTGAGTGTGTTGTGGATTTTTCTGAAAATTGTATTGTTCTGTGTCTTGGAAATTTATATATGAAAATTCGTGGTGATAATCTGATGATTTCCACCTTTGCTTACGGTCAGACAGATATTACAGGTGAAATTGTCACTATTGAATTTGAGAGGGTTTGAAATGATATATATTTTAAGGCTTTTAAAGGGCTTTGTTGAGTTCTCTGCTGAGGGTGGATTTCCTGAAAGATTTATAAATCTTTGTAAAATCAGGGGTATCAGTCTATGGGGTGTGAAAAATGATGGTGTAAAGGTTACTGCTTTTACAACAGAACGGGAATTCCAAGAACTAAAAATACCCGCAGAGAATTCGGGAATGATATTAAAAGTTATAAAAAATCACGGATTGAAAAATTTTTCAAAACGCCACAAATGGCGGTGTGGTGCGGTTTTTGGCGTGATTATGGCTTTTTCGTTCTGGGTTTTTATGTCAGGGTATATATGGGAAATAGAAATATTGGAAACCAAAGGTGTAAATGTAGAAGACTTTACAGAAAGTCTAGCAGACTTAGGTGTAAAAATTGGAGCGAGAAAGTCGGAAATTGATATAATTCAGGTGCAGAATCAACTGATGAATGAATATAATGAGTTGCTTTGGGTATCCCTTAATATTTTTGGTGGGAAAGTTCAGGTTGAAATGAGCGAATTTGTGGAACAAAAGGAAATAATTGATACTAAACCCCCCGTTAATCTTGTAGCATCAAAAAAAGGTGAAATCGTGCTTGTGAAAGGCTACAATGGGGTAAACGCAGTCAAAGAAGCCGACAATGTAACAGAGGGCTCCCTTCTGATATCTGGTGTTGTAAAAAATTTTGATGGCACGGAATATTTTACCCGTGCCAAAGGTCAGGTTTTTGCCAGAACCCAAAACAATGAAAATATTGTTTGCAAAATAAAAAACAAATTGAAAACTACCTATGAAAACGAAAGCAGATATTATCTTTATGTTTTTTCATTGATAATCCCTTTAGGCTTCAGAACAGATGGAGAATTTTTAACCGAAAACAGAAAATTATTGAAAAGCGGAGAGACAGTTCTGCCTTTTGGTATAATCAGGGAAGACGATTTTAAAAGCATCAGCAAAGAGGTTGTATATTCTGCCGAGGAGGCAAAGCTTTCATTACTTCTTGAATCCGTAAGATATAAAAGAGAGAAATATAACCATACTGAACTTGAAAAGGTTGAATATTCGTTTAAGAAAAATAAAAATACCGGGGAAATTAATGTGAATATCAACTGTATTGAAGACATTGTAAAGGAAATGCCCATATTCACGGAAAACTGAAAAACTGTTTATTTTTCATATTTTATTTTAAATATTTTAGTAGACATTTACAAAAAATGTGTTATACTTTAAGAGTATTAATAGAATTATTTTATATAAAGAAGGTAATTAAGTCGGAACAGATAATTAATGTAGACCGAATGGAGCACGCAGTAAGCCTTTTCGGTAGCTTTGACGAAAACATTTTAATAATCGAAAAATCCTTTAATGTGGATGTGATCAGTCGCGGGTCAGATATAAAAGTCAATGGTGAGCCTGAAAATGTCAGCAAGGCAGTTAAGGCAATAAACGGACTTTTAATGCTTCTTAACCGAGGCGAAACTCTCAATGAGCAAAATGTCAGATACGTCATCTCTCTTGTGGATGACGGCAACGAGGACAAGCTTGTTACAATGAGCGGTGACTGCGTTTGTATCACAAGTAAGGGTAAACCCGTCAAGCCCAAAACTCTTGGTCAGAAAAAATATGTTGAGTCAATAAAAAACAACACAATTGTCATTGGTGTTGGCCCTGCAGGTACGGGTAAAACCTACCTTGCAGTTGCTATGGCAGTTAACGCCTTCAGGGCAAAAGAAGTCAATAGGATTATTCTCACTCGTCCTGCGGTTGAAGCAGGAGAAAAGCTCGGCTTTTTGCCCGGTGATTTGCAAAGCAAGGTTGACCCATACCTTCGTCCGCTTTATGATGCGCTTTTTGATATGCTCGGTGCAGAAAATTTCAATAAATACCTTGAAAGAGGCAATATTGAGGTTGCACCTCTTGCATATATGAGAGGTCGAACTCTTGATGACAGTTTTATTATTCTTGATGAAGCCCAAAATACAACTCCCGAACAGATGAAAATGTTTTTAACACGTATGGGCTTTAACTCTAAAGTTGTTGTTACAGGTGACGTTACACAGATTGACTTGCCTGATGGCAAACGCTCAGGTCTTGTTGAGGTAACAAAAATCCTTAAGAATATGGAGCAGATTGATATTGTTCGCTTTACAGGGCAGGATGTTGTAAGACATAAGCTTGTTCAGGATATAATCAGAGCCTATGAAAAATATGAGGAGGCAAAGAAAAGAAAATGAAAGAGAAAATTAAAGTAATTATCACAAATGACCAGAAAGAAGTTAAAATTCCCACAGGTGTTAGATTGCTTGTGAGACGTTGTTGTAATGCAGTTCTTACTTTTGAGGATTTCTCTGAACCTGCGGAAATCAGTGTAACCTTTGTTGATGACGAAAGAATTCACGAAATCAACAAAGAGCACCGCAATATTGATAGCAGTACCGATGTGTTGTCTTTCCCCTTAGGAGAAAACGGAGAGTATGACAGAAATCTTGACACAGGAGCCTGCCTCTTGGGTGATATTGTTATCTCTGTGCCTACTGCAGTTCGTCAGGCAAAAACCTACGGTCACACTCTGCAGAGGGAAATTGGTTTTCTTACAGTCCATTCAATGCTTCACCTTTTAGGCTACGACCATGTAAATGGCGGCATTGAAGCAGTACATATGCGAGAAAAGGAAGAGCATGTTTTAACTGAGCTTGGTCTTAAACGCAACGAATCCTACTATATGGATTCCGAGGAGGAATAATATATGAAGGAGGTTGAAGGTCTGTTCAGAAGCTTTTTATATGCTTTTAAGGGCTTTGGATGGATGGTTACTCACGAAAGAAATTTTCGTGTTCATCTGACCTGCCTTGCATATATGTTTTATTATCTTTTGAGATATGACTTTTTCACTGTTTCAAGAACAGAGCTTGCAGTTCTTCTGTTGGCTTCGGGCTTGGTTATCGGTGGAGAAATGATTAACACCGGTATTGAAATGGCTGATAACTCTATATCACAAGAAAAGAGGCATACTATTGCTGTTTCAAAGGATGTTGCAGCAGGTGCGGTTTTAGTATTCGCTGTTTTTGCTGTACTCTGTGGTGTTGCTATTCTTTGGCAGCCCTCGGCTTTTGAAATGCTTTTTAATCACTATATACAAAACCCGCTTAATATACTCTGGTTTGTGTTGAGTGTGATTGGTTTCACCTTGTTTATATTCAAATTTGATTTCAAGAAAAAGGAAAAAGACTAAATGACAGAAAGAAAAACTGCTTTTATAGCAATTGTTGGCAGACCCAATGTGGGTAAATCTTCAATTCTTAATAATCTTCTGGGGCAGAAGGTGGCAATTGTTTCATCAAAGCCTCAGACAACAAGAACAAAAATTATGGGCGTTTTAACTGAAGATAATGTTCAGTTGGTTTTCACAGATACACCCGGTTTTCACAAGCCTAAAACAAAATTGGGCGAAAAAATGATTAAAGCTGTTGATGACAGTATCGGCGGTGTTGACTCCTGCCTTTTTGTTACAGAGGCAAGGGGAGAAATAAGAGAAGCAGAGCTTGACCTTCTTAAAAAGCTTAAAGCCGAGAGAATTCCTGTTGTTCTTGCTATTAATAAAATTGATATGCTCAGTGATAAGCAGGAGCTTATGGGCAGAATTCTTGAGCTTGCAAATCTTTTAGATTTTGAAGCGGTTATTCCTGTAAGCGCCCGTGAAAATGACGGTATGGACGAGCTTAAAGAGGAGCTGTTCAAGCTTGCCGCACCATCAGAATTCTTCTTCCCTGAAGATACTCTTACGGACCAACCTGAAAGAGTTCTTGCGGCAGAAATGATAAGAGAAAAGCTTCTTCATAAATTAAGTGATGAAATCCCTCACGGTATTGCTGTTTCAATTGAAAGAATGAAAGAACGTGAGGACAAGCCGATTATTGATATTGAAGCAGTTATTTACTGCGAAAGAGAAAGCCACAAGGGCATTGTTATCGGTAAAAAAGGCGCAATGCTCAAGGAAATTTCAACTAATGCCCGTCACGAATTGGAGCAGTTTTTTGAGTGCAAAATCAATCTTCAATGTTGGGTAAAGGTAAAGGAAGATTGGCGGAACCGAGAAGGCTTAATTCATAATTTCGGTTTGGATTGATTTGGCAAAATTAAAAGAATTTTAAACAGAATAAAGAAACTCACGCCGAATAAAATACTATGGCGGAGTTGATTGAAATGAATGAAAAAGAGCTTTGGGAAAAGTTTGCAAAGGGCGGAAAAGTTGCGGATTATATCGAATACCGCAACTGCGTCAATATGAAAATTGAGGGGTCAGAAAACAGTGGTGAAAATAACAGCACCCGGACTTGTAATCAGGGAACAGAGTATCGGTGAAGCCGATAAGCTTATAACCGTGCTTACGGCAAAGCACGGTCTTGTTCGTGCGTTTTCAAGAGGTGCAAAAAAGACCAAAAGCAAAAAGCTTGCTGCTACCTCTCTTCTTTCTTATGCGGATTTTACATTCACAAAAACAAGAGATGCTTTTTCTGTTGAAGAGGCATTGATAAAAGAGGTGTTTTTTGAACTTAGAAATGATGTTCAAAAAATGGCTCTTGCTCAATTTTTTTGCGAGTTGGCATATGAATTTTGCGAAGAGGACTTTGAGTCGGAGGAGATTCTCCGACTTTTTCTTAATGCTCTCTGGCTTCTGAAAGAAAACAAAAAATCACCTGCATTTATAAAATCGGTAACGGAGCTTCGATTAATGTCTTTGAGCGGTTATATGCCCGATTTGGTAGCTTGTGAAAAATGCGGGGAGTATGAAACGGAATATATGTATTTCAATAGCGAGAGCGGAAAACTTTTTTGTAAAAACTGTGCACCCAATGACTATAGTATAGCTATAAGTTCGTCGGTGGTTACTGCTATGAGATATGTTACTCTTTCGGATTTCAATAAGATTTTTTCTTTCTCGTTAAGTGATGAGGCGCTTACCGCTTTTAATAGAATCAGCGAAGAATATCTACTTAATAAAACCCAAAGAAAGTTTAAAACCTTAGAGTTTTACAATGTTATAAAGGAATAAATATGAGCGAATTAAACAGACATTTAAAAGCACTTGAATATGATAAGATTTTGGAAATGGCAATGAAAAGGGCTTGCAATGATGATGCCCGTGATATTATTGCTTCCATAAGACCCGAAACAAGTGTAAATATGGCACAGAACCATATTGATATGACAGAAAATGCCTACATATTATTGGCAAAATACGGCGGTCCGTCATTTGGTGGGCTTAAAAATGTTAACAATTCTCTTGCCCGTGCTTCTGCGGGAGGCGTTCTTTCTATGAAGGAGCTTCTTGATATCGGTTCAACTATAAGAACAGTTCGCGGTATAAGAGAATGGCGAAATAACAGTGGCGGACAGGATGAATTGAAAATTGATTTATATTTTAATTCTCTTATGCCTAACAAGTACCTTGAAGATAAAATTTTTGGTGCAATTCTTACGGAAGAGGATATGAGCGACAATGCTTCTCCCGAGCTTGCCAACATTCGCCGACAGATAAAAAATAAAGAAAACAGTGTGCGCGACCAGTTGGAAAAATTGATTCGCTCACAGAAACTGAAAACCGTTTTGCAGGATGCAATTATTACTCAGAGAAACGGCAGATATGTTGTGCCGGTTAAAAGTGAGCACAGAGCATCGGTTTCCGGCCTTGTTCACGATACCTCTTCTACAGGTGCCACAGTTTTTGTTGAACCTGCAGGTGTAGTTGAAGCAAATAACGATATTCGTGTTTTGCGCGGTAAGGAAGCTCAGGAGATTGAAAGAATTTTGTATGAGCTTTCTGTTGAAGCAGGCGGATTCATTGAAGAAATAAAGGGTAGCTATGAGTGTGCAGTAGAGATAAATGTTATATTCTGCAAAGCTCACCTTGCTTATGATATGAAAGCAACAATGCCCATTCTCAACGACAAGGGTATAACAGATTTGAAGAAAGCAAGACATCCTTTGATTGACCCTAAAAAAGTTGTTGCAACTGATATTCGTTTAGGTTCTGATTTTGATACCCTTGTTATCACCGGACCTAATACGGGTGGTAAAACCGTTGCAATTAAAACTATCGGACTTCTTTCCTGTATGGCGTCAAGCGGGTTTATGATTCCCGCAGGGGACGAAAGCAGAGTCAGTGTGTATGACAATGTTTTAGTTGATATCGGTGATGAGCAGAGTATTGAGCAGTCTTTATCTACTTTTTCATCCCATATGGTGAATATTGTTAATATTCTTAAATTTGCAGATGAAAAATCCCTTGTTCTTATTGATGAGCTTGGGGCGGGTACTGACCCTGTTGAGGGTGCGGCACTTGCTATGGCAATTCTTGAAGAGTTAAGCTACAAGGGTGCGAAAATTGCCGCCACAACTCACTATGCAGAGCTTAAGGCTTATGCCTTACAGACTGCAAGAGTTGAAAATGGCTCTTGTGAATTTGATGTAAATAGTTTAAGACCAACATACAGACTTCTTATTGGTATTCCGGGCCGTTCAAATGCCTTTGCGATTTCTGAAAGGCTTGGAATAGATAAAAAAATTATTGACAGAGCAGGGGAGCTTGTATCATCTGAAAACACCCGTTTTGAAGATGTGGTTGATATGCTGGAAAAGAGCCGTCTTGAAATGGAGGGCGAGCATACCAAAGCAAAGCAGATTACAGAGTCTGCAAAAGCCGATAAAGAAAAGGCGGAAAAAATTCTTAAGGATGCTCAATTCAGACGTGACAGAGAGCTTGAAAACGCTCAGGGTGAGGCACTTCGCATAGTTGAAAAAGCCAAAAGAGAGGCAAATGCACTTCTTAATGAGGTTGAAAAGCTGAAAAAAGAGGCTAAGCAGACAAAGGATGCGGCAGATTTGGCGAGAAGAGCAAAATCTGCAGTTAATTCTCACCTTGATGCTATCAATGATGCAGTTAATCCCGTTTTCGGTTCTATTGAGGATGATGAGGATTACACACTTCCGAGAGCTTTAGAAATTGGTGATACAGTTTACTGCAAAACTATAGGGAAGAATGCAAATGTTACTGCTCTTAAAGATAAAAAGGGTAATGTGGAAATTGCCGCAGGTATGCTTAAAATGAGGGTTAAGGAAGACTCTCTTCGTCTTGTTGAAAAGCCTAAGCAAAAGGAAACAAAAAAACGCCAGGTTTCCACAACAAGAGTTATGGGCGAAAGCAAATCTACAATGGCTATTAATAACCGTTGTGATTTGCGAGGTCTGATGGTTGATGAAGCAATTATTGTTCTCGACAGATTTTTGGATGATTTGCTCCGTTCAGGACTTACGGAATGCACAATTATTCATGGCAAGGGAACGGGTGCTCTCCGCGCAGGTGTTACCCAATTCCTTAAAGGTGACCCAAGAATAAGAACCTTCCGCTTAGGCACATTTGGTGAAGGTGAAAATGGAGTTACAATTGCGGAAATAAAATGAAAAACGCTCACCTTCCAGGGTGAGCGTTTTAAGTTGCAAATTGAAAGTGGGAAGTTGAAAGTTTCGGGTGCTGCGCACGACAATTGTAATTATTCTATTGAGAAACTTACCTTTGAAAAATCAAGGTTTTTTAAATCTGCAACATTCATTTTAAAATACGCGATTTTCTCTGTATCTGCGAGGAATTCGGGCATTCCGTCATCAAGTGGGTCGTACTGTAAAAGAGTAATTTCTTCGCCATTGTTTACAAAAATTCTTGTGCCATCTTCTGCATTATCAGTATCAAAAAAGTCTATCGAAAATTCGGTTTCTACATCACCTAAAAACTCAAAGCCTGCATTGAAATCGTCAATTAAAGTGTCAGGCTCAGTTTCGCAATAGCGAACATTAGGGATGAAGTTGCCGTTGCTTTCGGTTAAGAAAATATAAATGAAGCCCTTGAGGTCGATTATGTTTTCATTATCGTAGCTTTTGAATTCTGACAATTTCAATTGGCAAAAGAAGAAATCTTCATCACCGATTGTACCATCGCTGAGCCATTCCTCGGGCATTGTGGGTGAGCCGAAAAACTTACTTGTTCCGGGGTCATATTCACCGTGTGCTTTTTCTACTTTTATTCCTATCATTGTATAATCTCCTACTATTACGCAAGTCCAAAATATTCCTCAAGAACCAAGCCACTGTCCTTAAGCTCTTTTGCTAATTCAACGCCAACATAACGCCAATGCCAAGGCTCATAAATAACCTTTGTTATGTCCTGCTTGTCCTTGGGGTATCTCATAATAAAGCCATAATCGGCGGCATTTTCAGTAAGCCACTTAAATTCTGCTGTATCTTCAAACCATTCATCAACGCAGACAATGTCCATAGCATAGCCTAAATTATGCTCCGATGAGCCGGGGGGCATAATAATTGTTGCGGCTTTGACTTTAGCGTCTTTATTTGAATAGCCCTGGCTTTCATAAAAGCTTACTTTATTGTTGTAGTTTCTTTCCTGCAATTCGTATGAACGATAACCTGAGCAGGGAGTAAGGTTTACGCCATCCTTAAGAGCCGCGTTATACATAGTCTCGTAATGCTCGGCAACTTTTCTGTCAAGCCTTTCACCACTACCGCAAACATAAACTAAATCCGGTTCATAATTATCAGGTATCCTATAGCTTGAGTTAACAAGTGTCAGATACCATTTTTCTTCGTCAATGGTGATGATAGCAGGGTTGTCAATCGTGCCCGGTTGCGCAACTGCCGCTGTAACGGGTTGGGTAGTTTCGGGGGCGGCAGTATCGGTTGTTTTGCCGTTTTCAGAAGATTGAGGCTTTTTATTACCTTTTTCTGTGGTTTGAGAGTTTCGGGAAACCGTTGGTTCTTTTTCTCTCAAGTCATTATTCTTTTTATTAACAGAAACACAGACAACTGTAACAAAAATCACTACAAAAGCCAACATAATGCAAAGAAAATTTATGGCTTTCTGGTCTTTGGTGCGTTTGTGTTTCTTTCTGGTGTTTTTAGCTGACATATTTTAACCTCTTATAATTTTTTTCCACACATGATATTATATTGTTATATTTATTAAATGTCAAATGGTAATTAATTAAATAATGAGTATATATTAGTGGTAAATTACAAAGGTTGGGTGTTGATTTTGTGCTTTTTACACAAAGATAAAAAAAAGTTGAAAACTACTGTTGTTATACGGATTTTTGTGATATAATTACACGGTGAATAGGTCGAAGTATCGACAGATGCAAAAAATCGAAAGGGGTCAAACCTTAATGAAACGTATTTTTACTATTGCTACCGCTATTTTGCTTGTAAGCGCACTTTTAATGACTTTCGCTTCTTGCGGTTCTTCTGATGCCGATGAAGAGGTTGTTGAGGTATACTCAACAGAAGAAGCAGTTTATACAGAAAGTGCTGTGCCTGTTGGCAAAACAAGTGAAGAGGTTCTTTCATATTTTAACAGCCTTGTTAATAGTGTTAAGCTCGATAAGCCCGGTGTTTCATACAGAATTGAAAAGAATGTTCCTGATGATAGCCTTAAGGTAACAAAAAAGGGTGCAGAGGATGCTGAAGAAATTGATGCATCTCTTAACGCTATCAATGATGCAGCAAAAGGCATAAAAGATCTTATTCTTGAAGATATCAAAGAAACTTCAGGAAATATCAATTTTGGTGACGATAACTCTGAATCACTCTTTGTTAAGGGTGAATCATGGGCATCTAAGCTTACTGCAGAAGATATTGATTATGCAGCTCTTCAGGAAATCGGCGATAAATATTTCATTACAATTGCATTCAATGACCTTACAAGTGAAGAGGCTCAGGATGTTCTCACAAAAGCATTTGATCTTCGAGATAAAGAGGAAATTCTCGCTTCAGAAGAGTTTGCGAAAACAAAAGAATATCTTGTTCTTAACGATTATGACGTAGTTTACAGTGGTTGCAAAATTACTGCAACAGTTGACCGTCTTACAAATGAAATCATCAATATCAACTATTATAAGGCAGCTAATGTAACAGCTTATATGACAGGTGCAGGTACTCTTGAAAGCTATGGCGATGTAAGTGTTATGTTTACACTTGAAGATAAAGCAAATTATGATATTACATGGGACAATGGTTTACCCACAAGCCCTGTTGAGACTGCGGAAGCAAAATAATTATTTGATTCGTTACAGAGTGGAAACCCCACTCTGTAATTTTAACGGAGGTTATTTAATTGAGTAAAAAAATAATTGCAATTCTCACAATTGCCACAATTCTGTTTGTTTGTGTGTTTGCTGCTTGCGAGAAAAAAGAAAGTCTCTATTCAAGTAATGATGACTTTGATTTTGTTACTGATGTAAATGGTGAAAAGGTTCTCGGTGAAAATGGTGAGCTTCTTGTTTACGCAACGGATGATAAAGGTAAGCATGTTACAAATGAATCCGGTGAAAAAGTAACTCAGGGCCAACAGTTTCAACCGCTTAAAAATAATGATGTTATTGAAGATTATGGCTTCAAGTTAAAACTTCCTGAGGGTTGGGATGTTGACGAAAGTAAGGTTAATGCCTATGTTAACAAAAAAAAGAATGAAGCTTGTGAAATTACAGTAGTTAAGTATTTATATGATGATTACTATGATTCAAACAAAGATATGTTTGAACAACTTCAGAAAAAAGAAATCGATGTGACCTGGGAAGATGATGTTGATTTAGGTAAGGCCTACAAAGGTGCTTGCAGATTTATTATGAGAGCAGATGGCGGTATATCAATATTGTATTTCTTTGAGAACTCCGGTAACGTATACAAAGTTCTTTTCTCCGGTGAAGATGTTGAAGAAAAAGCATTCATAGTTGATACAGTTGAATTCTGCAAAGCTATGAACTTCAAGAATTTCACATATTATAGTGATATTACAGCAGTAAGCGATAAAAACAAATAAAAAACACAAAGCCTTTCTCGTTTGAGAAGGGCTTTGTTTATGCTTTTTATATTCGGAAAAACAGGTTTAAATGTATTTAGATTTTATCTTTGATATATTTGTTGGTTGCCATATAAAGAGCGGGAACAAGAATTACTGCGCCTATAAGCTCAATTAAACCATTGGTGCTGATAAGAGTTGCAATAATAACATCAAGTGTTTTTGCAGCTTCGCCAAAAAGAACCTCAAAGCCACCAAATATCTGAAGAAAGCTTAATACGAGAACGGTGTTTGTTAAAGTTCCTAAAAGAGCGCTGATGCCTAAAGCAATTGGCTTTTTGCATTTTGTTTTAGAAAGTCCCAGGAATACAAGCCCTGCAACAAGACCAACTATAATTCTCGGAACAAGAGAAACCATGGGGTTCTGGAAGGGTATTATACCGAACTGGAACGCTCTTACGATGCAGGTTAATCCCCAGACACCACCTAAAACAGCTCCATACCTTGCGCCTAATAAACAAGCGCCGAAAATAACAACCATATGGAGCGTTGTTATTTCAATAACGCCTACTGTTATGTAGCCTAAATAGGGTGTGAATGTCATAACGACTATCAATGCCGCAAATAAGGCACACAAAACAAGTCGAACAAGTTTTTTCTTTTCTTTCATAATAAAACTCCTTTGCTACTATTCTCATAAGAGATATAATGCGTTTCGTTCTGAATTTTTTTACCTGTTTTTCTTGTATATTACCAAAAGTCCTTGAAGAACAAGGTCTTTATTATAAATGATTTCTTTTTCGCAACAAGCAACAATTTCCTTCGCAAGACCGCCGGTTGCAATCATCGTTTTAATGGGTTTGCCTAATTCTTTTTCTAATCTGCTTGCCATACCGTCAAGCATAGCGGCATTTCCTAAAACTGTTCCGGAACGGATACACTCAATTGTGTTGGTGCCTATAGCGTGTTCAGGGGCGGAAAGCTCAATAGCAGGAAGCTGAGATGTTCTTAAAGAAAGTGCATCAAGAGAGATTCCGATACCGGGTGCGATTGTACATCCGGCAAAAACCCCACCTTCATCAATTACGGAAATTTTTGTTGCAGTTCCTAAATCCATAACTAAACAGGGTAGCTCATATTGAGCTATTGCACCAACTGCACCTGCAACTAAATCTGCACCTAATTCTTTTGGGTTATCTGTTGTGATTTTTAAGCCGTTTTTAATTCCGGCAGCTACAACCAAAGCATCGCGGTTGATAACTTTTTTTATAGCATCCTTGAAAATTCTTGTAAGCTCAGGTACAACAGAGCTGATTATGGCACCTTCAAAATCTTTACTGATTTTCTCAAGCTCAAAAACTGCTTTTAATTCTATTGCATACTGCTCTGATGTTCTGTGGCGTTGAGTTGCTAAACGAGAAATACAAATTGCTTCATCGTTTTCGTAAACACCCAAAGTAATGTTTGTGTTACCTATATCAGCAGTTAAAATCATAAATTGCACCTCACCCTATATTTTATCGCCTGAATTATACAACATAACTATAAATAATGCAAGAATTTTGTGGAAAAGTATTTGAAAATTTGGATTTGTATGGTATACTGTCTTTGATATTTTATGAAAAGAGGTTTTATTAGTGAAAAACAAAACAACAGGCTTTTTCAAAGAATTCAAAGAGTTTATTTCCAAAGGTAATGTAATTGACCTTGCAGTCGGCGTTATTATAGGCGGTGCTTTCTCAGGTATTGTTAATAACCTTGTAACAAATATTGTTACTCCTGCAATTTCTCTGTTAACAGGTAGGGTTGCTTTTACAGATTTATTCATTGCACTTGATGGTGGCGAATATTCTACTCTTGCTGCTGCTCAGGAAGCAGGCGCTGCAACAATTAACTATGGTCTTTTTATTCAGGCAGTTATTGATTTTATTATCACAGCATTTGTTATATTCATTCTTGTAAAGGGTATTAATAAAATCAGAAGTATGGGCAAAAAAGAAGAGGAAGCTCCTGCTCCCACAACAAAGGTTTGTCCCTTCTGCAAATCAGAAATCAGCATTGATGCAACTCGTTGCGCTCATTGTACTTCAGAGGTTGAATAATTTTAATGGGAATTTTAAGATATTTTATTGCTCTCTGGGCATCTAAAGCGGTATTTGTGTTGTTGCGTCTTCTTAAAAGAAATGCAACAATGTATCCCGGTTATATTGCATTGAAAATCTGTCCTGATTACCTTGCAAGAACAAAGAAATCACCTAATGTTCTTTGTGTTACAGGTACTAACGGCAAAACTACCACAACAAATATGGTGGCTGATATTCTCGCTCAGAGCGGTATGAAGGTTGTTTCAAACAGATACGGCTCAAATATAAACACCGGTGTTGCTACTGCTCTTACACATAGTGTTAACATTTTCGGAAAGCCTAAAATTGATGCTCTCGTTCTGGAAGTTGATGAGAAGTTTTCAAGACTTATAATGCCTTTTATAAAGCCTGATTACCTTATTGTTACCAATCTTTTCAGAGATTCTCTTAAAAGAAATGCTCATCCGGAATATATTTTCGGTATTCTTGACACTTATGTTCCTAAAGCAACAAAGCTTGTTCTTAATGCAGATTGTTTACAATCTTCTCAGCTTCTAAAAGAAAATAAAAAGGTTTATTTTGGTATTGATAAGCTTGATACTGATGTAACAGAATGTGTGAATATCATTAATGACTTTTCAATTTGTCCTGTTTGTGACGAAAAACTTAAATTCAATTATCTGAGATATCACCATATCGGTAATGCTTATTGTCCCAAGTGTGATTTTAAATCCTACGATGCAGATTACAGGCTTACAAATATTGATTACGATAATAAGACAATTACCGTTTTGCATCACGGCAAAGAGGATGTTTACCCCATGGTAAACAGAGCATTGTACAATATCTATAATGAGCTTGCTGCAATCAGCCTTATGTCAGAGTTCGGTGTTGACCTTGATAAGGTTAAGGAATATATGCATAAAATCAGTGTTACTCAAACTCGTTATAATGAATCTAAAGCAGGTAAAACTGAAATAGTCAGAACTCTTGCTAAGGGGCAGAACTCTGTTTCATGCTCTCGTACTCTTGATTTTGTCGGTCATGAAAAAGGTGAGCGAACAGTATTTATTATGCTTGATGATTTGTTGGAGCGTAAAGATTCATCTGAGTTTGAGGGTTGGATTTTTGATGTGGATTTTGAGTTTCTTAACACACCGGAAATCAAGCAGATTGTTCTTGCAGGTCCTCGATGCTACGATTATAAGGTGCGTTGCCTTATGGCAGGTATTCCCGAAGAGCGTATCCTTTGTGAGCTTGATGAACTAAAGGCAGTTGAGATTATGGACAAGGATATTGAAAAACTTTATCTGCTCCATGATACTACAACCTTCGACCTTGCTTGTGAGCTTGAAGAGAAAATGAAAGAGGCATTTTCCAAAGCATATAAAGGCGGTGAACAGGTATGAAAATAGAGGTTTTATATCCCGAAATATGTTGTTTGTTCGGCGATAAGGCTAATATGCGCTATTTTGAAATGTGTTTGCCCAATGCGGAATTTATTAAAACTCCCGTAAGCGAAATGCCTAAATTTTTAACAGATGATGTTGATATGGTGTATTTCGGCTCTTGCAGTGAGTCAAATCAGGAAAGAATTCTCTCAAGATTAAAAGATCATAAGGAGAGAATTGAGGCTTTGATTGAAAAGGGCGTAATTTTCCTTATGACAGGAAATTCCTTTGAAATAATGGGTAATTATATCGAAAAGCCTGATGGAGAGCGGATTGAAGCTCTTGGTATAGTGGATTTCTATTCAAAGAGAACAATTCCTCAAAGATTCAATTCTTTGTTCTTGGGCAAATTCGGTGAAATGGATATGGTTGGTTATACAAGCCGTTTTTCTCATTCCTACGATATAAAAGAAAAAGATGCTTTTATGTCGGCTTCCAAGGGCTATGGTTCCTTCAAGGATGCTAAAACGGAGGGCATAAGAAGAAATAATCTTTACGGAACATATCTTCTCGGGCCTTTCCTTATTCAAAATCCATTGTTTACAAAATACCTTTGCCAGCAATTGGGTGTTGAAAATCCGGAAATTGCATTTGAAAAAGATGTAATGAAGGCTTATGAAATAAGACTTGCGGAATTTAAAAAGGATATTAAATTTATTTGTTAAAATAGGGTATGGAGGTTGAAAGAGATGAAAACTCCTAAAGTGTTTGAAAGTGAATATAGATTTTGTCTTATTTTATGGGAAAATGAGCCCATAACTTGCTCGGAAATTTCTGATATATGCAAAGAAAAATTAGGTTGGGCAAGAACAACTACTTACACTGTTATCAAAAGATTAGGTGACAGAGGCGTCCTTAAAAAAGAAGGTTCAACAATTACTTCTCTTGTTACTAAAGAGGAAATTCAGCTTGCAGAAATGAACGAATTGTTTGAAGAGAGATTTGAAGGCTCTCTTCCTGCGTTTATTGCAGCTTTTGCAAAAAAACAGAAACTTTCAGAAAAAGAATATGATGAGCTCAAGAAGCTTCTTGGAGAAGACAAATAATAATGGATAAACTATTCAGCGAAGTACTTTCTATGTCGGTTGATTCGGCATGGCTTATAATTGCTGTAATTATAGTGCGTGCTGTTTTACAGAAAGCACCGATATATTTTCGTAAAATATTATGGGGCTTGGTTGGAGTAAGACTTTTAATTCCGTTTTCCTTTGAAAGTGCATTCAGCCTTATTCCTCACGAAACTCAACAGACTGTTCATGAAGTTGCAGGTCAGGTTGTCACCGCTCCTACTGAACAAGGTGTGTCTTTTGAGAATCTGGTCCCTGTTTTATGGTTAGCCATAGGTTTTGTGCTTTTAGTTTATGGACTTATAAGTTACATAAAACTTAAACTAAAAATCATTGATAGTATTTTATTAGAAGATAATATCTATCGTAGCGAAAAAATTGATTCGCCATTCGTTTGCGGTTTTATAAAACCCAGAATTTATTTGCCCTACGGCTTAGACGAAACAACGCAAAATTGTGTGTTGCGGCATGAAAAAACTCATATTAAGTTTGCGGACCATATTATAAAAGCTGTTAGTTTTGTTATCTTAAGTGTTCATTGGTTTAATCCATTGGTTTGGGTTTCGTATTTCTTGCTTTGCAAAGATATTGAGTTATCCTGCGATGAAAGTGTTGTAATGAAATGCGATTCTGATGAATGTAAGCAATATGCGAAAGCGTTGTTAGATTTAGGCGTTAATAAGGTTAAATTTACCGCTTGTCCAGTTGCTTTCGGTGAAGTCAGTATAAAAACAAGAATTAAAAGTGTTATCAATTATAAAAAAGCTGGTAAAATTTTAATTACTTTTTCCCTTTGCTTGTGTACTGTTGTGGCTGTTTGCTTTATGACTGAACCTGAGGTTAAAGCAAAGAACAGTAGCAACAATTCTGCGGAAGTGGTACCGGAAGAAACAACTGAGCCTGTAACAGAGAAAATAACCGTGCCTACAACTGAATCTGAGGTTAAAGCAAAGAAAAGCAACAGCAAGCCTGAGAAAGTGGTAATCGAAGAAACAACTGAACCTGTAACAGAGAAAGTAACCGTGCCTACAACTGAATCTGTGGTTAAAGCAAAGAAAAGTAGCAAGCCTGCGGAAGTGGTAGTCGAAGAAACAACTGAACCTGTAACAGAGAAAGTAACTGAATCTACAACAAAGCCTTCAACTCAAGCTGTCATAGGGGCTGTTGCACAACAGCAGACTGTTATTAATAGTACTCAGGAAGCTTTCGTTGAAATTGAGGAAACGTATGATGATAGTATCTTCGAAAACGAAGATGATGGATTAGAAGACGACCCATTAGTCAGAGTTAATGTTAAGGAACCTGATTTGGTTGCTAAACCCGACTCTACATCTATTTATGAAGGGATTACTTATAATTATTTTGGTCCGAATTCTGTAATAGAACCTAAACCGAACACCACTCCGGAATTACCCAGTGTTACATTATTCCCTTAATTCCCCTAAGCTTATAAAAATATAACAATATTAATCCCACCCGCTTTGAAGAAAATTGATGGGTATATAACTAAAAAATAAAACCTTGCAGTTTAAATTCTGCAAGGTTTTTGTTATATAGTAGTCAGTTTTGAGCTTCTCTTTGTTTTTTGAAGCCTTTGTTTGTTATAGTGTTGAGAACAACATTCAAAGTGAAAAGAGCGATGCCAACAAATATTCCGTATTGAACAGAGCCTGAAACGAAGGCAATTGTTGTGTTGGCAACGGATGAAACAGAAATTGTAAAGAGAATTGCTGCTAAAGCAAAGCAGAGAGTTGAAAGTACACACATTGTAATATTAAATCCTGCTTTAAGCTTTGGTGCTCTTAAAAGAACAAAAATAAAATTCAAAACACCGAAAACAACTGCAAGATAAAGCAGTAATATTGCAATTATCAGCATTCCTGTGGGGGCGCCGATGAAACTTGATGATATAAGGCTTATCAGAGAACCCCAATTAAGAGAAAGCAGAGTGTTTAAGGTGAAATCCACTAAGGTCATATTGACGGACTCTGCATAAACAAAGGGTAAATTAATACTGTAATTTGCTAAAGGTAAAATCAAAGCAACCAATGGAACAAATGTGAAAATAAATCGTGTTATTCTCAATTTGTTACCAAATAAGGCACTCTTGAAATTGCCTGTAAATTTATTGAATTTAGACCAGGCAAGTGTAGCTTTTTCAGCATCTTCATTAAGGCGTCCCTCCCAATCGAAGTTGGGGATGTTAACACCACAAGTAGGACATTCGGCTTTTACATGCCAAATGTTAAGATGCCTTCCACATTTAGGACAAAAAGCCATAAATGTTCCTCCATTCAAAAGATTTAATAATCAATAATCAAGAACACGAAGAATCGACTTAACATCAATGGGGAGCTTAGCAATAGCATTGCGAGCTTCCTTTTCTCTCATAACGGGAGTTACGAAAGCAATTTCGTTTTTCTCTGCATTATCTCTATGGAGAATAAGAGGGGAATCAAAGGTTTTGTTGATTTCATTGAATGCTGCTATGTAATCTTCGGTTTCGGCTCTTACATAAAGTGCGGTGCTCTGAAGAACAGGGTCGATAACATAATTTTCCTCTGTGGGACCCCAACCGAATGCTTTTCTTTTTGCAGTGTGCTTTGCGCAGTCGATAACATCTGCAACAACTGCACTTGCGGTGGGCAATTTACCTGCACCTTTACCATAGAAAACAACATCACCAATAGCATCTCCGCGAACAAGGATTGCATTGAAAACATCGTCAACAGATGCAAGCTGACTGTGGTTCTGAATAAGGCAGGGACCAACTGTTGCACTGATACTGTTATCGTCAAGCTTTTGAGCACGACCGATAAGCTTGATAACTCCACCCCAGTTTTTAGCATATTCAACATCTTCGGGAGTTATGTTTGTAATACCCTCTGTTTCAACAAAATCAGGATAAACATGTTTGCCGAAGCAAAGTGATGCCAAAATACAGATTTTTCTTGCAGCATCGTGACCGTGAATATCTGCGGAGGGGTCACGCTCTGCATAGCCGTTATCCTGAGCCAATTTAAGAGCATCTTCAAATGCCATACCATCAACAATCATTTTAGTGAGAATGAAGTTGGTTGTACCATTGAGAATACCCGCAATTTCACCGATTTCATTTGCGGCAAGGCATTGGCTGATAGGTCTGATAATGGGGATACCGCCACCAACACTTGCTTCAAAAAGGAAGTTTACATTGTTTTCTTTTGCCATTTCAAGAAGCTCATAGCCCTTTGCTGCAACAAGCTCTTTATTTGAGGAAACAACACTTTTTCCTGCCATAAGGCTTTTTGAAACATATTCATAAGCAGGTTCTGTTCCGCCCATACATTCAACAACGATGCTGACAGCAGGGTCGTTGAGAATATCATTGAAATCTTTTGTGAAGCATTTTTCAAGCTCGTGACCTGGGAAGTCTCTTATATCAAGGATGTGTTTGACCTCAAGAGAAGCTTGTCCGCTTTTTGCCACAATGCTTTTTTGATTTTTGAGTAAGAGCTCTGCAACACCTGAACCGATTGTGCCGAAGCCCATAATTGCGATTTGCATTCGGATACCTCCGTAAACATATTAAAATAGAATATATACCCAATCATTTTAACATAAAAAACTAAGATAATAAAGACTAAAATTAAAAAAATATGGAAAATATTAAAAAAATATAAAAAAAATAATCTTTTTATTGTATTATTACTTAAGATAGTTTAGAATAATTATAGTCATATTGTATAGGAGGGTTTGTTATGGATGCTGTTATTCAAAAACGCAAGGCTTTTATCATTAATTTTATTTATGTTGCTATTTTTGTAGGGTTGTATTATTTCATTATTAACTATGCCTTCGGTTATATTTTTCCCTTCGTTTTTGCGGCGGCGCTTTCGGTCTTCCTTCAAAGACCTATTAAGGCCATAACCAAGAAACTTCATATTAAAGCTCATAGCGCTGTTTCAATTATTTTGGTGCTTCTGATAGTTGTCGTAATTGTAGGCACTGCTGCGGCACTTCTTTTTGCTTTAGGAAGTGAATTGAAAGAGTTTTTCACATATATGTTCAGTAGCATTTCTTCCGTATCCGATTTGATCGAAGAAGCAAAAAGGTTTTCTATGGATTTACTTTCAAAGCTTCCAGTAGGTATTTCTGATGCTTTGGGCGGTTATGTTGCGGGGTTTTTTGATAAAATCGGTACTGAAAGTCTTGGTATTGATATGAATGTTTTATCTGCCCCCATAAGTGGCGCATGGCATGTGGTAAAAGGAATTCCGTCTTTATTCCTTACTCTTCTCGTTACTGTTGTTTCCTGTGTTTTTATGACATCGGATTATGAACTGATTAAGAAAATGCTTTTAGGATTTTGCAGAGTTGAAAACCGTGAAAAACTTATTAATGCAAAACGCACGATAACAAAAGGTGTGGCAAAGCTTTTTAAGGCTTATGCAACCCTTATGCTTATAACCTTTACAGAAATGTTTATAGGTCTTTCGTTTATGAAGCTTGTAGGCGTTTACAAGGGTGGTTATATTGCAATCATTGCATTTGTTACCTGTATTGTTGATATTATACCTGTTCTTGGCACGGGCACTGTTTTGATTCCTTGGGCGGTATATAGTTTTGTTACAGGAAATTTTGGTCTTGGTATCGGACTTGTTGTTCTTTATGGGGTTATAACTGTTTTAAGGCAAATTATTGAACCTAAGCTTGTGGCAAATCAAGTTGGTCTTCCGGCAATTGTTACTATTGCGGCTATGTTCCTTGGTGCAAGGATTTTCGGAGCATTCGGTATTATTCTTTTACCATTGACTGTTATCATTCTTAAATTAATGTATGATGAGGGTGTAATAGGAAATAAGAGTTTAGTTATGCAAGAAAAGGTTTATGAGGTTTATTCTCCGGAGGGCGAAAAAGTTGAATAATAATTATTTTGATATACATTCTCACGTGTTATGGGGAATGGATGATGGTGCTCAGGATTTGCAAACCAGTATTGAATTGTGTGATATGGCTGCAGATTCCGGTACAGGAACCCTCTTTCTGACACCTCATCTGATGTATTGGGAAAATTCAGAGCATTTATTTGACAAAAGAGAGCACAAATTTGAAAGACTTTCTGAAATTCTTGAGGAAGAAGAGATTCCTCTTGATATAAAGAAAGGTTTTGAAATTCTTTGTGACGATGATATCTTTGATGTAAAATATTTCAAACCCTATACGCTGTGCGATTCAAGGTATATTCTTATTGAGTTCGATTTCTTCAAGCCTACATATGAGGATGTTGATGCTTGGTGCGATTACTTAAAATCCTTTGGGCTTATTCCTGTTATTGCTCATCCTGAAAGATATGAGTTTTTTCTGAATGATTATTCAGCAATAGATAAGCTTTCTGAAAAGGGCAATCTTTTTCAGATTAACAGTGGCTCTGCCGCAGGAATGTTTGGTGATGAGGTTCAGGATTTTGCTGTTAGAATGATTAATTGTGGTTTTGCAGATTTTATTGGCTCTGATGCTCACGATCTAAGAATCAGAAATACGGATATGGAATTTTGCTTTGAAAATTATCCTTATGGTATAAATGAAGAGGTTATGAAAAAAGCCCTGCTTTTAAATCCCCTTAAAATAATCAATGATGAACAAATTAAAGTTAACAGATTGGATTATTTTGACGAAATGTGAAAAAAATCCCGTTATTTTTCCAAAAAAGAAAAATAAAATTGTCAGTGTATGGTAGTATGATAATAATTATAGAATGAAAGGAGGCAAAATCAATGTTAGATTCTATTTGGCAGCTTCTTGCTAACTATGGTCTTGATGTAGGCGAAATTGCTGATGCTATCGGCGAACTCTTTACAGTTACTGAAACAACTGGTCCTAATGGCGAAGCTATTACAGAATACGGCGGAAAATTAGGCGCTCTTGCTGATTTCCCCATCATCGGTATGGTTCTTCAGGCATTTGCAAGCTTTGCTCCCTCAGTTGAAGAAACAGTAGCATAAGTTTCTACGACACTAATGGTTAGTGTGAATTATTGCAATAGTTTTCACAGGGAAAGTGCGGTTTTCCGCACTTTCTTTTTTTGTATTAATCTATTGCATTTGTATATAAAAACTTGTATAATTACATATACCATTATATTATATGTAGCACATGTGAGGTCTGTTATGGAAAAAGAATCAAACAAAAAAGGTATGAGGGCGGTTATCGCTCTCGTTGTGGTAATTCTTATCGGGGTTATTGTGTTAACAGTTGCAATTACCAATATGATAAAAGAAACGGGTGGTGGTTCACTCAAAGAAGATACTACTGAATATACCCTTGCCGGAGTTACGAATAACAATGAAGAGAAAAGCACTCTTATTAATTGGAGTGAAACCGAAGGTGATGCCGCGGATAATGCCGGCGGTGCTACTTATGGTTATATCAGTGGTAATACCGGCGATAATACCGCTGGCAATGTCGGAGGTAATACCGATGGCAATGTCGGAGGTAATGCCGATGGCAATAACGGTGGCAATGTTGGTAACTTAATTGGTGGTTTTATTGGTAACTTAATTGGTGGTCATAACGGTGTTGATGCTGATGGTAACAATAACGGCGATACTGATAATACAGTTAATTCAAAAGTACCAACTTCGCAAAATTCAAATTCTAATATTGAAGCAGGGGATGTGGTTACAATTCCCACTACCACAAAAAAACCGGGTAAATATGACCCTGTTGCGGAATATGAAGAATTAACAAAGAATGGAGATAACATTCTTTCAGACCACCATAACAATAAATATATTAAACTTGTCTCGGAAAAGTTTGGTGTTGATAAAGAGCTTCTTGTGGCAATTTATTCTGCGCCTGACACCGGAAATAACTTTGTTCTTGAATTCGATGGTAAGAGAGATAAGGATGGTAATGTTATAAAAAGTCCTGATACTCTTAAAAAGGTTTATCAGATTGATAAAAATAAAAACATTGCAGTTGCAACAGGTAAAACTACAGGTAATATTGGTGTTTCATATGCAGAGGGCACGCTTTGTTTTAATATGATTAAAACTATTGTTATGCCTCAGTATCCTGAATATTTCACAGGTGTAGAAGATTAACTCTGTTTTTTGTGAAAAATACCTTGTTATATACTAACAAAAAAAGTTGGAAAAATTCTTAAAAAAATACCAAAAAACTCTTGCATTATTGAAAGAGTTGTGATATTATGATAGGGCGCGCGAAGGGCGTGTCCCTATCTTTTTATGCCCTGACGCGAGCAGATATGCGATGACGCGGGAGGTGGCTGCCCTCTGAGGCAGGGAATTTCCGCCGAGTATGTCCGATTTTAAACCGGGCGATTAAATACCGAATACAAGCTTGTTTGCCGTCCTTAACTGTGGCTACAAGTCTGTATCGGAGCGCGAGTTCATCCCGGAATGTCCATTCCGGTTTTTAAACGGAGAGGGCGATAAGCCCGGGAGAGTTGTTGAAACTTGTGCAGCCCGCCAATAATTTTAGGAGGCGTTAGAAATGGCAGTTAAGGAAAAAATCAGAATCAGACACAAAGGTTACGATCACAACCTCGTAGACAAAGCAGCAGAGAAGATCGTTGAAACAGCAAAGCGTACAGGTGCTCAGGTTTCAGGTCCTATTCCGCTCCCCACAGAAAAAGAGGTTATCACAGTGCTTCGCGCAGTTCACAAGTATAAAGATTCTCGTGAGCAGTTCGAACAGCACACTCACAAGAGACTCATCGACATTCTCAGACCCTCAAACAAAACTGTTGAGGCTCTCACAGGTCTTGAGCTCCCCGCTGGTGTTGATTTTGAGATCAAGCTTTAATCCGATATAAAGCTCGATTTTGAATATACCTATTATATATAGGTCGCAGGTCATGTTGAGGAAACTCAACCAATAATCTGAAGGAGGAAAACAAAATGAAAAAAGGTCTTATCGGAAAAAAGATCGGCATGACTCAGATTTTCGATGAAAACGGAAAGATGATTCCCGTAACAGTAATCGAAGCTGGTCCTTGCGTAGTTGTTCAGAAAAAGACAACTGAAAACGACGGCTATGAAGCTGTTCAGGTTGGCTACGGTGACGTTAAAGCCAACAAGGTGACAAAGCCTATGGGTGGTCACTTCAAGAAAGCGGACGTTGCTCCCAAGAAAGTACTCAAAGAGTTCAGACTCGCTGATACTTCTGCTGTAAACGTTGGTGACATTCTTAAAGCAGATATTTTTGCTGCAGGTGAGTATGTTGACGTTGTAGGCAAGAGCAAGGGTAAAGGTACAGCTGGTGTTATCAAGCGCTGGAACTTCGGTAGACTCAGAGAGTCTCACGGTACAGGTCCTGTTGCAAGACACGGTGGTTCTTTAGGTGTTATTGACCCCGCTCGTATTTTCAAAGGCAAAAAGATGGCAGGTCACCTCGGTTCAGAGCGTGTAACTGTTCAAAACCTCAGCGTTGTTAAGGTTGATGTAGAAAACAACCTTATTGCTATCAAAGGCTCCGTTCCCGGTCCTAAAGGTGGCATCGTTGTTATCGCTGACAGTGTAAAGAAAGCTTAAGGAAGGAGTGTAACAGATGAGTAAATTATCAGTACTTGATATGGCAGGTAAAAAAGCAGGCAGCATCGAGCTTAACGATTCTATCTTCGCAATTGAGCCCAATATGTCCGCTATGCACCTGGTTGTAGTTGGTTATTTAGCAAATCAGCGTCAGGGCACTCAGTCCACAAAAACTCGTTCCGAAGTTAGCGGCGGCGGTAAGAAGCCGTGGCGTCAGAAAGGAACAGGTCGTGCAAGACAGGGTTCAACAAGAGCTCCTCAGTGGTATCACGGTGGTATCGCTCTCGGTCCCAAGCCTCGCACATACGGCATCTCCATCAACAAGAAAGTTAGAAGACTTGCTATGAAGTCTGCTCTCTCTTCAAAGGTTGCTGCTGATGAAATGATCGTTCTTGATTCTATCAAGCTTGATGCAATCAAAACAAAAGCAATGGCAGAAATGCTTGCTGCTATTAAAGCAGGTAAGAAAGTTCTCGTAGTTCTTCCCGAAAATAACGAAGTTATCTACAAGAGCATTAGAAACATTGAGGGTGCAAAGGTTTCCACCGTTAATACTCTTAATGTATATGACATCCTTAACTGCGATTCACTCGTAGTTCTTAAGGACTCCGTTACTAAGATTGAGGAGGTATATGCATAATGAAACTCGCACAGGACATTATCATTAAGCCTATTATCACAGAAGCTTCTATGATGGGCGTTGCTTTCAAGAAATATACCTTTAAAGTTGCAGCAGACGCAAACAAAGTTGAAATTGCTAAAGCAGTTGAAGAACTTTTTGGTGTTAAAGTTGCTAAGGTAAACACTCTTACCGTTAATGGTAAGATGAGAAGATACGGTAGATTCGAAGGCTACAAAGCTTCTTGGAAAAAAGCTATCGTAACTCTTACAGAAGATTCAAAAACAATTGAATTCTTCGACGGCATTATGTAATCTGATTAAACTATTTAATAATTATACCCGATGGTATAGTATGGAGTTGACATTCTCCGCAAAACCATTATAGGAGTGTGAATAATATGTCTATAAAATTGTTTAAGCCGACTACAAACGCAAGACGTAATATGTCGGTAACAGATTACTCAGAACTTTCAAAAGTTGCACCTGAAAAGAGCTTGTTAAAGCCCCTTAAAAAGAACTCAGGTCGTAATAGCTATGGTAGAATCACTGTTCGTCATCGTGGCGGCGGAAACCGTAGAAAGTACAGAGTAATCGACTTCAAGAGAGCAAAGTTCGATGTAACAGCAACAGTTAAAACTCTTGAATACGATCCCAACCGTTCAGCACATATCGCTCTTCTTGAATATGCAGACGGTGAGAAAGCTTACATCCTTGCTCCCGTTGGTCTTAAAGTAGGCGACACAGTTGTTGCAGGTCCTTCAGCGGATATCAAGCCCGGTAACGCGCTTCCCCTTACAAACATCCCTGTTGGTACATTCATTCACAACGTAGAACTTTACCCCGGTAAAGGTGGTCAGCTTGCAAGAGCAGCAGGTAACGCAGCTCAGCTTATGGCTAAAGAAGGCGTTTATGCTCTTCTCAGACTTCCCTCCGGTGAACTTCGTAACGTTCCTGTACAGTGCATGGCTACTGTAGGTCAGGTTGGTAACCTTGACCACGAAAACGTTAAAATCGGTAAAGCAGGTCGTACACGTCATATGGGTATCCGTCCCACAGTTCGTGGTTCTGTTATGAACCCCAATGACCACCCTCACGGTGGTGGTGAAGGTAAATCACCCATCGGTCGTCCCGGTCCTGTTACTCCTTGGGGTAAACCCGCTCTCGGTTATAAGACAAGAGCTAAGAAGAACCGCTCCGATAAGCTTATCGTGAAGCGTCGTAACGGCAAATAAGCCGGAAAGGAGCATTACTAATGAGCAGAAGCATTAAAAAAGGACCTTTCGTTCAGCCCAAGCTCTACGAAAGAGTTCAGAAAATGAATGAAAACGGTGAAAAAATCGTTCTCAAAACATGGAGCAGAAGTTCAACAATCTTCCCTGATTTCGTTGGTCATACTTTTGCAGTTCATGATGGCCGTAAGCATGTTCCGGTTTATGTAACTGAGGATATGATTGGTCACAAACTTGGTGAATTCGCTCCCACAAGAACCTTCAAAGGTCATGCGGGATCAAAAACTTCAAATAACGGTAAATAATAGGTCGAAAGGAGTGTGTTAAAAATGGAGGCAACAGCAAAAGCTACTTATTTAAGAATAGCTCCCCGTAAGGTTCAGATAGTTCTTGACCTTATTCGCAACAAGCCTGCAGACGAAGCAATGGCAATTCTCAAGCACACACCGAAGGCCGCTTGTGAGCCGCTTGAGAAGCTTCTTAAATCCGCTATTGCAAATGCGGAAAACAAAAATATGGACGTAAATTCACTTTACGTTGCACAGTGCTGGGTATGCCAGGGTCCCACTCTCAAGAGAATCAGACCCCGTGCAAGAGGCAGCGCTAACAGAATCAACAAAAAGACATCACACATCACCCTTGTACTCAAGGATGCAGAATAAGCGAGAGGAGGAAATATAATGGGCCAGAAAATCAATCCTACTGGATTAAGAATAGGCGTTATCAAAGATTGGGAATCTCGCTGGTTTGCTAAGAAGGGTGAGTTCGGTGATATTCTTGTTGAAGACAACAAGATTCGTGAATTCCTTCTTGAACTCCTTGCTCCCGCAGGTGTTCCTAAGGTTGAAATCGAGCGTGATCCTAAGAGAATCCGCATAAACATTTTCTGTGCAAAACCCGGTATCGTAATCGGCCGTGGCGGTGCAGAAATTGAAAAACTTAAAGAAACAGTTAAGAAAATGCTTGGCGGTGACAAAGATGTATTCATCAACATCACTGAAATCAAGCAGCCCGACCTCAACGCTCAGCTCGTTGCAGAAAGCATCGCAGCTCAGCTTGAGAAACGTGTATCTTTCCGTCGTGCTCTCAAGCAGTCAATCGGCCGCACAATGAAAGCAGGCGCAAAGGGTATCAAAGCTCAGGTTTCCGGTAGACTTGGTGGTGCAGAAATCGCTCGTACAGAGCAGTACCACGAAGGAACTATTCCGCTTCAGACAATTCGTGCTGACATCGACTACGGTTTTGCAGAAGCAAAAACAACTTATGGTCGTATCGGCGTTAAGATTTGGATTTACAAAGGCGAAGTTCTCCACGAGTCCCGCAAAACCAAAAGGGAAGGAGGAGCCAAATAATGTTATTACCTAAAAGAGTTAAATACCGTAGAGTTCAGAGAGGCCGTCTTAAAGGCGTTGCTCACAGAGGTAACAAGGTTAACTATGGTGATTTCGGTCTTCAGGCTCTCGAACCCGCATGGATTACATCTAACCAGATTGAAGCAGCCCGTATTGCTATGACAAGATATATCAAGCGTGGCGGTAAAGTTTGGATTAAAATTTTCCCCGATAAGCCCATCACAGAGAAACCTGCTGAAACCCGAATGGGTTCAGGTAAAGGTTCTCCCGAATATTGGGTAGCTGTGGTTAAACCCGGCAGAGTTATGTTTGAAATTGCAGGTGTTGCAGAAGATGTTGCTCGCGAGGCTATGCGTCTTGCAGCTAACAAACTTCCCATCAAATGCAAGTTTGTTACTAAAGCAGAACAGGATGGTGAGGCAGAATGAAAGCAAGTGAATTAAGAACTCTCTCTCAGGCGGAGTTGGATGCTAAGCTCCTTGAATTGAAGAAAGAACTCTTTAACCTCCGCTTCCAACAAGCCATCAATCAGCTTGATAACCCAATGAGAATCAGCGCAGTTAGAAAAGATATCGCTCGTGTTATGACAGTAATTCGCGATATGCAGCTCAACGGCAAAAATTCTTAATCACGGAGGGCAATTAAATGAGTGAAAGAAATTTAAGAAAAACTCGTGTCGGCATCGTTACAAGCGATAAGATGGACAAAACAATCGTTGTTTCCATCAAAGACAAGGTTAAACATCCCCTTTATGGAAAGATTGTTAACCGTACACTTAAGGTTAAAGCTCATGATGAGACAAACCAGTGCGGTATCGGCGACCGTGTAATGATTATGGAAACACGCCCCCTTTCAAAAGATAAAAGATGGCGTGTATGTGAAATAATTGAGAAGGCTAAATAATTTAGCACTTAAAAGGAGGCAAACACTGTGATACAGCAACAGAGTTACCTCAAGGTAGCCGACAACACGGGCGCAAAAGAAATTATGTGCATCCGCGTTTTAGGCGGTACCGGTAAGAGGTATGCCAATATCGGTGATGTTATCGTGGCTTCTGTCAAGAAAGCAGCACCCGGTGGCGTTGTAAAAAAAGGTGAAGTTGTTAAAGCCGTTGTTGTTCGTTCAGCAAGCGGTGTTCGTCGTGAGGATGGTACTTACATCCGCTTCGATGAAAATGCAGCTGTTATAATCAAAGAAGATAAAAACCCGAAGGGTACCCGTATTTTCGGACCCGTTGCAAGAGAACTTCGTGAGAAAGAATATCTCAAGATTCTCTCTCTTGCTCCGGAAGTACTTTAATGGGAGGTACGACTAATGAGTAAAGTTCATGTCAAAACAGGCGACGAGGTTATCGTTATTCAAGGTAAAGACCGCGGCAAAAAAGGCAAGGTACTTCAGGTAGCTCCCTCAGAAGGCAAGGTTATCGTTGAAAACGTTAACATCATCTCTAAACACGTTAAACCCCGTAAGATGGGCGAAGCAGGCGGTATTATCAAAGCTGAGAGCGCTCTCTATGCGGACAAAGTTCAGCTTGTTTGTCCCAAATGTGGCGTTGCTACAAGAGTAGGTCACGAGGGCACAGGCAAAGATAAAAAGCGCGTATGCAAAAAATGCGGCGCTAAGTTTGAATAAGGGAGGGACTTACAATGGCAGCAAGACTTAAAGAGTTTTATAATACCGAAGTTACAGCTCAGCTTATGAAAAAATTCGGTTACAAGAGCGTCATGCAGGTTCCCAAACTTGATAAAATCGTTGTAAGTGTTACATCCGGTGAAATCAAGGATAACTCCAAGATTCTCGATGCAATCATCAGCGATCTCAAGCAGATTACCGGTCAGACTCCCGTAGTTTGTAAAGCAAGAAAATCAGTTGCTAACTTCAAACTTCGTGAGGGTATGGACATCGGCGCTAAGGTTACTCTTCGTGGTGACCGTATGTATGAATTCCTTGATAGATTCTTCAATCTCGCTCTTCCCAGAGTTAGAGACTTTAGAGGTATCAACCCCAACTCATTCGATGGCAGAGGTAACTACTCCATCGGTATCAAGGAACAGCTTATTTTCCCCGAAATCGAATACGACAAAATCGACAAAGTTCGCGGTATGGATATCAGCTTTATCACAACCGCTAACACAGACGAAGAAGGCCGCGAGTTGCTTACACTTCTCGGCGCTCCGTTTGCTAAATAAGGAGGGTTATCGTGGCTAAGACATCTATGAAAGTTAAGCAGGCGAGACCTGCTAAGTATTCCACAAGACAGTACAACAGATGCAAAATCTGTGGTAGACCCCACGCTTACCTTCGCAAATACGGTGTTTGCCGTATCTGCTTCAGGGAACTTGCTCACGCAGGTCAGATCCCCGGCGTTAAGAAGGCTAGCTGGTAAGGGCAATTGATAAAGGAGGAAACACGGCATGCAGATTACTGATTCAATTGCTGATATGCTTACAAGAATCCGTAATGCTAATTCAGCAAAGCACGATACAGTGCAGATTCCCGCATCTAATATCAAGAAATCAATTGCTCAGATTCTTGTAGATGAGGGTTATATTAAGAGTTTCAAAGTAATCGAAGACGGAAAACAGGGCGTTATTGAGATTGCTCTCAAATACGGTCCCAACAAGTCTCAGGTTATTACAGGACTTCGCAGAGTTTCTAAACCCGGACTCCGCATTTACTCAAATTGTGAGGATATGCCCAAGGTTCAGAACGGCCTCGGCATCGTTATCCTTTCAACATCAAAGGGTATTATGACAGATAAGGACGCTCGCAAAGCTAATGTTGGCGGCGAAGTTCTTGCATACATTTGGTAAGGAGGTACAGTACTATGTCACGTATAGGCAGAATGCCCATTGCAGTTCCTGCAGGCGTAGATGTCAAGATTGACGGCAGCACTGTTACCGTAAAAGGCCCTAAGGGTACTCTTACCAGAACAGTCAGCAGCAACATTACAGTTACTCTTGACAATGGCGTGATTACAGTTACACGCCCCAACGATTTAAAAGAAAATCGTTCACTTCACGGTCTTACCCGTACACTCATTGCCAACATGGTTCAGGGTGTTAACGAAGGTTTCAAGAAAGAGCTTGAAATCAATGGTATCGGTTACCGTGCAGCAAAACAGGGTAAGGACCTTGTTCTTAACATCGGTTATTCTCACGATGTTATTATGCCCGAGAAAGACGGCATTACAGTAGAAGTTCCTGCTCCCAACAAAATCATTATTTCCGGTCCTGACAAGCAAAAGGTTGGTCAGTTTGCAGCAGAAGTCAGAGGAAAGAGACCTCCGGAACCTTACAAGGGTAAAGGTATCAAGTATATTGATGAAGTTATCCGTCGTAAGGAAGGTAAGGCAGGTAAGGGTAAATAATCCCTGAATTCTAACAAAGAGGTGAAGAAATAATGGTACAAAGACCGAACACTAATAAAGCAAGGGTTCAGCGTCATAAAAGAGTACGTGGCAAAATCAGCGGTACTGCTGAATGCCCCCGTCTCGATGTATTCCGTTCTCTTCAGCATATCTATGCTCAGTTGATTGATGACGTTAACGGTGTAACACTCGTTGCAGCATCAACTGTTGAAAAGGACTTCAAGGATTACGGCGGAAACAAAGACGCAGCCTTTAAAGTAGGTAAGTTATTAGCAGAGCGTGCAGCGGCAAAGGACATTAAAGATGTTGTTTTCGACCGCGGCGGTTACATTTATCACGGCCGTGTAGAGAGCTTGGCCGAAGGCGCCCGTGAGGGCGGCCTCAACTTCTAAGAAAGGGAGGAATTAACTTTGGCTAAATTCGATGCAGCTCGCAAAGACTCTGAATTCCAGGAAAGAGTTGTTGCTATTAACCGTGTATCTAAAACGGTTAAGGGTGGTAGAATTATGAAGTTCTCTGCTCTTGTTGTTGTAGGTGACGGCGAAGGCACAATAGGTTTTGGCTTAGGTAAGTCAAACGAAGTTCCCGATGCTATCCGTAAGGGTATCGAGGACGCAAAGAAAAATCTCGTAAAGGTTGCTCTTAAGGGAACAACTATTCCTCACGAGGTTATCGGTAAATTCGGCGCAGGTGAAGTACTTCTCAAGCCCGCAGCACCCGGTACCGGCGTTATCGCAGGTGGCCCCGTTCGTGCAGTTGTTGAGACAGTTGGTATTAAGGACATTCGTGGTAAATCACTTCGTTCTAACAACCCCTGCAACGTAGTAAGAGCTACTATGAACGGACTTATGCAGCTCCGCAACGTTGAAGAAGTTGCTAACATTCGCGGCAAATCCGTTAAATATTTTAAAGATTAAGGAGGGTGGTAAGAATGGCTAACATTAAAGTTAAGCTCGTAAAGAGCCTTATCGGTTCAAAGAAAGATCAGATTGCCACCGCCCATGCGTTAGGTCTTCGTAAAATCGGTGATGTAGCAGTACAGCCCGATAACCCCCAGACTAAAGGCAAAATCAGAAAAATCGCCCATCTTATTGAGGCTACTGAAGAATAAGCAAGGAGGTGCAATTTATGAAGCTTCACGAGCTTTCACCCGCAGCTGGTTCCAAAAAGGAAGTTAAGCGTATCGGTAGAGGTCCTGGTTCAGGTCAGGGTAAAACTGCTGGTAAGGGTCACAAAGGTCAAAAGGCACGTGCCGGCCGTGGTTTACAGGTTGGTTTTGAAGGCGGCCAGATGCCTTTGCAGAGACGTCTCCCCAAAAGAGGTTTCGTTAATATTTTCGGTAAGGAGTTTGCTATTGTTAATGTAGCTGCTCTTGAAGAGAGATTTGAAGATGGTGCAGTTATCGATATCGATGCACTTAAATCTGTAGGTCTCGTTAATAAAACACTTGACGGTGTTAAAGTGCTTGCACACGGTGACATCACAAAGAAATTCACTGTTAAGGTTAACGCTTATTCTGATGCAGCTAAGGCAAAAATTGAAGCTGCCGGAGGAAAGGCAGAGGTGATTTAACATGTTTCAGACATTAGTTAATGCATGGAAAATCCCTGATTTAAGAAAGAAGATTCTCTTCACAGCATTCATTATTGTCATCTACAGAATCGGTGCCAATATTCCCGTTCCTTTCGTTGATATCATCGAAGGCGGTCTTCTTGGCGGCACAGACGGAACAACCTTCCTCAGCTATTTAAGTATGATGACAGGTGATGCTTTCAACTACGGTACAATTTTCGCACTTTCTATTACACCCTACATCAACAGCTCAATTATTATTCAGCTTTTGACAGTAGCTATTCCCGCTCTTGAAAGACTTTCAAAAGAGGGTGAAGAAGGTAGAAAGAAAATTGCTACCATCACTCGTTATATGACTCTTGCTCTCGGACTTCTCCAGAGTATCGCATACTTTATTTACCTTAACGCAAAGGATTATCTCCTTTACACAGGTGATGGTTTCCCCAAGGTATTCGAAGCAATCGTTGTTATTGCGGTTCTTACTACAGGTACAACACTTGTTATGTGGCTTGGTGAACAGATTAATGATAAGGGTATTGGTAACGGTATCTCAATTATCCTTTTTGCAGGTATCATTTCCCGAATCCCCACAGAAGCAACAATGCTCTTCGGTACATCTGATGCAGCTCCCGGTTACTTCGCAAAAGGTGGTATCTACTATTTCCTTGCTCCCTTCGTAGTTGTATGCTATCTTCTTATGATTGCATATATCGTATGGATGGACAATGCAGAACGTAGAATCCCCGTTCAGTATGCAAAAAGAGTTGTAGGTCGTAAAATGTACGGCGGTCAGAGCACACATATTCCGATTAAAGTTAACATGAGCGGCGTTATGCCCGTTATCTTTGCAAGCTCTATCCTTTCTCTTCCTCCCACAATTGAGCTCTTCGTAGCTAACAAAATTACAGAGGGAAGCGGTTGGGATAAGTTCTTCGGTTTGTTTGAACCAACAAGTGTGTTCTACAACATAATTTACTTCCTTATGATAATCTTCTTTGCATATTTCTATGCAGCAATTCAGTACAATCCTACTGAAATGGCTAACAATATCCGTAACAACAGCGGTACAATTCCCGGTATCAGACCCGGTAAGCCCACCGCTAAGTATATCGAGAAAATTATCTCCAGAATAATTCTTCTTGGTGCATTGCTTCTCAGCGTAGTTGCATTGTTCCCCACATTATTCACAATGATAACAGGTCTCGTTACAAAAGACGGTATGAACATTTCTCTTGGTGGTACATCACTTATCATTATGGTTGGTGTTGCCCTTGAGACTGTTAAACAGCTTGAAAGCCAGATGATGCTCCGCCATTACAAAGGCTTCCTTGATTAATTCGGGAGGGTAAGGTAATGAAACTTATATTTCTCGGTGCTCCCGGTGCGGGTAAAGGCACTCAGGCAGAGATAATTGCTGGTAAGCTTAATATTCCCACAATTTCCACAGGCAACATCATTCGTGAAGCGCTTGCTAACGGAACAGAAATGGGTCTTAAAGCAAAATCATTCATTGAAGCCGGAAAACTTGTTCCTGATGATGTTGTAATCGGAATCATCAAGGAAAGGTTGGCTGATGAGGATTGTAACAACGGATTTATCCTTGATGGATTCCCCAGAACAATTCCTCAGGCTGAGGCTCTTGATAATATGGGCATCATTATTGATAAGGTTGTTGATATTGATGTTCCCGATGAAAACATTGTAAACAGAATGTCAGGCAGACGCGTTTGTAAGGCTTGCGGTTCTTCTTATCACATTGAAAATAAGAAACCTAAAGTTGAAGGTGTATGCGATGCTTGTGGCGGTGAGCTTCAGATTCGTAAGGATGATGCTCCTGAAACAGTTCTTGACAGACTCAATGTTTATCACGAACAGACCGAACCGTTAAAGGATTTTTATGCTAAATGCGGTAAGCTTCGCAGTGTTGAGGGCACAGCTCCCATCACAGAGATTACCGAAGCAATCCTTAAGGTATTGGAGGATTAAGCATGATAGTGCTTAAAAGCGAAAAGGAAATTAAGCAGATGCTTGAAGCCTGCAGAATTTCCGCGGAAGCACTTAAAGTAGCAGGTGAGGCAGTTGAACCGGGTGTTTCAACCTGGGAAATTGACCGAGTAGCCAGAAAGTATATTGAAAGCAAAGGTGCAAAACCTACTTTCTTAAACTATAACGGCTTTCCTGCTGCAGCATGCATTTCCATAAATGATGAGGTTATTCACGGTATTCCAAGCAAAAACCACATTGTGAGAGCAGGCGACATAGTAAGTATCGACCTCGGAGCTTGCATCAATGGTTTTACCGGTGATAATGCCGCTACTTTCGCCTGCGGAGATGTTTCTGCAGAAGCGAAGCGGCTGATGGAAACTACCGAACAAAGCCTTTACGAAGGTATCAGTAAGGCAGTTCCCGGCGGCAGACTCGGTGATGTTGGTTTCGCTATTCAAAGCTACTGCGAACAGCGGGGCTATGGTGTTGTTAGAGAATACACAGGGCACGGAATCGGTTCCGCGCTCCACGAAGACCCCTCGGTGCCAAACTACGGTACTCAAGGAAGAGGCGTCCGTTTGGTTCCCGGCATGACAATTGCCATTGAACCCATGATTAATGAGGGTAAGGCATCTGTTAAAACATTGTCTGATGGCTGGACGGTAAAAACAACCGACGGCAAATTATCCGCTCACTTTGAGCATACAATTGCAATAACAAGCAGCGGTCCGTTAATTATGACAAAGATATAAAATTAATATCAGGAAATCAGGAGGTAGTTGTTATGTCTAAAGACGATATGATCGAAGTTGAAGGTACTGTTCTGGAAGCGTTACCCAACACAACTTTCCAGGTAGAACTCGAAAACGGTCACAAAATTCTCGCCCACATTTCCGGTAAGCTCAGAATGAACTACATTCGAATTCTTCCGGGTGATAAGGTTACAGTAGAAATGTCGCCATATGACCTTACACGTGGACGTATTACATGGCGTTCAAAATAAGTAAAAAGGCAAAAGCTGAATTTTAGGAGGTATTCTAATGAAAGTCAGACCTTCTGTCAAGAAAATTTGCGAAAAATGCAAAGTTATTAAACGTAAGGGTAAAATCATGGTAATCTGTGAAAACCCTAAGCACAAACAGCGTCAGGGTTAATCCCTGCGCGGAAACCATATTTGGAGGTGCAACTGACAAATGGCTCGTATTTCAGGTGTTGATTTACCAAGAGATAAGAGAGTAGAAATCGGTCTTACCTATATTTTTGGTATCGGCCGTAAAACTGCTAGCGAAATTATTGCTGCAACAGGCGTAAATCCTGACACAAGAGTTAAGGATCTTACTGAAGACGATGTTGCAAAATTACGTGAGTATATTGATCACAATGTTAAGGTTGAAGGTGACCTTCGTCGTGAAACAGCTTTCGATATCAAGAGACTTGTAGAAATCGGTTGCTATCGTGGCGTTCGCCATCGTAAAGGTCTTCCCGTAAGAGGTCAGCGTTCAAAAACAAACGCTCGTACTCGTAAGGGTCCCAAGAAGACTATAGCTAACAAGAAGAAATAAGTCGGAGGAGGTATTAGAATGGCTACAAAAGCTACCGGCAAAAAAGGTGCCGGAACACGCAAGCGTCGTGAACGTAAAAATATTGAACGCGGTGCGGCTCATATCCAATCCACCTTCAATAACACAATTGTTACTATTACTGATACTCAAGGTAACGCAGTTTCATGGGCAAGTGCTGGTGAAATGGGCTTCAGAGGTTCTCGTAAGTCCACTCCTTTCGCAGCACAGACTGCTGCTGAAACAGCAGCTAAGGTTGCTATTGAGCACGGTATGAAAACTGTTGAAGTTTATGTTAAAGGCCCCGGTTCAGGAAGAGAAGCTGCAATCAGAGCATTACAGGTTGCAGGTCTTGATGTTACACTTATTAAAGACGTAACACCCATTCCTCACAACGGATGCCGTCCGCCTAAAAGAAGACGTGTATAACATTATAGGAGGAAACGAATTATGGCAAGATATACCGGTGCGGTATGTAAGCTTTGCCGCCGCGAGGGCCAGAAGCTCTTTTTAAAGGGTGGCAGATGCTATACCAATAAATGCGCTATTGAGCGCCGTTCCTATGCACCCGGCCAGCATGGTCAGGGTCGTAAAAAGATTTCCGAATACGGCATGCAGCTTCGTGAAAAACAGAAAGCAAGACGTTATTACGGTGTTCTTGAGGGACAGTTCCACAAATATTTCCTTATGGCTGAGAAAATGCCTGGCCAGGCAGGTGAAAACCTCCTCAAGCTTTGCGAAAGCCGTTTGGATAATATTGTTTACCTTCTCGGTTGGGCAGATTCCCGCGCTGAAGGCAGACAGCTTGTTACACACGGTCACTTCTGTGTTAACGGCAAAAAAGTTGATATTCCTTCCTACCTTTGCAAGGCAGGGGATGTAGTTTCCATTAAGGAAAAATCAGCACAGACCGACGCATTCAAGAATATTATCGAAGCTAACGGCAGTCGTCCTGTTCCCGCTTGGCTTGATATCAATCGTGAAGCTCTCACAGGTAAGGTTGTTAACCTTCCCGAAAGAGATCAGATTGAAGCTCCTGTTGCTGAGCATCTTATCGTCGAGTTCTATTCGAAATAATGCTCTTTAGCCTCGAGCCTACAAAGGCTAAACAAAAAACGCAGATATTCTGTGTAATTTTTAAGGAGGGTTTGGTATGATTGGTATTGAGAAACCCGAAGTAAGATTTACCGGTTCAGCAGAAGATTCAGCCTACGGTACATTTGTTGTTGAGCCTCTTGAAAGAGGTTTTGGTACAACTCTTGGTAACAGCCTTCGCAGAGTTCTTCTTTCATCGCTCCCCGGTTATGCAATTACTTCTGTAAAGATTGATAATGTTCTTCATGAATTCTCAACAATCCCCAACGTAAAAGAGGATGTAACTGAGATTGTTCTTAACCTTAAGGGCGTTATTCTCAAAATACACGGAGACGGCCCCAAGATTATGTATATTGAGGCAAATGGCTCCGGTGAAATCACCGCAGGTGACATTAAAGCCGATTCTGAGGTTGAAATTCTCAACCCCGATCACCACATTGCTACACTTGATGCTGATGCACATGTAACAATGGAACTTACTGCAGATAAGGGCAGAGGTTATGTTTCTTCTGACAGAAACAAACAGATTCTCGAACCCGCTATCGGCGTAATCGCTATCGACTCTATTTATACACCTGTTTTAAAGGTGAACTACAAAGTTGACAACACTCGTGTAGGTCAGATTACCGACTACGACAAGCTCACTATTGATGTTTGGACAGACGGAACAATTTCTGCTAAAGAAGCTGTTTCCTTCGCTGCTAAAATTCTTACTGAGCACCTTAACCTCTTTGTTGAGCTTTCTGATGAAGTTTCTAACACAGAGATTATGGTTGTTAAGGACGACACATCTATGGGCAAGGTTCTTGAAATGACTATTGAAGAGCTTGACCTTTCAGTTCGTTCATTTAACTGTCTCAAGAGAGCCGGTATCAATACTGTTGAAGATTTAATCAATAAAACTGAAGACGATATGATGAAGGTTAGAAACCTTGGCAGAAAATCTCTTGATGAGGTTGTTGCTAAATTGGCTTCTCTCGACCTTTCTCTTCGTGAT
>JAZNJB010000045.1:0-99500 GCA_045577815.1 Acutalibacteraceae bacterium
CGGTCAGCAAATGCCTGTACTATCAAAACTCGGTGCAGAATGTACTGTGTTTGATTATTCTGACAAACAGCTTGAAGCAGAAAAAATGGTATCCGAAAGAGAAGGATATAGTATTGAAATTATCAAAGGTGATATGTCAAAGCCTCTTCCCTTTGAAGATGAAAGTTTTGATTTGATTTTTCATCCCGTCTCAAATAACTATGTTGAAGATGTTTATCATATCTGGAATGAGTGTTACCGCATACTCAAAAAAGGTGGCAGATTGCTTTCAGGTCTTGATAATGGTATTGATTACTTGTTTGATGAAAGCGACCCGTTAAAAGTCGTTAACCCATTACCTTTCAATCCTCTTAAAATGCCGAAAGAAAAACGTGATGCAATGATTGCAAATGGTGATGGTATACAGTTCAGCCATACATTAGATGAGCAAATCGGCGGTCAACTCAAAGCAGGATTCACACTCAAAGCATTATATGAAGACCGTGACAGAGAAGGCGGAAACGAAATCGGTAAATACTATCCTCAGTACATTGCTACACTTGCTGTGAAATAAGGTGAAATTATGCAAAAATTGAACTACGGTATGCCCACACTAATTAAAACAAGTACTCTTGAAGAATGTGCAAAGTTATGTGCGGAATTGGGACTTGATTTTATTGAACTTAATATGAATCTGCCGCAATATCAGATTAATAAAATTGATGTTGCTTATTTTAAGAGTATTGCTGATAAATACGGCGTTTACTACACAATTCACCTTGATGAAAATCTGAATATAAGTGATTTCAATACTTATGTTGCAGAAGCTTACATAAAGACTGTTGCTGATACCATAAAAATCGCAAAGCAACTTGATATTACGGTTTTGAATATGCATATGGCTAAAGGTGTATATTTTACTTTACCTGACAGAAAAGTTCTTCTTTTCTCTGAATACAAAGAGCAGTATCTCAAAAGTATTGTTGAATTCAGGAATATGTGTGAATATGCTATCGGAGAAAGTGATATTAAAATCTGCATTGAAAACTGTGATGGATATGAGGAATTCCAAAAAGAAGCAATTGAATTACTTTTAGGAAGTAAAGTATTTGCTTTGACTTTTGATGTAGGACATAATCACGGTATAGGCGGTACTGATGAAGATTTCATTATGAAGCATAAAGACCGCCTGAGTCATATCCATTTGCACGATGCTCAGGGTAGAAAAAATCACCTTGCTCTCGGCACAGGTGAAATAGATATCGAAAAATATATCAATCTTACCAAAGAGCAAAACTGCCGTGTGGTTTTAGAGACAAAAACTATTGACGGATTGAAAGAATCTGTGGAATGGATGAACACAATTTGTAAAATCTGACAAAAGAAAAAACCGAAAAGCCGAAGCTTTCCGGTTAGTTAAATAGCCATTGATAATCCTGGCGGCAATCAATAACGTAATCTATATAAACATTCATATCAACAATTTGATAAACCAACATATATCGTTTTCCAAATGCAATATATCTGTATTGGTGTTTCGGTATGTTTTCGCCTGAAAGCCAAGGACATCTGTTTGGCATAGTTTTTAGGGATAATGCCACTTCTTTGAAATCCTTAACGAGATTTTTTGCTGCATTTGGACTAACCTTTGCTAAAAAGGCTGAATGAGAAACAAGCATTTCTTTCGCCTTTTTTGAGACGATAACAGAATATATTTCACTTTTCATTGAGTACCCCCGAAATTGCAGTTTCCATTGCTGTTGCAACTTCATCAATTGAGAACCCTTTTTCTCCGTTTAATCTTGCCTCCTCCACAGCAAGAAGCTCTTCTCGGAGTTTAAGCATTTTTTCGCGTCTTGTAAAAGCCTCAATATCCATAACAACCAGATCGCCTTCACCGTTTTTAGTAAGGTAAACGGGTTCACCTGATTGTTTGCAAAATTCAGAAATTTCGTTGTAATTTTGTCTGATTGCTGCTGATGGGCGAATATTCATAAAATCAACTCCTTATAGTATTATTCTAACTAAATTATACACAAATCATACTACGATGTCAATAAATTTAAAAGAATAGAAAGCACCTTACAGACTATGGGTTGTAAATAGCCTGTAAGGTGCTTTTAATTATTATAACTCTAAATTATCTTTATCCATTAACCATACAAGGTTTCTTGTGCCCGCAGTTGCATCCTTTTGCGGTTTTTCTTGTTGTTTTTTTAAATTTTCCGCATTAACTATTCTTACCCCATTGATTTTTGCAATCCGACGTTGTTTTTTCTGCCTTTCTTTTTCCATAATAAAACCTCCATTTTCAAAATATATTATTTGAAAATCTTATCTGTTTATACTTGTTTTAAGAAACCAACTCTGTTATACTGTATTATGTATATTTATGTAATTATTTAAATCTATTTTTCGGAAGTGAAATATGAAAATCAAACAAATTTTTTCTTTTATATTGGCAATTATCTGCCTTGCTTCAACCGTTACTTTTTCGAGTTGTTCTTTTGCAGACAAAGGAACGGCTATGGAAATTAATGGTGTTGAAATAAGTGATGATGTTTTTACATACTTCCTCGACCTTGCAGTTGTAGATTTAGGTGTAAATGCACCCTTGAAATCCTTAAAAGAAAAGGCATCAGTTTATGCCGAAACATATTTTAAAACAAATTCCCTTGCTCATTCTCGGGGTATCACTCTTTCCACTGCAGAAAAATCAGCGGTTTCTGAAAAAGTTAATGCTTATTGGGGAATTTATGGTGAGTATTATTCAAAAATCGGTGTAACAAAAGAAACCTTAACAAAGGTGTTTTCTGCGGATGCTTTCCGTGAGGCTTTACTTGTACATTTTTACGGTACAGGCGGTGAAGAAGAAATCCCTTTATCTCGTCTTTACGCTCAATTCAAAACAAATTACATTGTTTTCCAAGCTATCACAGGCTATTTTACAACAACCAACCTTGACGGACAGACCATAAAAATCAGTGAAACCGAAAAGGAAGCTCTTGTTCTTAAATTCCAGAACATGTCCGCTATGGTGAATGCAGGAGAACAGAATATGGAGGAAGCGGCAGATTTCCTTGCAGAATCAGGCTATCAGAGCTCTGTGCAGACAGTTGTTCTTCACAAGGATGACACAAGCTATCCTGCAGGCTTCTTTGAAAAAGTTAAAAACACCGAAGCCCGTCTTGCAACAGTTATCGGAACAGAAGAATATATTTTCCTTGTTCTTCGTGGTGATGCAGACACAAAAAGCTCTTATTTCAATGAAAAACGCACAGAAATGATTGAGATAATTGTAGGTACCGAAATAGACGAAAAAATAGAAAAATCATTAGCGGTTAAAACAAAAATTGACAACGCTCTCGCCAACAGCTATTACTCTCTTATTTCAAAAGAAAAGGGTGGTAAATAATGAATCCTGTTATTGATAACATTATGTCACGTCAAACAATCCGTGAATATACTGATAAACAAGTTCCTGACGAGCTTCTTAAAGTGGTGCTTGATGCAGCAATCCGTGCTCCAAGCGGAAGAAACTCACAACCCTGCCATTTAAGAGTTCTGACAAATCGGGAAAGACTTGAAGAAATGAACAAGGATTTCAAGGATATTGTAGGTTGGGACACACCTGCTTACACAGGCTGGAATTTACGACCCGTTTACCATAATGCCCCTGTTTTTATTTTCATTGTTGCTCCTTCAAAGGATGGTATGTCAGGCGGACTTATGGCAGAGAATATTGCTCTTGCGGCACATTCATTAGGTCTTGGGTCTTGTATGATAGGTTCTTTAGGCGCACTTTTTGATGATGAAAACGGTGCTAAGAAATGGAAAGAAATTCTCGAAATTCCTCAGGACTGGCATTTTATTTTAGGTATGACATTGGGTTATCCCAATGAAAAACCGCCTTTTAAAGAAAGAGAAGACGGTCACATTAAATTTATTAAGTAAGGCGAAAAAATTCTATGAAATATTTTGCAGGAAATTATGATGTTGCGGTTATCGGTGCAGGTCACGCCGGTATTGAAGCTGCCCTTGCATCTGCAAGACTCGGTGCAAATACTGCTGTTTTTACTATTAACCTTGACTGGATTGGCAACATGGCTTGTAATCCATCCATTGGTGGAACATCAAAGGGACACCTTGTCCGTGAAATTGATGCTCTCGGCGGTGAAATGGGTAAAGCCGCAGATAAAACTTTAATTCAGAGCCGTATTCTCAATTTGGGAAAAGGCCCTGCGGTTCACTCCTTAAGAGCACAGATTGACCGCCGTGATTATACAGAATATATGAAGCGTTGCCTTGAAAATCAGGAAAATCTTGATTTAAAGCAGGCAGAAATTGTTTCATTATCAAAAAATGAAGATGGTCTCTGGGTTTTCTCAACTAAGCTTGAAGCAGAATACACCGCAAAATGCGTTATTATTGCAACAGGTACATTCCTTAAGGGTATGGTTTACGTTGGCGATGTTTCCTACGAAAGTGGTCCTGATGGTATGTTCCCATCAAACGAGCTTTCTGAATCCCTTTCAAAGATGGATTTACCCTTAAGGCGCTTCAAAACAGGTACTCCTGCACGAGTTAACAGAAACAGCGTAAATTTCGAAGGTCTTGAAGAGCAGGTTGGCGACGAGGAAATCACACCCTTCTCCTTCGAAACCCCCGAGGGCGTTTTAGAAAACAAGGCGATTTGCCATATTACATATACAAATGCAGACACTAAGCAGGTTATTCTTGATAACCTGCACCGCTCACCACTTTATTCAAATAAAATTGAGGGTGTTGGCCCAAGATATTGCCCCAGCATTGAAGATAAAATTGTTCGCTTTGCAGAAAAAGGACGCCACCAGGTGTTTATTGAACCCTGCGGACTAAGAACAGAAGAGCTGTATCTTCAAGGTCTTTCTTCCTCTCTTCCTGAGGATGTTCAGTTGAAAATCCTCAAGAGCATAAAGGGTCTTGAAAATGTTAAGGTTATGAGAACGGCTTACGCTATTGAATATGATTGTGTTGACCCTCTCGCTTTAAAATCTACACTTGAATTCACAAATCTCCCGGGCCTTTACGGTGCAGGTCAGTTTAATGGTTCATCAGGCTACGAAGAAGCCGCTGCCCAAGGTCTTGTGGCAGGTATAAACGCTGCAAGAAAGGTTCAGGGCAAAGAGCCTTTCACCCTTGACAGAAGCACCTCATATATCGGCACTCTTATTGATGACCTTGTTACCAAAGGTTGCCGTGACCCATACAGAATGATGACCTCAAGAAGTGAATACAGACTTATTCTCCGAGAAGACAACGCAGATTTAAGACTTACTGAAATGGGTTATGAAATCGGTCTTATCAGCCAGGAAAGATACGACAAGCTTCAGGAAAAGAAAAGGCTTATTGAAGAAGAAACCGAAAGAGTTTCAAAAATCACCATTCCCCCATCAGAAGAGCTTTCAAAAGTTCTTGAAGAGGCAGGAACTGCACCCACTGTTACAGGCTGCAGACTTTCAGAGCTTATTAAAAGACCTCAGCTTTCATACAAACTGCTTACACCCTTTGATAAAAAACGCCCAGACCTTCCCCGCGAGGTTTTCGAGCAGGTTGAAATCAACCTTAAATATGCAGGCTATATCAAACGCCAGTTAGCTCAGGTTGAGGAACAAAAAAGACTTGAGGTTAAAAAGCTTCCCGAAAGCATTGATTATGACGATGTTCAGAATCTTCGCCTTGAGGCAAGAGAAAAACTAAAGAAAATCAAGCCCGAAACTATCGGTCAGGCATCCCGCATAAGCGGTGTTTCCCCTGCCGATATTGCGGTACTGTTGATATATCTGAAAAAGTAAGGAGTTTTTAATATGATACCAAGAAATGAACATCCGAATCCGAATTTTAAAAGAAATGACTATATAATCCTTAATGGCGAATGGGATTTTGAATTTGATTTCGGCGATAGTGGCAAGGAAAGAAAAATGTTTGCTGTTGATGCTGAATTTTCAAAGAAAATCAATGTTCCTTTCTGCCCTGAAAGTGAGCTTTCAGGAATCGGCTACAAGGATTTTATGGCTGCAGTATGGTATAAAAGAATTGTTGAAATCACAGAAGAGCAATTAAAAGGCAAAGCATTTATCGTATTCGGTGCAGTTGATTTCCACGCAAGTGTTTATGTAAATGGTGAATTTGCAGGCGAGCATTTCGGTGGCTACACCTCTTTCAGAATTGATGCTACAAAGTTCTTGAAGGTTGGCGAAAACACAATTACAGTCTGCGCTCAGGACGATACCCGTTCACATCTTCAGGCGCGTGGTAAACAGAGTGAGCTTGTTTATTCTCACGACTGTGACTACACAAGAACAACAGGTATCTGGCAGACAGTTTATATGGAATTCTGCCCCGAAAACTATATTAAATCAGTAAAATACTACCCCAATATTACAGACGGTACACTCACAATTCACGCAGAGCTTGTTGGTAACGGAGCATTCTCTGCAAAGGCCCTCTGGGAAGGCAAAGAGGTTGGCTCTGCTTCAACAGATACTCTCGGTCAGACTGTAACCCTCACACTTAACCTTTCCGAAAAACACCTTTGGGAAGTTGGCAAGGGCGGACTTTATTCTCTTTATCTCTCCTTTGGCGGTGACGAGGTTTCAAGCTATTTCGGTCTACGTGAGGTTAAGCTTACTGATAATGCTATCAATATTAACGGAGAACCCGTTTTCCAGAGACTTGTTCTCGACCAGGGCTTCTACCCTGACGGAATTTATACCGCACCTACTGCGGAAGCTCTTAAAAATGATATTCTTCTTTCTATGGAAGTAGGTTTCAATGGTGCAAGACTTCATCAGAAAATTTTCGAACCCCTCTTCCTTCACTATTGTGATGAATTAGGCTACATTGTATGGGGTGAACATGGTAACTGGGGTGCAGACCATACAAACTTTGAATCATTAAGATATTTCCTTCTTGAAATCGAAGAGGAAATCGAAAGAGATTTCAACCACCCTGCACTTATCGGTTGGTGTCCCTATAACGAAACCTGGGATATTGACGGCAGAAAACAGGATGACGATGTTTTAAGAATCGTTTACAGAACAGTTAAAAACCTTGATAAAACCCGTCCTTGTATTGACACAAGCGGTAACTTCCACGTTGAAACAGATATTTTTGATGTTCACGATTACGACCAGGATTGCGACCTTTTCAAAGGTCATTATGAAGACCTTACAAATAAAAACATTCTCTTTGACCATCAGGGACACAAGCAGACCTGGAAGGGCGAACCCGTATTTATGAGTGAATACGGTGGAATCCGAGTTGAACTCAAAGAATTCGAGGAAAATGACCGCGAAAAAGCCTGGGGTTACGGCAATGCCGCAACAAGTCTTGAGGAATTCTATGCTCGTTATGACGGACTCACAACCGCTTTAATCGACTGTCCCAAAATGATTGGCTTCTGCTATACTCAGCTTACAGACGTTGAACAGGAATTAAACGGTATCTTCAGATATGACAGAACAAAGAAATTTGATTCCGAAATTCTTTACAAAATCAATACAAAAAGAGCTGCAATTGAAAAATAAATAATAGGAGGGGTTTTTATGCCAGCTATGGTAACAAAATTTTTAAGTATTCTTATACCATTAATCATAACTTTTCTTACAAGTTTTGGGGGTATTATTTCCGGTGACCGGAACCAGTTCACCTTCAGCGTGGATGCTTCCCGGACAGGAACAACCCTTTCAAATCCTGTAAGTAATGTTAACATCTGGTCTATAGAAGGTAACCCTTTTGTAAACGCAACTGCAAATGAAGAAAACAATATTTTCGATTTTGTTGAGTATGTTCAGTTTATGCAATGCTCAGGCGGTACTGAAACCCGTGATTTGTTCAAAGATCCTCTTGACAGAACAGTTCTTGATGATTACGATTTCACAGTACTCATCGAAAACTGCAGAGGCGTTGTTGAGTTGGGTGGTAAGCCTATGCTCAAATTAGGTAGTGTTCCTCTTAAATATTCCGAAAAAGCTTCTACTGATGTGGGCTTTAATATGAACCGCTATCCCCCCGATGACTATGATGTTTATTATGATTACATAAAAGCAATTGCAAAGGCACTTGTTAAGGAATTCGGCAAAAAAGAGGTTCTTACCTGGCGATTCGGTGTTATGACTGAATATGAAAACTACGATTGGTTTGTCGGCTCTGACAGCGAGGATGAAGAAACTCTTGCAAAAGAAAGCGCCGAAGCTTACTGCAAGCTTTATGACTATACCGCACAGGCTCTTGTTGATGTTTTAGGTGAAGATGTTTTTGTTGGTGCCCATTCAATGACAGTAACCGAAGGCATCTGGGACGAAGCGATATTTATTGAGCATTGTGCCAAGGGCAAGAACTATAAAACAGGTAAAACAGGTTCACCCATTAAATATCTTTCCGCTTCTTTCTATGACTCAACTCCCGGTGAATATACCGATGGCTACACTCTTCCCGAAACAATTGATTACATAAGAAATGTTGCTGAAAGTAACGGTCTTACAGACCTTATTTACGGTATTGACGAGGGCAGAATTCTCTGCGGTGTGAACAGCGGTGCTGATAACAACGAGCTGTTGACCCGTACCTGCGGTTATACCTATCAGGCAGCTTATGATGCTCGCCTTATTGCACAGATGTTCAACAATGACATCGACTATTTTTCAGCTTGGTCATACCTTTCAAACGGTCTTTTAGAAGGTAACCCCACAGTAAGCTACCATGTTGCAAGAAATGCCGCTAAAATGGCAGGTGCACAGCTTGCACATACCGAAAAAACCGAAGAAGGTATTATCATCGGTGGCGAAATTGATGCAGTTTCTGCTTTCAACAAGGATACAAACACTCTTCACATTATGGCTTATAACTTTAAAAATGATTTGGAGTATAAGCACGATGTAAACCTTACATTTGATATAAACGCACCTCAATTTGACGGCAAAAAAGTAAAAATCACCACCTATACAATAGATGATGATTGCAACTATTTTGATGAATGGGTTGAAGACAGAAAAAACTATAATATCGGTGACGATTGCTTTAGCTGGTCACCTGATGACCCTCAGATAGATAGTCCTGTTACTCTTGAAAATCAAGAAGCAAGAGATATTTATTTCAATGAACTTTATGATAAATATACAGAGTGTTCAAAGCTTGTTCCAACAGAAGAAAATGCAACAGTTGAAGATGGAAAAATCACTCTTAACACAAACCTTGACCCGCATGCAGTTGTGTTCTATGAAATAAGCGAAGCATGATAAAATTCATAGTATTTGGGGATTTATTTGTAAAAAACACTTGACTGTAAACCTGCTTCATAGTTTATATTGAGTGCATAGGAGGGTCTTTTATGAAAGTAAATGAACTTGAAAAATCACTCAATATAAGCAGAGCTAATATTCGTTTTTATGAGAAAGAGGGACTATTAAAACCCGTCCGAAAAGAAAACAATTATCGTGATTATAGCGAAGAGGAAGTTGCACTTTTAAAGAAAATTGTTATTTACAGAAAACTCGGTATTTCAATCGGAGATATAAAAAGTATTTTTGATGGAGCTTTAAGTCTTGATTCTGCCATCAACCAAAACATAAATTCGATTAACAACGAAATAGCTGAACTCACTATTGCTGCAAAATTCTGTGATGAAATTTTAAAAAAGAATGTTACCAATGAAACCTTTGACACAGAGTATTATTGGAATGAAATTTCAAATCTGGAGATTTCAGGAGATAAATTTAATGACTTTATCGGCTTAGATATCAGCGGTTTTGAAAATAAAAAAAGAATTAAATTTTCGGTTATTATTTTTTTGATTTTGTTCTTTGTTGGAATAATATATTCTTTGCTCTGTGTTAAATTGCAACTTCACGACAACGATTATTATGACAAAATACAGCCGGAAATTGATACATTATGTGAAATTGATACTGTCAAAATAAACACAGAAAATCATTTGCTTTATGTGTGTTATGACCGAGCAACCTGTGTAAACGTATATGATTTTGATGGTAATTTCAAATGGGCTGTTTCTTTGCCATATTACGGAAATTCAAGAGGTGTAACCTACTTTTATTTAGATGATAACAAGCTTATTATCGACCGTAACGATGATGCTTATATTTACAATGCTATAAACGGTGAGTTTATTGAGAAAACTTATATAGAAAAGCTCGGAATTGTTGATTGGCGCGACACGTATGACACATATCATATTGAAGATTTTGAAAAGGCAAATACCAATGGTTTTTCATTTGACTACTATAATGTTTTTAATTCCGAACAATACATAGTACGAAAACCGACTTATTACATTTTAGCAAATGATGTATGGGGAATGCTATTTGCTTTTATCGGTGCAACAGGTTTATTTCTGACCTGTGCTTTAAGTGTGATAAAAAAATTCAAAAAATCCCCGTTTGATAAAAATAAAATCGGGAAAAAAGCTAAAATCCTTTCCATTTACTTTAAAGCTTTCTCCGCATTATCGCTTTTTTATACTATTTTTAATATATCTTTATCTTTACTATCTAAATTTTCTCTTTCTTTAGGCATAATGCCTTTGGCGGCATTCTTGATTATTTCTCTTATTTTTGATGATTTAGTTGAGAAAAAATTTAATGACGATGAAAGAAAGCTTTGTGGTATCTGGCGACATTACTCTATACTTGCCTTTTTTGTTGCATTTATTGGTTGTGTGTTGATATCAATTTAGCGAATATTTTTTAGACCGTCCGTGACTGGACGGTCTTTTTTTATATTTTTTTAAATTTTTTTGAAAAAACACTTGACTGTAAAGCGACTTTATACTGTATAAAGGCATAAAAGGAGGTGCTACAAATACTTTATACCCACAAAACACCAACTAAACAAAAAGGAGATTTAGCTTATGAAAAATTATTTAATTAAAATTTTGAGTTTAACCCTGATTATAAGTACATTATTATCAATTGCTACACCAACCGTTTTCGCAGGTTATTTAAATCAAAAAAGCACAAAAACCACACACATTACAAATAATTTAATCATTTCAAAATGGCATATTTGTATGTTAACAAAACAAAAAGCGCCCACTTGTACAGAGGATGGCTACACAAAATATAAATGTATTTTCTGCCGTTACACAATATCTTTTAATTATGATGCGAAAGGACACTCGGAAATCGTCGACCCATTTGTTGCTCCCTCCTGCACAGACTATGGTTTTAAGGAAGGTTCTCATTGTTCAAACTGCAATACAATCTTGGTTGAGCAATCAAAAATTGATCCTTTGGGACATTGTTTTTCAGAAAGCTTGCAAAAAGCTACACCTGAAACAGACGGAAACATAAAAAACACATGCTCTGTTTGTGGCTATGAAGAGAACAAATCAATAAGCAAACCTGATATGATAAAAATTAACCCGACATCTTTTGAATATACAGGAAGAGCAATCACTCCAACTGTTACGGTTTACGATGCAAATGGTTTTATAATAGAACCATCCAATTATACCATTGAATATAGCAACAATATTTATGTGGGAACTGCTACAGCGAAAATAACTTTCATTGGAGATTATTATGAAGGATCTCTTGAAAAGAGCTTTACCATTAAGTCAGGTTTTGATTGGTATATCAAAGTGAAATCTTACCGACCAAAAGGCTTTTCTGTAACCTTCCCTGCTGACGCTTTTGTAAAGAAGGTAGAAATTCAATATTCCCTTTCTGCAACCTTCCAGAAGGCAGATACAAGCACAAAAGCAATAATTAAGTCTATATCTGTGAAAGAGCCTAAAAATATTACATATACTGTTACAAACCTACAACCATCAAAAACTTATTATGTTCGCGCAAGAATTCAATACTCATCAGGAATATATAGTCCCTGGTCACAAAAATCTATTAAAATAAATAATTACTAAACCACAAAAATCCCTCTATGGTTCAAATGCCATAGAGGGATTTTATTTAATTTACTTGCCTGCTTTTTTGGAATATTTTAATTTATAAATGATTCTCATAAGGTTGGAATCGAGTGCGCTTAAAGGCTTAACATCTGCATAAAGCTCTGCGCCAACTGCGGTTTTTGCGGCTTTTTCCATAACCAATTCAACTGCTTCTGCATCGTACTGATTACCTGCTACGCAAACTGCACCGTTATCTTTAACAAGAACTGCATTTTTATTACCAAGAGCTCTTGCAACCTTTTTGCTTGTTTTGAGAGTGTTTCCCGGGTTAAATGTTGCGCATTTAACAACAGGACCGCAAAGCTGAGCAAAGTCATCAAGAAGGGGTTTCATTGTTTTGCCTTTTCTTGACATTGCAACAACAAAATCGTTCTTTGTATGGCGGATGAATTTAACATCCTCTCTCTTTTTATAAATTGCCCAGTGCATATCTGCGCTGTCGGGGATTTCTCCGCCACCTACCCAAGCACCGCTCTTTGTATCAATAATCGCAGATTCTTTACCTTCCTCACCAACGAAGAAGCAATTACCTTTTCTTTCACTGTCGCAAGGAGCGAATTCCTTTGCAGGTTTATATTTATTGCCTGATTTGAAAACATCAGTAACATAATCAACAACACCACTGAAGGTATCAACTGCTTTACCTGAAACCTCTGCACAACGAGCAGCAATAAATCTCTCGCAAACTCTTTCAAGGGCATTTGCAACTGCGAAAGCATCTTCATAGCTTTCACCAAGGCAAACTGCTCCGTGATGCTTCATAATAGCAGCTTTTGATGTTGAACGCTCCAAAGCACCGATAACGCCCTGACGAAGCTTGGGCTGACCGGGAAGACCATAGGATGCGCAAGGTACATCTGTACCGAGAATTTCTGCATCTTCGCCATCAATATTGTTTATATCAAGACCGAGAGTGCTTACAACGGAAGCATTCTTCTGATGAGTGTGAATAACAAAATTGATATTGGGGCGAAGCTCGTAGCAGGATGCGTGAATACCTTTTTCGGAAGAGGGTTTAACATCACCCTCATAAGAAAGGTCTGCAATATTAACGAGAACAATATCATCGGGAGTAAGAACATCGTAAGCCATACCACTGGGAGTGATAACAAACTGCTTATCGTTAACTCTGCAGCTGATATTACCCCAGGTTCTTACAATAAGACCTGCCTCTAAAAGCTCGTGACCTGCTTTTATGACTAATTCTTTTGCTTCTAAAATATCCATAAGATTCTCCTTCCGGGAGTTTTAGAAAGCCACGGTTTTTCCGTGGCTTTTTATTTTTTTATTCTTTAACTGCAACGTTTGCAAATACTCTGTCAAATCTTCTGAGTGCTTCGTCAATAAGCTCAGGTGTGTACTGAGCGTTAGTGTAAAGACGGCTACCTGCAAGAGTAACAAGACCTTCTGCCATGTATGCTGCGCCCATGTGCTGCATTTCTTTCTTTCTTTCGCTTGTTGCGGAAAGAACACCGGGAATTTCCCAAGGCTTAGACCAGTTGATTGAGTAGTGCATTGTACCTACTGTATCAATGTGGCAAACTGAACCCTGGTTGAATGCAACGAAGGGAAGGTTATATTTCTTAATGAGCTCCTGAAGACCTTTAGTAAGTCTGTCACCCATTTCGCCGGCTTTCTGGCAAGCATTCTGTTTATCAATCTCTTCAAGTGTGTAGTAACCTGCAACACAAGAAAGAGGAGTAGCAGCCATTGTACCGCCCATAAATGCCTTCTTAACCTTTTCACCGCTTGCATCAAGACCTGCACCGAGGTATTTCATATATTCTCTCTTACCACCGATACCGCCTGCACCGGGATAACCACCTGCGATAACTTTACCGAAAATAGTAAGGTCAGGAGAAACGCCGTAGTAACCCTGAGCACCTGCCATACCGATACGGAAACCTGTAACAACCTCATCAAAGATAAGGAGTGCGCCATATTTACGGCAAAGTCTTTCAACGCCCTTGTTGAAATCTTTATCAAGAGGTCTTGTACCGCTTTCGGGACCAATGGGCTCCATAAATACAGCAGCTGTACCGCCACGGAACTGGTTGAGACGAAGAACTCTTTCAAGAGAATCAAGGTCATTGGGGAAGAATTCCTGAGTATGTTTGAAAAGGTAGAGCGGAACGCCGTGTGCCTGAGTGAATTTTGAACCGGGAACACGGATACTGTATCCAAGCTGGTCAGACCAACCGTGATAAGCACCACCCATTTTTACGATGTTTTTATTTTTTGTTGCAAGTCTTGCAACACGAACAGCTGCCATACAAGCTTCTGTACCTGAACCGAGCATACGGAACATATCGCAGGTTTCAACGCTATCGCAAATTTTCTTTGCAAGCTTGTATTCAAATTCGTGGAAAAGACCTGTTGAAGGACCGCAAGTATTGAGAAGGTCAATAACCTGATCTCTTACAACCTTGGGGTTGGAACCGAGAACTGTAGGTCCACCTGCCTGAAGGAAGTCAAAATACTCGTTGCCATCAATGTCATAGAGCATCATTCCATCTGCCTTTGTGAAAACAAGGGGGAAGGGATAGTTAAAAGCAAGGTTATGCTGAACGCCACCGGGAATAACCTGCTTTGCTTCTTCAATCATTTCTTTACTCTTAGCGCACTTTTTGTTGAAATATTCTTCTTCGTAATTTTTAAGTACGTCGGGTTTGATTGTGTAGATTGGTTTTTTGATGAGTTCGTCAAGCTGTTTTGTTACCGCTGCAGCGTCATGATACTCATTAATAGCGAATCTTGTGTCCATAAAGACACCTCCTAAAATAGAGTTTGATAACAAAAGTGAATTTGTATTCACTTTTATTATACATTATTATAATAAAAAGTCAAGGAAACGGTGAATTCAAATTCAACAAAATAAAAGCACAGTTTTTATGAACTTTTTATAAGATTTTTGTCAAAACGCACCTTTTTTTCTCTTAAAGAATTTAAAATTTGTTTTTGTGTGATTTTTCAACATATTCTACTTCAATTATTTTTTTGTATTTGTTGACTTTGCCCGAAACCTCTGCTAAAATATAATGGACTGAATTCTATTTTTAAAAGGAGGCAATCGCTTTGCAAAATTTAATGGATTCAAAAACACTTGCGTACATAAATATGTATGCGGTTCTCGGTACTTTGGAAAACCTTTGCGAAATCGTTCCCGAAGCATCAGAACTTCTGCAGGGCAAAAAGCCCATTTCCATCGGTTTAGAAGTTAAGGATGGTCCTGCTGCTACTCTTTATTTCAAAAACGGCAAATGCCGTATGGAGCAGGGTTGCAGCAACTGTGATGTTAAACTCCCCTTCTCAAGCTGTGAAAAATTCAACGGTCTTATTGATGGAACAGTAACTCCCATTCCTTCAAAAGGCTTCACTCACATCAAATTCCTTCTCAAAGAATTTACTGCTCTCACAGATATACTTACAAAATATATGAGAGCAAGTGAAGAAGACCTTAAAGACCCCGTTTTCTTTGAGAGAAGCACAACTCTTATGCTTTACACCATCGGCGTTGCTATCGCTCAGATTGGTAACAATGATGAAATCGGTAAATTCAGCGCAAAATATATTGCTGATGGTAGCGTTTATATCGGTATCAAAAATGGTCCCGGTGCTGAGCTTGTTTGCAAAGACCATCGTCTTGTAACTCTCAAAAAAGCGCCTGAAAAATATCGCGCAGCTATGATTTTTGATTCAATCGAAACTGCTCGCGCTCTTTTCGACGGTAAAGTTAACGCTCTTACCTGTATCGGTACAGGTAAAATCGAAATGCACGGTCTTGTTAGTATGCTTGACAATGTTAACCGCATTCTTGACAGAGTTGCATTATATCTTGCATAAGGAGGTAGCAAAATGAGTAATAAATTTCCATTATACAAAACAACAAAATCTGATGAATGGTATGCTCGCGCTGCCCAGGTAATCCCCTCAGGTGTCTATGGTCACCTCGGACCTGCTGAAGGTCAGTTTATTCCCGTTAACAGATGGCCTCGTTTCTCCGAGAAAGCAAAAGGCTCTTATTTCTGGGATGTTGACGGCAACCAGTATATTGACTATATGTGTGCATATGGTCCCAACGTCCTTGGCTATGGCGATGAAGATGTTGACGCTGCTGCTATTGAACAAATAAAAAAGGGCAACTGTGTAACATCACCCGACAAAATCATGGTTGAATGTGCAGAGCTTCTTGTTGACACAGTTAACTGTGCTGACTGGGCATTCTTTGCAAAGAATGGTAACGATGCTACTCAGGGTGCAATCCTTACCGCTCGTGCTCACACTCACAGAAAGAAACTCATTTTCTTCCATGGCTTCTACCACGGCGTTTCTCCCATGGTTCAGAAAATCGACTATCCCGGTGTTACTCCCGAAGATGTTGCTAATAACCTTTATACCCCTTGGGACGATATTGAAAACTTCAAAAGACTTCTTGCAGAAAACGAAGGCGAAATTGCTGCTGTAATCGCTCAGCCTTACAACCACGGCAACTTCAACGACAACTCCTTCCCCATTGACGGTTTCTGGAAAGAAGTTCGCGAGCTTTGCACAAAGAACGAAATCGTTCTTATTGTTGACGATGTTCGTTGTGGCTTCCGTCTTGACCTTGCAGGCAGTGACCACTTCTTCGGCTTCGAAGCAGATATCATTTGCTTCTGTAAAGCTCTTGCAAACGGTTATAATATGTCTGCTTTCTGCGGCAAGGAATTCCTCAGAAATGCCGCTTCAAGCCTTTCATACACAGGCTCTTATTGGATGAGCGCAGTTCCCTTTGCAGCTTGTATTGCAACAATCAACAAGCTCAAAAAATTGGATGCACCCAAGCTCTTCGATGCTCTCGGAAGAGAGCTCACAGACGGCTTCAAAAAAGCAGGTGCAGAACACGGCTTTGACCTTGTTGTTTCCGGTGCTCCCGCACTTTTCTATTTAAGAATTGCAAACGATGATTCTCTTCTTCTTCATCAGGATTGGGTTGCAGAATGTGTAAACCGTGGTTTGTTTATTACATCCCACCACAATCATTTCATTAATGCTTCCCTTACTCACGAAGATATTAACCGTTCTATTGAAATTGCAGAAGATGCATTCAAAGCAGTTAAGAAAAATCATCCCGAGTTAGGCTAATTTCAGGAATCAAACCGAGTTTTCGGTAATTTTATACTAGGAGGATTTAATTATGGCTCTTTCAAAACAGGAGTGGCTTGCTCTTGAAAAGAAAGCAAATGAGCTCCGTAACCTCTGCCTTGATACAACTTACTGGGCAGGCTCAGGTCATATCGGCGGCGGTATGAGTGTTATGGACATTATGACAGTGTGCTATCACAAATATATGCACATTAAGGTTGAGGATCCCAACTGGGAAGATAGAGACCGCTTCATTCTCAGTAAAGGTCACGCAGGTATCGCGTATGCACCTGTTCTTTGCGACCTTGGCTTCAACGACAAGGAAATGCTTAAAACATTTAACCTTTCAGGTTCAAAAATGGGTATGCACCTTGACTCCAACAAGGTTGTAGGCGTTGATGCTTCAACAGGCTCTCTCGGCCACGGTCTTTCAATCGGTGTTGGTACTGCTCTTGCAGCAAGACTTCTCAAAAAAGACTATAAAACATTCGTTGTTCTCGGTGATGGCGAGCTTGACGAAGGCTCCAACTGGGAAGCAGCAATGAGCGCAGCTCACTTTAAACTTACAAACCTTATCACTTTTGTTGACCGTAACCACAATATGATTGACGGTAACACAGAAGATGTTATGGCTCTTGAACCCCTTGCAGACAAGTGGGAAGCATTCGGCTTTATCGTTAAGAAGATTGACGGTAACAACATTAAAGAGCTTTGCGAAGCTATTGATTTTGCTTATGAAAATGAAACCGATAAACCCGATCTTATCCTTTGCGATACAGTTAAGGGTTGCGGTATTGACTTCATTGAAGGCGACTTCAGATGGCACTATGGTGCATTTGATGATGAAAAATATGCAAATGGTAAAAAATCTCTTGAAGAAACTTATCAGAAACGTGTTGCACGTGCAGAAAAGGAGGCTGAATAATTATGGCAGGCGGATTAAGTTACACAGCTGAACAATCAACATCTCTCTCCACAGCCGAAATTTACGGTCAGGCTCTCGTTGAGTTGGCAGAAGCACATCCCGAGGTTGTTGCCCTTACTGCTGACCTCGCTAAATCAACAAAAATCGGTGATTTCCAGAAGAAATTCCCCGACCGTTTCTTTAACGTAGGTATTGCAGAACAGAATATGTTCGGTGTTGCTGCAGGTATGGCTAAGGCAGGTCTTGTTCCTTTCCTTTCAACATTCTCTCAGTTTGCATCATTCCGTTCCGCAGACCAGCTCCATACAGACCTTTGCTACCAGAATATTAACGCAAAAGTTATTGCTACTCATTCAGGTACATCCTTCGGTCAGGCAGGTTCAACTCACCACGCTATCTGTGACCTTGCTTTGACTCGTTCCATTCCTAACCTTACAGTTATCTGCCCTGCAGACGGTTACGAAACATATAACGCAGTTATGGCTGCTTATAACACTCCCGGTCCTTTCTACATCAGAATTAACCGTGGTTTTGACCGTGTTCTTTATAAAGATGCAAACTACGGCTTCGAAGTAGGTAAAGCAGTTGAAGTTCACGAAGGTTCAGATATTACAATTATCGCTTGCGGTTCTTGTGTATTCCAGGCTTTCCAGGCTGCTGAATTCCTTGAGAAAGCAGACGGACTTAAAGTTCGTGTTCTTGATATGCACACAATTAAGCCTCTTGATAAAGAAGCTGTTCTTAAAGCAGTTATGGATACTCGTCGTATCATCACAGTTGAAGACCATACAGTTATCGGTGGTCTTGGTAGTGCAGTTGCAGAGGTTGTTGTTGAATCCGGTAAGGGTTGCGCATTCAAAAAGCTTGGCGTTCAGGATACATTTGCACCTATCGGTCTTCACGAAGACATTATGAGCTACCTCGGTATTGACTCTAACGGTATTATCGAAGCTGTTCGTGAAGTTATGAAGGCAGACTTTGAAGAAGACAACGACTGGGACGACGAGTTCTAAGGAGGAAATCAAAAATGGCTAACACACAGGAAGCTTTATATACTAATAAAATATTCCTTTGCGGTGCGTTGCCCCTCTTGAAAACTATCGTTGCAGATGTTCCCTCTCTCAAAAAGAAATTTGAGAAGGTTCACTGCATCTATCAGGTTAGTTGTCTTGACCCGGATGCTCCCGAAGGAAAGTGGGCAACACACTTTATGGTAAACGGCGATGAATGGCTCGTTCACGCCAACAAAGTTGCATACAGAGTAAAAAAACAGAAATTTGTTGAGCTTCAGTTCAAGAATGTTGAGTCTATGAATGCTTTCTTTAAAGGCAAAATCGGACCTGCAACACTTCCCAAAATGATTGGTCTTAACAACGTTTATGAATTCGGCGTATTTATGATGGCTCTTCTTAAAATGTCATCACTTCTCACCGCATCCGCACCGCCGGAAAAGGAAGAAGACAAACGCCTTACAGTTAAATGCTATTTCTATCTTCTTTCATCAGGTATCAGTACCCTTAACAAAATGGGTCACCCCGAAATCCACGACTGGACTTCAAAGAGCCCTGACCGTGTTTATGCCTGGAAGGTTGATGGTGAAGACTCCGTTTCTGCTTTCATCAGAATCAAAGCAGGTAAGAGTAAAGCAGGCAGAGGCGAATACAAACGCGCTCTCCCCTTCTTCACAATGCGTTTTAACAACCTTGACAGCGCTTTGGGTATATTGATGTCAATCGACGATATGCTTGAATCCGTTCAGCAAGGTAAGCTCATTATGGATGGCGCTCCCGAATTTGGTGCACAGATTGGTGCATATATGATGGAAATCGGCGCAATGGCGAAATAATTCATAATCGGAACTGTTGCAAATCCCGACAGTTCCGATTTTTTATATTTTTTTAAATTTCCCTCTTGACACTTTTTTGTTGACATAGTATAATGCTAAATGTATATTGATATTTATACCTTTGTTGGTAACAGCGGAGGGAGGGAACTATAAATGAGTCAGGTTAAAGTTAAAGAAAACGAATCTTTAGATAGCGCACTTCGCAGATTTAAAAGACAGACTTCAAGAGACGGTGTTATTCAGGAAGTTCGTAAAAGAGAACATTATGAAAAACCCTCTGTAAAGAGAAAAAAGAAATCCGAAGCAGCTCGTAAGAGAAAGTATTAAGAAAATGAGATATGAAGCCTTATTTTTAGGTTTCATATCTTTTCTTTTTTATTTTTTTGTGATATTATTTAAAATGTATTAATTTGGCTTTAATGTTATCAATTCCAGAGGCGATTCATATGAGAGAAAAAGACACTACAATAAAATATATGTTTCACACCGTGCACGATATAACTCCCGAGTTTTTGAGAGAAATCGGTGTTGAAGCCGTTGCTTTTGATTTAGATAACACATCCGTTAAGGATTCAACTTTAACAACCATTCCCGGTTCAATTTCCTGGATTAACTCTCTTAAAGAATCAGGTTTTAAGGTTGCTATAGTTACCAATACTCCTCATATAAGAGCATTCTGGTTTTCAAAAGCTTTTGGCGTACCTTTTCACGCTTATTCCAAAAAGCCTCTCCCCCACGGAATTATAAAAATGGCAAAAAAACTGAATGTTGATATTTCAAAAATTGCTATGGTTGGAGATCAGGTGCTGACTGATGTTGCCGCTGCAAACCGTTGCGGAGCCATTCCTATTCTTGTTGACCCAATAGAAAAAGAAAGACTTTTCAAAAAGCATTTTGAACGAAGCAGAGCGAAGGAAAAACCTATCCGCGATGCATTTATAAAGGAGCACGGTTATTATGGAGAAAATAAATGAATTGCAGAAGTTTTTAAAAAATTCCCACGAGGCAATTCTTATTCACTCCCCTGAAAACAGAAGATATTTTACTGATTTTCCTTCAAGTGATGGTTACCTTGTTGTAACAAAAGATGATGCTGTGCTTTTTACTGATAGCAGATATATTGAAGCAGCGCAGAAAACCATCAAAGCCTGCAGAGCACAACTTTTAACTCGACTCTCAAGCGAAGTGAAAATACATTTTGAGGAAAACCATATTGAAAAGGTATATACCGAAACAGAGCGTTTGTCAGTTGCTCTTCTTTCCCAGTTCAAAAAAATATTTTCACCTATAAAAATCACGCCTTCAAGAAAGCTTGATAATGCTATAAATAATATGCGCTCGGTAAAAGAAAATTCCGAAATAGAGTGTATAAAAAAAGCGCAAAGCATTGCAGAGGAAGCATTTGAGCATATTCTTACCTTCATCAGACCCGGTGTTACAGAAAAAAGAATTGCTTTAGAGCTTGATTTCTATATGCTTTCCCACGGTGCAGAGGCACTTTCCTTTGAAACCATTGCCGTAACAGGCAAAAAAACCTCTATGCCCCACGGTGTACCCGACGATACTGTTGTTGAGAACGGTGATTTTATAACAATGGATTTCGGTGCAGTTTATAATGGCTATCATAGTGATATGACCCGTACTGTTGCAGTAGGTGAGGTGTCTGCAGAGCAAAGAAAGATTTATGAAATTGTTCTTTCGGCTCAGAAAGCGTCTTTGGAAGCTCTCAAAAAAGGGATTCCTTGTAAATGTGCAGATGCCACCGCAAGAGATATTATAAAAAATGCCGGTTACGGTGACTATTTCGGACACGGAACAGGTCACGGAGTTGGAATTGAAATCCACGAGCTCCCCAATCTTTCACCCCGAAGTGATGCTATTCTTCAGGTTGGTAATGTTGTTACCGTTGAACCCGGAATATATATTCCTAATAAATTCGGTGTAAGAATCGAAGATATGGCACTTATAACCGAAAACGGATTTGAGAACCTTACCAATACTCCAAAGGAGTTGATAATCCTTTGAAATACGAAAACTTTGAACAATTAAAAGCGGATTGTTCAAGCTGCAAAAGCTGTCCTTTAGGGGAAACACGAACTAACCTTGTTTTTGGTGTTGGTAACGAAAATGCAGACATACTTTTCGTTGGCGAGGGACCCGGTGAAAACGAGGATTTGCAGGGTGAACCCTTTGTTGGCAAGGCAGGTCAGCTGTTAGATAAATATTTAAATGTAATTAACCTCGACCGAAAAAAGAATATTTATATTGCTAATATTGTTAAATGCAGACCACCTCAAAATCGTGACCCAAAGCCTGAGGAACAAGAAATCTGCATTGACTGGTTAAGAAACCAAACAAGGCTTATTAAACCTAAAATTATCGTTTGTTTAGGAAGAATTGCAGCGCAAAAGCTCATTTCCGAAGATTTCCGCGTTACAAAGCAACACGGAGAATTCATTCAGAAGGGAAATATTCTTTTTATGGGTACTTTCCACCCTGCTGCTCTTCTCAGAAACCCTCTCAACAAGCCTGATGCACTTTCAGACTTTCAAAAATTAAGAGATAAAATATATGAGTTAAATATTGAAATCTAAAATGTAGGGTACGGTCTTGACCGTACAGAAGAAGGAGTTTTTCTTATGGATAAAAAACAATTAATTCTCGATGGTAAAGCAATACTCGGTATAGAGTTCGGCTCAACAAGAATCAAGGGTGTTCTCATTGATGACTGTGGCGAGGTTCTTGCAACAGGTGCTTTCGACTGGGAAAACAGTCTTGTAAACGGCATCTGGACTTATGCAGAGGAAGAATTTTTTGCAGGTCTTAAGGGTTGCTATAGCTCTCTTAAAAATGATGTTAAAGAAAAATATGATATTACTCTTACAAGCTTCAAATCAATCGGTATAAGCGGTATGATGCACGGCTATCTTCCCTTTAATGCAGAGGGTAAATTAATTTGTCCCTTCCGCACATGGAGAAATACTCTTGCAGGTGAAGCCGCAAGCAAATTAACAGAGGTTTTCGATTTCAATATTCCTGACCGTTGGAGTATTGCTCATCTTTATCAGGCAATTCTTAATGGCGAAGACCATGTTAAAGATATTGCATATTTCACAACTCTTGCAGGTTACATACATACACTTCTTACCGGTGAAAAGGTACTTGGTATCGGCGAAGCATCAGGTATGTTCCCCATGGAAGGCAACAATTACAGCGAAAAAATGCTTGATAGCTTTGATGCACTCGTTGAAGACAAGGGCTTCCCCTGGAAAATCAGAGAGATTCTTCCTAAGGTTCTCGTTGCAGGTGAAGATGCAGGCACACTTACCGAAGCCGGTGCAAAGCTTCTTGATGAAGAGGGCGACCTTAAAGCAGGTATTCCTATGTGTCCTCCCGAGGGTGACGCAGGAACAGGTATGGTTGCAACAAACTCCGTAAGAGTTAAAACAGGTAACGTAAGTGCCGGTACATCCGTATTTGCTATGATTGTTCTTGAAAAGCTCCTTTCAAAGCTTTATCGTGAAATTGATATGGTAACCACACCCGACGGTGCACCCGTTGCTATGGTTCACTGCAATAACTGCACATCCGATATTAATGCCTGGACATATCTTTTCAAAGAGGTTCTTGACCTTATGGGCGCAGAATGTTCAATGGGTGACCTCTTCACCGCACTTTTCAAAAAATCTGCAGAAGCAGACAAAGACTGCGGTAATCTTCTTTCCTACAACTATTTCTCAGGTGAATTCCTTACAGGCTTTGAAACAGGTAAACCTCTTTTCGTAAGAGAGCCTGACAGTAAATTCAGCCTTGCAAACTTTATGAGAGTTCAGACCTTTACCGCTTTCGGTGGCATCAAAATCGGTATGGAAATACTTGATAAAGAAAATGTTGCAATTGATAAAATTCTTGGTCACGGTGGCTTCTTCAAAACTCCCGTTATCGGTCAGAGCGTTTTAGCTGCTTGTATGAATGCGCCTGTTTCTGTTATGGAAACTGCAGGTGAAGGCGGTGCATGGGGTATTGCAGTTCTTGCTGCATACGCTGTTAACAAGGAAGAAAACGAGCTCTTCCCCGATTATCTTGACAACAAGATTTTTGCAACACAGAAAATGACAACCATTGAGCCCGATGCAGATATAGTTGAATCCTTCAACTTGTTTATGGAAAGCTACAAAAAAGGTCTTTCTGTTGAAAGAGCAGCGGTGGAAATGTAATTTCAAGTTGCAAATGGCAAGTTGAAAGTGGCAAGTTTCGGGACCTGCGGTCAGCATTATAAAGTATTGCGAAGCCTATCATCCCTGTTTGCTTTAGCAAATAGGGAGGGGGACCATTCTTGAATAACTTATATTTTTAGGTGAGTATATTTCGAGTAAATATGCTCACCTCTATTTTTATGTTCAGTCGGAATGGTGGTGGGTTGCCCCGTTCCCTCTTCCCTTCGTAAAAGTATCGCGAAGCTTAATTACTAATTTCGAATTTCGCATTCCGAATTCCGAATTTTTATAAATTGCAACTGTTGGTTGCTAAATTTTAAACTCATATTGATAGACAAACGCCCTTTAAACATAGTATAATTAAGCCATAACAAAGGGGTGACAAACCATGACTCTAAGTGAAAAAATTTATGAATTACGAACCCAACACAACCTTTCCCAAGGAGATTTGGCAAACGAATTAAATGTTTCAAGGCAATCTATATCTAAATGGGAAAACGGCAACTCAACACCCGATTTAGAAAAAATAGTCAAACTTGCAGAAATCTTTAATGTATCTCTTGATGAGCTTATAAAAAATGAAGAAAAAGAAGAAACAATTATAAATACACATGAACAACTTTCTGCTACAAAACCCAATGCCCGAGAAAAGAAAATCGGTAAAGGTCTTTTAATCGCAGGAGTAATCTCCATTTTTGTTTTTCTTTTATTAGGTCTTGGAATAACTGGTTTTTTTGTTGCAATTCCGCTTTTTGCTTGCAGCATTATTTATTATAAGGCTAAGAGAAATCACTTTTTATACTGTCTTTGGGCAATAATTCCTTTATCAGATTTATATATTCGCTTTGCAATGGGCATAAGTTGGAATGTAATAAAACGAACTCTAACATGGGAATACAGTATGAATTACGGCAGATTGGCAATCGGCTGGGTACAATTTATTGTTATCTTATTCTTAATTATTTTTTCTATTGTTAAGCTCTCGAAAAATGACGTTGAAATAAATAAAAAGTTCAAACGGAATTTTATTGCGGCAGTTATCGGGTTTATATTTTTGTGGATGAGTGAATATATAACATCGTCTTTAGTAGTAGAAAAAATGATGAGCTACGACTCCGTAGATATACAGCAAGCTATAAATACAGTTATAAATATAGTCTTCAGCATTTTCAGTTGGTTAAGAATTTATTTATTTGTAGATTTTACAACGAAAGCCGTGCAATATATAAAGTGGAAAAAGTAGGGGAAGCAACACTTCTACTTTATTCAAAAATCAACAGCGGTACGGTCAAGACCGTACCCTACAATTACTCTATTCGGCGCATTTTCGCGCCCCGACACTCCTCACTACTCACTCCTAACTCCTCACTTCTACACTCACTCCTAACTCCTCACTTCAAAAAACACTTGCATTTTCCAAAACCTTGTGATATAATAGCAAAGCCTTATAACTCGGGGTACGGAGTAAGCCTATTTTAAAGGGCATTCACCTACCGTATAGCTGGGTTATTTGGGAATAATAAAATGAGGTGAAAACAAATGACACAGGCAGAAAAACAGGCAATCATGAAAGAGTATGCTACTCACGAAGGCGACACAGGTTCTCCCGAGGTTCAGATCGCAGTTCTCACAAAGAGAATCAACGACCTTAACGCACATCTTAAAGAAAATATGAAGGACCACCACTCTCGTCGCGGTCTTCTTAAAATGGTAGGTCACAGAAGAAACCTTCTTGCATACCTTCAGAAGACAGATATTGAACGCTATCGTGCAATCATTGCTCGTCTTGGTCTTCGTAAATAATTGCTTAAAACAATGGGACAAACGGAAAACCGTTTGTCCCGTTAGCCGTTTTTTTAGGCGTAAATTATGTGCTTAAAAAGGCTTTTATTTCCACAAAAAATGTGGTATAATATTGTGCACATCCGCTGATTTAGGTTTTAGCGATAAAGAAAAGTACAAGCCTTTTGTGTTTTTCTTTGTTGCTAATCCATTGAAGCGGAAATAAATAAAAAGAGGTAAAAAATATGTTTTTCAAAGACTTCAGAACTTTCGAAACAGAAGTTGCCGGTAGAAAATTAGTTATCGAAACCGGTAAAATGGCTGGTCTTGCAAACGGTGCTTGTCTTGTTCGCTATGGTGAAACAGAAGTTCTCTGTACCGCAACAATGGCAGATAAACCCCGTGAAGGCGTCGACTTCTTCCCCCTTTCCGTTGATTTTGAGGAAAAGCTTTATGCAGTTGGCAGAATCCCCGGTTCTTTCCAGCGTCGTGAGGGTAAGGCATCTGAAAAGGCTGTTCTTACATCCCGTGTTATTGACAGACCTATCCGTCCCCTTTTCCCCAAGGATATGAGAAACGATGTTTCTGTTGTTGCAACAGTTATGTCCGTTGACCCTGACTGCTCACCTGAAATTGCAGCTCTCTGGGGTGTTTCCACAGCAATTGCTATTTCAAACATTCCTTGGGATGGTCCCGTTTCCAGCGTTTCACTTGGCCTTGTTGATGGCAAATATGTTATCAACCCCACTCTTGAAGAGAGAGCAAAAACAGAAATGACTGTTACAGTTGCTTCAACAGATAGCCTTGTTGCTATGATCGAAGCAGGTGCAAACGAAATTTCAAACGAAGTTATGTTTGACGGTATTATGTTTGCTCACGAAGAAAACAAAAAGGTTGTTGAATTCATCAAATCAATCGTTGCTGAAATCGGCAGAGAAAAAATTGCATTTGAATCAAATGACCCCAGCGAAGAGCTTTATGAAGCAATCAAAGCTTTCGCTATTGAAGATGTTAAGGTTGCTCTTGACACAGATGACAAGAGAATCCGTGATGAAAGACTTCTCCCCATCTACGATGCAGTTCACGCTGAATTTGACGAGAAATTCCCTGAAGAAGCAGACAAAATTGACGACTGCCTCTACAAGCTCCAGAAATTTGTTGTTCGCCGTTGGCTTCTTGACGAAGGTAAACGTGTTGATGGCCGTGGAATCAATGAAATCCGTCCTCTCAATGCTCAGGTTGACCTTCTTTCAAGAGTTCACGGTTCAGGTATGTTCACTCGTGGTCAGACTCAGGTTCTTTCAATTGCAACTCTCGGTACTGCTCGCGATGCACAGATGCTTGATGGTATTGACGAAGATGTAGAAAAGAGATACATCCACCACTACAATTTCCCCTCATATTCTGTTGGTGAAACAAAACCCTCAAGAGGCCCCGGCAGACGTGAAATCGGTCACGGTGCTCTTGCTGAAAGAGCTCTTCTTCCCGTTATTCCTTCAATGGAAGAGTTCCCCTACACAATCCGTGTTGTTTCCGAAGTTCTTTCTTCAAACGGTTCAACATCTCAGGGTTCAGTTTGCGGTTCAACTCTTGCTCTTATGGCAGCAGGTGTTCCCATTAAAGCTCCCGTTGCAGGTATCTCCTGCGGTCTTATTTCCGAAGGCGACCGTTTTATGACAATGGTTGATATTCAGGGTCTTGAAGATTTCTTTGGCGATATGGACTTCAAGGTAGCAGGTACAAAGAACGGTATCACAGCTATTCAGATGGACCTTAAGGTTCATGGTCTTACTCCCGAAATTATCAAGGAAGCATTCCAGAAAACACATGATGCTCGTATGTACATCCTTGATGAAATTATGCTTCCTTGTATCGCAGAGCCCAGAACAGAGCTTTCAAAATATGCTCCCAAGCTTCTCACAACAAAAATCGATGTTGAGAAAATCGGTGATGTTATCGGTAAGCAGGGTAAGGTTATCCAGAAAATCTGCGCAGAATGCAACTGTAAGGTTGACGTTGAAGAGGATGGTACAATCTTCGTTACAGCAGTTGATATTGACGATGCAAATCGTGCTCTTGATATTATCAACACAATTGCAAATGACCCCGAAGTTGGCGCAATCTATAAGGGTGTTGTCACAAGACTTATGTCCTTCGGCGCATTCGTTGAAATCGCTCCCGGTAAAGAAGGTCTTGTTCACATCTCCAAGCTTGATGTTAAGAGAACAGAAAAAGTTGAAGACTGCGTAAACGTTGGCGATGAAGTAATCGTTAAGGTTACAGAAATCGATGACCAGGGCAGAATCAACCTTTCAAGAAGAGATGCTCTCATTGAAGTTGAAGGTCTTGTTCCCGAAAACGATGACGAGCCCGAAAGAGAAAGACGTCCTCGCAGAAACAACTTCCACAAAAGAGATAAAAGAGACTAATTAAAATTTAATGACTCCCTTAAAACAGAAAATCTGTTTTAAGGGAGTCATATTTTTTATAATAAACCTTTTATACTTTCGGTAATCTTTTTTGCTATGTATGGATTATTCATTGTGTAGATATGTATTCCGTCAACACCATTTGAAACCAAATCAACAATCTGGTCAATTGCAAAGGCAATACCGGCATCAACAAGTGCCTCGGGTCTGTCCTCATATTTCTGAATCATTTTAACAAATTTTCTCGGCAGACTTGCACCGCACATTGAAACCATGCGTTCAATCTGATTTTTATTTGTAACAGGCATAATACCTGCAGAAATGGGGACGGTTATTCCTGCAATATCGCATCTGTCGCGAAAGCGGTAAAAATAGGAGTTATTAAAAAATAATTGTGTAACAATGCTCTGAGCACCGCAATCAACCTTGTTTTTAAGATTTGCAATATCAACCTTGCCATTTGGTGCTTCAAAATGAGTTTCGGGATAGCCTGCAACAGAAATTCCGAAATCCTCTTTAGTTTTTATATAAGATACAAGGTCATTGGCATAAGCAAAGTCTGTTTTGGGTTCAAAATCGGGATTCTTATCACCACGAAGTGCCAGAATGTTTTCAATATTATTTTCTTTAAGCTCATTTAAAACTCTGTCAACATCTTCTTTTGTAGAATTAACGCAGGTAAGGTGTGCCATAGCTTCAATTCCGTATTTATTTTTTATAAGAGAAGCAATATCGCAGGTATAATTATTTGCAGCAGAACCGCCTGCGCCATAGGTAACGCTTATGTAATCAGGACGAAGGCTCTGCAATTCCGCAATAGTGTTATAAACAGTTTCCACCGAACCATTTTTCTTAGGCGGAAAAACCTCAAAAGACAAAACAGTTCTGTCGCCATTAAAAAGAGAAGAAATTTTCAAATTTATCTTCCTTTCTTAAGAATTCATAAACAAGTTAATTTATATTTTAATACATTTTACACCTCTGATATAAAAAATTCAACACATTTATAAGTTATACTCAGAATAAATTATAAACAGTAAAATAGAGTAGCTGTTTGTTGAACCTCTTTTCGAAAAGAGGAGGACCGTCTAAAAAAATATATTTTCAGAATTTCTATAAAGCGAGCCAATTGCGAAAAAGTTGAAAACAGTTTAGCGGAACGTTGGAAAATTCTCTACGCGAGCCCTCAAGCGTGGTTGATTCTTAAGATTAAATTGTAATACAGCGCAAGGTACAGGCTTGACTGTACCCACAGAATATGTAAATTCAGAATAATAACTTTATTACAGTTTCACCTTACAGTGAAATGACGCTCAAGTGTTCGCATCAAGAACTCTCCACCACCCGACCAACTTAATTCCTATATATTTACAATTACCACGCTTGAAACTTAATTCAAACATATAAAAATCAAAAGGCGGTCCCCCTCTCTTCGAAGAGAGGTAAGACCACCAACAGTTTTTATTGTTCTTTCTTTATCTGTTGCGAAGCTTAATTGCGCACTCCGCATTCCAAATTCTGCATTTTAATCATGTTTCTTTTTTATATACTTAACCAGCACAACAATTGATGCACCAAGTAAAGCGAAGACAACTACCGTCATCATAAATTTAACAGGAATAATGTCATATATCTTGTCTCCCAGAAGGGTTATAAGAATTATTCGTGGCATAACTCCGAAAAAGGATATCAATATATATCTAACATAGCCCATATTACTTGCGCCAAAGAAAAGGCTTACAAAGTCAATGGGAAAAACAGGTAAAAGCCTTGCAACATAGAGGTAAGGTGTTTTCTTATCTCGAAGCTCAATTATTTTTTCACCCTTTTTAGACTGCCTGAGCTTTTTCTCTACCCTTTCGCCACCCAAAAACTTACCGATAAAATAAGTTATGTTAAGCTCTGCGAAAAGTCCTACTGCATTTACAACAAGTCCCGGAAGAAAATCGAACGCCATTCCCACCGCCATATAAAGCACCGAAGCAGGAATTACAAAAACAATTGCTTTGAGAGAATAAACTCCTACAACTGCTGCACCTGCTTCAAAAAGAGTATTGGTTTTTTCTACAAGTGCGCGAACATCTATATTAACAAGGTCGTTATATTTAAAAATAATAACAAAAAGAATTGCAAGAACAAGAGCCGCTCTTAAACCAATGCCAACGGCACGTTTTACTTTATTATTCATAGTGCCGTCCTTTCGTCTGATTTAAAATCAAAGATTAATATGTACCAATTCTCCGCCCTGCTCTCTTGACTTATCAGCAAGGAAAATAACCTTGTGACCGGGAACAGAATCATAAATTGATGTGCAGGAAATAGAATGACTTTCACCCCGCTGGAAATTGACAAAATCCTCTGTTAGTCTTTCGTCACCGCCACTATGACCTTCACCAGAAATGTGGCTCATATCAATTTTTTCTTTTTCATAATAGTTTGATTTCCCGGGGTTTTGCTTGCTTACCTCAATAAAGGCATTTTCAAACTCACCGTAAATCTCGCCCTTTGTACCCACAACGCGAACTGTTCTCAAAGGAGCAGGAGATCCACCAACCATATTATGAGTACCTGTTGCACCGCTTTTGAAATTAACGAGAACGCTCTGGTGGTCAACAACATCATTGTCGCATTTAAAAATACATCTTCCGTAATCACTGTGCATAAGAAGCTCTCTTCTCTGCTCATCTGTTGGATTTTCGATATCTTCAATATCGCGCCAGACATAAACTGTCCACTCATTAGGATGGTCGAGATAAAGTCTTTTTGCGCTGAAATCACAAAAATCCACTCTCGGACAATCCACAAGACAACGTGTACCTGACTCCTCAGGTGCATTTTCGGGTGTAAACTGCATTTTTGAGCCAACAGATGAAACGCTTACAGGCTTATCGTCACCCATTAACCACATCATAATATCGAGATCATGGCAACATTTTGCAAGAAGCATTGATGTATGGCATTTTTTAGAGTTCGCCCATTTACCGCGGACAAAAGAGGTTGAAAGATGATGATAACTTACATTTTCAACTGTTTGAATGTTTATTATATCGCCAATTTCACCATTTAAAATCCTTTTTTTGATTTCTGAATAGAAAGGTGTATATCGAAGCACATGGCAAATCATAACCTTATTATTATTGCGCTTTACTACCTCAATTAAACGCTCCATTTCATCATCGTTCACTGCAAAGGGCTTTTCAAGAAGCATATCATAGCCTCTTTCGAGAAGAGGAATAGAGGTTTCAACGTGTTGCTCGTCCATTGTTCCGTTAATAACTGCATCTGCAAATTTAGGCACTTTTGCAAGGTCTTCTGCAGAATCAAAGCAGAATTCATCTGAAAAACCGAATTTTTCTCTAACCATTTTCTGACGGTATTTATCAGGGTCTGCAACACCCACAATTTTAAGCTTATCCGGGTATCTTAAAGAGAAATCGGCATAAGCCATAGACCTATGCCCTGCTCCTACTATTATTGCTGTTACGGGTTTGTTTGCCATAAAAATCACACCTGTGAGAAATACTATTTTAAAACTTTATTTTGTCAAATCAATTGCCATTACAGCTTCGCCTAATTTGTTGAAAATCATTTTGAAGCCGTTGCGTTTATAAAATCTTATAGCACCTGTGTTCCAAGCACCTGCTATAAGCATTAAGCCTTTTACATTTTTGGATTTTAAATCCTCTAAAAGCATCTGCATCATTTTTGAACCATAGCCACCACTCTGATATTCAGGAAGCAAATCAATATGCAAATGTGCAGGATATTTCCATCCCATTAAAGAATAAGGCACAGGGAAGAACCAACATCTTAAACCGGCTTTTTTATCTAATTTAAAAATCTCGGGAACATCAATTTTTCTGAATACCTTACTGAATCTGCGATAATCAGGCTCACAAAGAAGATAGCCCACTGCTTTGTCGCTTTCATCTGCAAGAACATAACAGGAATCATAGCACTCACGGGCATAGTAGGTAGAAAACATTTTTGACATTTTTCTTCCCACTTTTTCATCTTTTATGCTTAATTCTCCTGCGGTCATTCGGCAGACATATTCAACATCCTTCATATCGTCTGCTCTCATTCTTCTGATAGTTGCCATTACTGCACATCTCCTGAAGATTTCTTTCTTTTCTTTACATGCTCTCTTGTTCCGTCAGGGCGTTGAATAACTGTATTATCAAGAGTATTTACAAGGGACTGCTTGAATGCGGCAACATATTCCGCACGAAGCGCCTTCTGCTCAATTATCTCTTCTTCTGTTAAACCCTGCTCACGAGATTTTCGGGCAAGAAAGTTTATTCTGTCAATTTTTTCGGGAGTAATCATAACAATTTCCTCTATATAATAAATTCAATATATTTACATTAATGTAGTATAGCACATATTTTATTTTTTGCAATGAGTTTCCAATAAAATAAAAGCAATCGAATTTTTTTCGATTGCTTTACCTTATCACTTTCTGAACACATACAAATACTCATGTGCAATCAACAAGAAATTGTATTTAACACTATTTGTTTTCCAATAACCTGTTGCTTTGCAGTTGTGTTGCTCTTTTATTATAAGCTCTTTAAGTTTGAATCCTGCATCTTCAAAGATACGCATCACTTCAAATGACATAGGTATCATATGACCTTTTTGACGAGTATCACCCATGAGTATTGCACAGAATTTATCATCTTTAAGAACTCGATAACTCTCTTTAGCAACCTTTTTCATTTCTTCAAGAAAATCTTTAACTTTTAACAAAGATAAGTCTTCAGGTATGTCTTCACTATACTTGATTATATCTGCATAAGGAGGATGAGTACAAATTAAATCTATACTCTCATCAGGAATGAAATCAAGATTTCTCGCATCGCCTTTACGGATATAAACCTTACCGTCAGCACCCTCGTGTTCAAAGTTAATTTTGTCTTTGCATCGTTCTAACGCTACATCATTAACATCAACACCAACGATATTTCTGTTAAGAAGCTTTGCTTCAACAAGAGTTGTTCCGCCACCTGCAAACTGATCAAGGACTAAATCATTTTCCTGCGAGTATCTGAGTATTATGTTGCGAGGAATATATGGCGACCAGTTACCACGCCATTTTGCATCGTGAGTAGCCCAGTTACCCCTGTTAGGAAATGACCAATGAGTAGTCATTTCTAATTCAAAGTTTTCGGGTTCCCATTTAGTTATTTTCTTTGTCATTATTTGAAAACCTCATCGATTATTCCGTTTTCTAAATCTTTGATATTATAAATGTATTCCATAACTTCAAAGGTTTCTTCAAGATTATGACGAGCACTTGTCCATCCTTTTCCATCAGTAAACCATACAAAAGTAAATCCATCTATGGTATCAGTTTCTGTTGCAAGCGTTTTATAACTACGAGCAGTTTCGTTGAGTTTACTACCACCACTTCCATAGAAATTGGTTTCAATAGCATAGATCATATTTGGCGTTTTTATCACAAAATCAAAACGCTTCTCCATTTTTCCTTGATTAGAAATAGCGGATAAATCAATATTCCATTTATTTGAGATTTGATGGATATACATTTCCTTAAAGTAGGTTTCACCTTTAATGAAGCCTGCTTTTTGAATAAAGATTTCAACCAAATCTTCCATAAGATGACCGCCACGATTTTTACGACCGTTAGAATCAAGACCCGTTTCAACACCGGTTGCATAGTCAACAAGATTGCTTATTATGTGATTTTCAAGCAAATCAAACAATCCTGTTTTCTTCATAAAAATTTTATACTGCTCTATAGACAGATTCTGGTTGTTGAATGTATATGTAAATGCACCATCTTTATCCATAGCATATATTTCATTCGCTCGTACAGCTAAAAGAAGTGGAATACATTTTAAAACATTCGGATAATCTGTAATCAGTTTTTCGAAATCTTTTTCTATATTTCTTGAACCAATCAACGAATTAAGAATATTAAGTTCAACTTTTATAGAATCAACATTTTTATGTACTTTTTCAAAATCTATGTAATAACCATAGTCAGCTATGCTGTCACGAAAGGCTGACAACCAATTATTAAAATCTCTTGACATATTACACACCTCTTACTTTACTTTGCAAGGTTTTCCAGCTTCACAATGTGCCGAACGACACTCTCTACAATAGGATTGCGGAATACATCTGCCATCTCCCATATTTCTATATCCAAAAAGCTGTTCAATTTCATTTGTCCCAAAAGCTGTTTTTTCACAACAAGGACATTGTGCATAATCTCCATACGGCATAATTTCGTCCCCCTCAATAGTTTGTTATCAACAGTTCGTTTATTTTTCCTCGGTTGTTACCATTGCTGTTGATTGCTCTGTTTGCAGATACCCGGTTTATATTCATTCCTGAATATAAGTCATCAAAGAAATTATCTGTTTCATCAACATTCTTCGGATCAGAGTTGCTTGCCATTACTTTTGATTTGTTTATCGATTTAATAAACTCTGCCAACTTAGTTTGATGTTCGTCATTAAAGTCATCTGCATTGTATGAAGTAAACTCTGCAGTTTTTGTTAATGGTCTATATGGTGGATCAAAGTATATGAATGTTCTTTCATCCAATTTATCTGCAATGCAGGTATAGTCGCCAGTCAATATAGTAACTTCTTGCAATAGTTCGGAAGCCTTTTTCAAGTTGTCTATATCGCATACTGTTGGGTTTTTATAGGAACCCATAGGTACATTGAAGGCACCTTTTCGATTTACTCTATATAATCCATTGAAGCAAGTTTTGTTAAGGTATATGAATAAGGCTGCTCTTAATAAAGAATTAGCAGAATCAGATTTTTGGATTTCTGCATTGTACTTTTCTCTTTGTTGATAGTAGTATTCTTTTCTTTCCTCATCATTTTTAGATAAATGACCGGATTCAAGTTTAAGAAGCAATTCGATAAGTCCATCGACGTTGTCACGAACCACACTATACACATTCATTAATTGAATATTTGTATCGCAGATATATACCTCATCCATCTCGTAAGTGTTTAAGATATCAAACAATACTGCACCTGCACCAACCATAGGTTCGATGTATTTCGTTATAGTTGTTCCTAAACTTGCAGGATAGAATTTTCTGATGGTATGAAGGAGTTGTCCTTTTCCACCTGCCCATTTTATAAATGGTTTGGTTGGATTTTTCTTATCATATCTGATTGTTCTACCATCAACAGGCTTTGTAGCATCTTTAGGAATTATCCACATGTTTCCTAATATCGCTGCATTAGGAACACGGTTTTCCTGGCAGAGCGTAATAACACGTCTGTGAGAAATATTCCATTTTTCAGCCGCTTCACCGGCAGTCATATATGCAAGCATCGTACCACCTCACATTTTATTGCTTTCATTATATTCCAAATCGAGAACAATAGCAATACCAAAATAAAAAACAGGACATATCTTTATGATACATCCTGTTATATGCTATTTAGCAAGTTCTTCAAAAGCGGGCAAATATTTATCAAGAACCTTTTTTGCAACAATATCAATTTTTTCATCGTCTGAAAGCCCTTGAACTAAACCTTTATACCCATTTTCTCTTGTTCTCTTCATAAACAAATCAAATTCTTCTTGGCTAATTAATTCAGGGAAAGAAAGAATTTTCAACGGCACGCCCTTGCCACCGTGGTATGAGGGCTGTTCATAGTCATAGCTATTTATCTTAAAGCCCTGTCGGTCATAAAATCTTATCCTTTTGATTTGTTGCTCTGTTTCGGGTGCTTCTGCCTCAAGAATTATCGGCTTTTTGTAGGTTTCTTTAACAAGCTCGATTGTTTTTGAGCCATAGCCACCTGCTCTTTTTTCTTCATCAATGGCAAGGTGCTCTATAAAAACGAATTCAGGAAACACCCATAAGGTAATAAAGCCTACATCTGCTTCGTTATCAAAAATCTCAAAGAAATTAAAAAACTTATTATTCAAGCATTCTTTCTGGTCTGAAAGGTCACGGCGCTCCTCATAGGGAAACGCCGTGGTCATCTTTTCGTAAACCAAATTGAATCGTTCTTCAGTAATCGGTACGAATTTCATATTACTTAATCTGTGTACCTGCAGGAACACAATCAGGAACAAATACTACCTGACAACCGCAAGCGCCATTTGTTGCCGCAAGAAGCATACCATTACTCTGAACACCTGCAAATCTTGCAGGCTCAAGGTTTGCAATAACAATAATCTTTTTGCCGACAAGCTGTTCGCAGGTATATTCGCTCTTGATTGAAGAAACAATAACTCTGTTTTCACCACTACCATCATCAAGGGTGAGCTTCAAGCAACTGTGAGATTTTCTGATTTCCTGTGCTTTGAGAATTTCGCAAACACGAAGGTCAAGCTTTTCAAAAACATCAATAGAAATTTTATCTTCCTTGAAAGGAACAAAAGCATCTGCTTCGCCGTAAATATGCTTATCTTCTGTTTCAACAACCTCTTCAACCTTTGCAAGCTCTTCTGCCTTTGCTTCTTCTTCAGTTTTGGGGTATGAGAAATCAAGAAGACCAACATATCTCTGAGGGTCAATAGCAAAAAGGAAGAGGTAAAGACGAGGGCCTTTTTCCTTGTCTATAAGAAGCTTATAAACATTTTTGAAGAATGTGCCCTGAATTGTTTTAAGTGCTTTTTCCTCAAGGTCTTCGCCGTTGATTTCCTTGGGGATAGCATAGAGCTTTTTGTTAAGGTCATCAAGGTCGTAGCCACCTGCAGAAATATATTCAAAGAGAGCTTTGATTTCTGCTTTCTGAGTTTCATTGAGAGTTTCATAAACCTCCCAGTTACGACCTGCTCTTAAACGGTTAACCTGGTCTGGAGCGCAGTTTTCGAGCCAATATTTTGCTTTGTCAAGTCTTTCAATAAACTGTTCACTCTTATAAGGAGTACCAATTTTTTCAAAAACAGTTTCAAGCATGGGAACATTAAAGTCAACAACGCTACCAAGCTGAACAAGAAGACCCATAGGAACTGTTTCAAGAACTCTGTCGCCAACAGTTGTGTTATACATAATTTCTTTCTGAGCATCGTTGGCAGTACCGTCTTTAACAGCAGTATACATTTTATCGAACTCAAAATACTGTCTCAAGATACCATCATCAAAGCAGAAATCAAATGCCTTGAGCGGCTCTGTTTTTGAATAAAGCCATAAAATAACCTCAGGCTCATAGATTTTAAGAAGTGTTTCAGGAGTAAGGTTAAGACCTGATGAACCGGACATTTTACCTGTTGTACCCTTGATACCAATAAACTCATAGCCCTGGAAAAGAGGAGGCTCATAACCAAAGATTTTCTTTGCAATATCTTTACTTGTATCGTAGCTACCGTGAGGGCTTGCGTGGTCTTTTCCGCCGGGTTCAAAGTCAACACCCTCATACATCCAACGCATAGGCCAGTCAATCTTCCATGCAAGCTTACAGTTGAAATCCTTTGTGAAATCAAAAGAACCCTTGTGACCGCAAGCGCAGGTATATTCAGCCTGTGTGCAATCGTCACTTAAGGAAACTATTTTGGTTGTATCCTTACCACATTCAGAACAATAAATGCTAACAGGGTAATATGCCTCGCGTTCACCCTCCTGAACGGGCTGAGTACGGTGAGACGCCAGAATATCAAAGATTTCTCCTCTCTTTTTGAGAGAATGAAGAATATGCTCTGTATATTTACCACTTCTGTACATTTCTGACTGATGGCGATAATCCATATTAATGCCGAATTTTACGATTGAACGCTCAAACTCGTGTTCAAAATATTCAGCATAGGTTTTTTCCTCTGTATCAAAGGGATTCTTAACATCAACATAGGGGCAACCGATATATTTTTCCATGTCGCTGTCAATTGCTGCAACATTAACAGGAACTTTTCTCATACGGTCAAACTCGTCCCAGGAGAAAAGAAGCTTTGCTTTTTTACCTTTTTTAATAAGTGCGCGAACAACAAAATAGCTTGTTGCAATATCACGGAAGTTACCGATGTGAATTGAACCGGAGGGACTGATACCTGCAGCACAAACATACTCTTCCTTATCAGGATTGCGCTTGATAATACGGTCTGCAATAATTTCTGACCAATGCATTGAAATCACACTCATTTCGTTGAAATTACATAATATAACAGTTTGATATTTTACTATATTTAACAGTTTCTGTCAAGCACGATAAGTAATGAGTAAATGTTGTTATCTATAAAAATTAAATTTCTCTTAAAAATGAAATAAAAAACAGAAAAAACAGTTGATAACTCTGTTATTTTTTGGTATATTTATTGTGTATTTTTATGTATTAAACTTATAGGGAGGATTTGTGGATGTTAAAGCTCTTGCGTTACTTAAAACCGCATAAGCATTTTGCATTGTTTACACTGTTTCTTGCAGCAATAAACAATGTGCTTACTCTTGGCTTCCCGTTGTTACTTTCTGAAATCATCAACGAAGGCATTAACAAAGGCGATTTAGAATCCATAAAATCCGACGGTATAATTATGCTGGTTTGCTGTTTTATCGCAATGCTTGTTTCTATTGCAAACAGCTACTGTTCAAGTAAGGTTTCAACAAGCTTTGCAGGTGAACTCAGAGCAGATATTTTCAACAAGGTAGAGTCTTTCTCTCAAGGTGATATTGATAAAATCGGTATCCCATCTCTTATTACAAGAACTATTAATGATATCCGTCAGGTTCAGGACTTCATTCTTATGAGCCTTCGTACAATCATTTCTGTTCCGATTATGCTTATCGGTGGAACAGTTATGGCAGTTATTATGGACCCCGGACTTTCTCTTGTTCTTCTTATCGTTCTTCCTGTTATTGCTATTATTGCGCTTCTGGTTGCAAAGAAAATTTTACCTTTCTTTGATAAAATTCAGAAAAAGGTGGACAAACTCAACCTTATTATCCGTGAAAAAATCAGCGGTATAAGAGTTATTCGTGCATTCAACCGCACAAAGCATGAGGACAAGCGTTTCAAGGATGCAAACGATGATTTAACAGGAATGGTTGTTACTGTTCAGAGAATTTTTGCTTCTCTCATTCCTATTGTTACTCTTCTCGCTTTCTTACTTATAATTCTCCTTGTGGCTATCGGTTATGTTCAGATTAACCGCCTTACAGATGCAGTTGAAATTCAGAACACTATCGGTGATTTACAGGCATTTATAATTTACCTTGTATTTGTTGTTATTGCTCTTTCAAATGCAGCGGCAATGTTTATTATGCTCCCAAGAGCAAAAGTTTCTGCAAATCGTATCAATGATGTGCTTGAAATGCAACCCGAAATGGAAATTCTTCAAAAAGAAGAAAATGCTTCAAAAAAAGGTGTTATTGAGTTTCGTAATGTATGCTTTAAGTACAAAAATACTGACGGCAACTATACCGATGTTCTCAAAGATGTAAGCTTCACTGCAAATCCCGGCAAAGTTACTGCTATTATAGGTGGAACAGGTTCAGGTAAATCAACTATACTTAACCTTATTCCCCGTTTCTATGACGTAACAGATGGTGCAGTTTTCCTTGATGGTTATGATGTTCGCCAGATGGATTTTGCATCAATTTATTCCAAAATCGGTTATATTCCTCAACAGGCATTCCTTTTCAGCGGAACAATTGCAGACAATCTCCGTTATGGCAAGGAAAATGCAACAGATGCAGAATTATGGCGCGCTCTTGAAATTGCTCAGGCTAAAGACTTTGTTGAAAAGCTTCCTGATGGTCTTTACAGTATGATTTCCCAGAACGGAACTAACCTTTCAGGCGGTCAGAAGCAAAGACTTTGCATTGCTCGTGCTATTGTTAAAGAAGCTCTTTTCTATATGTTTGATGATAGCTTCTCTGCTCTCGATTTTGCAACTGATGCCCGTCTTCGTGCGGCACTTAAAGAAAACCTTAAAAACTCGTCTATTCTTATTGTGGCTCAACGAGTAGGCACAATAATTGATGCAGATAAAATAATTGTCCTTGATAAAGGTCAGGTTGTGGGTACGGGTACTCACGAAGAACTCCTTAAACAATGCGATGTTTATAAGGACATTGTTGCATCCCAGCTTAGTGAAGAGGAGGCAACAGAATGACAAGAAAACCAAGACAACTTGACGAAAACCGTCAAAAGCTTCTTGAAATGCGCCGAAACACCCGAAAATTGCGTTATTCTTCCTATCGTTCCGTTCAGAAAGGTGAAGAAAAAGCAAACAACTTCGGTAAAACAATGAAACGCCTTTTAAAATATCTTTTTGAACATAAAGGCGGATGTGTTATCGTTTTTGTAACCTGCATTTTAAGTACAATCTGTAATGTTATCGGACCCTCTTATATTGGTGATGCTCTTGACGTGCTCAATGAGCAGGTTGCTCTTAAGATTGAAGGCTTCGAGATTTCAGCTGAAACCCTTATTCCCTATATTCTCATGCTTCTTGCAGTTTATGGTGGAATGGCAATTTTCTCATTCATTCAGCAGTTTACAATGGCTGGATTAACTGCAAAGGTTGTCCGTAAATTACGAGAAGATTTAAACACAAAGATTTCTCACTTACCCCTTAAATTCTTTGATTCAAATGCGAAGGGCGATATTCTCTCTCGTCTTATTAACGACATTGACAATATCAGTAACACCCTACAACACAACCTGGTTTCTGTTGTAACATCCATCATCACCCTTGTTGGTGTTTTTGTGATGATGCTTATAACAAACTGGTTCCTTACCCTTATTATTGTCCTCATTGTTCCTCCCGCAGCAGCAATTGCTTTGAGTATTATGAAAGTTTCTAAAAAGCTTTTCAAGGCTCAATGGGACAGAACTGGTGAACTTAACGGTCACGTTGAGGAAATGTATACAGGTCATAAAATTGTTCGTCTTTTCGGACAAGAGCAATTGGCGGTTGATGAATTCAACGATATTAATGACGAGTTGACAGATGTCAGCCGAAAGGCACAGTTCATTTCAGGTACAATTGCGCCCTTTATAAACCTTATTGATAATTTCGGCTATATTCTTATTGCCATTATCGGCGGTTATCTTATAGTCAACAAAGGCGTTTTCGCCATTGACGGAACGGTGCTTTATGATATGGGCGAAGGCTTTACTATTGGTGGTATTCTTACATTTATCACCTATTCAAAGCTTTTCACATCTCCCATTTCTCAACTTGCTCAAATCGTAAATAATCTTCAATCGAGTATGGCTTCATCAGAAAGAGTTTTTGCGATTCTTGATGAACCTGAAGAGGTTGCAGATAAAAATGAAAAAGGCATCGAATTTAAAGATGCACTTAAATTTGAGAATGTTTCTTTCTCTTATTCTCCCGATAAACCTTTAATGGAAAACCTTGATATTTCCGTCAAGTGTGGTGGACTTGTTGCACTTGTCGGACCAACAGGCGCAGGTAAAACCACATTCGGTAATCTTCTTATGCGTTTCTATGATGTAAACGAGGGAAGGATTACCATTGACGGAACAGATATTCGTGATATTCCTCGCGATGATTTGCGTTCTCTTTACGGAATGGTGCTTCAGGATACATGGTTATTTAACGGCACAATTAAAGATAATATTCGCTACGGTAAGCTGGGAGCTACCGATGAAGAGGTTATCGCCGCCGCAAAAGCAGCCCATGCTGACGAGTTCATTTCAGAACTTTCCGAGGGCTATGACACAATGCTTGACGAAAATGGTGAAAACCTTTCACAAGGTCAGAGGCAGCTGCTTACTATTGCCCGCGCTCTTCTGAAAGATCCGAAAATCCTTATTCTTGACGAAGCAACAAGCTCCGTTGATACAAGAACAGAGCTTCTTTTACAAGCTGCTATGAGCGAAATTATGAAAGGCAGAACAAATTTTGTTATTGCCCACAGACTTTCAACCATAAAAAAAGCCGATGAAATTCTCTTCATTGACAAAGGTACTGTTAAGGAAAGAGGTACTCATAAGGAACTTCTTGAAAAAGGTGGTCTTTATGCAGATATGTATTACAGTCAGTTTGGCGGGAAAGTATCTGACAGAAAACTTGATACCGACAACTAAAACAAGTGGCAAGTTGAAAGTTGAAAGTGGCAAGTTCCGGGGCGCGGAAATGCGCCAAAGCAAAATTTTAAGCAAGGATTTTAGGGTATGGCTAACATTGAAGAGCGTAGTTTTAATTTTGCAATAAGAATTGTAAAACTAAAAGATTATTTATTTGAATCAGCAAATGAATATGACCTCGGTCGTCAGATTCTGCGTTCGGGTACCAGTATAGGTGCAAATGTGGCTGAAGCTCAACAAGCTCAAAGTCAAGCTGATTTCTTAACAAAAATGAATATTGCCTTAAAAGAATGTACAGAAACAAAGTACTGGTTGCGTCTTCTAAAAGCAACAGAAAAGTTATCTGAATATAAAGTGAAATCAATTTATGACGAATGTGTAGAAATAGAAAAAATATTATATGCAATAGTCAGAACGACTAAAAATAATTTACAAAAGTAACTTAATGGTGCAAGGTAAATGTATGTGGTAAATTTTATAATGCCGACCGCAGGTCCCGAAACTTGCCACTTGCCATTTGCCACTTGCAACTATTTAACCTGAAAGGATAAATACTATGAAAAACACAGAAAAATCCATGGAAAAGCTTGTTGCTCTTTGCAAGGGCAGAGGCTTCGTTTACGCAGGTAGCGAAATCTACGGTGGTCTTGCAAACACTTGGGACTACGGCCCTCTTGGCGTTGAGCTTAAGACCAACATCAAAAATGCTTGGCGCAAGAAATTCATTCAGGAAAACCCCTACAACGTAGGTCTTGACAGTGCAATTCTTATGAATCCTCAGACCTGGGTTGCATCAGGTCACCTTGGCGGTTTCTCTGATCCCCTTATGGACTGCCGTGAGTGCAAAACCCGTCACAGAGCAGATAACCTCATCGAAGATTTTGACGGCACTAATGTTGCAGGCTGGTCAAATGAGCAGATGATGGATTACATCAAAGAAAAAGCAATTGCTTGTCCTCAGTGTGGTAAACACAATTTCACAGATATCCGCCAGTTCAACCTTATGTTCAAAACATTCCAGGGTGTTACTGAAGATAGCAAAAATGAGCTTTATCTTCGTCCTGAAACTGCACAGGGTATTTTCGTAAACTTTGCAAACATTCAGAGAACAACAAGAAAGAAAGTTCCTTTCGGTGTTGCTCAGATCGGTAAATCCTTCCGTAACGAAATTACTCCCGGTAACTTCATTTTCCGTGTTCGTGAATTCGAACAGATGGAGCTTGAATTCTTCTGCAAGCCCGGCACTGACCTCGAATGGTTTGAATACTGGCGTGGCTTCTGCCGTGACTGGCTCTATTCTTTAGGCATTAAAGAAGAAAACCTTCGTCTTCGTGACCACGACCCTGAGGAGCTTTGCTTCTATTCAAAAGCAACAACAGACTTTGAATACCTCTTCCCCTTCGGTTGGGGCGAGCTTTGGGGCGTTGCAGACAGAACTGACTACGACCTTACCCAGCACATCAACACATCTGGCAAAAGCCTTGACTACTTTGACCCTGAAACAAACGAGAGATACATTCCCTATGTTATCGAGCCATCTCTCGGTGTCGAAAGACTTTTCCTTACAATTCTTACTGAGGCATACGATGAAGAGGTTGTTGATGCAGAAAAGAACGATACAAGAGTTGTTCTTCGTTTCCATCCCACTCTTGCACCTTTCAAATGCGCTGTTCTTCCCCTTTCAAAGAAGCTTAATGAACAGGCAACAGAGGTTTTCACAAAGCTTTCAAAGAAATTCAATGTTGACTTTGACGATGCAGGTTCAATCGGTAAAAGATATCGCCGTCAGGATGAAATCGGTACACCCTTCTGCATTACTTATGACTTTGACAGTATTGAAGACGGCTGCGTAACAGTTCGTGACAGAGATACTATGGAACAGGTTCGTATTTCAATTGACGAGCTTGAAGCTTACATTGAAGAAAAAATCGCATTTTAAATATAAAAAATAAAATGAAGCCGAGAGTATTTTGGGTACTCTCGGTTTCATTTTACATGCTCTATCTCAGTTTCACATACATTTTGATTCGCATCGCAACCAGAATTAGTTTGACAACGCCAATTATAACCCAAATGGAGTATTTCGTCAACCCCATACGGAGTATTTTGTTAAAGTAGTCTCATAAGGAAGTGATACTTATGGACACACGATTAAGAGAATTACGCGAAGATAATGATTTAACGCAGGAATTTTGTGCTAAAATTGCGTTTATATCAAAAAATTCTTACATCAGATATGAAAACGGCGAAAGAACTCCACCTTTAGATACCATTAAACTATTTGCGGAATATTACAATACATCAATTGATTATATTGCAAAAGCAACTGACGATATAAGACCTTATAAAAAAAGAAAGTAAATATAAATATCTTACAGTTTCACCTGCAAAGAAATAACAGTAATGCGTTATTTCTTTGCAGGTGTTTGCTCTCATCAACAAAGTAAAGAGGGAACGGGGCAACCCACCACCATTCCGCCCGAACATAAAATAAAGGTAAGTACATTTACCCGAAATACACTTACCTAAAACAATATACACTTTCAAGAACGGTCCCCCTCCCTATCCGCAAGCGGACAGGGATGATAGGTTTCGCTTTACTTTTTTTTCTTGCGAAGCTTATAATGCCGTGCGCAGCACCCGACACTCCTCACTCCTCATTCCTAACTCCTAACTTAAGAATAGCGTTATAATCTGAAATTCCGTAGTTACCTGCAGAATGCTTGAGCATTTCATAGAAATCAAGCTCTTCGCCCTGAGCTCCGTGATGCTTTTTGTTGAGAATTTTAAGTACGGGATTAAGCCTTTTAAGAACCTTAAGAAAGGTTTCACCGAATGGTGTATCTTCTGTATAAGGCTGGTCACCGCAGAACATATTTCTTACAATCCCTACAAGATAATCAAATAATCTGTCATTTTTAACATCGGGATGAGCTTTTACAAAGAAAAGTCTTGCAATTTTTCCAACAGACCAGGTGCAAAGAATTTTGCCCACAAATTTCACCGGCTTGTAAAGTGCAGTTTTATCTCCAATTCCGAATTTATGTAAAATCTTTTCAGGATTATCTTTCATTCCACCGATTAAGGTTACAAGCATTCTGTCAAACTGGTCCTGAAGATACTGCTCTCCTGTTTTTCCTGCCTTCTCCCACGCAAATTCGGGAACAGGAATGCTTTTTATTTCAACTGTATTTTCATCCTTAATTGTAACAAGGCGCATAAATGCAGGGCAACCGATAAGAGACCCTGTGCAAACATCGTAAAACTTGTTGCCCTTTTCGGTTTCAACAACATTCACGCTTTGATTGTGCATATGCCCTGTGAAAACAAGATGAACTCCGTTATCTGCAAGAGTTTCTATTAACTTTTTGCTTTCTTTTTGTCGGGCATCAGGAATAAGAGCAAGTATAGGCTGACCGGGAAGAACAGGATAATGCTCCATAGCAATCATCATTTTACCGTCTTCTTTTGCCTTTTTTGCTTGTTCCTCAATCCATTTCAGAAATTCATCGTCATAAGCCTTGTTTTTACCCTCTGCAGTATCATTACACAAAACCAAAAGACGAACATCCTCGGAAAGCTCCGCAACATAAGAAAGATGCTCTTCATTGAAAGCAATTGCATCGTTATAACCGAATTCACCGTAATAGCTTAAAAGGTCTTTGAATTCAATACCCTCGGCAGATTCTCTTTCACCACCATTGTATTGGAAAGGATTTTTCTCAATATCATGACCTGCGGTAACAACAAAAATCTTTTTACCGCTTTCTTTTAACTTTTTAAGCTCTTGTGAATATTCAATATGACTTTCTTTTTCACCGTTAAAAGAAAGGTCACCTGCTATAAGAATTATATCTGCTTCGTTGCTGTTTTTAAGGTATTCATTAGCGGCTTTATTTATGGCAGCAGTTTCTGCATAGCATTTCTGCTCATAATCCATAAAAGCCTCATAGCCCGTACCATAAGCACCTAATTTTTCACTGAAATAGTGCGGGTCGGTAATGACGAAAAATTTTAACTGTTCCATTATTCCACCTCAAAAATTGTAAGCTTATGCAACGCTCTTGTTGATGCCATATAAAGATATTTTTTGTTTTCTTCTCCTTGGAAAGCACCCTCTTTATCGTACACGATTACGTTATCAAATTCAAGTCCCTTTGTAAGTGCCAAAGGCATAACAATGGGATTATGAGAAAGCTCAAAGGATTTGTTATCGCAAATTCTCAAACCGTTGATTTCGGTTTTAAGACCATTATAAACCTCAATAGCCTCTTTAAGATTTCGTGTAATTATACAGGTTGATGGGCTGTTTTCTGCCAAAACCTTAACTGCAATTTTAAAATCCTGAATATTTCCGCTTGTTTCTTTAACCTCGTCACCTGTTCTTTCAAAAATTTCATATCTTTTCTCTTCGGGAAGAAGCTTCAAGGCATAAGAATTGATTTCTTTTGTTGAACGATAGCTCTTATTAAGAGCAAGAATTTTTGCATTATAAATTTCTGCAAGCTCTTCCTTGCTGGTGGTGTTAAGCTCAGAAATAATAGCCTGATTAGTATCACCAAGAAGAGTGACCTTTGCTCTGGGGAACATTTTTAAAATAAGCTTATGCTGAATATAGGAAAGGTCCTGAGCTTCGTCAATAAGAATATGCTTAACGCCTGAAAGAACAGCGGACATACCGAGAACTGACTTAACATAAACAACTCCAAGAGCATCTTCAAATTCAAGATAACCTTTATCAAGTGTTGCTTTTGTATCAAGAAGCTCCGGGCAATTAATTTCTTCTGCATATTTTTCCAAAAGCTTGAAATAAACTGCCACAGGGTCTACAAGAATTGCAGATTTAATCATTTCCGTTGCATTCTGCTTAACCTCTCTGCGCTTTGCTTTGAAGAGCTTTGCGGTATCTTCATCAATTTCAGAATCTGCATCTATATGAAGATAAATCTCTTCTCTGTGATTGATGAAATACTCATCAACAACGCCCTGAACATATGCTGCAAGACGCTCTCCCCTTGATTTTTGTGAGTTTTCAGTATCACTTAAAAATCTTTCTAAAAGAGCTTCTTTTGAGAATATAACATCTTCAAAAAGTGTTATATCGCTGAATTCAGGTTCACATACATCTGTATCTGTTTCAAGAAAATCAACAAACTCTTTGCTTAATTTAATTCCTGCACTTTTACTACGGCGCGTGTTACCATTTATTACACTTTCTGCAAGAGAATAATAGTCTCCTGTTGTAATTGTGGGGATTTCGGCTGCAAAAATATTATAAAAAGAGGAATAGTTAATAGGCATTTCACCAAGCTCGGGTATAATATCTGCAACATAGCTTGAAAAAATATCGTTATTTGAGAACATTATAATTTCTGCAGAGGAAAGCTCTGTTCTGTTCTGATAAAGAAGATATGCAAGTCTGTGAAAGCCAACAGAGGTTTTACCGCTTCCTGCAGGACCTATAACCAAAAGATTTTCATTATCTGTGTAACGAATAACCTTATTCTGCTCTCTTTGAATACTGTTAACGATAACCTTAAGATGCTCACTTGAAGAGGATGAAAGCACATCTCTCAGAATATCGTCATCAATTTTAAGGTCGCTGTCAACATAATATTTTAATTTACCATTTTCAAATTTAAACTGTCTTTTAAGAAGCAGATCCCCTGTCATTCTGCCTCTTGGTGCTTCGAAAAATGCCTTATCTTCAAAATCCTCATAAAAAAGTGAAGCAACAGGTGCACGCCAGTCACACACAAGCATTTCAAAGGTATCGTGTTTCTGGAGGGTTCTTAAACCAATATATATTGTCTTTTCTTTTTTTGCATTATCACCTTTAAAATCCACCCTTGCAAAATAGGGCGCTTTGCGAAGCTTTTTAAAGAAATAAATATCTCTTGAAGCCTCTTCAGAATAAAGAAACTGCTTTTCCATTTCGTGATGGATTTGGGTAAGCTCCATTCCCGAATACATACCACCATTGGGGTTATCCATATTGAAATCTTCACCCATAACCTTGACATTGGCTTTGTATTCTTCAATAAGCTCACCTAAACGGACTATTTCGTTATCTAAAAACTCCTGAACATATTGAGCATTCTGTTCTTCGATTTTCATATCCTTACCGAGCAAAATACTACCTCCAAAAACATAAGTCTGCAAATTAAAACATAGTGTCTGCAAAAATTAATCATACTATATTTCTCTTTTATATGCAAGTATTGTATTTTTCCTGTTTATGTGCTATAATTGGTTATAGAGAAAAAGAAGTTTTTCAAGAAAACACATTCCCCCGAAGAAAAAGCCTTGGCTTTTTCTTCGGGGGAATTAAGTTTTTATACAGTACCGTTTTTTACTCTCTCCATAAAATCTGAGCAAGCGGGAACAACGAATTTAATTCCCTTTTCAATAATTTCAAAGGTGCATTCGGTTACATAGTCTGTTTCGCCGTCAACATTCATTGCTGCAGGCTTTTCGCTTGTAATGTGAATCTTTTTACCTCTTTTGAAAATTGTTCTGTCCCAGCCGAGATGCTGACCCTTTTTATAGGGGTTAATAAGGGAAAGAAGCTTAATTCTCAAGCAGTCTTTTTTAACAATGATAAAATCAAGAAGTCCGTCATAGGTGAGAGCCTTGGGAGCTGCCATATAGCCGCCACCATACCAACGGGAGTTACCTGCAACACAGAAAAGAACATCGCTTGTGAAAGGCTCGTCATCGTCAATTGTAATTGTAAATCTGCTCTTCATTCTGCCGATAAAGCAGTAAAGAAGTGCCGCAGTATATGCCGCCTCACCTGAAAGAAGAGGAAGCTTTTTGAAATCTGCCTGCTTTGCGCAAACCTCTGCATCAACACCCATTGAGCATTGATTGATTGCATATTGGTCACCGCATTTAATAAGGTCAAAATCCATAACTGTACCATTTACATGGTCAGCAACATTTCTTAAATCCTTTTTATCACCGAAAATACGGATGAAGTCATTACCGCTACCCAAGGGAAATGCCGCAACCTCTGCATTTGGGTGGCAAGCACAAGCGTTTACTACCTCATAAAGAGTACCGTCGCCACCACAAGCGTAAACTCGGATGTGTTCACCCTTTTCAACCTCTTTTTTTGCATATTCATAGCCATCACGAGGTGCTGTTGTAACGTGGATTTCGTAATTATCTATGCCCATTTCTGTCATTGTTTCAACAATTCCGTTAGTACATCTTTCAATGGAAATACCCTTGCCACAAACAGGATTAACAATAAATAAATGTTTCATTTTCATTCTCCTTCAGGGGAATTTTTATTTAAAATACATATGCAATCTGCACTTAATCATACCGTTGTAAAGCTTTCTGCTCTTATCTGCTTTTCTGCCGAAGCATTGTTCAAACTCCTCATCGGGAGTGATTATATAATAACTCCAACCGTGAGCTTTGTCAAACACTCTGCCCATTTCCTTATAAATCTTCTGAGCCTCTTGCAAATCAAGAAGTCTTTCACCATAAGGTGGGTTGCAGATAACAGTTCCTCTTTCGCTTAATTTCTTGAAATCCTTTAAATCTCTTTTTTCAAAATTAAGCTTTTTGCCGATGGGAAGCCTTGAAGCATTTTCAATTGCAATTTTTATTGCTTCTGCATCAATATCAGAACCATAGCCAACAAAATCTGTATCAACCTTTTCAAGACTTATTGCTCTTTCTTTTTCTTCTTTCCAAATATTTTTAGGAAGAACATCAAATCTTTCCGCTGCAAAGTGACGGTTAAGACCGGGAGCAATATTATGAGCATACAAAGCTCCCTCAATAAGAAGAGTACCACTACCGCACATCGGGTCATAAAGAGTATGGTAATGGCGAAGCTTTGCAAGAGCACATATTGATGCGGCTAATGTTTCTTTAATGGGTGCACCATTCTGAGAAAGTCTGTAGCCTCTCTTATGAAGACCTGCACCGGTTGTATCAATAAGCATTGTAACAGTATCATTCATAATGGAAAACTGAATCTGATGAACAGGACCACTTTCATTGAACCAGGAAATGCCGTATTTTGATTTAAGCCTTTCAACAACTGCTTTTTTGATAATTGCCTGACAGTCACTTACACTGAAAAGCGTTGATTTAAGCGAATAGCCTTTTACAGGGAAAGCATCATCTCTTCCAATCCATTCTTCCCAAGGAAGAGCCTTAACCCCTTGGAAAAGCTCTTCAAAGGTCTTTGCAGTAAATGAGCCCATATTAATCTGAACTCTTTCTGCAAAATGAGAACAGATATTGACTCTCGCAAGCATATTTTCGTCCCCTGAAAAAAGCACTCTTCCGTTTTCCGCCTGAACATTTTCTGCTCCTAAAAAGCGAAGCTCATCGGCAATTATCCCCTCAACACCTAAAAGGCAGGGTATTACAAAATTAATTTTCATCTGTTTTCCTTTCCGTAGCAGTACATTCAGGCATAGTAAACCAGAAGGTTACGCCGTTTTCTTTATTTTCAAAGCCACAATCACAATTATGGTTTTCTGTAATTGATTTTACAATAGCAAGACCGAGACCAAATCTGCCTTCTGCTCTTGAATGAGCTTTATCGGCACGATAGAAAGAGGTGAAAATTCCGTCCTTGTCTTTATCTTCAACACGGCTTCCTGTATTAAAAACATTAATTTTTATTTTATCTTCATTTTTTTCAGTTGAAATTTCAATCAGCTTTTCACCACTTGCATGGCTACAAGCATTAAGAACGATATTGGAAAGTACCGTAGTCATCTGGGCTTTGTCTGCAAAAGTAATAAAGTTATTATTCGCTGTAAAAATCGCCTTAACACCTTTTTCTTCAAATATGGGGTTTACTGTTTTTAGTAAATCTTCTATAAATGAATTTACTTGAAACTCTGTCATATCAGGTTGCTTAACACCTGATGAATACAATGACTGCTCCAGCATATTAAGAACTAATGCATTCATTCTGTCAGACTCTCGCATGATAATATCGCAATATTCCGAAGCGTTTTCATTTTCTTCACTGACATTCATTTTTAAGCCTTCTGCATAACCCCTTATAATTGCTATTGGAGTTTTCAGTTCATGTGATGCCGCAGAAATGAAATCTGCTCTCATTTTTTCAATCCGTCGTTCTTTTTCAATATCTTCCATAAGTTGAGCATTCTTTTCACGAAGCTCCGAAAGTGCACTGTTTAAAGAATCTGAAACAACATTTATATTCTCTGCCAAAGCACCGATTTCATCTCCTCGGTTAATTTCACATTTAGCAGAAAAATCAAGATTTGCAATTTTATTTGCAACTTCACTCATTTGAATAAGTGGTTTTGTAAAATGCTTTGAATAAGCAGAAATAAACACCAACGCCAGAATAAGTGCAAGAACAGTTATAGTTGTTGTAACGCCGGTTGCAAGATTTGCATTTTCTTTAATAGGGTCTTTTTGGGCAGTTATTTCAATATGCCATCCGTTTCCAAAATCTTTACCAAAAACAATATATTGAGTTGTTTCTCCATCTTCTGCAACAACGTTGAAATAACTTCCGTCTTCATTCTGCTTTCGGCTGATAATATTAATTTTATTTGCAGAAATGAAATTTCCGGAACCTTCGTACAGATAGTTGTCTTGATTGTCATATAAATCTATACTTACATTCTCTTTTATTTCATACTCTGCAAGAAGAAGATAATAATCCGTTCCTGCATCTTCGGTGTTTTGAGCCATTGTACTCAAAGTGCGCTCAACATTCCAGATATACACACTTTCAAGAAGCTGAGAGTTTGCTATGGAGATACCCACGAGACAAACCGCAATAATCGCACCAATTTCCAAAAACACCTTAGCGCGAATACCTAAACCTTTTCTTTTCACATGGCTACCTCCCTTTAGAGTGAGTGAATCCGAACCGTGTTTTCTACAGGCGGATTTCCGTTCATCCTGTGTTAAAATACTCGCCAATCTTTTTTTATTTTTCGTTTATTTTATAGCCTGTTCCATAAACAGTTACAATATATTTTATACCCCAATCGCCTAACTTAGTGCGAAGTCGGGCAACATGGGAATCCACTGTTCTTGTGTCACCCATATAATCCATACCCCAAAGCTCATCCAGAAGAGCATCTCTTGTATACACTCTTCCGGGAGAGTTACACAGCTTTGTAAGAATTTTGAACTCTTTAAGAGTTAATTCTATTTTTTCTCCGTTAATTGTAACCTCATGGGAATCAGGTTTGATAACTAGCTCGTCAATAACAATATGATTGGAATTTTTATCTTTTCTTTTAAGATTTGTTCCTCTTTTTAAAAGAGTTTCAACTCGTCTTGAAAGAACTGCCAGGGAAAATGGCTTGGTTACATAATCATCTGCACCTGATTCAAAGCCCATTATCTGATCAAAATCCTGAGAACGAGCAGAAACAAGTATTACGGGCATATCGCTTTTTTCACGAATTCTACGACAAACTTCCCAACCATCAATTTCAGGCATCATTATATCAAGCAAAGCCAAATCCAAATCCTTGTTAGTTTCAAAAATGCGCAAAGCGATTTCACCGTTTTCCGCCTCCAAAACCTCATGCCCTTCTTTTTTCAAGTAATCTCCGATAAGCTTTCTTATAAGCTGTTCATCATCTGCAATTAAAATTTTTGCCATAGGTTTTCACCACGCTTATTACTATTTTTCAGAATTATACACCGGGCATACCTGCATACAAATTCCGCAGACTGCTCCTCTGCCAATTTTCTGATATGCTTTTTTCATATATTCACTGCAAACTGACGGACTGAACATTTCCTCACGTTTTATGCCGTCATAATAGCTTACACCAAGAATCGCGCCGCTAGGACAAGCCTTGACACATCTATCACAATTGATACAAGGATTTTCTTTTAATATACCGTCACCGTGAAGCTCGCAATCTGTAAAAAGTGTTCCTAAACGAACTCTTGCACCATAAGTTTTATGTAAAAACAAATCGTTTTTGCCTATATTTCCAAGACCAGCCTTGTGAGCAGCTTCTTTATGGGAATATCTTCCGTTAAAGGGTGTTGTTGGCATACTCTGAGATGCAGCAACAGTTATGTATTTATAACCCTTGCTTTGCAAAAACAAGCCCGCTTCTAAAAGGCAACGGTCAATAAAAGCATTCACCGTTCTGTAATGGTTAAAATATGTGGGCGTTGGGGCACCATCAATTTCATCAATAATAGCATCTGAAAGTTTCACCACAATGCTGACTGCATATTTTAATTCACCCGTATCAGCATTGTCGATTTCTGAGAAACCAACATCAGTTACGCCTTTTTCAAGCAAAAATTCTTTAAGCTCCTGTTCAAGCATTTTCTACCCTCATTTTTTCCATACATAAAAGAACCTTTTCATTCATCAACTGACATTCCTTGAGGAAATTGTCAGTTTCTTCTCTTTTAAGAATAAAGTCAATAGCACTTTTCGCTTCGTTACCCATAAGATACTTTTTATCAGTCTCGCCATTTAAAATGATCTCTTCGCCATTGTTGTTATAAAGCTTTATATTATCAAGCTTTGATATGCTTTCAACTGTAACTGTGCCTTCGTCACCCATAATCTGCGATGATGAACGACTCTGCCCTACCTTTGAATATGTAATAGTGACAAGCTTATCTTTATACTCAAAAGCTGCACTACCGCTACCATCTGCACCTGTTTCAAGAAAATGTTGCGCAGGAATAATCTTTTCAGGCATACCGAACAAATCAATTACAGGATAAATGCAATAAATACCCAAATCGTTAAGAGCGCCTGTTTTCATTTTTGGATTAAATATATTTGGTAACTCTCCGTTTTTGAGAGCCTGATATTTTGAAGAAAGCTGAGAAAAATCAATTGTTGCACTTCTTATATTGCCGATTTTGCTGACTGCATCCTTTAAAACCTGTCTTAAAGGTGTATGCATATACATAATCGCTTCAAAATACACAAGACCTTTTTCATTTGCCAAAGCACAAAGCTCTTTGAATTCTTCTGCGGTAATTGTAATTGGCTTTTCGCAGATTATATGCTTACCGCTAAGAAGAAGCTTTTTGCATTGCTCATAGTGGCAAACATTAGGACTTGCAACATAAACCAAGTCTGTATCAGAAGAAGCAAGATCATTAAAATCATTGAATACTCTTTTTGCGCCTGTTTCTTTTGCAAAGGCTGAGCCTTTTTCAAAGGAACGGGAATACACACCATCAAGGCACAAATCCTCGTAAAGATTTGCGCCCTCAATAAAAGATTTTGTAATCCAGGAAGTGCCGATAACAGAATATTTAATCATAATTATTTATCTTTCTTAAAAAAGTCTTTGATAAGTGTGGGGGTTACAAAGTTTGTAAAGAATCCCACAGTTTCATTCAAACGGGTGTGAGGAGCAACATTCCAGTCGCTTTTAGGTGCAGGGGTATGACCCAATCCTTTTAAAATATCGCAGTAAAATTCTGCAGATTTCAAAAAGCTCTGATAGCCCTTGGGATTTGCACCATTCCAACCTGTTTCCGCAACTGCAAGCCAACGAGGGAAGCACATATAGCTCATTTTTTCGAAATCTCTTACATGTTCTGTCCAGATTGGTGATTCAATTCCTTTTACGGATGCTGCACCCAAAGAGGTTAGCCCTCTCACCTTTCGGGGATTGAACATATAAACATCTTTTAATGAGTGCATACCATAGGGATAGTCAACATAATAGGGTGTGAATTTTTCCATAATAACGGGATTTCCGCCATTTGCCCATTCAACGCCCTTATCCATTTTATTTGTCCATTGGGCAACTGTAATATTGTCTTTATCAAGATTTCCGCCATTTAAGGATTCGTTCCAACAGATAGCTTTTCTGCCTTTTTTCTTCAGATATGACGCAACTTCGTTTACAAGCCAGCCCTGAAGCTCATCCATTGTGTGAAGACCCTCTGCTTCAAGCTTCGCCTTGCATTTAGGGCAATTGAGCCAACGGGTTTTCGGTGCTTCGTCACCGCCGATATGGAAATACTTTGAGGGGAAAATCTCACAGAATTCATCAATAACTGCATAGATAAGCTTTAAGGTTTCAGGATTTCCCACACAAAGAATATCTTTGAAAACACCGCCGGTTGTTTTAAGTTCAATTTTTTCACCGGTACAGGAAAGCTCGGGGTACGCAGAAATTACTGCAGTTGTATGACCCGGGAAATCAAACTCGGGAATAACCTCAATATATCTTTCCCGGCAATATTTAACAATATCTTTAAGCTCTTCTTTGGTGTAGTAGCCACCATAGGGCGTATTATCATTTTCACCCTTACCAAAATTTGAAGATGGTCTTACAGAACCAACACTTGTAAGCAAGGGATAGGACTCCATTTCAACTCTGAAGCCTTGGTCCTCGGAAAGATGAAAATGGAATTTATTGAATTTGAAAAGTGCCGCACCGTCTATCATTTTCTTGATTTCATCGACTGTGAAAAAATGACGGCAGGAGTCTATCATAAAGCCACGATAAGAAAATTCCGGTTCATCGTATATGTAAAGAAAGGGCAGACAACCACGATAGTTAAGCATTAATTGTTTAAGGGTAAGCTCGCCATAATAAAGGCCCTTTTCATCTGCTCCCTCGATTAAAACCCCGTTTTCATCAATATTGATTCGGTAGCTTTCTTTTTCTGAAAGCTCGGGTGTTTTTTTCTTTTCTACCTTGGGCATTTCACCAACAGGAAAATTAAGCATACCCTTTTTAAGCTCGAGAATTTTAGGTTGGGGGCAAAGATACATAAGCTCACCTCTAAACATAAATATACATTATAATGATACTATTTATACAATAAAAAAGCAAGAAGATTTTGATCAAAAAAACAATGCCGCCTTCACGGCGGCATTGTTTTTAATATTTATCTGTCAAAGCTTTTGCATTCGAATATGCACTATAGGTTTTGCTATAATATGCTTTTACTTTATACGAATACTTTGTTCCTTTCTTTGCAGAAGAGTCTGTATAAGAAAGCGATGTTACACCTTTTAAGGTTTTAATTTTTTCGTAGCTACCTGAATCGGTTTTGCGATAAACTATATAACCTTCTGCACCTGTTACCTCACTCCAACTGAGCTTGATACCACTTGTGGTGCTTGTAGCTGTTTTAAGTGTCGGGTCTGCAAGGTAGTATTTAGAAAGTGATGCAGATTGACTTGATACACTTTCCTCATTCTTGCCACGGATTGCATAATAGTATTTTGTACCGGATTTTGCAGTTTTATCAGTAAAGTATGTATTGCTTGTTGCATCAAGATACTCATACGCTCCACCACTTACCTTACGGTAAATACTATATGTTTTAGCTCCTGTTACCTTGTCCCAATCAAGCTTTACACCATATGCAGAATTATCAATTGATTTAAGTGCAGGCTCATCAATATGCTTAATAGCTATACTTACGCTGTATTCAGAATAACCTGCTTCGTTCTTTACTCTTATTCTGTATCTGCATGTTTTTCCCGCACTTGCTTGTGTATCTACATAATAGGTTTTAGTTGTTGAGCCGATATACTCGTATTCTCCACCGCTTACCTTTCGGTAAACTCTGTATATATCTGCTCCTGTAACCGCGCCCCACCTTATTTTAATATCTCCATCAGTATTAAACACCTTTGTCAATACAGGCTTTGCACATTTAAGTTGAGGAATTTTTACTGTTTTAATTGTATTTTTACAGCGACTACAATCCTTATGTTTTTTACCTGCTGCGTTTACTGTTGCTTCTTTATCTATAATCCAATCAGTTTCAATATGTCCTTTTTCACTGATAGTTTTTTCATTTACATAACTACAAACCATGCATAAACGGTGTTTAAGCCCTGTCTCTGTGCAGGTTGCTTCTTTGTCAATAATCCAATCACCATAGGTATGTTTTTTTGCAGGAATTATTTCTGTATCGTTATAGGAACACACACTACAGGTTCTGTAACGTGAGCCTGTTTCGGTACAGGTAGGCTCCTGTAAAACTGTCCAATCGCCGTAATTATGTCCTGTTGCAGGAAGTGTTTCTGTCTGAACATCGTCACACATTGTACAATCTCTGTGTCTTGAACCAGCCTGTGTACAAGTGGGCTCTTTATCAACAACCCATGCATTGTAACGATGAGTAGCTGTTCCCGTAATTTTTATTGTTGCTATATCACTCTGAGCAGAAGCATAATCGCCGCTTACTGCCTCAATTGCATAGTTATAAGTTGAATCCTTTGTGGTGGTTGTGTCCTGATACTCTGTACCTGTAACACCTTCTTTAATAAGAGAAAGTTCGCCTGTTGCAGTACCTCTGTAAATGTTATAGGACTTTGCATTGCTTACTGCAGTCCATGTAAGCGTTGCCTGATTTGCAACAAATTCATCTGCAGAAAAATTCTGTGGCGCGTCAATATAAACAATACTTACACCTGTTGAATTTTTTGCACCTTCAACATCTCCACGTTTTGCAGAAACTGTATATTGATAGGTTGTTCCGCTTGTAAGTCCATCAACAGAATATGCGTTTGTATCAACTGTTGCAACCGCTGTCCAACTGAATGTACCCCTTTGGTAAACAACATATCCTGTTGCACCACTTACTTTAGACCACTCAAGCGTAATACCTGTTTCGGTATTCTTAATAGACAAATTTTTAGGTTCAGCAAGAGTAACATTTATTGTATTACTTGTTAAAGAGCCTTCAAAGGGAGCGTTTGCAGTAACTGTTACTGTGATTTTTGTACCGATATCATCGGCAATAATTTTATAGGTTTGGCTTGTTGCTCCGGAAATTGCAACACCATCTCTGTTCCATTGATAAGAATAGGTTGCACCGCTTTTTCCTACTATAAGAGCAGAAATATCTGCTGTAAGAGTTTGACCATATTCTCCTGTTCCGCTGATAGAAACAGAACCGCTTACTGTATAAGGATTATAGCCCTCTTCAAATGTAGTAATTTCAGTTGCTTCGCTATTTGCACTTGCATTTGTTGTTGCAGATTCGGGTATTCTTACATAAAGCTTGTATTTTGTTGAGGGTGAAAGACCTTCAATTTTATTATTACTTCCCCATGTGATTGTACTTCCCCAACTTATAAAACTACTTTTTGCATAACCATATTCTGCACCGTTTACTGCTTTTACAACAACAAAAGTGTCGCCAACCTCCTCAACAACAGGTGCAGAGGGAGTTGCAGGGGTTAATTTTTCAACCTTTGTTCCTTTTGATTCAAGCATACCGCCATAAGTCAATCTACCACGAACAACAAGTTTAATGTATTTACCAAGATCACTTTCGGTGATTTTATATGTATTTGAAGTTGCTGAGCTGATAGCAGTATAGTTAATTACTGTCTGATTTGATTCGGTGTCCTTTTCTTCAACACCTCTGTACCACTGGTATTTAACCTGCTTGATAGTTCCATTCCATGCCTTTTCAGGAGCAACACCTGACATATCTGCAGTAAGAGTATTACCACACTGGAATGTACCTGTAACTGCAACTGTACCTGTAATAATTTCATCCTTTTCATAATGGGAAGGAGTTGTAATGTAATTTGTAATATCCCACACATTATCAAAATCGAAGCCTGCATAGCTTGCTTTCTTCTTTGAATTTGTAGAAGAAAGTGATGTTGCTGTGGGAGCAGTATCTTCACTATAGCCACCAAAAGCATTTGTTGCACAACCGCTGAGATAATAGCAACTCTTTGCTGTACCGGTTGCGTAACCTGCAACAGCACCTGCATTTGCAAGAGTTGTGCCTGTAGCTGATATATTACCTGTGTTATAAGATGTTGCAAAGCTTTTACCGTAACCGGAAATACCGCCTGAATATGCTGTACTTTCACCGCTTGAAGATGTTGCAGTTGCACTTACATCGCCTTTGTTATAGCTATCTGCAATAGTAGCACCACTCTTACCTGCAATACCCCCTGCATAAGCAAATCCATTTCCTTTGTTTGTCATTTTAGCTGTTGCGGTAACTGTACCTGACTTATGAGAAAGCTCGGAGAATTCATAGAAGGATGAGCTGCTACCTACAACACCACCTGCATATGCATAGCCTTTGGGTGTAATGAAAGATGATGAAGAGTAACTGAGAGTTGCGGAAACATCACCTTCAGCAGAACAGCTGTCAACTGTACCGAAAAGCCCAACATTACCAGCAACAAGACCTGCATAAACGCTTGTACTAGAAGTCGCATTTACGTCAACTGTTCCCTTTACATTAAGGTTCTTAACTGTACCGGAAACATTACCGAAAAGACCGCCGTACTGGCTTGAAGTATTAACAGTCAAGCCTTTGATGGTTTTTCCGTTACCTTCGAACGTGCCCGAGAATGCAGTTGAACCACCAATGGGTGCCCAAGCACCGTAATCGGAAAGGTCAATGTCATTCCCAAGCTTGTAGCTTCCTGAAAGGTTATCTGCAATTGCTGCCAACTGAGCAGCCGTTGTAATTGTAGTAACTGTTTCTGCAGCAGATACTGTTAAAGGTATTGCAGAAAAAATCATTACAATTGCCAATGCAAAAGACAAAATTTTTTTCATTAAATCAACTCCAATATTTTTCATTTATGCTTTACCATAGTGGATTATACTAAAGTTTTCAATTTTTAGCAATGCACACTCTAACCAAAAACAGATGTTGCAAATTATGCAACATCTGTCAAAAAATTTCACTGTTTTTTCATTTTTTTAATAAAAGCTCTAACTTTTGTTGGTTATTATTCAATCCACGCCCATAAAAGAATTTTATCAAAAAGCCTGAATTCTGCACTATAAACATGCGAACCGGGATAAGCATTTTCTTTGCCCTCTTCCTCAAAAGCAACTGCTTTTTCAGGGTCAAATTTGTATGTTACGGTATAGCCCAAGCCATCACATTTCCAATAATCTTCTCCACGAAATTCATTTATTGTAATTAAAGGCTTGTTGCTTTCCCCTGCTTTATATAACCTAACGCAATCAATACCAACAAATACACCATAGAGAAGTATCGCAGAAGAAATTATTATAATTAAAACTCTTAAAATTTTCTTCATAACATCAACTCCTTATCGACTGACATTAAGAGTATCAAGCTGTTTTTGTGTGCCTTTATCAAAGGAGCAAAGAAGACCTGAATTGGTTGAATAACCAAAAATCACATGGTTTATATATGTTGCTCTTGAGAAATCTCTCGGTTGAGCATAGTCAGTAGCATTGGCTATATAGTCCCCTGCTGTCTTAAGGGTTTTTTCTGCTTCATCAACCTTAAGCGCGACTATTCCTGCAGTAGTTTTGCTGTAATTTTTGCCATCTGTATATGCCCATATATGAACATTCTTACTATACGGAACATACATTATTTTATTTTCTGCATCCCAGCAAAGTGCCTTGTGGTCATAGTAAGCATCAGAATCAACATAAACCTGTCTTTCATCGCTTTGATGACCTGACATTGTAAATTTCCCACATTCAACAGGCTTTGTGGGGTCGCTGACATCGAAGAGAGAGACTTTCATTCCGCCATTTGTGCCTGTTTCAGTACCATCAAGACCAACTCCCATTACAAGTCCGTCACCAACAGGGTGAAGATATGCAGAGTAACCGGGAATTTTAAGCTCACCTAAAATTTTCGGTGCTTTAACATCTGTTAAATCAATTACGAACAAGGGGTCTGTCTGAACAAAGGTTACAACATAAGCTGTGTTACCGGTAAAACGAACAGATTTAATTCTTTCGCCCTTTGCAATATCCTTCAAAAGACCAACTGTTTCAAGGTTATCATCAAGAACATACACCTGATTTATAAGGCTGTCGCCCCAATCGCCGCTTGTGGTGGCAATTCTCAAGTAACCATTGAATTCATCCATACTGAACTGGTTTAATGCGCTACCGTCAACAGATGCATTTTTAAGGTATTTAATATCATAATTTCTGATATCGAATTTATAAATCTGTGTTTTTTCAGTTGATGAAAGCCCAAAAACCTCTGCCTTTCGGGCATTGTTATAGTTATATTCTGTGCTTGTTGCATAAAGAGTTTCGGTGGTGCAGTAAACATTCTGACCTGCGCCTAAAACAGCTTCGGTTTTCAAGGTGTTTTCGTCATCAATATCTAAAACAGATGCAACAAGATAGCTTGTATCACAAACCTCTTCCATTATGCAGATATGGTCAACTGCTACTCTTGAAAATTCCTTGCCATCACAACTGTTTTCGGGAACACAGGTTTCTTTAACAGTATCAACATCTTGTGAAATATCAACATAGTAGTTTGAAAGGAGAACAAGCTCATCACCTATAAGACGGGAGGAAATGTAACCGCCATCCTGGAAAATTCGCCAGTCTTCCTTAACATTCTTCCTATCGGAAATATCAAAGCATACCGCCATTGTGATATTTTTCCCGCTACTGCCACCATAAAGGTAATGATACATACCCTTTGAATTGTCGTCAGACTCTTCCTTCTTTAACTGACAATTGATAACTGCAATAATACGATTTCCTACAACATACATTTCCTGAACATTCATATAGAAAATGTCATCTCTTTCGGGCTTCGCGATTTCTATTTTATTAATGTTTTTCAATTCGCCCTTTGCATTGGGCTCAACAATAGAAATTTCGCAGGAATATTGCAGCTCGGGCAATTCTGTAACTATTTTTTCCTCTGTTGATTCTGTTTCCTTTTCAGTAGTTGGTTCAATAGGCGGAACTGCGTTTATTTCAGGATTATACCCCGGTGTTGACTGAACCCTTGCGGTTGTTTCTTCAAGTCCGGTTTTATACTGATAATATAGGTCACATTCTCTGTAATAAGTCTCCCAATCTGCATTTTCGGGATTAACAATATACAGATATTTTCCGTCATTTTTAATAATATCTGCTTCGCTTACACCCTTTACCTGCTCGTTGGTTTCGCCATATTCATTTTTTTGAGAAATAGTATCATCTGATATAGAATCATTCAGGCTTTCTGTTACAACATTTGTAACACCTGCAGACCCGGACTGGCTGTTTGCCATAGGCGGTGCAGCATTCATATCAACCGCATTTTCCATAACAATGCCATCTTCTATTATGGCTGATTCTGATTTATTACCAAAAATACTGCCAAAGCCTTTAAGGGTAGTATCGTTATATACTCTGTAATTCTGGTATTTATTTGCATAACCTGCAAACATCTCTTCAATTTCTGTATAATCCTGAGTTTCCTTAGGTGGATTACCTATAACACTATCTTTAATCACAGGATCAGGCGTTTTTGTTTCCCAAGGTCTTATAACTGCAACTGATGTAATAGCCACAATAACTGCCGCTGCAGCAGAAATTGAGCTTAAAATGATTTTCTTTTTATTTCTCTTTTTGGGTTTTGCAGTTTCATTGGGTATAACATCCTGTGGCACATCTTTAATTAAATTTTCAATGCTTTCAGCAGAAAGACTTTCAGGTATTTCTATTTTTTCAGCTTTTTGAAGCTTTTTATCTAAATTTTTAAGTTCTTCTTCAGTGAGAAGTTCAAATTCTTTGTTATTCATAATAATTCTCCTTTCACGAAAGTATAGTTCGGAGTTTTTCAAGTGCGCGTTTCTGCCTTGTGCGAACAGCACCCGGTGTCATATTGTAAATAACACCTAACTCATAGCTTGTAAAGCCACCTATAATTGACAATAAAATTATCTGTGCATCAGGCGGAGTGAGGGTTGAGAGCGCATCCTTTAGCTCTGCAGAGCTTATCAAACTGCCGTCTGCTTCATAGTCCGCAAGGAATTCATATTCCTCAACAGGCAAGGCATCAGGCACCTTATTTCTTTTCATTAAATGAGTTTTGCATTTATTGGCAAGAATTTTGAAAAGCCACGCTTTAAAAAGTGAATTGTCCTTTAAATTATGTATGCTTTTCCATGCAGAAAGTAACGAGTCCTGAACAGCATCCTCTGCATCCTCTTTATTTCCTGTCATATAAAGGGCAAACCTGTAAATCTCAGTGGCATATTGGGAATAGAGCTCCGAAAAGGCAGAACAATCCCCTTGTTTTGAACGTTCAATTAAATTTTCCATGTTTTCACCAACCTTTTTGGATTTAAAAAACATTAAGGCACCTTTAAGAGTTGCAAGTTGAAATTAATTTGCAAAGCAAATTTTTCCGCTCTCATTTATAAAGACTGTAAAAATCTTGAAATTGTTTCAAAATTTTCAAAAAAATTTTTTATTTATGCTTTTATGGTAACAATTTTAAGGCTAATTGTAAATAAAATTATAAAATATTTGAAATTATTTGCATTAAACTGCGGTATGTGTTACAATGTAATTTGTGTATTTATGTAATATTTTTCCACTACGAAAGGTAGATTTTTAAAATGGGTTTATTCAAAAAACTTTTTGGAGATTATTCTTCAAAAGAAATTAAGAGAATCGGTGGTCTTAAAGACAAGGTTCTTTCTCTTGAAAGTGAATATGGTGCACTTTCTGACGAACAGCTTCAGGCAAAAACACCTGAATTCAAAGAGCGTCTTGCAAAGGGCGAAACTCTTGATGACATTCTTCCCGAGGCATTTGCCGCTTGTCGTGAAGCTGCATGGCGTGTTCTCGGTATGAAGCACTACCCCGTTCAGATTCTCGGTGGTATCATTCTTCATCAGGGCAGAATTGCAGAAATGAAAACAGGTGAAGGTAAAACTCTTGTTGCTACTCTCCCTGCTTACCTTAATGCTCTTTCAGGAGATGGCGTTCATATTGTTACGGTAAACGATTATCTTGCAAAGCGTGACTCTGAATGGATGGGCAAAATCTATCGCTTTATGGGTCTTAAGGTTGGTCTTATTATTCACGAAAAAGATAATGATGAAAGAAAAGAGGCTTATGCTGCCGATATCACCTTCGGTACAAATAACGAAATGGGCTTTGACTATCTTCGTGATAATATGGTTATGTATGCTGAACAGAGAGTTCAGAGAGGTCACAACTTTGCTATTGTGGACGAGGTTGACTCAATCCTCGTTGACGAAGCAAGAACACCTCTTATTATTTCAGGTATCGGTGAAGCATCAACTGACCTTTACAGAATGACAAATGACTTTGTTCGCCGCCTTAAAATGGTTAAGGTAAAAGAGCTTGACTCTAAAACTGATGCAGAAGATGTTGTTGCGGAAGAGGGCGGCGACTACCTTGTTGACGAAAAGGCAAAATCCGCTACTCTTACAAAATCAGGTATTGCAAAGGCAGAGGCTGCCTTCAATATAGAAAACCTTATGGATGCCGAAAACCTTACTCTTCAGCACCATATTAACCAGGCTCTTAAAGCCCACGGCACAATGATTCGCGATGTTGACTATGTTGTTAAAGATGGTCAGGTGCTTATTGTTGACGAGTTCACAGGCCGTATTATGATGGGTAGACGTTACAGCGAGGGTCTTCATCAGGCTATTGAGGCTAAAGAAGGCGTTAAGGTTGAGCACGAAAGCAAAACTCTTGCTACCATCACCTTCCAGAACTATTTCCGCCTTTATAAAAAGCTTTCCGGTATGACAGGTACTGCTATGACCGAAAGCGCAGAATTCCAGGAAATTTATAGCCTTGACGTTGTTGAAATCCCCACAAACAAGCCCCTTATCAGAAAAGATAATGATGATGTTCTTTATAAAACCGAGGAATCAAAATTCAATGCAATTGTTGAAAAAATAGTCGAATGCCACGAAAAAGGTCAGCCCGTTCTCGTTGGTACAGTTAATATTGAGAAGAGTGAAAAGCTCTCAAGATTCCTTAAAAGACGAGGCATCAAGCACGAGGTTCTTAACGCTAAATTCCACGAAAAAGAAGCAGAAATTGTTGCTCAGGCAGGTAAATTCGGCGCAGTTACAATTGCGACTAATATGGCTGGTCGTGGTACCGATATTATCTTGGGCGGTAACCCCGAATTTATGGCAAAGGCTCAGATGAAGAAGATGGAATTCGATGACGAGCTTATTGCAGAAGCAACAGGCTTTGCCGAAACAGATAACGAAGATATTCTCAACGCAAGAAAAACCTTCCGTGAGCTTGAAGCAAAATTCAAAGAGGAAACCTCAAAAGAAGCAGAAAAGGTTCGTGAAGCAGGCGGTCTTTGCATTATCGGTACTGAACGCCACGAATCAAGACGAATTGATAACCAGCTCCGTGGTCGAGCAGGTCGTCAGGGTGACCCCGGTGAAAGCCGTTTCTTCCTTTCTGCAGAGGATGACCTTTTAAGACTTTTCGCAGGTGACCGTTTCTATAATACTCTTGATGCCTTCAAGAGTATCCGAGATATGCCAATTGAAGCAAAGCTTTTCACTTCAACGATTGAAAATGCACAGAAAAAAGTTGAGGGTAATAACTTTGCAATCCGCCGTAACGTTCTTAAATATGATGACGTTATGAACAAACAGCGTGAGGTTATTTACGGTCAGCGTAATCAGGTGCTTGACGGTAAAGATATCAGCGCACTTATTCAGAAAATGATTGTTGATACAATTTCCGAATCTGTTGATTTCTATTGTCCCGCAAAGGTTGATAAGGCAGAATGGAATCTTTCAGGTCTTCTTACAAAATACAGTTGGCTTATTACTGAAAGTGATATTAAAGGTATCAATGAAACAGACGAAATCGCAGAGGTTCTTCTTAATAAGGCTCAGGAGCTTTATGATGCAAGAAAAGAAGAGCTTGGCGAAGAAACTGTTAAAGAGCTTGAAAGAGTAGGTCTTCTTCGTAATGTTGACATCCGTTGGATGGAGCATATTGATGCTATGGACCAGCTCAAGCGCAGTATGAGCCTTATGGGCTATGGTCAGAAAGACCCTGTTATAGTTTTCCGTGATGAAGGTCTTGATATGTTCGAAGAAATGACAAACGGAATCCGCGAAGGTACAGTTGACTTTGTTTTACAGTCAAGAGTTCGTAAAGAAGCTCCTATGGAAAGAAAGCAGACTGTTAAAATCACTGCTCAGTCAGGCTCCGATGACGGAACAGTTAAAAAAGAACCTAAAAAGGCAGATAAAAAGCCCGGCAGAAACGACCCCTGCCCCTGCGGTAGCGGTAAAAAATACAAAAAATGCTGTGGAATGAATGAATAAAAAAATCCCGTCCGATAGCCGAGTGTTCGTAAGGACACTCGTCAGTTTTATTCGCTTTACAGCGAGTGATATTGCTTCGCAGTTATATTGTGCTTTGCACAGTGTTATTATCCTTCGGACAGTTTTATGCGAATAAAATACCACTGAAGCCGTAAGGCTTCAATATCACTTTTGATTTATCAAAAATATCACTGCAAATTCTAATTTGCAATACCACTTATACAAACCGAAGATAACTTGTTACAGACTGTTATAGTTGTTTTTGATGTATATAACCCACTATGATACTTTCAGGTTGAAAGTGTCAGATTTTTATAAAAAAATAAGTGAGAGACACTTTTTCAGCATCTCTCACCAATCTGTTTTTCTGTCCTTAGCAACCCTGCTCAATTGGACGGGATTTTTAGTTGCAAGTTGAAAGTGGCAAGTTTAGGGGCAAAGCCGATTATAATTTGCCTTGCACTCTTTTTTCGGGTGTTCTTATAAATCTGATAATACCCACCATAATAAGAGCGCAAACTGCACCTGCTATGGCATACCCTTTTAATTTATCAAAATTACTTTCTGTTTCTGCTTCGAAAATATTTATAGAATCAAAAACCTCACCGAAACTATCTTTTTTATCTTTGTCAGAGGTTGTGTATGTAAAGGTGTATTTATAATCTTTGCATCCGAATTCATACATTGTCTGATAAAAAACACCTGTTCGTTTATCCTTTTTTATTGTAGTTTCTGTCTGGCAAACAAGTGCTGTTTTTCCATTTTTATGCTTTACCTTTTCTCCACTTAAAAACTTCATCTCAAAGTTATCAGCATAGTCTTTCATTACCGTTTTTGATTCCTCGGAAAGAGTTTTTGTATATTCTTCAATTTCCTTTTGGCTCATATCCGTAGGAGAAAAAACTGTATCCTCCTGAGTGTTATCAGAATATGACACCGCAAAGATATCACCATTTTCATTGGTAAAAGAAAAATTTGACGCACTCGTTCCTGTCTGCTCAAAATCCTCGGGAAAATCTACTGTAAAAAGGTCTGCTCCGTTGAATTCTTCTGCGTTCGCGCTTAACGCAAAAGAGAATAGCATAATTAAAACAAAAATAAGACTTACTGCTTTTTTCATAAAATATCCTCTTTCAAAAACTGCACCAAAGGAAAACCTTCGGTGCAGAATCTTTTAATTATCAATTGAAGCATCAGTATTTTCAGGCTCTTTATTAATATCCTGTATATACGCTACATTAGGCAAATTATTTTTCATTTTTTTATCTGTTTTCTTTTTCACAATAACGACAGCTACCGCAACGCAAACGCCTATGCAAGCACCTCTTATTGCACCATATAAAACATTGGCACCCATATCTGGCTTTTGCAATTCATCTTCATTCATAACAAATGTTTTTGCAATATCATTTATCTTTTCCACCACTTTTTTATCAGCAGAGGTGTAGGTCAATGTATATACATTGTTTTCTCCAATAAACTGATACATTTTCTGATAAAAGGGTGTGTCTGCCTGTGTTGTTTGCATTAAATATACTAAAGCAGTGTAGCCATTATCTACTTTTTCCAGCTTGATATATTCCACATCAACATTACATTCTATATCCATTGATGCATAATAATCTTCCATTGTTTCTGAAAAGCTATCTGCATATTTCTGCAATTTTTCCTCAGAAGCATCTGCCCAATAATCGTTTTTGGTGCTTGCATTGTAGTTTATATTAAATGTATCCTCGCCTTTTTGGAACACAAAAATATTCTCAGAGCTATTCTCTTCCGAATACGTAAAACCATCCGGTATTTCAACAGTAAAATTGCTATCCTTATCAAAAGTAACAGATGCACCTGCATTGAATACAAAAATACAAAGCATACTTATTGCAACAAGAAAACTGCTGATTTTTTTCATAACTATGACCTCAACAATCAGTCGTCATCTTCTTCAGAATCCTCTTCAGCGATAACGGGAGTGATTTCAACCTTGATTTTTTCAATTCTTCTGTCCTCAACCTCGAGAACTGTAAATTTAACATTTTCAAAAACAACCTCATTCATTTCGCCCTGCTTAGGGATGCATTGAAGCTCGTCCATAATAAAGCCTGCAAGGGTTTCATAATCGCCCTCGGGAAGCTCTTTACCGATAAGCTCATCAATTTCTTCAATGTCAATTGTACCCTCAACAGTGAATGTGTTTTCGTCAATTTTTGAGATCTCCTCTTCTTCCTCGTCATATTCATCCTGAATATCACCCATAACTGCTTCAACGATATCCTCAAGGGTTACAATACCTGCAGTTCCGCCGTATTCATCAACAACAACTGCCATCTGAATACGTTGAAGGCGCATTTCCTTGAAAAGCTCGCCACAAGCCTTGGTTGCGGGAACAAAATAAGGCTCTCTCATTATATTTTTCAAAGTGCCTTTGACCTTGACCTCTTTACCAACATATTTGAGCAAGTCCTTAATATAAACGATGCCCACGATATTGTCGATATCCTCGTCATAAAGAGGAATTCTTGACCTGCCGTTTTCAATGGCAAGTGCCATAAATTCTTCGAGAGTTGTGTCATTAACATCTGCTGCAACAACATCTGTACGGTGAGTCATAACATCACCGGCATCCATATCATCAAACTCGAAGATATTATTTATCATTTCCTTCTGATCGTCTTCAATAACGCCCTTTTCACCACCAACATCAACCATCATTCTGATTTCTTCTTCGGTAACAACCTCTTCATCTGCATTGGGGTCAAAACCTAAAAGACGAACCACACCATTAGTTGAAAGAGAAAGGAATTTAACAAAAGGTGATGTAAGCTTTGCGATTACATAAAGAGGTTTTGCCACCGCAAAAGCTACTTTTTCAGGAATCTGCATACCAATTCTCTTGGGAACAAGCTCACCAAGAACAAGAGAAAAGTATGACATTATCAATGTAATCAAAACAACCGCAACAGGTGAAACTATGCTTTCGGGAAGACCGAATTTGCTTGTAACTGCACCTGTGAGCATTTCTGCAAAAGAGGTTGCAGCAGAAGCAGATGTTAAAAATCCTGCTAAGGTTATTCCTATCTGAATTGTAGAAAGGAATTTTGTCGGGTTTTTTGTAAGCTTTAAAACAAGCTTCGCTTTTTTATGGCCATCCTCTGCCAATTTCTCCATTTTTGTATCATTAAGGGAAATAACAGCAATTTCAGCCATAGCGAAATATGCGTTTACAAGAATAAGTGCCAGCAGTAAAAGAATTTTTAATACCAAGCTTCCTCCTGCTGTGTTTTGTGAAAGTTCAATTGCTTGGGCCAAAATGAAATTAGGTCCGGGGTCATCCATAGTTGGATTTACTCCTTTCAAAAATTAAAAGTTTTTGTGGCTTTAAATTACACTATACCACATTAGAATACATTATATAATTATTTCCACCATTTTGTCAATATTTTAAGGCAATATTGACAGTGGTCCGCCCTTACAAAACAAACCAATATGGACCTTTGTGAAAAATTACGCAAAATATATAAAATATTGTTAAATTTTCCACGATTTTTTAGGTTTTTGCAGTTTACTTTTGGAGAAATAAGTGTTATTATGTTTGGTGGTATGTATTATACCTTATTATAGTGTTTTTAAATTGATATTTTTTATAGGAGGAAATACTATGGCTAGAAAAATGAAAACCATGGACGGTAACAATGCCGCTGCTTATGTGTCTTACGCATTCACAGAAGTTGCCGGTATTTACCCCATCACCCCTTCCAGCCCTATGGCAGACTACGTTGACCAGTGGTCAGCTCAGGGAGTGAAGAACATCTTCGGAACAACTGTTAAGGTTTCCGAAATGCAGTCCGAAGCAGGTGCTGCAGGTACTGTTCACGGTTCACTCGCAGCCGGTGCGCTCACAACAACTTACACAGCTTCACAGGGTCTTCTTCTCATGATCCCCAACATGTACAAAATCGCAGGTGAACTTCTTCCCAGCGTTTTCCATGTATCTGCTCGTTGTGTTGCTTCACACGCACTTAACATCTTCGGCGACCATTCAGACGTTTACGCTTGTCGTCAGACAGGTTTCGCTATGCTCGCTGAAACAAATACTCAGGAAGTTATGGACCTCGGCGCTGTTGCTCACCTTGCAACAATCAAGAGCAGAGTTCCTTTCATCAACTTCTTCGATGGTTTCCGTACTTCTCACGAAATCCAGAAAATTGCTATCTGGGATTATGAAGATCTCAAAGAAATGTGCGATATGGACGCAGTTGATGCTTTCAGAAAGAGAGCTCTCAACCCCGATCGTCCCGTAATGCGCGGTTCTCACGAAAACGGCGACATCTTCTTCCAGCACAGAGAAGCATGTAACACATACTACGATGCAGTTCCCGCAATCGTTGAAGAATATATGGGCAAGGTTAATGCTAAGCTTGGCACAGACTACCAGCTCTTCAACTACTATGGTGCTGCTGATGCAGAAAACGTAATCGTTGCTATGGGTTCAATCTGTGACGTTGCAGAAGAAGTTATCGATTACCTTCTTGCTAAAGGCGAAAAGGTTGGTCTTCTTAAAGTTCGTCTTTACAGACCCTTCGCTTCTGAAAAATTCGTTGCAGCTCTTCCCGCAACAGTTAAGAAAATTGCTGTTCTTGACAGAACAAAAGAACCCGGTTCAATCGGTGAACCTCTCTACCTTGATGTTGTTGCTGCTCTTGACGCTTGCAACAAATCCGGTATCTTTGTTTCCGGCGGTCGTTACGGTCTCGGTTCAAAGGATACTCCCCCCGCATCAATCTTTGCTATCTTTGCAGACCTTGCAAAAGCAGATTCCAAAAAGCACTTCACTCTCGGTATTAACGACGACGTTACTTACCTTTCACTCCCCGAAGAAGAAGCTCCCAACACAGCTGCTGAAGGTACAATCGAGTGCAAATTCTGGGGTCTTGGCGGTGACGGTACTGTTGGTGCTAACAAAGACTCTATCAAAATCATCGGTGACCACACTGACAAATATGTTCAGGCATACTTCCAGTATGACTCAAAGAAAACCGGTGGTGTTACAATTTCTCACCTTCGTTTCGGTGACAAACCCATCAAGAGCCCCTACTATGTAAACAAGGCTGACTTCGTTGCATGTCACACACCTGCTTACATCGAAAAAGGCTTCAAGATTGTTAACGACGTTAAACCCGGCGGTGTATTCCTTATTAACTGTCAGTGGAGTGACGAAGAGCTTGCTGCTAAGCTTAACGCAGAAACAAAGCAGTACATTGCAAAGAACAATGTTCAGCTTTACACAGTTAACGCTATTGACCTTGCTGCAGAAATCGGTCTCGGTAAGAGAACTAACACAATTCTTCAGGCATCCTTCTTCGCTCTTGCTAACGTTCTTCCTAAGGATGAAGCAATTGGCTATATGAAGAACGCTGCATTGAAGTTCCTCAAAAAAGGTCAGGATATCGTTGATATGAACCACAAGGCTATCGATGCAGGCTTCGGCGCATTCAAGAAATTTGATGTTCCTGCTGACTGGGCAAATGCAACTGATGATGCAACTGCTTTTGCTTCTGAAGGTCCCGCAAAGCTTGTTAAGATGGTTGACAATATCATGAAGCCCGTTGGTGCTATGAATGGTGACGCTCTTCCCGTTTCCGTATTCACAGACCACGCTGACGGTACATTCGAGCAGGGTGCTTCCGCATATGAAAAACGTGGTGTTGCAGTTATGGTTCCTGAATGGGATCCCACAACTTGTGCAAAATGTAATAAATGTTCTTATGTTTGTCCTCACGCAACAATCCGTCCCTTCGCTCTTGATGCTGACGAGGTTGCTAACGCTCCTGAGGTTATGAAAAAAGCTCCCAAGCCCGTTGTTAAGACAGACTATGTTTACACACTTGCTGTTTCTCCCCTCGATTGTATGGGTTGTGGCGTTTGTGTTGGCGTATGTCCCACAAACTCTCTTAAAATGGTATCTCGTGAGAGCCAGGATGCTCAGCAGGCAGCATTTGATTACTGCGTAGCTAACGTAACAGAAAAAGAAGGTGTTGCAGGTCCTGCAAACATCATCTCCAGCCAGTATAAGAAACCTCTCCTTGAGTTCTCAGGTTCTTGCGCAGGTTGTGCAGAAACTGCTTATGCTCGTCTTGTTACTCAGCTCTTCGGTGACAGAATGTATATCTCTAACGCAACAGGTTGTTCTTCAATCTGGGGTGGTCCTGCTGCTACATCTCCCTACACAGTTAACGCTAAGGGTCAGGGTCCTGCTTGGGCTAACTCACTCTTCGAAGACAACGCAGAGCACGGTTTCGGTATGCTTCTCGGTCAGTCCGCTCTTCGTAACAGCCTTATCGCTAAGGTTGAACAGATTGCAGAATCCGACAAGGCTTCCGATGCAGTAAAAGCTGCTGCAAAAGAATATCTTGCAACTGTTAACGACGGTGAAAAGAACGGTGCTGCTACAGACGCTCTTGTTGCAGCTATCGGCGACGGTGCTTGCTGTGACCTTTGCAAATCAATCGTTGATAACAAAGAATTCCTTTCCAAGAAATCCGTATGGATCTTCGGTGGTGACGGTTGGGCATACGACATCGGCTTCGGTGGTGTTGACCATGTTCTTGCTTCCGGTGAAGATGTAAACATCATGGTATTCGATACTGAGGTTTACTCCAACACAGGTGGTCAGGCTTCCAAGGCTTCCAACATCGGTCAGGTTGCTCAGTTCGCAGCTGCTGGTAAGGCTATTGCTAAGAAGAGCCTTGCTGAAATCGCAATGAGCTATGGTTATGTTTACGTTGCACAGATTGCAATGGGCGCAGACCAGAACCAGACTCTTAAAGCAATCAAAGAAGCAGAAGCATACAATGGTCCTTCTCTTATCATTGCTTACTCACCCTGCGAAATGCACTCAATCAAGGGTGGTATGATCAACTGCCAGAACGAAATGAAGAAAGCTGTTGAATGCGGTTACTGGAATATGTTCCGTTACAACCCCGCTCTCAAGGCAGAAGGCAAGAATCCCTTCTCTATCGATTCTAAAGCTCCTGCAACAGAGGCATACAAAGCATTCCTTCTTAACGAAGCTCGTTATTCTTCTCTTACTCGTTCCTTCCCCGAAAGAGCAGAAGCTCTCTTCGCACAGTCCGAGCAGACAGCACTCGAGAGATATGAACATCTTACAAGACTTCAGGCTCTCTATGCTCCTAAGGCTGAATAATTTCTGATACAAATAGATATCCCCGGTATTCGTAAGAATACCGGGGATATTTTTGTATTTAATAAATCAATACGCAATTTTATATTTATCTATTGTTTGTATGCCTACTCTTGCATCTTCTACTTTAACTATAGACATACTCACATCCATAGTCATAATCATAGGAGTATCTGTTGTAAGGTAAACAAGTCTTCCTGTACTCTTTTCTATTTTTGCTTCAACCACAACATTTTCATAAGCGCGAACCATATTTGATATGTTAGTTGATGCCGGAACACTATCTGTAATTGTTTTTTCCTCGATAATATTTACAACTGCGCCTATACCCTCTCCTGCAACCGGATTTGTTTCATCGCGCATTTTAATTTTCACTTTGTAGTATGAGCCGGAATCAGTAATAGTAGCACTTTTTACATCCGATGTAGAAAGCTTGCAGGAAACATCTGATGGGGGAAGAGCGTTATTATCAACAACTTCATTTCTCTCCTCATATCCCCCCATAAATGAAGAAATAAGACTCTGTGCAGTTGATGTCAGCTGACCTGCTTCCACTATATTATTGTAATTAATAGTTTCAGTAGAAACATAAGTTACCTTTTTTGCATTCTTTTTAGCATTGTTGATACCATCTCTGTAAAGTGCTACGATTTCAGATTTTGTAAAATCATCCGCAGATTTAACTGAAATAGTATTTTTCTTTGTAGCAGAATAAACACTGGTGTATTTATCATTATATGCCTTTATTTTATATGTATATACTTTGTTAAGATTTGCGGTTTTATCTTTATATGTAACAGTAGCTCCGCCTTTTACGGTTGCAATTCTTTCAAAATCACCGCTACCTGATTTACGATAAACTCTGTAGCCGCCGGCACCGGGAATTCTGGTCCATTTAAGATAAATGCAGGTGGTCTTGGTGTCTGCAGTTTTTATTTCAGGCTTTGCAAGATATTTAATGGAAAGTGAGCTTGAGCTTGCAGAATTGCCTGCTTCATTACAAGCCTTCACAATGTAATAATAAGTTTTACCGCTGTTTGCTGTTTTATCGGTATAATAAGTATTGGTTGTTTTGCCAATATAGGAATATTCTCCGCCCTTCAGCTTACGATAAACCTTATAACTATCTGCGCCTTTTACTTTACTCCATGTGATTTTCACACCGTAGCTTGTGTTTGCAATTGTTTTAAGCGTTGTTTTTGAGCATTTCAACTGCTTAATTGTAGTTTTTTCAATAATCTCGCCACATTTGGTGCATTCTTTATGTTTAGAACCTGCTGAATATACTGTAGCCTCTTTATCAACAATCCATGCACTACTTTTATGTGTTGCACAATCATCTGCGGCAAAAGCATTAACCATAACACTTGTTACCATTATTACTGATAACAATAAACTTAACGTTTTTCTCATAAAATTTCCTCCTTTGAAATTTTGTTACTTATATTATATATTTATGATCGAGAAAAAGCAATATTTTTGTTTTTTCGGAAAAATATAGACAAATTGCCATAAAAAGCGTACTATTGTAATATGAAATAAAATTTTTTTAATTTTGTGCAATAAAAGTGCATTTTCGTGCATTAACTATATGAAAGAGGTGGAAAAATGTTTCTCCTTCATCTGACAATTCAAAGTGAATTTGAACAAGCAGATGCCGAAACTCTTGACACTTTAATTTCCCAAGTAGCGCAGAAGAGTGATATCGCTTTTGCAAAGCTTTATAAATTAACAAGTGACTCTGTTTACGGTTTCGCTCTTTCGGTTCTGAAAAACACCCACGATGCAGAGGATGTTTTGCAAGAATGTTACATAAGCATATTCAATGCCGCTTCAAGCTACCGTTCTGACGGCAAGCCAATGGCTTGGATTCTTACAATAACAAAAAATCTTTGCTACCAAAAGCTTCGAAAAAATTCAAAAATAGCAGACATTCCCGAAGAAGATTGGGAACGCTACCTTGACTCAAAAGAAAATATCTCCATTGAGGACAAGTTAATTATTTCCGCTTGTATGAACATTCTTTCCGATGATGAAAGGCAAATTATTGTTCTTCATGCGGTGGCAGGCTTCAAGCACAAAGAAATTGCACATATTCTTAATATGCATCTATCCACAGTTCTCTCTAAATACAATAGGGCTTTAAAAAAATTAAAAACCGAAATCGAAAAGGAGGGCGGAAGAAATGACTGATGATATAAACAAAAAAATCAAAAAAGCTTTTTCCGATATAACTCCCGACATTTTTGACTCTATTCGCTCACAATGTAACGAACAGAAAGGAAGTGCCGTTATTATGACAACAAACAAAAGAAACAATTTTAAGAAAATCTTATCAATCGCTGCAGTTATTGCTTTGATTCTGGGAAGCTTTGGTGTTTTTGGTGTGTATCAATCCAACAATGCCGTTAAATCCGTAATTTCTCTTGATGTTAATCCCAGTATAGAAATCAAACTCAACAAAAACGAAAAAGTTCTTGATGTTGTAGCCCTTAATGAAGATGCTCAAAAAATTATCGGAGCAATGGATTTTAAAAACAACGATTTAACCATAACAATTAATGCTCTTGTGGGTTCAATGCTCCGTAATGGCTACCTTACAGATGTGCAGAACTCCATTCTCGTTACTGTTGATGGGAATGACCACGAAAAAAATGCAGAGCTACAGAAGAAAATCGATACTGTAATCAACGATGTTTTCGTTGGCAGCAACATTGAAGGTGCCGTGCTTTCTCAGGAAAACGAAAAAAATGACGAAATAACTGTTCTTGCAGAAAAGCACAATATATCAGAAGGCAAAGCACAGCTGGCATACAAGCTTTCAGAAGAACTTACAAACCACAATGCTGATGAGCTTGCTGAACTTTCAATAAACGAACTTAATATTCTTGCAGAAAAAACCGAAAATGTACATTCCCACGGAACTGCAAGTAAAAAAGCTTACATCGGAGAAGAAAAAGCTCTTGAAGCCGCTTTTAAAAAAGCAAATGTAAAAGCAGATGACGCAAAAAACATTGAAATCGAGCTTGATAGTGACCATGGAACAATGGTTTATGAAATTGAATTTTGGGTTCCGCCTTATGAATATGATGTTGAGGTTAATGCAGTAAACGGTGAAATCCTTGTTTTCGATAAAGAAACCGAAAAAATTGCCGACTCTATTCCGGAGAAAAACGAAAATACTGAAAAAGAAGATACCGGTGCTAATAAACCCGTTCAAAACACCGCTCCCGTAGGCACAACTAAAAATGCAGTAACTTATCTTCCCTCTGCAAAAATTAAAGCAATCGCTGTTAAAAAAGCAGGTGTTAGTGAAAATGAAATCACAAATTACCGCGCAGAGTTTGACAAAGACGATGGCATTGCAATTTATGAAGTAAGCTTTGAAGCTGCAAACTATGAATACGATGTTGATATTAATGCTGTAACAGGCACTGTACTTGATTTTGATAAAGAACCCGTAGAGAAAAAGCCTGTAATTATCAAGCCTGCTCAACCCGCAACTACAACAGTAACATCAGAAAATACAGTACAGTATATCGCTAAAGCTAAGGCAAAAACAATAGCATTAAACAAAGCTGGCGTAAAGGAAGCAGAACTTGTTAAATATAATTGTGAATTTGACAAAGATGATGGTGTTGCAATTTATGAAATAAGCTTCGAAACAACTGATTACGAGTATGATGTTGAAATCAATGCTGTTACAGGTGCGATTATTGATTTTGATAAAGAAGTTGAAAACAACAAACCTGTAGAGATAACAAAACCCGCTACCACAAAACCTACTACCACAAGGCCTGCAGCTTCTGACACTATTATCAGTAAAGAAAAAGCAAAGGAAATCGCTTTGAATCACGCTGGTGTTCCTTTAAATGAAATTCGCGGTTACAGTTGCGAATATGACACAGATGATGGCGTGAAGGTTTATGAAATTGAATTTAAGCATAAGGGTTATGAATATTCTTATGAAATTGATGCTGTAACAGGTAGAATCATTGATAGCGAAAAAGAAGTTGATGATTAATTAACACTTAACCCCACACTTTTCTTCAGAAAAATGTGGGGTTATATCTTTATCTTTTCAATGTTTTTAAATATTTTTTTTGCTCATTTGTTATTCGGTAGCTTTCAATAGCTTTCTGAATTGTTTTATTATGAGTCCATTTATCAATACTATTATTTTCTAAAATTTTAATAGTATCATCATACTGTTTTGCAAGCGCTGTTGCAAAAAACCATGCCCTTACCATATTTATATAGTATTCTTCGCTTTTTATGTTTTTAACCCATTGAAGATATTCGGGCTTATAATTCTCTTCAAGATAATGATTCATAAGACAATTGACCGCAAAACGAATCGTGTATGTATCTTTTGAATCCAACCATCTATATATATCTTTTAAAAGTTCGTCTTTGTGTTTTTTGAAAATCTTCGGGCGCATCATATCGCAGGTTGCCCAGTTATCTACAAAGGGGAGAAAAATGTTTAATTCTTCAATTAATTTTTCATAATCCTTTATTTCTTCCAACAAAAAGGCGTGCAAATTATCTTCCTCATAATATTTGTGGGGAAGTTTTTTTAAAAACTCTTTTGCCTCTTCCCTTTTGCCAAAACCCTTTGCAAATTTTCGCAAAACAGGAGTTCGAATACCGATAACCTTATCAGGATTCACAGTAGGCATAAGCTTTTGATGGAATTCTTTATATTTTATATCTTGTAGTTCAAACAATTCTTTTTCTAACATTTCTCATTCTCGCCGCCTCTACAAAGTAAAACAGTCAGTAGGCAACCCACCACCACGCCATAGGCGTGGTCCCCCTCCCTATGCTTACGCACAGGGATGATAAGGTTTGGCTCTTACTTTACCTGTTACAAAACTGCACTCCTCATTCCTAACTCCTCACTAAATAAAAAAACGCCTTTCGGCGTTTCTTTTATTCGATTACATCACTCTCATTTGGCATAACCGCTGCTGCAACAATATAAATAATAAGACCACTACCACCTGCTAAGCAGAAAAGTGCCCAGGCAAGACGAATAAGTGTGGGGTCTATATCAAGATATTCTGCAATACCGCCACAAACACCGGCAATTTTCTTGCCGTCTTCTTTTTTGTATAGTCTTTTTTTATTCATAATATCACTCTTTTCTTTTTAGAATATTTGTTTTCTACAAAAATTGTACCATTCTGAAAAAATAAAGTCAATATTACGAATTTTAATTTAATAAATATTTAATAATGATTGTGTCAGCAACCTAAAAGTTTTATTGCATTACCTGAGAAAATCTGTTCTTCTTCCTCGGGTGTGAGCTCAAGAGTTTTTATCATTCTTACATCCCAGGAGGGTGCGTGCCAGGGAGCATCAGAACCAAAAAGAATTTTATCAACGCCTTTTTTCTCCAAAATGCGAAGCGCGGTTGTTTTAGGCATTGTTCCGTAACCAAAAGCGGTATCAAAAAACACCGGCACATCACAAAGATATTTTAAAACATCCTCACCCATTCCTGCTGAACCCCAATGAGCGCAAACCATAGGCGAATCAATCCATTTTGCTGCTGTTCTTAACCTTTCCGGAGTTGCGTGGTATGGTGCAGGGTAACCGAAATCTACACCAGCGTGGAAAACAACAATTAATCCAAGCTCCGAAATCTTTTTATAAATGGGCTTCATTTTTTCGTCATCAACAAAAAACTGTTGATATTCAGGATGAAGCTTAACACCTTTAAGCCCCATTTCCTTTATGCGCTCCAACTCTTCAAGTGCATTTTCTGCGTGAGGATAAACAGAGCCGAAAGGAATAATATCTTCACCCTCGCAGGATTTAATGTAGTCATTAACATTAGTCTGCTGTTTTTCATTTGTAGCGATTGATAAAACAACGCTTTTATGAACACTGTCTTCTCCCATCAAAAGCTTAAGACTATTCAATGTGCCGTTTGTCTGAGGAATAAGTCCACCTGAAACAAAACTCAATTTTTCAATTGTTTTTTCTGCTATTCTTTCAGGAAACACATGGGTATGGAAATCTATAATCATAGTTGCGAGAGCTTCTCTGCCTTTCATTTTAAATCTATTAATATTATAACCTATTATACTTAAATCACCCACCCAAGTGGGTGAGTGATTTTTGTTTTAATTAAAGATTATAATACTTTTCAAATTCAGCAGGTGTGGGGATTTTTGCCATTTCAGCAAGCTCAGCACGTTTTGATTTTATAAAGTTTTTGATAAGCTCTTCGGGGAATACGCCACCTGCGGTGAGATAATCGTGGTCTGCTTCAAGAGCGTTGGGAGCCTCATCAAGAGTTGTGGGTAATCCCTGAAGCTTTGCCTTTTCCTCTTCAGGAAGATTGAAAAGGTTAAAGTCATAGGGGCCCCAACCATTTGCGTGAGGGTCAATTTTATTTTTAACACCGTCAAGACCTGCCATAAGAATAGCTGCAAAGCAGAAGTAGGGGTTACAAGTTGCATCAGGGTTGCGAAGCTCAAAACGACGTTTTTCGGGAGCTTTAGCGTATGCAGGAATACGAATAACTGCACTTCTGTTTGATGTTGCATAACCAACTGTAACAGGTGCTTCAAAACCGGGAATCAAGCGTTTGAAGGAGTTTGTGCTGGGGTTTGTAAGAGCACAGAGTGAAGAAATGTGCTTAAGAAGACCACCCATAAAGTAATGTGCTGTTTCACTAAGATTTGCATATCCGTTATCGTCAGAGAATACAGGCTTACCATCTTTAAGGAGGAGCATATGCACGTGCATACCACTACCTGCTTCACCATAAATGGGTTTAGGCATAAATGTTGCAGTTTTGCCGTATTTAAGAGCGGTGTTACGGATAATATATTTTATCCACATTGTAGCATCTGCCATTGTGGACATTTTGCCCAGCTGAGGCTCAATTTCAAACTGACCTGATGCAGCAACCTCGGGATGATGGTAATTGATTTCAATACCTGCATCTGCCATATGCATACACATTTCGCTACGGCATTCGTAAGTAACATCAAAGGGTTTTGCAATGTGATAGTTTTTCTGCTTGGGAACGATAACACCGTCACCTGAAATATCGCTATTCCAATAAGATTGTTTAGCATCAACGCTTGCACTTATATTGTCAGGGCTTACATTCCAACCCACCTGGTCAAAGAGATAAAATTCAAATTCGGGAAGAACGAGCATTGTATCTGCAACGCCACAATCTGCCATATATTTTTCTGCCGCAAGAACTATATTTCTGGGGTATTGAGCCAAAGGTCTGTTCTGAGGATTATCAATAATCATAGCATTACCTGTCATTGATAATGTAGGAATAGAACAGAAGGGATCAATAACAGCAGTATCGGGGTCGGGAATGAACACCATATCGCTTTTTTCAACAACTGCATAGCCGTAGTTTGAAGCATCAAAGCCTATACCGCTTTTCATTGTATCTTCAGAAAAATTTTCTGCAGGAATTGTAACGTGGCGGTATTGACCATTGATATCAACCATTTTAAAGTCAACCATTTTAATATCTTTTTCTTTAATAAGGTTGATGATGTTTTCAATTTTTTTCTGCATAAAAAACAACCTTTCTTAATTGGGTTTTTCCAATAAATTTACAATTTTTATATTAACACAAGCCCTTTCCATTGTCAATTAACGGAAAGGGCTTTTCTTCGTTATTTCTTAATTCCCGATACCTGATACATTTTATCATCGGAAATTATTATATCAACACTAAAATATGGCCGGAGCATTTCTGCCACATCTTCTGCAACAGGCAATTCCCGAGAGACATTTGTCGCTCTTTTTTGGTGTCGATTAATTATCTCTTCCCTGCTCATTGAATGAGCAATACTGATTCTGCCGTTTTCTTTAATATAACCTGCAAGATTTTTTATAAGGCTTTCGGGATTTGGGAAATGGGGAAAAGCATTGTAAATCATTATTACATCAAACACTTTATTAAAAGTATATTCTTCTGCATCACCGCAGATTATGTGTATTTCTGAGAATTTCTGCTTGGCAATTTTCACCATTTCCGGTGAAATGTCAATTCCCGTAACAGAGTTCACATTTCTTTTGAAATAAAAAGGAAATAATGTACCTGTTCCGCAGGCGATATCAAGAATATCTTTATGGGGTTGTACTCCACCATTATCTAATATCTTTTCAATAATTACATCTTTGGGGATTTGCTCTGCATCCCAACCCTCTGCCAGACTATCAAAAAAATTTATAACATCTTTCTTTTCCATATTTTATTTTCCCATTGATGTTTTGAAGTGAAGCTCTCTCATACCCTCAACCTCATCGCAAATTGCTTTAAGGTTGCAGGTATCACAATCGAATTTCAAATCATTCATAACCTGGTTAAGAGTTTCTGTGATTTCATTACTTTTTCGTGAAAGCTGTTCAAGTTTTGAAAAATCTGCACTTTTTTCTGTAACAAAGAAAATTTTTACTCCTTTAACTGCGGGATTTTCTTTATATTTGTTTATAAGCAGAGTTCCGACTTTCTGAAAATCCAATCCGCCTTTAATGGCATTTTTGGAAACACGAACACTTTCCTTGTGAGCTCGCGAGGACGTCCTTATCATATAACCGTCAGGGAAAAAGTGATATTTTGTATATTCAATTTTTCTTATGAGATTATATGTTTTCTGAGCGGTTTGCGCCTCTTCAAATTCAATAAAAGAAACTCTTGCAAACTTTGTGTTTTCTTTTATTTCCTGCAAATCCTTGCCTATTACAACAATACCATCATCAATATGAGAAGAGGTTAAAAGGTTAAATCCAACGCCATCAAGCTCAAAAAAAGTTTCTCTTTGAAGAATAACCTGATTATGACCTGCATCTGCCCAGGCATTATCTTCTTTATAATCATATTCTTTTTTAGAAAAAGGCTCTATATAAGAGTTAAACTCTTTTATTAAAGAACTAAAAATCTCCATTACAGCTTTTTATCTCTTTTCATATTATCGTAATGCTTTTGTAACAAATCGTAAACTTTTCTTACAAGTTTCATATCAAGGTTAAACCAATAAATTGCAAAGGTTAAAAGGAAAAGAGCAACCACAACTGCTAATATGATAAAAATAATGTCCATTTTAATTTGCAAGTCCTTTCTGACGGGCATATTCTGCCGCACCTAAAGCGCCCATAAGCTGAGGGTCGGTTGAAAGTTCAACAACTTTTATTTTGAGAACTTTTTCAATAGCCTTTTTTAGTCCGTCATTTTTAGCACATCCGCCTGTAAGGGTGATACTGTCTGTTGCACCTGCTTTTTTCGCCATAACAAAGCAACGCTTTGCAACTGCGAGCTGAATACCTGCGGCAATTTCGTCCATAGGCTTACCCTCACCGACAAGGGAAATAACCTCACTTTCTGCAAAAACAGTACACTGAGCAGTAATCGGAATTGTATTCTTCGCTTCCAACGAAAGCTTTGAAAATTCGGGAAGAGTCATTTCAAAAGCATTTGCCATAGCTTCATAAAATCTACCCGTACCTGCGGCACATTTATCATTCATAGCAAAGTTTTTAACTGTACCATCGGTATCAATGGAAATACCCTTAACATCCTGACCACCGATATCAATTATTGCCTTTACTTCGGGATTTGTTACGTGAACGCCCATAGCATGACAACTGATTTCAGATATATTTTCATCTGCAAACGGAACTTTGTTTCTTCCATAACCCGTACCGATAAGGTAGCTTAATTCTTCCGCAGAGTTAAGTCCCTCAACCTGAGAAATTGCATCACTGAGAGCAATTTCTGCACTTGCAACGGGATTGATTTTACTTCTGTTGGTTACATTTGCAACCATTTTGCCGTTTTCGTCAAGAATTACGCATTTTGTGTATGTAGAGCCTACATCGCATCCACCAAAATATTTCATATTAAAACTCACTTCTCCTTACCAAGCTAAATCGTCTTCAAAATCAAGAAGCGTTGCATCAAGAGGTTCCTCCTGCAGAACTGTCTGCATATATTTATTAACCTGCTCGCGCATATCTCTTCTTGAAATTGTTCTCGGGTCCATAAGATCCTGCTTAACCCAGATAAAGTTTATATCTCTTTCTCTTGCCTGGTCATCAAATATACCTGCAAGACCGTCCATACCTTTGCAGGAAATCTGGTCATACATAATAACCGTATCGGCATTGTATTCTTCAACAATTCTCCAAAGCTCATCAACAACATTGCGGTAACCGCCTTTTGTATGCTTTCTCATAATGGAGCGCTGATAGGTTTTTGCCAGATCTTTAAGAGATTGTTCTTTATCTTCTGTATCAATTTCAAGATATGAAATCATTGTTTCCATATCCATAACAACATTCATACCCCAACAGTTTTCAAGCCAGTTTGCAAAGCTTGTGTAGTAGTTTGCAGGACAAGACCACACAACCGCTCTATGGCGCATATCCTTTGATACAGGAGTCTTCTTCTCGTATGCCTTCATCATAATCTTATTAACTTTTTCGTCAACCTTAAGGAATTTTTCGTTTGAACCGCCTGAAAGATTGAAATAGAATATTCTGTAAAGCCAGAAGCAAGCACCTGTCATCTGAGGATAGGGAGTTTTATTTATATCCCATTTCTGTCTTTCATATTCAAGCTGCTTGTTATAGTCTTTCATCCTTGCGAAATATGTATCCCAATTGAACTTTTCGCCCGTTTGCTCTTCAATAAATTTGATAAGGGCTTTAAGTTCATCAACTGCATACTCCTGAACATCTTCCCCATCATAACGAAGAGGAACACCAAAACTATGTGTGGGAAGATTAAGTCTTCTGTCAAGGAAAGATGAATTCATAATTGAACCGTCGCATGGCATATTTGTTCCAATCATACAACAACCCATTTTGGGGTAATCATCTTCAATAGCAACGCCTGCTTCCGCACTGGGAAGAGGGCAAACATCCGCAGGAACACCAAAGCTTTCTGTAACTTCAAGATACGGAGGAGTAATCTGCTGGTCAACCATTGAAGAGAGGAAAATTGGCAATGTCTGCAAAGGAATTGGAATGAGATTAGGAAATCCTGTAAAAATTTCATTGGGAACAATCTCATCCATAAGAACAATTTTCTTTGAAAGTTTGTTGTTTGGATTGATTTTCTCATCCGCACGGAAAGATATGTTGATAAGCTTGGTTGTGTGCTTAACAATCATATTGTAATGAAGATGAGCCATACGAAGCTGAGGACCTCGAAGACCTGCAACATGCCTATCAACAAAGGACGGAGCAGAAAGATAAGATGCCATCCAACGATATTTCCACAAACCCTTTACTGTGGAAACAGGTGCTTTGAGCACCATTTTAATCATATCTTTCCAGGTGACGAGCCAACGATAATAGTCATACATTGTGTCTTTAAAACCGCGCCATTCTCTGTGCTTGAGTATGGCAGTATGCTCTTTATAAAGTTTTCCGTAGTTCTTCAATTCTTGCTCATCTCCTTTGCTTTTTGAATTTTCTTTATTTCAAGGCTTTCAACAAAAGCCTGAACTCTTGTGCGAAGCTGGCCTGATGCAGAGGCAGTATACTGACGGTCAACCGCTGCAGTGGGTACGCCATAATCATTTGTCATTATGTAAGAAGCAAGTGCCCTTTCGTAACCCCAATATTCACAGAATTTAAGTTGCTCATACATAACGCCGTCTGCATTATATTCCTCAACGAGCTGTTTTACATAATCTCTGCGTTCCTGAACTTTTTCGTGGCTCATAAAACGAGGGCATTGGCTTGTTTTAAGATAATGAGTGCAAATTTGGGTAAGAACATCTTTGTCTTTATCAATAACGATTTCCTGTCTGCCCGGAAGTGCACCGAAACAGAATCTGTCTGCAACCACAAGTGCACCGCTATCTTCAATAAGAGAAGTAAAGTCGGGATCATCCATTTCAGAACCAACAACCACAATTTTTGCTCTGTAGTTTTTCTTTTGGTCGGGCTCTCTTGTTTTAAGTTCTTCCGCAGTTTCACGGAGTGCAGGAAGAATAAGTGCCTTCGGACAACAGTATGAAACAAGATTTAAAATATGATACTCATAACCTGTAATTCGGGGGTTATCCTCTTTTCTGTAATCTCCGATTTCTGTTATAAGACGACAAACCTCATTATGCTCTTCAACTGCTTTGAGAAGTGCCTCGTCAGAAGTATCTACACCGTAAACATCTGTGAGTTTATCAAGGATTTTAATTCTTGTCTGATTGACATAATGTTTAATTGTATGCTCTTCAACTTTAAAGGGTGCATCAAGAAATGTCAGGAAAAATTTGTCGTTGGGAACTAAATCAAGAAGTTCAAAATGCTCAGCCGCTCTGTTCATTTCCGAACAGGTTTCAGAAGCTAACAATGCATTAAGAAAGTTATAACCGCCCTCAATAGCTCGTTCAAGAATCGCTTTTGAATAACCGCAAAGAAAATTACTCATATAATATGTTGCAATATCCATTGATCCGGTTCTGGGTGCTCTGAGTCTCACGGAAAAACAATCTCCGCAGTTTAAAAGAACCTCAGGGATATGATAACAAGTGTAACCCAATGCAATTCCGCCATCATCTTTGGCTTTTTTAACAAGGTCATTGTTTGCTTCCTGCAAAAGATTTTCAAAATAATAAAGATGTTTTAAATCTTTCATAGCCTACTCCTTATTTAATAATACCTAACTCTTTAAGAGCTCTTCTTGCACCCTCAACCACATTGGAGTTATCGGGAAGCTCGATTATATTTTTACCCTCAATATCATATATTGCCAGATTACTGTCGTTTTCAATATATGAAAGTACGGGGATGCCGTTTGTATTTATATGTTCAATTACGCTTTTATCGGGAAGTCTATTGATAATTGCACCGATTTTTTTATACATAACAAGCTCATCTGCAACGCTTTTTATTGTTGAGATAACCTGTGTACCTTTCTTTGAAGCATCGCTTATGAGAAGAAGATGCGAAACCTTTTCCATAACTCTGCGGTTAATCTGCTCAATACCTGCCTCACCGTCAATTACAACGAAATCAAATTCCTGAGAAAGAATGCTGATAACCTCTTTTAAATAGGTGTTAATTTTGCAATAGCAGCCTGCACTTTCGGGTCTGCCCACAGCAATAAAAGCAAAACCATCAGTTTCCACAAGAGCATCAAAAATTTTGTATCTTGCTTCACCCAGAAGCTCAATTGCAGCTTTAACCTCGCCATCTTCTACGGTTTCAACAATTTCTTTTCTTATATCGTCAATGGTGGTTTTAACCTCTATACCCAAAGCCGTTGAAAGACCAACTGCAGGGTCAGCATCAATTGCTAAAATCTTTTTATCGGGATAAGCCTCTACAAGAAGCTTAACAATAGCTGCAGAAATTGAAGTTTTACCAACTCCACCCTTTCCTGAAAGGGCAATTATTGCTTTATTTTCCATAATATCACCTAACAAATATATTTATTTAATTATATCACTCTATAACTTTGTTTTCAATTAAAACTAAAAACAATTTGACATATGCTATTGAAAAAATTATACTTTTATCAATATCTGTTTCGGAGGGTTACTATGGAAAAACAAAAACCGATTATTGAGCTTGAATTATATTTAATCCGCCATGGGCAAAGCCAAGGAAATGTTGGCTATGACAAGGAAGATTTAACACCACAAGAGCAACACGACCCCATTTTAACCGAAAAAGGCGTAAAACAAGCTCAGCTTGCAGGAAACCATTTATCAAATATTAATTTTGACAGAGTATATTCAAGCGGATTATTAAGAGCCGTAAGAACTGCAACAGAAATTCTTAAAGCGCAAACCAAGGAAAAGCCATTATACATACTCCCTCATTTGGCTGAAGCAGGTTTAAGTGCCGAATATGAAACAACTCTTGCTACCTTGCAACAAATAAATTCTCTTACTCTTCTCGCTCCCGAGCTTGACTCTGAAACACCTCTTCTCATCCCATCTGATAACAAGGACGATGCAGGTCTTTTCAAAAGAGCAGACTTTGTTCTTAAATATCTTCGTGAAAACTTTAATAAAGGTGAAAAAATCGCTTTAGTCAGTCATGCAGCATTTTTAACATTTATTGTATTCTCCATTATGGGCTTCACAACCGAAACGCCTTTTTATGATATAAACTTCGCTAATACAGGAATAACCCGAGTAATTCTTTACAAAAAGGGCACAAACCCTTATGGCGATGTGGTTTTTGATTACATAAATAACACTGAGCATTTATCTGCTATATAAAATCAACCGTCTTGGAAAAACCAAGACGGTTGATTTTTTATTTTTCAATTTTTTTCTTTCTGTCGTGAACAATCATACCAACAATTGTAAAAACAAGAAGAACTACATGGGTAATAAGTGCACTATAGGATTCTGAAAGAATGTCATACACACCCCATAAGATAATGTTGAAAAGTGTCCAGAATCTGTATTTTGCACCACTTGACTGACCGATACACATAATAAATGTAAGGGAAGCAACTATTGCAAGAATACCAAGAGGATTAAAGCCACCAACAACAAGGTTGCAAACAATAAAAGCAAGAGCATATATTGCAATCAACCACTTAGGCAAGGGTTTGTTCTTTGAATCGAAGAAGTAGTTGATTATTGACTGAATTGCACCTATATAGCAGGATGCTGCACCATTCAGACCACTACCACCAACAAGATAGCTTGTTGCAATAAGTGCATTAGCACAGAAAACAAAGAAAAGTATTTTCTTCATTTTTTCGCCTTTTATAAGGGAGGCTGTAACCATTGATGCAAGACCTAAAAGGCTTAATATGTAAGATAAAATTTCCATAAATGTATATTTCCTTTATTATTTGAGAGGTGAAACGGAAAGGAATTCATCTGCAATCATAAACTGAGGATATTTCTCAAAAGTTTCAATTGTAGGTTGGGTTTCGCTTTCAAGAAGAGTAAAGGTAAATTCACTGAAGCCTGTTTGATAATCCGCTGCAACATGGGGCGCATCCTTAACAAACCAAGTATTATCCTTGAAAACTGCAGTAGAAGCATCAATTACATTATCGGGTGAAATATATTTGGGGTCTGCACCTTCAAGATATTCTTTTGAAAGAGTTTCATCTAAGGGTGCAATTGTTGCAAAGTTAGAAGTGAGCTCTGCTTCAAGAACATTGTCGCCATTAAGGTTTGCTCTTTCATAAACAGGAGTAAGACCTGAGTTATAATTGGAAACAAAAGAAATCTTAACACCGTCTTCCATTGCACCTTTAAGAGTTTCTTCTGTGCTGAAAACAAAATCTTTAACGCCATCAATCTTTTCAAGAAGAACAGGGTATTCCTCTTCGTGACCACCAAAAATATTTTCAAGACCACTTTCAAAGGATTCATCAGGGCAAAGAGCCCAGAAGCCACAGAAAGCACCAAGGCTATCACGAAGCATAAGGTCATTTCCTCTGTCAAAGCTTGAGGAAACCATATCATTTGCAACATCCACAATAAAATCAACTGCACCGAGCATATCAAAAATACCGATGAAAACTTTAAGGAACATGTTGTTATCTGCTGCGTTGTTTATAAATTTAACAAGAACATCACTGTCAAAAACGATTTTGCCGTTAAGAGCGTCACCGCAAACATAAGTACCGTTCTGAGCACCTGAAAGGAAAACTGCAGATTCAACATTATCTGCTCCGTAGTAGTAGAAATATGCTGTTGTTACCATACCGCCCATAGAAGCACATATAATATTCACCTTATCTTTACCACTGCTTCTTTTTGCAGTTTCAACAAAGCTGTGAAGCTCGTCTGCTATCTGCTCGGGAGTCTTTCTCCAGTCATAAGTGAAGAAATATGTGTTTTCTGCACCATATTTTTCAATTGCAGTTTTAACAATACCCTCTTCAGCTCCATCGGGAAGAGTTTCAACAAACTCGGGGTAATTATCCATTGATAAGGGATACTGCTTCATAGAAACATCATCATACTTTGAGTTACCCTCTTCATCGCAGGAAATAGGGTCAAAAATTTCTTTTGCCGCTAAAAACGCGCCATCAAGAACTGACTGAGCATCCTTTAATTTAAGCATACCAAAAAAGCCGTTCATCAAAGCAGAGAAAATTGTTGTTGCACTCACATTAAGTGCTTTCTCGCCATTTTCATAAGTAAGACCTGCAAAATCAATACCTCTTACAATAATAACGGGATTGCCGTCATAATTTTCAGAAGCAGTTGCAGTTTCCTGAGCAGCAAATGCGGGAACAGTAATTGTAAACACCAATGCAATTGCTAATAAAACAGAAATTATTTTCTTCATATTTCCATCCCTTTCAAATTTTTCCTTCTCTAATCCTACAACAAAAAGCCTTATCTTGTCAAGAAAAGCAGAGTTTTTCTTTCTGCTTCAACCTATTTACTTATCATAAAAATAGTAGTATAATTATTCCAATGTGTGTGAAAGGATTTGATAAAATGAAATACATCGGATTTGCATTACTTGCAATTTTAGCAATTTTTGTGCTTTTGCTTGTAATTGCAGCAATAAAGGCGGTAAAAATCAAAGCAAAACCCAACACAAGCGCTCCTGCAATTAATCCCACCGAGGATGAAGCAAATGATTATGCTCAAAAGCTTTCCGAAATGGTTAAGGTACCCACTATTTCATTAAGAGGAAATACAGATTTAACTCAGTTTTATAAGCTTCATGAGGTTATGAAGGCTAACTTTCCACTTATTTTCTCAAAGCTCGAATGTACAGAAATTGAAGGCAACCTTCTTTTCCGTTGGGCAGGTAAAGACCCTAAAAGAAACGGTATTCTTCTTATGGGTCATCAGGACGTTGTTACTGCTGACGAGCCCAACTGGGAAAAAGACCCCTTCTCAGGCGAAATTGCAGACGGCAACATTCATGGCAGAGGTGCTATGGACTGCAAATCAACTGTATTTTCAGAATTCCAGGCTATTGAAGAGTTGCTTGCAGAGGGCTATGAGCCTCCCTGCGACATTTACCTTGCAACTGCAGTCGATGAAGAAATTTCAGGCGACGGTGCACCCAAGCTTGTTAACTACTTAAAAGAAAAAGGTGTTCACCTTGATGTTGCAATGGATGAGGGCGGTGCTATTCTTAAGGACCAGCTTCCCACAATGAATGGCTGGTGCGCTGCAATAGGTCTTCTCGAAAAAGGTTATATCGACCTTAAGGTTATTGCTAAAGGCAAGGGCGGTCACTCCTCAACACCAAAAAGCAATACACCCCTTGCAAGACTTTCAAAATTTGTTGCAGATATTGAAAAGGATAAGCCCTTCAAAGCAGAAATTTCAGGTGCAGTTTATGCAATGCTTGACGAAGCTGCTCCCTACCTTGGCTTCCCTCTCAGAATGGTTCTCGGCAATATGTGGCTTTTCAAAGGCCTTCTCACTAAAGTTCTTCCCTTGGTTTCACCAATGTGCAATGCTTTTGTAAGAACAACCTTCTGTTGCACAATGGCTGAAGGCTCTCAGACTCCAAATGTTATTCCCTCAGAGGCTTATGTTGTTTGTAACCTTAGAACATCACCCCATCAGAATGTTGATGAATCTCTTGCAGTTCTCAAGAAATATGCAGATAAATATGACCTTGAGTTTGAAATTATTCATGCAAGAAACGCTTCAAATACTGTTGACTACAAGGGTGAAGAGTTCGGCTACCTTAAAAAATGCCTTAACGAATGTTACCCTGATGCAAGTGTTATTCCCTACCTTATGACAGGCGGTACAGACTGCCGTCACTACGAAGCAGTTGCAGATAACTGCTTACGCTTCTGCCCCATCAAAATGAGTAATGAACAGCTTGCAGCAATGCATGCAGCTAATGAAAGTATTGGCGTTAAGGAAGTTGCAGATTGCGTAAAATTCTACAAATACTACATAAAAAATCATAAATAAATAAGTTTGGCTACCTGAAAATACAGGTAGCCCTTTTCTTTTACTTATTAACTTCTTTTAAAATGCAAGCACCATCTCGTGTATATTGAACAACCGTCATTGATATGTTATCAAGAGAGAAGAAGAATTTTCGGGTTTCCAGACCTAAAGCAGTGGGAATTAGATATTCAAGCATTCCGTGATGACTGAAAACTGCAACTCTGTTGCCGTATGTGTAATTTTCTTTTATATAATCAATCACCTTTTGCGCGCGAAGGTTATTGTCTTCAATTGCCTCGCATCCGAATTCATATTCCTCTGTTCCGAAAAGCTTTTCGCACATTTTTGTATTTTTATAATATTTCTGCAGATATTTTTCACTGCAACCGAAATAACCGGGAGTGCAACCACATTCAATAAGCTCGGGACAGATATGTAGAACGGGATTATTCCCTTGCGCCTTGCAAACTCCTGTTGCAGTTTTGAATGCACGAAGAAGTGAGCTTGAAATAAGGCCGTCTATCTCTACATCTTTCAGCTTTTCACCCAATATATTACACTGCTTCTCACCAAATTCGGTAAGCTCACCGTCGCAATTATCTCTGTCACCAATATCTGTATAATTTGTTTCTGCGTGGCGAATAAATATTATTTCTAATATATCTTCATTTTTCAAGTTTTCCATCTCGTCTTTTGCCTTCCTTATCAAAATTATCTTTAAGTGCTTTTTCTGTTAAAACAATTGATGCTAAAATTGGAATAAGCTGCACAACGGTAATTATTGCGCCCAAACTTCCGATAGTATCTTCATTCTTACCAATTACAAAAACCATTACCAAAACGGAAATGGGCAATAAAATTAATCCCCATTTATACCATATATTTCCTATATACTTATGGGAAAACTTCCAAGTATCTTCATTTTTCATTGACAAATTTGTTCTGTAACCGAAAAGATAGTTTATATTTTTCGGTGCTTTTTTGATAAAATATCTGCCAAAAAGAAGCATAATAGCAGGAATGAGTAAAATCATTGCTAACATAAAAAACCAAAAGCCCATAAAAACACCTCTTAACTAACTAATGTTTTCTGTTGTTCCTTATAAAATTTCTGAACGCTTATAAATGCACCGATTACGCAGTAAAGAGCGTAAACACCATATATCAGATATGTTGTTTCCTTCGGGTCGTTTATAACCATCTGAATATTTAAAAACACACCAAGAACACATTGAACAATCCAGAGATATGTATATTCTATGTAAGCAAGCATTGTGAGAACGGGTATAACAAACCCGAAAAGAAGAGTGCAACTGTCTAAAATCGCATATTTATAATCAAGGTGCATAAACACCCCTGCCAATATTCCCCAGGCAACAAGGAACAAAACACACCAAAAGATTCTCATTTTGGTTGTCATTTTTCTGAATATTGCAGTTTTCTTATAGGCATTTTTCTTCCAACGGAAAAAAGTCATTAGTTGAATAGGAAAACTAAAAAGTATTGCAGATGCAGCAGAAGCATAAACTCCCATATAAATATAAGCTGCCGTATAAATAATTGAATTTATTGAACCTATTAACGGACCGAGTCTGTTTGCATCCGACTGAAAAGCCATAACAAAAAGAGAAACAAATAAGGGTATCATCAGGAAAAATTCCTGCTTACATAAAACCCCTGCAACGAGTATGGCAATACCTGTTGCTATTATAATGATTATTTTAGTGTTTTTCATTTTTTATATTCTCCGCAAACAAATAGCCCAGCTTAATAGTGCAATCCGAATCATAATGAGCTATATCCACCTCGGGTTCAGGTTCTTTTGAGGTAGTAAGCCCTTCTGCTATGGTATTTATATAAAAGCTGTTTGGAGTTTTCGTTGCATGCTCTTCTTTCCAAGCGTTTATTTCACGATAATATGGCCATATTTCAGAAATACCTGCATCTATATACACGCAGTTTTTCAAATATTCTCCAAAAGCATCGTTCAAATCTTTCAATAAATTTTCATATCGCTCTCCGTATTTTTCAACAGTTTCAATTTCAAAAGCATCGCTTTCGCCCTGCATCCAACAAAAAGCGCAAATTTCAGGCTCATACCCTTGATCTTCTAAAATTGAGATGCTTTCGCCAAGAACTTTTATAAGCTCATTAAAAAGCCAACCGCCTTTGCGATAAAATTCGCTTTCAGTATCACCAAAACCAAATGATTCTTTTTGATACTCACCTTTACAAGAGGGGGGTAACCAATCGTAGAAAATATTTGTTCCGCCAACGGCACACTTTATAATAAAAATTTTCTCATCAGGGTGTTTTTCACTTAAATAATCGGCAATGCCAATCTCAGGACCAAAAGTGTCCTTTCCTTTTTCGGCACAATTAAGAGTTGTTTTAACAAAGTCATCACTTTTCATATCGTGGGAATAATAATTCATTAAAATTCCGTCATAGCCCCGTTTAAATTCTTCAACCTTCTCTTTGCTGAAATGTCTTTCAAGATATTTAACATGACCAACGCCAACTGCATTGGATTGCCCTGCTAAAATGATAATTTTTGCTTTTTTCATAAAATCACCCGTTATTTCAAACATCAAGAGCTTTTAAAATACTTTCAATTTCTTCTGTATTGATTTTCTTTTTATCTCCTTTTATGGCAACGGTCATATTTTTTGTTCTGAAAATCTCTTTTGCCGCTTCCATTACCTGCTCTTTGGAAACATTTTTAAATCTTCCGTATAATTCATCAGCATAATCTCTGGGCGTTGTTTTTAATATATGGTTATAATATGCCATACCCCAATTCAGATTGCAAGGCTTATCTAAGTCCATTTCAACCGTGCTTGTTTCCAATTTTAAGCAGGCTTCAAAATTAAATTTACCTTCTTTAACATCGTTTAACAACTTAACAACAATCTTTATTGCCTCTAAAAGCTTTGCCTTTGAAACTTCAAATTTAAAATTCAGGTTAGCTATATTGTCGTATTGCTCCTGAGTGCTATCATAAGAATAAATAATCGGGTTATCTTCCGATAAATAATTATATACCAAAGCATTTTCGCATTTGAACAATACGCAATAAAGTATATCAAGTACCCCACCCGAAAATTTATAGGGTTCAAAATCAAAGCCGAATTTAATATAATGCCAATAATCGTTTTTTACTTCAACCTTACCGTTTCTGTTTAAAAAGCTTTGATTTAATGTAATGGTATTTGTTCTTTTGCTTTCATTATCTTGAATATCAAGCTTTCCAACCTTTTCGTTTAACAGCTCTATATCTTTTTCATCAACATTTCCTGTTATGTAAATAAAAAAATTATCTTTCGAAAAAATTTCTCTTCTGAATTCATTTAATTTTTTAAGCGATATTCTATCCAGAATCTTGCAATAACCTAAAATTCCTTTTTCTGCTTCAGTACCATTCCAAACCAGATTATTAAAATGATAATCCAAGGATGTACGATCACCATCTTCTCTGATTTCTGCTTTAATCCTGTTCTTTTCTTTCAGAAATTCTTCTTTAGATATTTCGATTTCATCAAAAATATGATATAAAACATCTGCTCCAAATTGAAATTCATAGGAAGGGCCATTTATTTCAAACTGAATAAACTCTTTATATGTTCTTGCTTGAATATCAAGTCCATGCAAGGCTAATTGCTCATAAATACTCTCATATTTTGATTTAACATTTCTGAAAACAATATGTTCAAACAAATGACTTATTCCGTTATCAGCAGATGTTTCAAATATACTGCCTGCCCTGATATATAAACACAAACAAAAGCTCCTGAGGTTCGGGTTCAATAAGGAATATATATTAACACCATTTACAATGACTGATTTTTCCCGCATTTGAAACACCTCTTTTCAAATTTAATTATTTATATGTATTATATATTTTCTTTTTAAATAATTCAATAATTTTTAATGCATTCTCTAATTTGTTAGTCTTTGCTTAATATAAAAAGCACACCGAGTTGGTGTGCTTTTGTTAATCTTGATTTTCACAAACATATACAATATGCTCGTCAAAATCGTCATATTCTTTATTTTTGCCATTCTCAGCTTCGTGAAAAATTACGTCTTCATAGTTTTCTACTAACCACAGATATTCATTTCCCTTGTCATCCTCAAAAATCTGAACTTTATTATCCTGCTTGGATTGTTCCCACTTTGAAAGTCCATCTGTTCGTGTATCTTCCCAAATAGTTGCGCCGAGAACTTCAACAGGCTCGGCATCTTCAGGTAACTCATCAATTCTGACATAGACATCATTATGGTATGTAATAGTAGAATAATTTGGCGCCACCAATGCCGGTTTATCTAACCCAACAAACAATACCGAAAACACAAAACAATCCAACAACATAATTACTAGTAATGCAATTACCGCAAAAGCTACAAAAACAAGACAACCGCTGAAGCAGCCTAATTTTTTACCTTTATTTCGCTTTTCTGTTTTTTCTTTATAATATTCTGCATTTAAAATATTCTTTTTCAAAATATGAGGTTTACATAGATGCTTAAAATATAAACCTCTTAATGGATATGCTATTATCATATCAATAAAATCCATTCCTAAATCGGATGCAAGACCTAATTTTTTATATTTTTTGATTATTTCTTTACTGTTTTTCCCTTTAGCATAAACAAGTTCTGTTTTTATGCTTTCATCGCAAACAACTTTAGGATAGCTGATTTCAAAGTTTTGATAAATTAAGGTTTTGTCGCCCAAATCAAACATATCAAGCTCAATGGTAATAACTGAATCCGATGTAATATTTGAAATTTTATAGGTACAGTCAACCTGCAAAAACAAATCCATGACCTCTTTTGTTGCTTTTTCCAACAACTTCACGGCTATTTTTTCTTTAAAATCAGGCTTATCGCTCATTAAATCTTGAAAATCGTCTTCTCTTAAAATTTCGCCTGTAATTTTAAGAGTGACTGAATCCGCTATATCTTCAATTTCAATCCATTTGCTTTCGTCATATTCAATTAAATGTGATTTGCCGTTTACATCAATTTTCATTTCCATACAGAAACTGTTTACGATGCAAATTCGTTTCACTCCGTCCTTACTTGCAGAGAAAATATCTTCAACTGTTGTATCAAGGGCAATTGCCAACTTTTCAAAGGTTTCAATTCTGGGAAAAGCCTGTCCGTTTTCCCATTTAGATATTGATTTATCAGAAACCTCTAAAACCTTTGCAAGCTCGGATTGGGTAAGGTTTTTGTTTTCTCGCAATTTGCAGATGTAGTTTCCGAATTTATACATATTCACGACTATCACCCCTACAACCATTGTACTGATTTTTCCCCTTTTTGCAAGAAAAACGGTGTAGAATTTAATTAGAAATAATAAATACCCTCTGATTATCTACTTTTACTGTATTTTAAAAGTATTCCGCCCTTTACTATCAGCAACAAAAATGCAATAACCACTGCATAAGCTTCTCTTGTCAAAGCAAGAAAAAACACAATAAAAATGTTTAAAGCAATTGAAACCTCCATTAAAGCTTTATTGCCCTTCTCTGCTTTTGTTTTTGTAAGTATAATTTTGATAATACCAACTGCAAAAAGAGAACAGAACATAATCCAATAAAAAACCAGATTTATTGACGAGGTCTGAGTATAATTTAATAAACTTACTGAGTAAACAAAGCTATCAATTGTGTTGGGATAAAGAGGTAAAACAACAAGAATAAAAGAAAACAAATCTACAATTCCGAATAATAAATCACATATATTTCTTATATTGGATTTATTTTCTTTTTCAGCAATATCAATAAGCTTTTCTCCTGATAGCAAATCATCAATGGAAACCTCAAAGAATTTTGATATTTCCTTTAAAGAATCAATATTCGGGTAACCCCTACCCGACTCCCATTTTGAAACAGCAGTTCGAGAAATATATAAAATTTCTGCAAGCTCCTCTTGTGTCAGACCTTTATTTTTCCTTAATTCCTGCAATTTTTCGCCGAATTCCATAATACTATTCCTTTATAAATATAAAATAATCCTACACTCAAAAGTACAGAACCGACTATATCCGTTAACCAATGGACGCCCGAAACCAATCTTCCGATCACCATAAATATGGCAAATATTACGGTTATAGTCTCTATTATTCTTTTTATTTGAGCTTTTTTTAATCTGCGATTTGCCTGAAAATCGAGAGTTGGCATAACAGATAAAACTAATAGCGTTGTTGATGATGGGTAAGATGCTTCAAGAAATCCATTAATAAGAATAGGTCTGTAATTTATAGGTATAATTTCAAAAACAAGATACCCACTTATTACTATAACATAATATATGCCTAAAGCTATAATGTCAAAATCAACCTTAAATAAACTTCTTCTTTTTATCAATTGAATAAATCCAATGCCACCAAAAAACAGACACCCGAATACAGGCACAAGCCCTAACCAATCCGTAATTATATAGAGTGTCATATTAGCACCCGTTACCGAATGAAACCAGGTATTTATTGTTGCAAAACCAATTTCTGTTCCGTTCACCCCTGCAGGTTTCACATCTATTATCTGAATAAGCCAAGTCCATAAAGCAAATGCAATAATAAAACCAATACCCCAAATCAATAATTTTCTTCCCTTTGTTTTCATGTTCTTTTCCTTTCTGTTTTATTTTTATAACTTAAAAATAACAGAAAAAAGAATAAATATAAATAATTTATGTGGAACAAATGTGATACTTTTTGTGTCTATGTAACGAAAATCAAACAACTTAATAAATAAAATTATTTCATATTCTCTTTTGCAGTGTTAATGGATGATATTAATATCTTTTTTATTTCAATACATTTTTCTTGTATTTCTTTATTATTATAGTATCCACCATCAATTAAAAGCTCAATCCAATATTCTGTTTCGTAACATTCTTTTAAAGCTATCTGTAACTTTGATACAAAATCAGCTTTACTATGTGCATAAAAAGCTTCACGAATATTTGCACCAATACTTGTACCAGAACGAATAAATTGATTTATCAATACACCTTCACACTTAGTTGCTCGTAATTCCTTACAAACCTTTAAAACTTCAAGTGCAAATGCTTTAGATTTATTAATTAAAGGGCTTTCCTTCATAAGATTACCACCTTTCACAAATATATTGTAACAACATTAACTACATTTGACAATATAGTTATTCACTATTCACTCTTACTTCTTACCTGAAATTCCGTTCACGAAAACCTTTTAATGAAAAGTGAATAGTTAATAGTGAATAAGTAAAAAATTACGTCCACTTTCGTGGACGGAATTTTTTGGCGCCTCAAGTAGGACTCGAACCTACGGCAACTCGGTTAACAGCCGAGTGCTCTACCGACTGAGCTATTGAGGCATGTGTGGTGACCCGTACGAGATTCGAACTCGTGTTGCCGGCGTGAGAGGCCGGAGTCTTAGGCCACTTGACCAACGGGCCACACTGTGGTACACCTTCAGGGACTCGAACCCTGGACACCCTGATTAAGAGTCAGGTGCTCTACCAACTGAGCTAAAGGTGCATATTTCGTGTGTTTTCGCTTTTCAAGAAGAATGACCGAAAGCTATTGCTTTCGGTCTTCTTTGTGTCGGCATCGACCTATTTTCCCGGGAGGCTGCCCTCCAAGTATTTTCGGCACTGTTGAGCTTAACTACCGTGTTCGGGATGGGAACGGGTGGACCCTCAACGTCATCAACACCGACTAATATATCGATATGCGTTATTCGCGCATTATCTTCTCTCTTTTGGTGACCCGTAGGGGATTCGAACCCCTGTTGCCGGCGTGAGAGGCCGGAGTCTTAGGCCACTTGACCAACGGGCCAAATTGTGGTACACCTTCAGGGACTCGAACCCTGGACACCCTGATTAAGAGTCAGGTGCTCTACCAACTGAGCTAAAGGTGCATATCTTCGAACACACCCTGAAAACTGAACAAAGGTTAAGATGAAGAATAGATTAGAGAAATGATATGGTCAAGCCCTCGACCTATTAGTATTGCCAAGCTGAACGTGTCACCACGCTTACACATGCAACCTATCAACCTCATAGTCCATGAGGGGTCTTACTGGCTTACGCCATGGGATATCTTATCTTGGAGG
>JAZNJB010000046.1:0-32247 GCA_045577815.1 Acutalibacteraceae bacterium
CAATTAAGTTTTACGTTATCGCCTATAATAGTATCTTGCATAATAATAGAGTTTTTAACAACAGTATTTTTACCTACTTTTGCACCTCTGAATAATATACTATTAATTACTGTTCCTTCAATTTCTGTACCATCAGCTATAAAGCTATTTTCAACTTTTGCATTTTGTCCGTATTTTGTAGGAACAGAGTCTCTTACTTTTGTGTAGATTTTATGGTATGGATTTCCGAAAATACCTTGTCTTACTTCGTCTTTTAATAATTCCATACTATAACGATAATAATTTTCCATTGTTGTTACTTTCATCCAAACACCTTTATATTCGTAACCATAAATGTTTAGACTATTAACGTTTTTAAATAAAATATCTTTTTCGATACTTGTTTGGCCTAAAGAAATAGCATCTTCAACTAAAGATAATAAATATCTTCTACCGAATATTAATAACTTCATGCTAACATTTTGAACATTACCTGGTTGAGAGTTTAATGACATTTTTGTTACACGTCCATCTTGATTTGTTTCAATGTTCATGAAATTTGCCATACTCTTTTCAACAACACCATTTTTATAAATTAATGTAATGTCCGCATTTTTAGAAATATGATATTCTAATGCATCGTTTAAATCAACAGTGTGAATACTATCACAGTCCATTAATACTACGTATTCTTCTGTTGAACGGTTTAAATAACCTACAATACTTTTTAAAGCTTCTAAGTGTGTAGTATAGATAAAATCACTTTTATAGTTGCCAAATGGAGGGAAAATAGTAATACCACCACTTCTTCTAGATAAATCCCAGTCTTTACCTGAACCTAAATGGTCCATTAAAGATTGATAGTTCCTTTGAGCAAGTACTGCTACTTTTGAAATTTCTGCATTAACAAGTGAAGATAACGCAAAGTCAATTAAACGATATCTACCGCCAAATGGAATACTAGCAGTTGTTCTTTTTCTTGTTAATTCGTCGATATTTTCATTTTGAAGATTCGCAAAAATTATACCTAAAGCTTTCATTATCTTGCTCCTCCTTGATCAATATTTGCATTTGCAGGTACGACTTCATTATCTTTGATAATAGATCCACGTCCTACTACTGCAATTCCTTTATTTTGTTCTTTGGCTTCACCAACTGTTGCTTTAGCACCGATTTTTACATTTTCATCGATGATACTATATTCAACAACTGAGTTAGGTCCGATATTTGCATTAGCAAAAATTACACTATCTTTAACTACTGCACCTTTTTGAACTGTTACTCCTGATGAAATTACACTATTAATAACAGTACCATAAATATTAGCACCACCACCGATTAGTGAATTTTCAACAACTGCACCTTTTGCAACTCTTACGCCACGGAAAATGATACTGTTTTTAACAGTACCATCAATCTGGCAACCATCTGCAACAAGGGAGTTTTCACATTTCGAAGTAATGCCGTAAATAACAGGCATATCGTTACGGACCTTTGTATAAACAGGTGCATCTGCACGGAAAAGATTCTTTCTGCAATTTTTCTCAAGGAGAGCCATATTTGCATCAAAATAGCTTTCCATACTGTCAATTGTACGAGTCCATTCATCAACCTTATAGCCATAGATATTAAGGTGAGAAACATTCTTCTGAATAAGGTCTTTTTCAAAGCTTGTATAGGCATAGCTTTCTGCATCGCCAATAAGTCTTTCAAGAAGAGCTTTTCTTATAAGAATGATATTTGTTGAATAGTTAATGTCGCTTTCAGTCTTAACATCAATACCCACATTTGTAACTTTGCCGTCCTCATCAAGAGTAAGAGCCATTGTTTTTTCAAGCTTAGGAGCCTTACCATTAGCATATGCAATAGTAATATCTGCATTTTTGCCTGCATGAAAACTGAAAAGTCTTGATAAATCTATATTGCAAACAACATTAGTATCCATAAGGAGAACATACTCCTGCTTTGAATTTGCAATAAATTCCATAATTCTGTTCAAAGTATCAATTCTATCGCCACTCTCTGTTGCACCGGGAGTAAAGGGAGGAAGCATATAAAGACCGTCAACCTTTCTTGAAAGGTCCCAGGGTCTGCCACTGCCAACATGATCCATAAGAGAATGGAAATTGCTGTTTGCAATAACGCCAACCTTTGTAACACCACAGTTTACAAGGTTTGAAAGAGCGAAGTCAATAAGGCGATATCTTCCGCCAAAGGGGACTGAACCCATGGTGCGTCTTGCTGTAAGCGCACCTAAAGATGAATCATAAGAATTGGAATAAATAATTCCGAGAACATTTTTCGGCATCATACTGTTTCGCCCTCCTTAACATCTTCTGAAATCATTGACTGTGCTTTAACAGTTGCGTTTTTGCCAACTGTTACACCTGCACCAACAACGCTGACACCCCAATTTTCAAGGTTATCACATTTTTCGGGATTTTCACCAACTACCGCACCCTCTTCAATGACTGCATTTTCCGCAACCATTGCATACTGAACAACGGCACCTTTTTTAATTACTGCACCGGGCATAACAATTGAATAATCAACAAAAGCACCCTCTTCAACAGTAACATTGGAGAAGAGAACCGAATAATCAACTTTACCCTCAATTTCACAACCCTCTGCAGCAAGTGAATTTTCAATTACTGCTTTATCGGAAACATACTGGGGAGCTGTAACCGCACCTCTGCCATAAATCTTCCAGCTATTATCTGATAAATCAATATTCGCTTTTGGATTAAGCAAATCAAGGTTTGCTTCCCAGAGAGAGTCAATTGTTCCAACATCCTTCCAATAGCCATCGAAGCCATAAGCAAAAAGTCTTTCACCTGCTTCGTGCATTGCAGGAATAACATTTTTACCAAAGTCATTTGATGAATCGGGATTTGCTTCGTCATCGATAAGATATTTACGAAGTTTTTCCCAGGTAAACATATAAACACCCATTGAAGCCTTGTTGCTCTTGGGATTCTTGGGTTTTTCTTCAAAGGCGGTAATTCTGCCGTCATCATCAACAAACATAAGACCGAAACGGGATGCCTCTTCCCACGGAACCTCAAGCATTGCAATTGTACAAGCTGCATCCTTCTGTTTGTGGAACTGAAGCATTTTTGCATAGTCCATTTTATAGATGTGGTCACCCGAAAGAACTGCTACATATTCGGGATTATATCTATCAATAAACTGAATATTCTGATAAATTGCGTTAGCAGTGCCCTTATACCATTCTGTACCCTCAATCTGTTGATAGGGTGAAAGAATATGAACGCCACCATTTGCACGGTCAAGGTCCCAAGGACCACCGTTGCCGATGTAATCATTAAGTTCAAGAGGTTGATACTGTGTGAGAACACCAACGGTATAAATACCGGAGTTCACACAGTTTGAAAGGGGGAAGTCAATAATTCTGTACTTACCGCCGTAGGGAACGGCAGGCTTTGCAATGTTTTTTGTAAGAACGCCAAGACGGGAGCCCTGACCACCGGCAAGAAGCATTGCAATACATTCATTCTTTTTTGCCATTGTTGTTACATTCCTTTCCTATATATGAATTATTTTTTTGCTTTTTTTACTGATGGCTTTTTATCACTCTTTTTCTCAACAGGCGCTTTTTTCTGCTTAAAATAAAGAGTTGTCATAGGCGGAAGAGTCAATTCAATATATTGCTCATATCCGTGCATTTCACCATCATTTGTTTTATAGGTTTTCTTTATTTTTTCACCCGTACCACCAAATTTTTTGGAGTCGGAATTAAAAACAAGCTCGTAGCTTTCACCCTCGGGAACACCTATTTTATAATCTTTTCTTAATACGGGAGTGAAATTGCATACTGCAACAATCTTTTCATCCTCTTTATCTGTTCTCACAAAGGCTATAACCGAATTTGTATTATCATCGCTTACAATCCAGTTGAAGCCTTCCCAACTGTAATCAATTTCCCAGAGAGGAGAATTCTTTTTATAAAATTTATTAAGCTCTCTTGTATAATCCTGCAACCAAAGGTGCATTTCATAATCAAGAAGAAGCCAATCAAGACCTTTTTTATAATCCCATTCAATAAACTGACCGAATTCACTGCCCATGAAGAGAAGCTTTTTACCGGGATGAGCATACATATAACCGAGGAATGCTCTTACCCCTGCAAACTTCTCATTGTAGTTACCGGGCATTTTGTTAATAAGGGAGCATTTACCATGAACAACCTCATCATGTGAAATAGGAAGCACGAAATTTTCACTGAATGCATAGAAGAAGGAGAAAGTAATCAAATCGTGATTGAACTTTCTGAATATTCCGTCAAGTGAAAAATATCTTAAAATATCATTCATCCAACCCATATTCCATTTGAAATTAAAACCGAGACCACCCATATAAACAGGCTTTGAAACCATTGGCCATGATGTGCTTTCTTCCGCCATCATCATAACATCGCCATGCTCTGTGAACACAGTTTCGTTAAGCTGTTTAAGAAAAGCAACTGCTTCTAAATTTTCGTTGCCGCCATTGGCATTTGCAATCCAATGGCCATCATCTCTGCCATAATCAAGATAGAGCATTGAAGCAACTGCATCAACCCGAAGCCCGTCAATATGGTATTCATCAAGCCAGAAGCAAGCGTTTGATATAAGGAAGCTCTGAACCTCATTTCTTCCGAAATCAAAAACCTTTGTTCCCCACTGAAGATGCTCACCCTTACGGACATCTGCATATTCATAGCAAGGTGTACCGTCAAATTCTGCAAGACCAAAGGCATCTTTGGGGAAATGGGCAGGAACCCAATCCACAATAACACCAATTCCTGCTTTATGACACTGGTCAATAAAATATTTAAAATCATCAGGTGTGCCGTAACGGGAGGTTACTGCGAAATAACCTGTTACCTGATAACCCCAGGAGCCATCAAAGGGGTGCTCCGCTACCGGAAGAAGCTCAATATGGGTGTAGCCCATATTCTTCACATATTCAACAAGCTCTTTTGCCAAATCACGATAGCTCAACGTATTTCCGTCATCATAACGCTTCCATGAACCTAAATGAACCTCGTAAATATTAACCGGCGAAGAATAAACGCTTGTTGCCTTTCTCTTTTTAAGCCATACGCTATCATTCCATTTGTAATTACCTTCAAATATTTTTGAAGCCGTTCCGGGACGAGTTTCTGCATGAATTGCATAAGGGTCAGCTTTGTAAAGCTTTCTGCCTGTTTTGGTGTAAATGATGAACTTGTAAGCATCAAAATTCTTTACACCCTCAACATAGGCCTCCCATACACCACCATCATTAAGGCGATACATAGGTGCGGCATCTTCACTCCAATCATTAAAAGTGCCCGTTACAAAAATACTTTCTGCATTAGGTGCCCAAACCCTGAAAACATATTTGCTGTCTTCCACTTTATGTGCGCCTAAAAACTCCTGAGCTTTAAAGTTTTTACCCTGATGAAAAACATATAGCGGGAAATCATTGTAGTCATTCTTCTTTTTCACTTCTGCACCTCACTAACACGATACTACGGCTATGTTACATTACATCAAGTTAATAATATCAAATAACAAAACTCATTTCAAGGGGATTTTGATATATTTTGTTAAAGCCAAGTTAAAATTTACCAGATACATTTGGTAAATTTGCACAACATTTTTGTGAAAATTGTTATGAAAAAAGATGGTGTGTTGTTGATTATTTAAAAATACAAATATTAATCATTTGTAAAAAATAAAATTATTGTATCATTTTTCTTTTTCAGAAAAATAAAAAACAAAATGATGGTATTATATTCAACTGTATACTTAAACGTTTAACTATTCAGAGTGAAAGGAATTATACAATGGATTACAGAGAAATGGTGCACAAGCTAATTTCCACCTCTCTGATTCATCGTTACCACATAACAAAATCTGCCCAGAAAGCAGGTCTTTATTATGGTCAACCGATGATATTGGAATATATTAAAAATAACAATCTTTGCACACAAAAAGAGCTTGCCGACAGCTTGCATATCTCTCCCGCAAGCGTTGCAACATCAATAAAAAGGCTTGAAAAAAGTGGTTTTGTCAAACGCTCTGCAGATAAAGATGATGTGAGAAAAAACAGACTTTCTTTAACTGACGAGGGGTTGAAAACCCTGACAGACTTCAGAAACATCTGCGATGAGACAGATAAAGAAATGTTTAAAGGCTTTTCCGAAGAAGAATGTCAGTTGCTGTGCAATTATCTCCAGCGATTATACAACAACCTTGATACGGAAAACCTCACAAATTGTCAGATGAAAGCAGAAATCGAAAAAAATGAAAAAAATTCAAAGGAGGAAGCAGGAAATGATTAAAAAACTTATGAGTTACGCCGGTAAATATAAAGTTTACGCCATACTCTCTCCTCTCTCAATTGTTTTAGAAGTTCTTATTGAGGTTGTAATTCCTCTTCTTATGTCAGTAATTATTGACTGTGGAATAAGTGGTCAACCCCTTGAAAGCAAGGATAGCTTCATAGCCGAAATTCTCATTTCCTTAGGCTTTGGAAATAAAGTCGGAACAGACCTTATCGTTTCCGTTGGTGCACTAATGATTATTATGGCTTGTATCTCTCTTGCTTGCGGTGCGGCAGCAGCATTTTTCGCTGCAAAAGCAGGTATGGGCTTTGGTGCGGAATTACGCTTCGGAATTTTCAAGAAAATTCAGGATTATTCTTTTTCAAACATTGATAAATTCTCAACCGGCTCACTTATTACACGAATGACAACCGATATAACAATGATTCAGAACACTTTTATGATGGCGGTGCGTATGTTTGTGCGTTCTCCCCTCATGTTCTCAATGGCAATTGTTATGGCATTCAGCATAAACAAAAAGCTGTCCCTTATTTTTATGTGTGTTGCCCCTGTTATGCTTTTCCTTATTCTTTTTATCGGCGTAAAAGCCCATAAGCGCTTTAAAAGAATGTTTAAAAAATACGATAGATTCAATACATTTATTCAGGAAAATCTCATTGCGGTAAGAGTTGTTAAGGCTTTCGTCCGCGCCAAACACGAAAAGGACAAATTTAAAATTTCCAATGACGAATTGAAGGACGCATCAATCTTTGCAGAAAAACTTATAATTTTCAACGGTCCAATAATGACTGTTTCTGTTTACACCTGCATAATTCTCATTCTCTGGATTGGCTCAAATCTTATTTTAGACGGAAATATGTTCTTGGGCGACCTTATGAGCTTCATAACCTACATCCAGCAAATCTTTATATCTCTTTCATTCATTTCAATGATTTTCGTTATGTCTGTTATGTCGAAGGCTTCTATGGACCGTGTTTATGAGGTTCTCACAGAAAAGCCTGATATTGACGATGAAAATGCAGACGAAAATCTTACTGTTTGCGATGGTAGTATTGAATTCAGAAACGTTTCCTTCAAATACAACAAAAACGCTAAACGCGAGGTTTTAAAAGATATAAGCCTTGCCATCAAATCAGGGGAAACCATTGGTATTATCGGCTCAACAGGTAGCGCAAAATCCTCTCTCGTTCAGCTTATTCCAAGACTTTATGACAGTACCGAGGGTGAAGTTCTTGTTGGCGGAAGAAATGTTAAGGATTATAAGCTTCATAATCTTCGTGACAATGTTTCAATGGTGCTTCAGACCAATTTGCTTTTTTCAGGCACAATTGAAGAGAATTTACGGTGGGGTAATGAAAACGCAAGCATGGAGGAAATCCGTGCCGCAGCAAAAATTGCTCAGGCAGACGATTTTGTTATGAGCTTCCCTGATGGTTACCAAACAGACCTGGGTCAGGGTGGTGTTAATGTTTCAGGTGGACAAAAGCAACGCCTTTGTATTGCCCGTGCGATTCTCAAAAACCCAAAAATTCTTATTCTTGATGACTCAACAAGTGCAGTTGACACCGCAACAGACGGAAAAATCCGTGAGGGTATGAAAAACCTTTTACCCGACACAACAAAAATAATAATCGCCCAGCGAATCAACTCTGTCCAGCACGCCGACAGAATCATTGTTATTGACGATGGACAAATAAATGATATAGGCTCTCACGAAGAATTGCTTTCAAGAAATGAAATATACAAAGAAGTGTATGTTTCTCAGCAAGAAGGCAAAATGGAACAATAAGAAAGGAGGAAGTCAGATGGCAGAAAAACAAGTTAAGCGCTCTAACGGCAATGGCCCCGGTCCCGGTGGCAGAATGAAATTTGAAAAACCTAAAAACACCAAAAAGACTCTTTTAAGACTTCTTTCTTATGTAACTCAGAAAAAAGCCTTACTTGTTGTTGTTTTTATTCTTGTTCTTTTTAGTTCCTTGGCAGATATTATAGGAACATATCTTTTAACACCTGTAATAAATGAAATTGGCAATATGGTTTCAACAGGTAGCAGAGATTTTTCGGTAATTATAAAATATCTGATAATTTTAGGTATCATTTATATTTGTGGTGCTGTAGGGCAATACACATATTCACGCCTTATGCTCAATGTTTCTCACGGCACTCTCAATGCCTTAAGAAAAGACCTCTTTGAGCACTTGCAGGATTTACCCATTAAATATTTCGATACCCATACTCACGGAGAGCTTATGAGCCGTTTCACAAATGATGTTGACACCATTCGTGAAGCAATCAGTCAGGGACTTATTCAGACAATAACATCCCTTGTAACTGTTGTAGGTATTTTCTTTATGATGCTCTATATCAGCCCTGCCCTCACCTGCCTTATTATCATTATGCTTGTTGTTATGCTTAACATCATTAAGCTTATCGGCGGACGCTCTTCCCGATATTTCCGCCGTCAGCAAATAGCGGTTGGTGCAGTAAACGGCTATATTGAAGAGCTTATTGAAGGCTTAAAGGTTGTTAAGGTTTTCTGTCGCGAAGAAAAGGCAAAAGCAACTTTTAATGAAATTAATGATAATTACAGAAAAGCCGCAACAAACGCCCACACCTTTGCAAGCATTTTAATGCCCATTATGGGTAACCTTTCATATTTCAACTTTGCAGCTACTGCAGCCTTGGGTGCATTTATAATTCTGAAAGTCGGCACTACTGCCACAGGCGGTATATCAGGCTTGTTCCTTGGTGGTGCAGCAGGTGTACTTTCCATAGGCTCTCTTGCAGCATTTCTTCAGTACACAAGGCAGTTTTCTCGCCCTATAAGTATGATTTCACAGCAAATGAACAGCATTCTTGCCGCCCTTGCAGGCGCAGAGAGAATTTTTGAAATTATTGACGAAGCTCCTGAAGAAGACAATGGTTATGTTACTCTTGTTTATGCAAATGTTGATGAAAACGGCAATGTAACTGAATCCGAAACCCGAACAGGCACTTGGGCATGGAAGCATCCCCATTCTGCAGATGGCAGTGTTACTTACACTCTTCTTAAAGGCGATGTGCGTTTCCACAATGTAACCTTCTCTTACGATGGTAAGAAAACAGTTCTCAAAAATGTTTCCCTTTATGCAAAACCGGGACAAAAAATTGCTTTCGTAGGCTCAACGGGTGCCGGTAAAACCACTATTACCAACCTCATTAATCGCTTTTATGATATTCAGGAAGGTAAAATTACCTATGATGGCATAAACATCAAAAAAATCAAGAAGGATGATCTGCGCCGTTCACTTGCAATGGTTCTTCAGGACACTCACCTTTTTACAGGTACTGTTGAAGAAAACATCCGCTATGGTAAGCTTGATGCAACTCACGAGGACATTGTGAGAGCCGCAAAAATTGCTAATGCAGACAGCTTTATCACTCGTCTTCCTGACGGCTACAACACAATGCTCACGGGTGACGGTTCAAACCTTTCCCAAGGTCAGAGGCAGCTGCTTGCAATCGCCCGTGCGGCAGTTGCAGACCCACCCGTTCTGATTCTTGACGAAGCAACAAGCTCAATTGATACCCGAACAGAGCGCCTTATCGAAAAGGGTATGGACTCTCTTATGCAGGGCAAAACTGTTTTTGTTATTGCTCACAGACTTTCAACAGTCCGCAACTCCAATGCAATTATGGTTCTTGAAAACGGAGAAATTATTGAAAAGGGCGACCACGATACTCTTCTTGAAGAAAAAGGAAAGTATTACAAGCTTTATACAGGACAATTTGAATTATCCTAAAATTACTAAAACCATCCGCATTAATTTATGGGGATGGTTTTTATAATTTATTACAAAAATTAAGATTTTGTAATAATTGTTGTGTTTTCTGAAAAAAGGTATATAATGTACAGAGTAAATACACTCTTTAAGAAACACAAAATTAATTATTATTGCGTGGTATATATATGGAACATATTTTAAAGTCGGAAAATGCTTTGAAGAAGCTTGAAAAAATCCGTGACTTTTTGTTAAGCGAAAAATGGATGCTGGTTCTTTTCATAATAACCGCTACATTCACTACTCTTCATTCATTCTTTCCCCAAGCACAATATCATATCCTCGGCTCCATAGTTATGGCTTATATTACAGGTGTGGTTTTTGTATTGAGCGGTGATATTTTTGCTATGCTCATCCCCGCAATGTTTACCTACTGTATCGGCATAAGGTGCTATAACTCATTATCAACCTTCAGTGAAGTCTGGTGGCTTGCAATCCCCTTGGTTGCAATGGTGTTATTCAACATAATTGCTTATTTCAAAAAGCCAACAATCAAAGGCTCTCAATTTCTGCCTATGCTTCTTGTTTCTATAGCTGTAACAATAGGCGGTGTTGGTGTTATTTCCCCTAAGGATTATTTTGGCGGTGCCGCCATTTACAATATGTTGGGCATCGGCTTCGGTATGCTTCTGATATACTGCTTCTTTTACTCAAAAATCAACACCAATGACAAATATCTGTTAATTGAAAAGCTTACTGATATGATGGTTGTTATCGGTTTGTTCCTGTCTTTTATGGTGTTTATTCACTATATAGCTAACATTAACACTGTTATTGATGAGGGTGGCATTTTCTATATCAGATGGCGAAACAATGCTTCAACAATGCTTATGATGGCAATGCCCTTTGCTTTCCTTTTAGGAAACCGCAAATCCTCTGCAGTTATTCTGGCATTTATTTTCTATGCGGCAACTCTTTTAACAGGCTCCCGAGGCGGTATGATTTTCGGCTCAATTGAGTTGGTTATGTGTGTCGTTATGTATATTCTTTACGATAAACGCCGCCGATTAGCTTACATAATCATTTGTGGTTGCTTTGTGTTTATCGCTCTTACCTATTTACCGGAAATCACAAGCTTCCTGAATACTACGATTCAAAGAGTTTTCAAGGTTCTTAACGAATTCCTTATGGGTGGTAAAGATACAGAAACCCGTGTTCGCCATTACGCTCGCGGTGTTGAAGATTTTCTTAACCATCCTGTTTTCGGAACAGGTCTTGGTAATATGACAAACCGGGATATTTTCAAAAACAAGCCCGGTTCTCTTTGCTGGTATCACTGCGAACCCATTCAGGTTGCAGGTAGCTTCGGTGTTGTTGGTATTGTAGCTTTTGTATATCAGTTTATTAAACGAAACATGTTGATTTGGAAGCATGCAACGCTTTTCAATATGACTATTTTCCTTTCATATATAAGCCTTGAGCTTATGTCATTGGTAAATCCCGGTATTTTATGTCCGATGCCCTATCTTTTACTTGTGATAATTTATATGATTGTTGTTGAAAAATCCAACGATACCGAGCCTCAGATAAAAGTTCCGATTTTAAAGAAATTCCGAGACAAACGAAAAGCTAAAAAAGAAGCAATTGCAAAATAAAAAAGCAACTGACCGATTCAATTTGAACGGCCAGTTGTTTTTTATTAAGCTTTTATTTTATCACACCCGTAAAAAACATCTTTACCAACATTTTTTACGCTACTGTGGATTTTTACTGAAGTGAGCTTATCACAATCACGGAAAGCCATATCTGCAATTGTTATTGTGCCTTCTTTTACTTCATAAACTCCTGTCAGAGAATGCCTTGCTCTTATGAGATGATTACCAATATACAATGCGGATTTGTCCCAGTTCTTTCTGTTGTTGTAATATCCACTATCATAAAAAGCAAGATAGCCAATACTTTTTACGGTATCAGGTATAGCAATTGCAGTAAGGTTTTTACAGCTTCTGAATGCATTCTTACCTATATTTGTTACACTACCGGGAATTGTAATTGAAGTAATGTTCTCGCGGTTTAAAAATGCCTTGTCTGCTATGGTTTTTGTACCATTTTTAATTGTGTAATCACCTTTTAAGGAGGTTTTTGCTCTTATGAGATGGTTGCCAATATATAAAGCTTTTTTATCCCAATTATCTTTGTTGTTATAATATCCTGTATTATAAAAAGCAAGGTAGCCTATGCTTTTTACAGTATCGGGAATTGTAATTGATGTGATTGCTTTAACATTTTTGAAAGCATTAGCAGGAATTCTTTCAACACTATCGCCAAACACAACCTTTATTCCTGAGCCGTTTTTTCCGGCATTATAAAATACTTTTTTGGAGCTATAAAAATCGTGAACATTTTCAGCATTCCAATATATTTTTCCAAGGCTTGTGCAGTTTTTAAATGCCTCCTTGCCTATATTAGTTACACTACCACCAATTGTAACTGATTTAAGGCTTTTACATCCACTGAAAGCACTTTCACCTATACGTGTTACACCTTCACCAATAGTAACAGATTCAAGGCTTGTGCAACTATCAAAAGCAAAAATACCTATCTTTGTTACACTATCAGGGATTTTTATCGATTTTAAGCTTTTACAATATTCAAAAGCACACGCACCTATACTTTCCAGACCATCAGAAAATCCAATTGATTCAAGGCTTGTGCATTTATAAAAAGCATAGTGACCTATACTTGTTACACTATCTGGAAATTTTACTGATTTTAAACTTTTGCATTTTTGGAAAGCACCATAACCTATACTTTCCAGACCATTAGAAAATCTAATTGATTCAAGGCTTGTGCAATCCCAAAAAGCATTTTCCTCTATACTTGTTACACCGCTACCAATTGTAGCAGATTTAAGGCTTGTGCAAATAGAAAAAGCGTATTTATCTATACTTGTTACACTATCAGGGATTTTTATTGATGTAAGGCTTTGGCAATTTTGGAAAGCAAATCTACCTATACTTTCTACACTATCAGGAATTATGATTGATGCAAGGCTTGTGCAACGAGAGAAAGCACTATTTCCTATACTTGTTACAGCATTACCAATTGTAACAGATGCAAGGCTTGGGCAACCAGCGAAAGCCTGCTTTCCTATACTTGTTACACCATTACCAATTGTAACAGATGTAAGGTTTGGGCAACTAGAGAAAGCCGCAAAGCCTATACTTGTTACACTATCGGGAATTTTGATTGACTCTATACTCGTACAACCATCAAAAACATATTTGCCTATTTTTTTCACACCATTAGGAATTACAATATTTTTTGCCAATTTACCATTTATATAAAGATTTTTAGCAAAATACAAGGGATTAGAGCCATAATCTTCAAAATCTATTTTACACCATGAAGCAAGATCTTCTATATTAACTTTCGAAAGTTTTGTGCAACCACTAAAAGCGTATTCACCTATTCTTTTTACGCTATCCGGAATTTTTATTGATTCAAGTTTTTTGTAACCGCAGAAAGCATAATCGCCTATACTTTTTACACCATCAGGGATTATAATATTTTTTGCTAATTCACCATTTATATAAAAATTTTTTGCATATCCTAAAGGGTTGGAATAACCGCCATCAAAATCTATCTTGCACCAACTAACAAGGTCTGCTGTATTAACTTTTGAAAGATTGTTGCAATAATCGAAAGCATCATCACCTATACTTGTTACACCTTTACCGATTGTAACAGACCTAAGGCTTGTGCAATCAGCGAAAGCTTTATCACCTATACTTTTCACACTATCAGGAATGGTGATTGACGTAAGGCTTGAATAACAGAAAGCATAATCACCTATACTTTTCACACTATCAGGGATTGTTACTGATGTAAGGCCTGAGCAATCAAAGAAAGCTCCGCCACCTATACTCGTTACAGGTTTATTTTTGTATGTACTTGGAATAACAAGCTTGCCTTTTGCTGACTCTTTACAATCGGAAACATAATAGCTTTTACCACTACTGCTTAACTTAAATGTCAAAACACTTGTGCTTGCTGCGCTTGCAGTTAATGGCACGCTTGTTATTATGCTTATTACCATTAATAATGATAAAAGCAAGCTTACTGACTTTTTCATAAAAACATCTCCTGTTTATATCTTTATAATTTCTTTGAGTCTTATATCGCTTGAAGCAGAGCCTACCATAATTTCAAATTCGCCATCTTCAACAACCCACTCCATATCCTTATTAAGAAGTCGGAATGATTCAAAATCAAGCTTGAATTCAACTGTCTTCTCTTCTCCGGCTTTAAGGCTTATTCTCTCAAAGCCTTTAAGAAGCTTAAGAGGTGTTACAACAGATGAAACAACATCATTTATATAGAGCTGAGTAACCTCATCGCCATCAACAGCACCGATATTTTTAACATCAAAGGTTACTATATAATCGGTTCTGCCCTGTTTTGTGATTTTTAAGTTGCTATATTCAAACTCTGTATAAGAAAGACCGTAGCCGAAAGCATATCGGGGTCCTCTTTCGCCCTCAAACATCATTTCGGTGTGGTTGGGAAGAATTGAATAATAGCAAGGAATTCTGTTGGAATCTGCAGGGAATGACACAGGAACGCGACCTGCAGGATTGTTTTCACCTAAAAGAGTTTCAACAATTGCTTTTGCTCCAAATTCGCCACCAAACCAGGAAACAAGAATTGCGTTTGAAGCTTTAACCTCTTCTGTCAAATCAATTGCTCTGCCGTTTTCAAAAACAAGAATCAAAGGCTTGCCTGTTTTTGCAATCTCAAGAATAAGCTCTCTCTGTTTTCCCGGTAGCACCAAGCTTGAACGGTCGTGACCCTCACCACTTGTGAAGTTATTGTCGCCACCAACAAAAATAACAAGGTCGCTTTGCTCTGCAGCTTTAACTGCATCCTCAATGCTTCCGCTTTCATCCTCATCATAAACCTCAATAAGATGGGGCTGACCGTCCTCCATTGCAACCGCTTCAACGCCTCTGGGTATTCCACAACCTGAGCTTTGAAGAATTGTAACACCATCACCCAACGCCTTTTTAAGCTCTTCATAAACAGAGTTAACTGTATAGCCGTAGGGAACTGAGGAATAGCCACCAACTCTCTGTCTTGCAGAAGATGGGCCTACAACTGCAATTGTTTTATACTCTTTTTTCAGAGGTAAAATGCCGTCATTTTCCAATAATGTCATAGCCTGACGAGCACCTTCAAGAGCAATATTCTTGTGCTCATCGCATCTGATAACTGCTTTATAATGCTCTTCGTCTGTATATGGATTTTCAAACAATCCAAGTTCAAATTTAACCTTAAGAACATTTTTTACAGAGTTGTTTATTAACTCTTCAGATATTCTGCCTTCTTTGATAAGATTCAAAAGAGTTTCTTCCCAGAACTCAGGAGTATAGTCGAGACAGCCCTGCATATCAAGGCCCGCATTAACAGAATCGCAAATAGCATCAACGTGGTTTGCAGCGGTTCTGTGAGCAGTAACAAGTCTTGTAATAGACCCCCAGTCTGCACGGACATAGCCTTTAAGACCATATCTGCCACGAAGAATATCTGTAAGATAATATTTTGAGCTTGCAACAACCTCACCATCTATACAGTTATAGCAAGACATCACATTGTATGCCCCTGCTTTAGTAATTGCCTTTTCAAAAACGGGAAGATAGCATTGTTCAATTTCTCTTTTGCCAACTCTTGCATTTGCACAGTTAATTCCGTTTTCAGGCATACCATGTGTGCAATAGTGCTTTGGTTCGGTTAAAACCGCATCGTTTCGTGAAAATTCACCATTTTTCTGCTCACCCGTAATAATGGAATAACCCATTTCAGAACAGAGATATGTATCTTCACCGAAGGTTTCCTCCACTCTGCCCCAACGAGGCTCCCTTGCAACATCAAGGTTGGGAGCAAGAATTTCCTGCATACCTAAAGCGCGGGTTTCCGAACCGATTGCTTTACCTGTTTTATTAACAAGCTCTCTGTTAAAGCTTGCACCAAGACCAAGCGGAACAGGGAAAATTGTTGCACCGGGGAAAGAAATTCCGTGGAGCGCCTCACCTGTAAAAATACAAGGAATGCCAAGTCTTGTTTTTTCTACAAGATATTTTTGAAATTTGTTGAAAACTGCGGGGATTGTATAAGAATCGTGAATGAAGCCTATGCCTCTGTCACCTACGGTTTTCTCGAATTTTTCATATTCAACATCAGAGCTTTCGTGAATGCAACAATGGTTCAATGTACTTGGAACCGTTGCATATTCAACACCGCGGAGAATATCAATCTGGGCTACTTTTTCTTCTAAAGTCATTAAAGATAGTAAATCTTCTGCTCTTTCTTCGGGAGAAAGAGCAGAATTTTTGTATTTGTAAGCCATAGTACACCTATTATTTTTTTATTTTCATTGAGATATCAAAAGCTGTAACAGAGTGAGTAAGAGCACCGATTGAAAGAATATCTACACCTAATTCTGCAACGCTTCTGAGTCTTTCTTTTGTAAGATTGCCGGAAGCTTCAAGAAGAGCTTTTCCGTCAACAATTTCAACTGCCTGCTTCATTGTTTCGTTATCCATATTATCAAGCATAATAATATCTGCACCAACCGAAACTGCTTCTTCAACCTCAGCAAGAGTTCTTGTTTCAACCTCAATTTTTACTGTGTGACCGATTTTCTCACGCAGAGCCATAACTGCTGCAGTAATACCACCCTTAGCATCAATATGGTTATCCTTAAGCATAGCGCAATCGGAAAGATTGTATCTGTGATTTCTTCCGCCGCCACAGGTTACTGCATATTTCTGAAGAGAACGAAGACCGGGAAGAGTTTTTCTTGTATCAGCGATTGTTGCTCTTGTGCCCTCGGTCTGTTTTACACATTCATTTGTAAGCGTTGCAATACCACTCATATGCTGAATAAGGTTAAGAGCAGTTCTTTCACCCTTAAGAAGCTTAACTGTTCTGCCCTTGAATTCTGCAATAAGGTCTCCGTTTTTAACCTCATCACCATCTTTTTTATACAGAGTATATGAGAATTGGTCATCAAGAAGCTCAAAAACTCTCATTGCAATTTCTGCACCGCAAAGCACTCCATCTGCTTTAGCAACAAAATATGCTTCACTTACTGCACCCTCGTAAAGAAGATAGTCAGTCGCTACATCAATATAGTTTATATCCTCTGTAATGGCATTTTTAATTAAATCGTCAATGTAAAACTGGGGTAAAATCATTTGTCAACCTCCTGAAGAATTATATAGGCTATTGTTGCAAGGGAAAGAGCCTCGCAATAATCTGCAGTTACTGCAAATTTACCATTTTTTAGCCTGTTAAGTATATTTTCAATTCGTTTTTTACCTTGGTGAATTGCGCCCTCATCGGGAATTACGAAATATGCTCTTTGCATAATATCACGGATTTCTGTTCTTGTTCCTTTCGGAAGTGGTGCGCCTGTTCTGTCAGGTTCTTTTTCTTCGGGAACTGTTAATTTATAAAATCCTGCTCTTATGCAACGGGTTATGTCCTCTGCAGCTTTTCTTCCGAAAACAAGAGCTTCCAAAAGAGAGTTACTTGCAAGACGGTTTTTACCGTGAACACCTGTGCAAGCACATTCACCTGCGGCATAGAGTCGGGGAAGAGTTGTTCTCGCATTCAAATCCACCTCAATACCGCCCATAAGATAATGCTGACAGGGGAAAACCGGAATCAAATCCTTTGAAATATCAACACCCTGACTTAAACATCCTGCATAAATACCGGGGAAGCGTTTTTTCAGATACTCTTCACCTTTATATCGGATATCAAGGTAGAAATTATTACTGCCAAGTCGCCTTGACTCCATAATAACAGAACGGGAAACTACATCTCTGGGAGCAAGTTCAAGGCGACTGTCATATCTGTCCATAAACCGCTCTTTGTTGCAATTGAGAAGATATGCACCCTCACCTCTTACAGCTTCACTGATTAAGAACTGCTCTCGGTTTGCGCCATTAAATGCAGTGGGATGAAATTGAACATAGCTTAAATTTTTAATTGATGCGCCCATTTCATAGGCAAGGCGTATTCCGTCACCGGTTGCAACTGATGGATTAGTTGTATATTTATAAACTCTGCCGATACCGCCTGATGCAAGAAGAACAAAATCTGCATAAATTGTTTTGTACTCTTCATCTCTCATAACCTCAATTTTAAATCCGTTTTTAATGCGGCTCATTGAGGTTACCATTGTTTCATCAGAAAGTGTTACATTGGGAAGCTTTTCAACCGCAACAACGAGCTTGTCCACCATTTCTTTACCCGAAGTATCTTTATGATGAACAATTCTTCTTCTGCAATGGCCACCCTCAAGGGTTTTTATAAGCTCACCATTTTCATCGCGGTCATATTCAACGCCGTAATCAATTGTTCTTAAAACATCAGCCGGACCCTCTTCAACAAGTTGGGTTACCGCCTCAATATCATTTGCTCTGCCACCTGCAATAAGTGTGTCTTCAATATGCAAATCATAACTGTCGTTTTCCAGATCAAGCACGCAAGCAACACCGCCTTGCGCCAAGGAACTGTTGGACTGGTGCCGTTCCTTTTTGGAAAGCATAAGAACATCAATGTCTTCGGGGAAATTCAGTGCACCATAAAGCCCTGCAAGTCCGCTACCTACAATGACTACGCTATAATGTTTTTTTAATTCGGAAAGATTCATTTTCTTACCCCAATTCAAGCATACGATTTATACTTTTAAGCGCTTTTTTTCGTAAATCTTCGTCTAATTCTACTTTTTCTCCACCCTCACCGATTATTGCTTTATAAACATCCTCGAGAGTGATTTTTTTCATATCCTCGCAACAGAGTTTTTCGGGAGCAAGTTGAATAAATCTGTCGCCGTTTTCTTCATTAATGGCAAGATAATCAACAACCCCACGCTCTGTTCCGATAATAACTTTTCCTTTTTGGGCTTTTGCATAGCTTATAATTTCACTTGTTGCGCCAACCATATCCGCAAGCTCAACAACCTCTTTTGGTGATTCGGGATGAACTGCAAACACTGCATCGGGATGCTCTGCCTTGCACTTTAAAACATCATCTTTTGTAAGCTGAGCGTGAACAGGACAGAAACCATCCCAAAAAATAAACTTCTTTTCAGGAATGCTTTTCTGAACAAAGGAACCTAAATGCTGGTCAGGAATAAAAAGAATTTCATCGGCTTGAAGTTTTTTTACAATTTTTATTGCGGATGAACTTGTAACACAAACATCGCATTCTGCCTTTAAAGCAGCGGTTGTGTTAATATACGCAACAACCTCTGTTTCAGGATTTTCTTCTTTGAATTTTCTTACTCTTTCAGGAGCAATCTGCTCTGCCATAGGGCAGGTTGCAGTTGCAACAGGAAGAATTGTTTCGGTTTCGGGAGAAAGAATTTTTACACTTTCCGCCATAAAACGAACACCGCACATAACAACTCTTTTAGCTTTTATCTCTGCCGCTTTCTTGCTCAAAAAGAAGCTATCACCAGTAATATCTGCAATATCAATAATATCGGGCTCCTGATAGGTGTGAGCAAGTATTACCGTACCTGTTCTCTTTTTTTCTTCAATTATTTTGTTTTTAAGCTCTTGTGTGTTCATTACTTCACCCTCATAGTTTGTAATAAAAAAGTAATTAATCAAACTTATTCATTTTAATTATACCACTATTTTGCCACTTGGCAATATAAAAAATTCTAAAAAAACTCCTTAATTTACCCTTGTTTATGTTAATATCACAGAACTTATTGTTAAATATTTATTTTAGTTGAAATAAGAGCTTTTTTAAGTTATTATATTACTGATATTTCAACAAATTAGTTTGAGGAGGTTTTCCCCAATGAACAGTTACCTTGAAAAAGATTTCGAGCTTCTTAAAAATGCCGATAACGAGCTTTTTGAAGCTTTTGAAAAAGAGCAGGTTCGCCAGAGCAGAAACATTGAGCTTATTGCAAGCGAAAACTACACCTCTGCAGCGGTTATGGCTGCAAGTGGCAGCATTTTCACAAATAAATATGCAGAGGGTTACCCCTCTCGCAGATATTATGGCGGTTGCGAATATGTTGATATTGCAGAAGACCTTGCAATTGAAAGACTTAAAAAGCTTTTCGGTTGCGAATATGCAAATGTTCAACCCCACTCAGGCTCTCAGGCAAACTTTGCGGTTTATTTCGCACTTCTTCAACCCGGTGATACAGTTTTAGGTATGAGCCTTGCAGACGGTGGTCACCTTACCCACGGCTCACCAGTCAATGTAAGCGGCTCTTATTTCAACTTTGAAAGCTATGGTGTTGATGAAAAGGGCTACCTTGATTACGATGCCCTTGAGAAGAAAGCAAAAGAATGCAACCCTAAGCTTATTGTTGCAGGTGCATCCGCTTATTCAAGAATTATCGACTTTAAAAGAATACGCGAAATCGCAGATTCAGTAGGCGCACTCTTTATGGTAGATATGGCACATATCGCAGGTCTTGTTGCTTCCGGTATGCACCCCTCTCCCGTACCCTATGCACATGTTGTAACATCAACAACTCATAAAACTCTTCGCGGTCCTCGTGGCGGTATTATTCTCACAAACGACGAAGAAATTGCAAAGAAAGTTAACAAAGCTATTTTCCCCGGTATTCAGGGCGGTCCTCTTATGCACATTATCGCTGCTAAAGCCATTTGCTTTGGCGAGGCACTCAAACCCGAATTCAAGGAATACGGTAAAAAAGTTATCTCCAACTGTAAAGCACTTGAAAATGCACTTATTGCTCAAGGCGTTGACATTGTTTCAGGCGGTTCTGATAACCACCTTCTTCTCCTTGATTTGAGAAACCTTGGTATTACAGGTAAAGAGCTTGAGCATCGTCTTGACGAGGTTCATATTACAGTTAACAAAAATGCTATCCCCAACGACCCCGAAAAACCCTTTGTTACAAGTGGTATCCGTATCGGTACTGCCGCAGTTACATCAAGAGGCTTTGAGGCTCAGGATATGATTGATATTGCAGAATACATTAAGCTTGCTGCAACAGATTTCGAAAACAGCAAAGATTATATTATTGAAAACGTTGCAAGAATCTGCGATAAATACCCTTTATATAACGATTAATAATTTTAAGCAACTCTCTTGGAGGGTTGCTTTTTTATTGACAAAAACTAATTGAAATAATATACTTGTTGCATAGGCAGGTGTTATTTATGAGTGACAAAAAATTATATATTTTAACCTACGAGCATGGTGGTTATGTTCTGTGGAAAGACGTTGTTAAACCCCGTTTAAAAACGCTTTTCGAATGGCTTGAAAAATACCCGACTTTAAAAATCGGACTTGATTATGAATCTTTCACATTCGATGAATTTTCAAAGGAAGACCCTGAGGTAGTTGAGCTTATAGGAAAGCTTCTGGAAAAATACCCTGACAGAGTTGGTTTAGGTGCAACTACATACGGTCAGCCTTTAGCGCTCACCATTTCCGAAGAATCAAACGCCCGTCAGCTTCTTTATGCTGTAAGAACAAATCTTGATTACTACGGAAAAACACCCTCTGTTTATGCTATTTCCGAATTTGCTCTTCACAACCAGACTCCTCAGTTAATTTCTCAATGCGGATATGAAGCGGCTATTTTACGCTCTCATGTAATGGGCTATGGTTATCCGAGAACCTTTGACTGCTCCTGGGGTAAATGGATTGGTAAGGACGGAACATCCATACCTGCAGTTCCCACCTACGAAAAGCAAGGTCGTGGTTTTAACTGCACTACCGTTGATAACTGGATTTTTTCTCGTTGGCCCGTTGATTCCGAGCTTTATTCTCCTGAAGATTTTGAAAAGATGTTTGAAAAATATGAGCCTCTTTTAGCTTCAAGATATGATGACTTAACCCAACCTATTGAATCGGTTATTGCTCACACGGTAGAAAAAGAAAACTATCAATATGTTCTTCTTGAAGATATTCCCGAAATATACGGCGAAGCAACTGAAGAAATGCCCACAACCGACAATGACTTCCATGTGCAGATGCCCTGGGGTTATTGTGGTAACGAAATCTTCAATGGTTGCCGTCAGGGCGAGGTAGATGCTGTTCAAGCTGAAAAGCTCAATGCTCTTTCAGTTATGTTGGGCGGAAAAGCTCTTCAAGAAAAATCTGAATACGCTTGGAAATACATTCTCGCCGCAGAGCATCACGATGTTACAATTTGCGGTCTTCTTGACCTGTCAAGAAGATTTATTCCCACATCTCTTGAAGCATCCAAAGAAGTAAAAAACGAATCCTTGAAATTTATTGCTTCAAAATTTGCTCACAAGAACAATGAATCTTTACTTGTTATAAACAACCATTCCTTCCCTATTGATGAATGGATTGAAATTAGTGTGAAAAAAGACTTTTCTGTTTTTGATAACGGCAAGAAAATTGAATGTGAAATTATTGATAACGGAAAAGAAAAAATCCTTCGCGCTCATATTCAGTTACCACCTTTTACTGCAAAGAGCTTCGCTCTTGTTGAAGAAGAAACTTCAAACAACACCCTCTTTTCTTGGTCTGAAAACAATGGTATCCTCACAACACCAAATTATGAAATAAAATTAACCGACACAGGTATCGCTTACATAAAAGATGCTGAAACCGGCAAAATACTTTGCGACAATGGTAACGGTGAGCTCTTAAAAGGCTTTGTTGACGATGTTGACTGCACAGCAAGTGGTACTTGGGAAATAAATCTTTCCGACCTTGGAGCTATTGCCACTCAAAAAGGTAAAATCGGTTCAATTCCCTATGAATTCCAGATGAAATTCAATGGTAACGAAAAGAGAATTGACTGTAAAACAAAGTTTGAAATGAATGGAGAACGAGTTGGCAGAACAGACATTACCCACGGCAAACCTGCTCCTCTTACAGTAAACGGACACCACCACGAAGACAAAATTTGCTTTGTTATGAATCCCTGTCTTAAAAAAGACAGAAAAATGTTCAGGGATTTGCCTTATTCCATTTCAGAATGGAATGGTGCTTTAAGAAAAACCGAAGAATATTGGTACCCAGATGACAGAATCATTCTTGATGAAGAGGTTTGTCCTGAAGAATCCTTCAATTCAACAACTTATTATCACGGTATTTATTGGGTTTCTCTCAAGGATGCTAATAACGGACTTGCAGTTTTCAACAAAGGTTGTATGGGTGCAGCAGTTTCAGGAAACAGAGTTCATATTCCCTTACTTTATTCCAATGAATATCTTTGTGGCGACCGTATTCTCAACGGACAGTTCGAGGATGAATTTGCTTTATATCCCTTTGAAAGTAAGCTTTCCGAAGCAGAGCTTCATAAAAAAGCCCTCTCTTACGCTTATTCTCCCTCAGCAGTTGTTTTAGAAAAAGGAGACGGCAATTTAAGCGAATTCAATTACGCAAATATCAATACCGAAAAAGGAAATGTTATTCTTACCGCTCTTTACCCCGAAGAAGACCATATTTTAGCCCGTTTCTGCAACTTCTCAGATATTGAAGAAACCATAGAATTCACTATGGGCAAAGAAAAATATGAAACAGATTTATTGGGTAATGAATTAAATAAAACTTGTGACAAAATCACTTTCAGACCTTGGGAAATTAAAACTTTGAAAATTGAGAAATAATTTTAGGAGCTTGGCAAAAAAGAAACTTTTTTGTCAAGCTCCTTGTTTTTAACACTTGTTGTTGAACAGTAAACCTATTCCGTATCACAAGTTAACCCGTATCATATTAAAAAGTCACTTGAGCTCTAAGGTTACAAAATTATTACGATTGACAAAATTTTATTGTTATAGACCGAGTTTTGTGGTATTTTAAAGCTGAACCACAAAAATAAAAAGGAGTGGAAATTATGAAAAAGTTTTTAAGTGTGGTTTTAGCAATGCTTATGGTTTTCTCCGTTATGGCACCCATAACAGTATTTGCTGAAAACGGACCATATCCCTTTGACCCGGAAAATGAAGATATAGATTTTTCTAAAATTTCTTCGCTTTCCTTAACAGAAATGGACTCTTACGACATGTTAGTCCTCTACCCACAGATAGCCTTGGGGGAAACTCCTGACATTTTCTCAGGTGCTTCCTATGACCTTGAAACCAACACCCTTACACTTAACAATGTAAAAGCAAAAACCGCCGTTGTTGATGCTTATGAAATGGGCGATGATTTCAAAATTAAACTTATCGGTCACAACGAGCTTGCAGGTATTTCCTCTTCAGGTACTACAAGAGGTTCTTCAATTACCATAACCGGTAATGGCGAGCTTGTTGTAAACAGAGCAGGTGAAGGCTTTGGTATAGTTGTTCAGACTGATTCAACTGCTTCTAAAATAAAAATTGACAAAACAGTCAAGCTTAAAGTTTTTTCTAACACTGTTCTTGAAACACCAACTATTGCGGTTTATGGTTCAACTATCAGAGATTCTGCGCAGCTTATTCAACTGGGCGGAAAGGTTGTTGCTAAAGAGCCTGAATTTGAAAAATACACTATAGACATTTATGAGCAAATCGAAGCTTATGATTTAGAATGGAATTCCTACGATTGGTACGAAGTTGGTCTCAAAAAAGACGGCATTTATTATATTGCTGATGAAGAGTTTGACGAAGAAACCTTTGAGTCAACAGGCAAATACTTGGTTTATTCTGTTACTTATGATGAACTTATCGACTGCTATGTTCTGAACGAATATGCAGATGGTAAAGCTGTATCTCTTGACGGATTTACTGTTGTTACAGAATATGAGCCCATGTATGATGAAAGCACAGGCTTTTATATCGGTTACACCGATTACCCCGAAGAAGAGGACGATTCTTATAAAGCAATTTTCTTCCCTGATTACACTGATTACATTAACGTTTGCGTTGATAAAAAAGGAAAAAAATACGGTTTCTATGAGTACGATTATGAATTTGATTATGGCGATGGTACAATTGAATCCGGCACAGATATTTATGTTTACGATTTAATCGAACATCCCACATATGGTTTTATTGCCATTGAAGATGAATCCAGAAACTCTCTTGATGGCTTAACTCCTCTTAAAATAGGAGAAAAGAAGCTTGCTGATTGCTACTACACCTCTGATGTGGTTATAAACAATGGTGGTTCAATCAAAGAGCCTGCAAAAATCAAAAACATCAAGGCTTCTAACACAAATCAAGGCGTAAAAATCACCTGGTCTGCAGTCAAGGATGCAGAAAAATACAGAATCTACAGAAAAGCAGCGGGCCAATTTAAATTCACCTACCTTGATACTGTTAGTGCAGATAAAACATCTTTTGTTGATAAAACCGTAAGAAGCGGTAAGAAATACACTTACACCGTCAGAGGCGTCAACTTCGTTGGTATTGGTGACTTAAATTCAACAGGTGCTGCTATTACCTTCTACGATACACCCGTTGTTGATATTAAAAACATTACAAAAGGCGTCAATCTTAAATGGGCTAAGGTATCAGGTGCAACAAAATACAGAATTTATCGCAAGACCTCAGCCTCTTCAGAATGGACCCGACTTGACACAGTAACCGGTACTTCCTTCACCGATAAAACCGCAAAAAGCGGAAAGAAATACTACTATTGTGTAAAAGCCGGAAAAGGCGATACAATGAGTGGCTACAATATAGAAGGCAAGTATTACCTTGCAGCTCCCGAGCTTTCTTCTATCAAAAACACAAATACAGGTGTAAAAATCAGTTGGAAAGAGGTCAAAGGTGCTGACCGCTATAAAGTATACAGAAAATATGGCGGCAACAGTTACGAGTATATCGGAACAACGGAAAAAACATACTATACTGACAATTCAGGAAATTCCGGCAGAGTATATACATATACAGTTAAAGCCGCTAAGAGCCAGACTAACAGTGCATATAACAAAACAGGCTTGAAAATCAGATGGGTTGATGCGAATGCTTTCTACACTCCCGACAATGTAAAAAACGGTGTTCAGTTGCGTTGGGAGCCTGCAGACAAAGCAGATAAATATTATGTTTATAGAAAGCTTGATGGTGAAACATCATTCAAGCAAATAGATGTGGTTTCTGCAGATAAATTAGAAAAAGACCAGTATGGTGTTTACGTTTATGTTGATAAATCCGCTAAAAACGGAAAAACATACTTTTACAACCTTAAAGCGTCTTACAAAAACACTTTAAGTGGTTATGCCAACAAAGTAGGTCGACCCGTTACTTATCTGGACCCTATTGATGTAACCTCTGCAAAAACAACCTCTAAAGGCATTAAAATCAAATGGGAAGCAAGCTCTCCTGCTACAAAATATTTGGTTTTGCGTAAGGAAAGCGGAACTGATAGCGGATTCAAGTTCCATTATTTCACTAATGATGCAAGTTCAACAGCTTTTCTTGACAAGGATGTAAAATCCGGCAAGAAATACTATTATAAGGTTCAAGCCATTTATGATTTAAATGATGGCAAAGGCGGTTGGTCTGCTCCGGGCGCTTCAAAGAACGCAACTGCAAAATAACAATAAATTTTATAACCCCGATGAGCTTTCAAAAGCTCATCGGGGTTATCTCTTTAATTATTCCTTCTCGCTTGTTACTGCTTCTTTTCCTTCAACAGCATCAGCTTCTTTTTCTTTATCCTTCAATTTTTCAAAAATCCGATAGTTAACCTTACCGATTTTAGTTGTAGGCAATGCATCGGTAAATTCAATTTCCTTAAACTGTGCATTTTTAGCAATATTCTTTTTGCAGAATTCCTTGATTTCTTTTTCGATTTCTACGGTTCTTTCAACACCGCTCTTAAGCACTATAACAGCCTTTGGTGCTTCCTCGCGAACCTTATCCTTAATACCAACAACAACACTTGATGCAACATACTTACATTTGTTAAGTATGTTTTCAAGCTCTGTTGGGTAAATATTATAACCATTAGAGATAATCATTCTTTTAAGACGGGAGGTAAAATGAAGAATTCCGTCTTCAAGGTAACCAAGGTCACCTGTGTGAAGCCACTGTGTGCCATCAGCATGTGTTCTTATAGCGTTATCTGTTTCTTCCTTATCGTTAACATAGCCAAGCATAACAGTTGGGCCATTAACACAAATTTCACCGATTTCGCCATCGGGAAGCTTTTCGTTTGTAACAGGGTCACAAACTCTGATATATGTATCAGGATTAGGAATACCGATATTATCAATATCCTCTGCACCATAAGCGGTTGCAGTAAAGAATGCAGTTGCTTCTGAAAGACCATAACCAATTCTGATATGTGCCTTTGAACCGCAGGAGCGGAAATAATCAATAACCTTAGCTCTTAAATCGTCGCTTAAATAGTCTCCTCCGCTGAGAATAACCTTAACACTCTTGAAACTGTCGGGGCCAAGATTTTTGTTATTGGTAATTGCTTTGAGCATAGTGGGAACCGCAGGTACAATTGTGGGCTTTTTCTTTTTAATTGTTTCGTTAAGCTTTTTAATATCAATTTTGGGAATAAGAATACATTTCATACCCAAGCAAAGAGGCGCGTGAACTGCAACACAAAGACCGAAGCCATGGAAAATAGGAAGAGCTGACATCATAGATGCACCCGGTCTTGCCTCAGGACAAACAGCAAAGCACTGGATAGCAAGAGAGTTAAAGCAAAGGTTCGAAAGAACAATGCCTTTGGATTTACCTGTTGTACCACCGCTGTAAATAAGAACCGCAGCATCATCTCTGTTTCTTTTAACAGAGGGAGCAATTGTGCCCATACCTGCAACAAATTTTTTCCATGTTATTGTGTCAGAAGAATATTTCATCTGCTTTCTGCTCTTAAGGTTATAAAGAGTTTTAAGAACAGGTGGCATACTCATACTAACTTCGCAAACAACAACATTGGGAACACCTGCATCCTTAACAGTTTTGTAGGATACATCTGTTGTGAAAATAAGGCTTGAATTAGTAAGAGAAACTGCGTTTCTGATTTCGTTTGCATCACTTAAAGGATGAATAACGTTTGCAACTGCACCAATTTTATTTATAGCATAAATAAGGAAAATTGCTTCAGGCATATTGGGCATACAGATTGTAACGCTTTCGTCCTCAACAACACCTGATTTTATAAGCGCATTTGCAACAATATTAATATTTTCATCCATTGACTCAAAGCTATAAACAGTATCGAAAAACTCCAACGCAGGTGCATCGGGTTGCTTTTCCTTCATTTCTTTGAGAAGCTCGTAAATAGAGCCTTCGCGGTAGCACATATGCTCCGGCATATCGCCATAGTGCTGAAGCCAGGTTTTTTCTTCCAAAGGTAAGTCGATTGCGGACATAGCCTTCATTGTTGAAAAATAATTACATTTTGTGCCCATTGGCAACCTCTTTCTGTCCGTTTATCAAGGACAATTTTATACAAAAAAAGATAATCTATGAATTAATTAAAACTCAAAAAAAAATCACTTTCCCACTATTCTTGTAGTAAGATAATATAGGTTTTTTCCGACAAAGTCAAGCAAATCTGTAAAAAAACTCCCGTTTTATGAAACATTAAACACCTGTTGAATTAAATGTTGAATTTCTCTTGTGTTTGTGAATAAAGAATACTTAATTGTCCGCAATGTTTCTTAACGCTCAGACCCTCTTGGGTTCAAGTCCCGATTGGTTTATTTTTACATAAAAATAAAGAACTCACAAAAGTGAATTCTTTATTCTGGTGCAGAGAATGGGACTTGAACCCACATGAACTTGCATTCATTAGAACCTGATGGTAACAAGACCTGGATGACACGCCGTAAACCCATTAGAATCAAGGGTTCTCGGCTTTTTGGTTTTTAGAGTTTTCTGACTATTTGCATAATAATATAGAAAAATTAGGTTGTCAAGCTATAATTCGGCATACTATAAAAATATATATGCTAAATTGAAGTTGCACTTCAATCAAATTATAATGTGCATAATTTGCACTCTACCAGAAACCAAAAGTGCAAATTTTGCACTTTTCTCTTGACTTCAAAGTGCAAGAATGATATAAAATATTTAAAGGAGATGGGATAATGTCTACTTTAAAACAACTAAGGTTATCAAAAAAACTCACTCAACAACAAGCAGCTACAATTTTAGGTGTGTCTTTGCGTTCATATAAAGAGTATGAGAATAATGAAATCAAGGTTGGAACACTTAAATATCGTTCTATGGTAAGCGAGCTTGAAAAGCATGTGGTCTTGGATGAAGAACATGGTATACTTACATTAGATGAAATTAAACAAGGCTGTAAAGCTGTATTGGATGAATACGACGTTAAATATTGTATCCTGTTCGGCTCGTACGCTAAAGGAAAAGCAACAGAGAAAAGCGATGTTGATTTGCTTGTATCAACAGAAATTGTAGGCTTAAAATTTTTTGGTATTGCAGAACGACTCAGAGAAACATTACACAAGAAAGTTGATTTGTTAGACCTACGACAATTAGCAGATAATCAGGCGTTAATTGATGAAATATTAAAAGATGGTGTGAGAGTATATGAACAACCTGAAAAATGATGCTTATTATATTGAAAAAATATTAACTGACCTTAAGTTTATTTCAAAGCATATGTCAAATGTATCTAAAGACGAGTTTGAACAAAACGAAGTGCTTTTAGATTCAATGTTGTTCCGTCTGATTCAAGTTTCTGAAAATGCAAAGAGAATGTCGGATGATTATAAATTGATTAGAAATGATATTCCCTGGAGAGATATTTCGGGTTTGCGTAATCGTGTAGTTCATGATTATGGCAGTGTTGATTTGAAGATAGTCTATTCAACATTAGTTGATGATGTCCCTGCATTGATAGAATTATTTGAAAAATAAGCTTGCATTTTTTGAAAAATTGAGTACAGTAACTAATAAACATCCGTTTGTGCACCACCAAAAGCCAAATAAAACAAGTTATTGAGAGGACAAGGTAAACCCCTGTTCTCTCATTTTTTCTTTTCTTACCCATATGTTAAAAAATGTATCGCAATAAACAAAGAGAAGAAAAAAGGCTAAAACACCCTGCTTTAGCTGGGCAAGCAGAGCAGTCGGCTATCCGCCAACCGTAAGTTACGGGCAGAAGCCCAAACCCCATTAAAATAGGGCATAAAAAACTGGAAAGCTAAAATGAGATAAAGCAATAAAAAGGGCAAATACGTAATTATTATGTTATTTCTTCACACCTTTATAAATATAATATGGTTTCGAGAAAATGTATTGTCCGTCTTCTTGTGATAATTTCAGATTGTCAATAAATTCATCATATTCTTCTTTGCTGAGAGTGCCTGTGTTTTCTTTATAGAGCCAAGCGATATCCAAACTTAAATCATAACCGAATGTACCATCTGTATATTCAGTTTCAACAACATTATGAACACTCACGGAACTTTCAAATAATGTGCTTTCATTAAAGAAGCCGTACATCCTTCTGCCAATCCAACTATCTAGGTCATCCATCCAAGGTTGCTTTGTTACAGCGTATGTATGAATTGCTTTGGTGATCAGTTCTTTGTTTTCGCCATTGTATGCAACACTATCCCAATCACAGTTTACGCAAATCACAACTCCGCCCGGTTTTAAAATTCTGTAAATTTCATTTACTAAAGAATCCTTATCGGATACACATTCAAACATATCTTTTGTAAATACAAAATCAAAGGTGTTATCGTCAAAATCAAGTTTTTTCGAGCAATTCATAACTTTTAACTCTATAGGGCTATCATATTTAACATCCTGAAACCATTTGTCGGTTATATCTACACCTATAGCTGACCTGATTTTGTTTGGAAAAGCTTCTTGAAAAGCCAAAAGAAAAGTTGCATCCTTACAGCCTAAATCTGCAATTACCGCATTATCAGGTAAATCTACTTGTTCTAAAATAGCTTTGAATAATGTTTTATATTTAAAATTCTTCATTTTTAATAACCTCCAACATAATAAAAAATACTGTTAACAGCTATATGCCATTAACAGTAATATAAAAGGTAAACTTTTCTCTATCACTCTATCAGGCACACAGCAATTTAAGCCTGTACCCGAATAAGATACAAGCTATCTTCGTCTGCGTCGAATAGTGATAAAGAACATACCGATTTCCTCCAATTAAGATTTGAACCAATTATACTACAATTTTCGTAAATTTCAAGTGTTGCTTTTGAATGGTAATTTGTTTTTGCAAGAAGTATGGTTGGAAAAACAAGTATTTATATGCTACAATTATTATAAGATTTTCCAACCTTTTATAATCTTCTGTGTCTATATAGGTGAAAGCAGCTTTCAAGGAGGTCAAAATGAACAGAACAGATGCTGAAAGATGGACAACTGAATATTTAAAACCTGTCTTCGGTTTTTCTTTGAAAAAGTGTCGTAGCATTGAAGATGCAGAGGATTTATCTCAGGAAATCATGGCTAAGGTTTATGTTTCTTTAATTAAGCGTGATGATATTGCAGATGTTTCAAAATTCATCTGGACTATTGCTCATAACAGTCTGAGCAATTATTACCGTGATAATAACCATAGCTTTGCGGGTGTGCCTATTGATGAAGTTGAGAATTGTCTGTATGATGAAACACCAACTGCCGAATCTGCACTTACTCAGCGAGAAGAAATTTCAAAGCTATATTCTGAAATTGCCTACCTTTCAAAGTTGCAACGCAGGATAGTAATTATGTATTACTATGAAAACAAAAAGCAGGAGCAGATAGCTAAAGAATTAAATATTCCTGTCGGCACAGTAAAGTGGCATTTGTTTGAAGCTAAAAAAGAACTGAAAAGAGGTATGGGAATTATGAGAGAACCCAGTGAATTAAAGTTTAATCCAAAAAGATTTGATATGTGTAGCTTCAGCGGTAAAATCGGAACAAAGGGTGATATATCAAATTTCTTACGTAGTGCTATTTCACAGAATATTGTTTACACTGTAAGAAACGAAGCAAAATCAATAAACGAAATTGCTGATGAATTGGGTGTTTCACCTGTATATGTTGAAAGTGAAGCAGAGTTTCTTGAAGAATATGGTTTTCTGTTAAAACAGAAAGACAAATATCTTTGCAACATTCTTATATCTGAACCAACAGAAGAACTTAACCGCTTACATGATGAAATGTATCAGAATGCAGCAAAGATTTTTGCAAATGAGCTATACGATGAGCTTGCAAAATCAGGTTTGTTAGATGAATGTAC